>VSND01000073.1 GCA_009774145.1 Lachnospiraceae bacterium | reverse complement strand
TCATGCTCCCTAATCAAAATCATTGAGGGCTATATATTGTCAGGCTTTAAAAATATTCAAAAGTTGTAAACTGGTGTTATCAAAGAACGATGATTTAATAATCACACTATGATTAAAAGAGATTGTATTTCTATTAAAAGTAGTGGTTTCTCTACATTTCAAAGAATTATTACTGTCAAAAAAATAACAACAAAATTTTTCTTTTATTGATTCCTGCCATACAATTAAATTAATTTCAAAAATATGATTATTGATTACTTTGTATACTTTTTCGCTCAAATCTGTATTAATATATTTACTATAGTCAACAGGACTCCCATTTACAGAAATTTTAATATCGCGATTTTTATACAAATATAAAAACCAGGAAAACTCTTTCAACAATACAGGCTCTAATATTTCAAAATCCATATTTTCTACTGTAAGTGTATGTATATTGTAGAATTCTACCTTCGTACCCGTTTTTCCTGTCCTCACAATCACAGGATCTGTACAATCAATGATTTCTTTTTTATCATCTCTCAATACAATTTCATATTTTTTCAGTGTTGTACCACACTTATATGCTGTAGTCCATTTTGCAATATTTGAAAAAGAACTAAAAGAAAATCTTCCTTTTCCTTTATTCGCTTTTGATTTCATTTTTAATGATATAAGATTTTTCCTGGATGTCAAAAAAGCGCCAAAAGTATCTTTCAGTTCTTCATAATTAATCCCATCTCCATTATCCTCAATAGACAACTCGCCAATTCCAAATGCGGTATTGCTGCGATAGTTCATATCTATCTCCGTAGCATTTGCTTCCAGACCATTCCAGATAAATTCACATAATGCCTCTTTATAATCACTCGTAATTCCTGATGTCTCTATACTTTGATTTTTCACACTTAAAGGTATAATCATTGATTTTCTCCCTTTTATACAACATCTTTAAATCCTACCTGGCCATTCATCAACAGTGGTAATAGAAAATTTCGCAATGAGACAAGTGCCTGATTTTCTTTCTCATTATTTTGCATATTTGACCATATACTATCTATCTTTTCATTAAATTTTAAAATATATCTCTTTTCTGGCACTGCAAATTTTATGCTCTTCAGCGTACCTTGGCTTACATTCTGCATGATTGTGCCACCTGAAGTTGTCGCGGTTGTGTTCTCATAATCTTTTAGTTTATAAACTAAATATCTGCGATACAAATCAGATGCCAGTCTTAGACATATGATAAATCCGCAATAAATCGTGTTTTCAATATCATTATTTAAAATTCTTACAGCTCCCGGAATACCACTCCTTGCAATAAGAATATCATTTTCCTTCAACAAATAATTATCAGCAGTCCTGGCAGTTAAAACGATATCATCCATCTTTGTTTTGCTCAACAGCAGTGATGTCTCTGAAATGTTGCGGACATTCACTATTTTATAACTTTTATCTCCAACTTCGTTTTTATTATAATTAATCCCGTTATTCAGTTTCCCAAAATCATCAATTCTTTTAACTTTCCACCCTTCCGGAATCTCCCTTTTCAGTTCTTCACTCCAAACCATTTTCCCATCGGAAGATTTATATGGCTTTCCATCTTCATTCGGAAATTCAAACTGCAAGAACCAGTAATCGTAGATTGTTTTCGCCATGGATTCTAATTCTTTGTTGATCTTATTATTATTTTCAATTCTTTTCGTTATCGTCTCCAGAACAAGCGCGATTCTGTGTTGTTCCTCAATATCCTCTGGATATGAAACAGGCAAATTTTTCACTTCCCACAATGTCAAAAGAGGAACTGTACTCCCCTTATTACTTAAAGTCAATAGCCTTTGAATCCAAGGGCTTGCGAACCAATAGTATGCATATAGAACATCTATCTTATTTGAATCAATTCTTACACGTATTTGTTTGTTGGATATAACATATCTGTCAAACTTTGAATTTTCTGGTATCAATCCTACCTGCCCTATTGTTCCTGCTGCAGTAAACACTAAATCTTTCCTGTCTGCATAACAATTTAGTTCATCTGCCTTTTCCTGCGTCACAAAAACAAAACCATCATCATAAAATTTATCTAAAGACAAACTCAAATTATTGCCTCTTATTACTGGAATTCCTTCTTTAACAAAATATTTACTACTAATATTCGAACCAAATGGCCCTGAAATAATTTCCCCCTTTTCTGGACGACATACTTTTTCTAATGTAGTAGTAACAATTTTACTCATACTTCAACTCCCCCAGCCTCTCCTTTATTTCCTCCTCCAGAGCTTTCCCTTCTGCAAACAGCTGATCAAGCCGTTCCGCATACGCCCTCATCCTCTGCTGAAACGCTTCCTCGCTGAGCTCCACAAACTCAATCTTTACTTCAAAATACTGCCCCGCAGACAGGGAATAATTTTTCTCTGCAATCTGTTCATAGCTGACCGATACGCTGAAGTCTTCCACCACTTCCTGATTGATAAAAGTATCTTCTATTTTTTTGACTTCTTCCGGACGAAGTACCGTTTTCTGGTTCTTTCCCTCTTTTCTCTTCTCCCCCAGCTTGGAAGCATCAATCAGCATGATGTTTCCGTCCTGATTGGACTTGTCGATAAAGAGAACAGACACATTGGTTCCCGTATTGGCAAAGATATTGGAGGGCATGGAGATCACGCCCTTCAGCCAGTGTCTG
Source organism: Lachnospiraceae bacterium (assembly GCA_009774145.1). Lineage (GTDB taxonomy): Bacteria > Bacillota > Clostridia > Lachnospirales > Lachnospiraceae > Hominiventricola. Next base: position 18,340 of record VSND01000073.1, on the reverse strand, counting down.
TCGACGATGGTCTGACGGACGGTCTTCTCAATCCCGGACTGTGCTGTGATAAACCCAGTCGGAACCACAATCGCAGCTTTTCCATCCGCTTTCAGGCTCCAGAGAATATGCTGGATAAAGCACAGATACACTCCCATGGATTCTTTCTTTTTATTGGGAATCTTTGGCACTCCTGCAAAGAATCTTCTGATTCCGTCCCTTACTTCCGAATCCGCCCACTTCTGTTCAATGGCATTTCGTGTAGAGGAAAAATCCATCTTAAACGGAGGATTTGAGGTAATATAGTCAAACTGCTTGACGCCCGAGCCCGGGTCATGCGCGATCGTATAATGAGCCGGCGTATCCAGTGTATCTCCCTCAATAATATTGTCCAGACTGTTGGTAAGCCCGTTAAGCAGCATGTTCGTTCTGAGAAACCGGGAGGATTTGCCCGAGATGTCCTGTGTATAAACCTGTGCCCTGTCTCCAAAGCTCCCTTTTCCCAACGCATTTGCAAGGTGGAGCACCAGTGACCCGGAACCGGCCGACGGATCGTATACATCATAGATCCTATCTTCCACAGGCGACATTTCCACCAGAATCTTTGCGATAATGGCAGAAATCACCTGCGGCGTGAAATATTCTGCATATACGCCGCTGGCTACATTATAATCTTTGATCAGATATTCGAAAATGGCACTGTAAAAGTCAAAGTTGTTCCTGAATGCTTCCCCAAAGTCAAATTTATCCTGGCTGATGATTCCAAAGATATTCCGGGCAAAATTATTTCGTCTGGACGCTTCCACATTTTCTGTGATTCTGGTAAACAGCGGCTTTCTTCCGCCGTCAGCGGTATCAATGCTGAACTCTTCATTTTCCGGATAATTGGATATTCTCTCCAGAGCGTCATCATAAAGCCTGTAAAACTGATCGTTTCCCACTTTGTTAATCAGGCACTCAATGGTATCCTCATACTTAAAAGCCACATCCTGCGGATAACTGTCATAAAACCCTGCAAATACATCCTCGTCCTGCAGAACTTCTTCCACACCCATATCCATATCTTTGGCAAACTCTTTCATATTTGCCATAAATTTATCGTTCAAAAACTTATAAAGGAATACAGAAGTTATCACCACTTCCTCACTCGCCTGGTTGGATAAACCATTTGTCTGGCAAAGTCCTTTCATTTCATCAATCATCTGTTTGATCTTATTCTCTAATGTAAAAATGTCCGGCATCTATCGATTCTCCTGCTATTTAAACAACTGTATATTTGTGTACAGATCATAAAGCAACTTTGCATAAAAATTTTTTATTTTCCTGTGTAAATTTTCTTTTAAAAGAATTTTCGTAACTTTTGATTTTACGGAATCAGCAAAGTTTTTCCTGCCCTGAATCGTCACGATCTCTTTATCCAGCGCATCTTCTACCGCGCCGTATATAATGACCAGCGTTCTCTCAATCTCTGACCGATCGGCAGGATACGTGCCTACGGCATCCTGATACGTTTTCACAAAAGCATAGTTACCGCCGTAAAGCTTTGACAATCTCTCATTTTCGTAATTGATATTTCTCGCTCTTTCCAGAGCCTCCAGAAGTTCATCCGTAATCGCATCCAGATCACTTAAGTCTGAGATAGACAGATCATTGAAAATCTTCTGCAGAAGCTCGTCCAGTTTTCTGATCTTAATATCACCTTTATTTTTGTTCTTCTTTATCTCATTCTGGATGTCCTGGACAACTCTGGAAAATCTCTGGAATTTCGGGTTGTCCTGCGTGATCTGCCCCAGGTCCATAATGATGATCTTCACTTTTATAAACTCATACAGAATTTCCACAACTTCCTCATTGGAAATCACGTCCATCATATCCACCGTATTCCTGGAGAGATTGACAAAATCAATTCTTTCCTGTGTTGCCTTCAGGAGTTTTTTGTTCTTTTCGGAATCAACCTGTGCCGCATAGTCCATCGCTCTGGAGAGTATAAATTCTGTGTGACATTCTTTGATGCCGTTTAACAGTCTCCGAATCTTCAGCAGTGTTTCTTTGTTGTAGAAGGTAAGCTGTTTTGAAAATCTTTCCAGATTATCGGTAGAAATAATATCTTCCAGCTCTTCTGTGTATTTGTGATACTTCCGGTTAATATCTTCCTTATCAATCACCAGCCCGGAAAGGGAGCCTTCATTTTCGCCGTTCTCATTCAGGTCTGCTTCCAGTTCTTTTATATAGGCTTCGATCGTTTTATCATACTCCTGTTCAATATCTACAAAATCAACGATATAGCCATATTTATAAACCTTCCCGTTCGGAGATTTATATGGCCTGTTCACTCTGGATATGGTCTGCAAAAGAGACTGCGCATGAGGACCGCGCAGAAGATACATCTTTTTCAGACGTTTTACATCATAACCCGTAGTCAGCATAAAATTCACAACCAGCATATCCGGAGCAAGTGTCTCTCTGAAATCCAGCTGATGATTTTTATTTCTCTTCTTCTGTTTCGGATCGTCTGTGTCTGTAATGACCAGACCTGTATTCAGTTTCGAATTTGCCCGGAACCACTCATGCACCTTTTTTGCCTGAGGGTTCGTCCTGCACACAATCATGCCCCCAATGGACGGATCGGAATTCTGCAGTCGGAAGTTCACAAAGTCTTTTTCAATAAAAGCTCCCAATGCGTTTACATAGGCGTCTGATTCAAATACATCTTTGTCTTCCAGCTGTTTATCTTCGATTTCCAGATTCTTTTTAATCTCTGATTTTGCTACTGTATCAATATTTTCCTTTTTAATTCTAAGCGTATATCCGTCCGCGATAGACTTGTCATAGAAATATTTATGGATATAGTCCCCAAATTTCAGATTGGAGCGCTCTTTTCTCGAAAGCAGCGGCGTGCCGGTAAGTGCAATATAAACCGCATCCAGATCGCAGGTCATGAGGTTTTTGAAAAATTCCCCGGTAGAAGAATAACTTCTATGCGCCTCATCCACAAAGAAAATCCGCTGCACGTTTGCTTTGTAATCGTTCTTTGCTTCCGGCATCTTTCCTTCAAATTTCTGAATATTCACCACACAGATTTCGCCGATTGCTTTACTGCCGACATCTGTAGAAAGCGTCTTGTTCAGCTCTTTGGTAAAGCTCGCCTTATCCTTACAGTTTACAGCCCTCAATCCTCTGTTTTTAAATTCCGTACTGGCCTGTCTAAGTAACTCAATCCTGTCCACTACAAAGAAAAATCTGGTACTGATTTCTTTCTTTGCATAGTAATCCCGGATCACCCGGTTGGAAAAGGCGGCAATTGCTGTCTTTCCAGAGCCCTGCGTATGCCAGATGATACCGCCCTTTCCGCCTGTTTCCAGTCTTTCAATGATTTTTCTTGTTGCAAAAAACTGAGGATATCGCATAATGTGCTTTTCCGGAATCCGGCCATCGATAAACATGATTCCATACTGCAGATAATACAGAAATCGTTCCTTATCAAATACAGAAGTCACAAAGCGGTTGCACGGAGTCGTCGTTTTTAAGTTCTCGGCAAACTCCGGCGTATCTGTTTCTTCCGGATTGTAACCACAGTCTTTCATCACGAATTGAATCATATCCATCTCAATTTCTTTATACGGGTATGTATCATGGTACTGCTTATCATCTTCTCTGAAAAAAGAAAAACCAGTGTTCTTTCCGTTGGGCGTCGTATAAAAGGAACCTGCCTTTACATCCTCTGCATCGTCATCTTCTTCATACTCCATATTATTGGAAAAGGAGACAAGCTGAATCAGATTGAAGAATTTCCGGTAATCCGGATTTTTCAATCTCCTGTTTATCATCCGATCGAATTCTTTCTGAATGCCGCCGTCATTATTGGGCTTTTTTACTTCCAGAAAGGCAAGAGGCATTCCATTGATCAAAATATTGATATCCGGTCGAAAAGATCCTTCCTCTGTTCCTTCCACGATGCTGTAGGGCAGTTCGTCTACGACTGCAAAATCATTCTTTGTAATATCCTCAAAATCAATCAGCTTCACTCTGTCCTCAGGCGCAACCAGCCAGTTGTAAAACTCTTTTCCCAGATCATTGTTTTTCAGCATATTGTGAATATCGGTCAGAATACGCTTCATCTCATCATAAGTAAAATTTCTTCTATTGATTCTTTCCAGAGCAGGCTTCAACCTGTTCACAAAAATCTTTGTATTAAAGTCAATATCAATATCATCCGCTTTCATTGACTGATAATCATAGTCCAGCCTTAAGAACTGAATCGTGACTGGAATCTTTACTCTGGTATCTTCATTAAATGCCGGCATTTTTTTATCCTCTTTATCTTCCGTGTTCTTTTTGACCTCTTAAATTTTCAAAATCAGAGAAGCCAGTTTATGCTCTCTGCCAATAAACATACCACTACCTCCTGTTTTGTATTGTGTATACCATAGCACTCAACTGTTTTTTAGTCAATTATGATTTACCAAAGTGCAGTATACGATTCATATCAAAGAATCCGGCTCCTTTTCTGCGGATCAGTTCCAATTTACAGAACGACCCCGTCTGATTTTCTCCAACTTAAGCTTACCATTTACGTTTCCCAAAAAGCCGTTCACGTTTTCTCTCTATTTCCCCAAAACATCCATCCGATATAAACAGTACGACCTTCAGAGCGCTTTTTGTCCGGAACGCAGGAACACAGATGAATGTCACAGCGAAACAGTTCAGAAAGGAAACAGACAGAATGTCCATACAAATCAAACCAGGTTATACCAGTCCATTGGTTACAATGGAACAGAACAAAGCGAACAGAAATAAAAATCACCAAATATCACAGAAATCTGATAACAGTTCTGATAAGGTGACCAGCTTACAAAGCAGGCAGCAGCAACTGCAAAGCGAGATGCTCCTTATGAAAGCGGTTGGCGCAGATACCGGACAGAACTCTAAGGAAAAGTTAAAAAACATGGAAGAAAAGCTGGCAGAAGTATCCAATGATCTCCGAACAGCCAAAGCGGATTCTTTCGCTTCTTCTTCCCCGTCTCTGAGAGAACTGCTCGCAAACGGAAGTTCTCGGATCTGGCGGGCCTGATGCAACAGTAAATCCTGTGTTCTGACAGAAATGCGCATTCCTGAAGGTATAATCTCTGTCCTACGCTCCTTTTGGAGCGCACAATAACACGCTGATCCTGAACTGCCTGTCTGTATCGGATATCTCAATCGTTCCCTGATGCTTTGCCGTCACGTTTCTGATGTTCATCAGGCCGATCCCTTCCTCCACAGGCCCGGGCACCCAGCTGTTGGCAGACTCAATGACCAGAAAACGTCCATGAGTCTTTGTATAAATAAAAATCTCCCTGTCCCCGCACGGAACAGCACTGCACGCCTTTATGGCATTATCCAGAAGATTGGCAAAAAGAATGCTCAGATCCATATCTTCAAAATAAAAATCCTCCGGAATCCTCACATTGCAGGAAACCCGGATCCCGTTGCGCATCCCATAGCTCACCTTTTCTTTCAGTAAAATATCCAGAACCCCGTTGCCTGTAGGTGCCGGTTCTGCCAGCGACTCACTTCTGATCTGAAGCCCGCCGATATACTCCTCTGCTTTCTCATAGTCCCGTTCCCGAATAAGTCCTGACAGCACCAGCAGATGATTGTCGATATCATGCTGAAATCTGGAGTATTCCCTGTTCCTTTTCTCTGCCTCCTCCATATAGGTTCTCTGTCCCTCCATCTGTACCTTCATGATCATCAGACTGTTCTCCCGCCGTGCCTGACAGACAATGACGGAGAAAAGCTTTATCATCATAAGAAATATCACCATGGCTCCACCCAGAATTAAAAAAACAGCAATGCCGGTATCCATTCCAATGGTCAAAAAATACCGTTCCAGCTCCCTGCTGTCCAGTTTCAATCCCATCCTCACCAGCAGGACGATAAATCCGCAGGGAAACAGCAGCACATACAGGTAAGAAAAAACCGGCCACTGTAATGCATCCGAGTACCTCCTCCTGACCAGTTTCAATATCCCAAAATATACTGCGGACAGCAGGACGGAAACACCGATTTGCAGTGCCGTTCCCCATATTTTCGACTCTGTGTTTCTGGAAATCCAATACATGCACACAGCCGAATACCCCTCTATAAACGTGTACAGCGTCCCTGTAATGACCAGGGGCGCCACAGCCATATTCCACGGGATCTTCAGAAAACAAACGGAAAACAGCACCAGGAGCAGTATATGAAGAAAAAAATCAGTCGGCATCCCCAGAAAAAGTTTTGCCGCAATGAAAAGTTCATTGAATCCTATCCACAGGGGAAGAAACCTGCACCCCGGTCTGTTGGTGACTCCACACAAAAAGTTAATCTCCAGATACTGGATCCACCCATTAAACAAAAACCACCACCCGCAAAGCAGCAGTTCCGAAGTCCCTGGCCGACTCATCGTATCCCCTCTCTTTTACACATTTCCAAAAGTCTCCGTTCAAACTCCTGCTTCTTTCTTCTGGACACGAAAATCCTGCCGCCTCCTGTCACGGTCACTGTCTCGCCGTTCCTGTCCAGTACATGGTTCATATTGACGATATAACTTCGATGGCACCGGAAAAAATCGCCGCTTAACTGTTTCTCCAGAGACCCCAGAGTCCCGGTATAGGAAAATTTCCCATAAAGAGCAGCAACAGAAATTTTGTGATCATACACCTCGCAGTATAAAATGTCTTTCATAAAAATCTTTGTATTCAGACCGTTTTTCGTCAGCAGAAGAGCTCTCTCACTGTCCGTCTCCGTGCGCTTCACAGCCTTGTCCATTGCCGAAAAAAATGTTTTCTCCTCCACAGGTTTCAAAATATAATGAACGGCATCCACATCAAAAGCCTGGAACACATATTTTTCATATGCGGTGATAAAAATGACCTGCCCTCTGCACCCTTTCTCACGTAAATCTCCAATAACCTCCATGCCATTTGAACCGGGAAGTTCTATATCCATCAGGATGATGTCCGGATTCCGGCCGACAGTAAGAAGTTCTTCCCCGCTGGAATATGACTCTATGGATGCTTTCATATTTTTATCTGCCAGATATCGGCGTACCAGCCCGTTGATATGGGTGGAAAAATAAGTTTCATCTTCACAAATGGCAATGGTCAGCATGGCACAGTTCTCCTTTTCAGCCTTTGCAGGACTTTCTGATAAATGGACTCTACAAATAATCAAGATTCGGCTAAAAATGTTTCCGATCTCTTTTATATATCGTCCGGTTTTCGTGACCGGCAACAGGGTTAACGTAAATGGCCGCTTTTTCTTCGTCAACGGCTTTTTTCCGAAATTATCTGCCGCTGATGCCATCAAATTCCATGTGATATCTCAACTTCCTGCGTCCTGCCATCCACATCCAGAAAAACAGTCTCTCCCTTTGTCAGCTCCGGACAGCTGAACACGACAGAATCGCCTTCTTTTGCAGCTGTATGCGTATACAGGATCTGTCCTTCCATGTCCGTGACCGTGATCACGCTTCCTGCCTGAAATCCGGAATCCACACGGCAGGAAAAGAAACGCTGTTCAGAGTCACTGTCAAAGGATTCTGCCATGCCAAAGCTCCCGATCGCAAGAACAAGCCCGCCGTGAACCATGCAGCGACCGCCGCTTTCAGAGCCGGAATCCAGCGCTCCGTTCCCATTGTCCGACGGTCCGTCCACGATAACCGTACCGCCCAGGACCATAAGATTTCCGTTGGAATCCAGGCCGTCGCCGCCGGCATTCACCAGAACGGCGCCCCCGCTGATGCACAGATTCGGCATTTCTTCTTCGTTCTCTTCCACATCTTCCATATCTCTCATGCCTCTGCCCCGCCAGACATTCCTGCCGCCGTTGGCATTGATGCCGTCATCCGACGAAGTAATCCGGATCTGGCCATCCTCGATCTTGATCTGGTTGGCTTCCAGTCCTTCATAACATGTCTCAACTTCTATGGAACCGCCTGTAACGATAAGCTCTGTATCGGCATGGATCCCATCGTCTCCGCTCTTCATGAACAGCGCCCCGTCCGACACCAGAATCGTACCATCTGAATGAAATGCATCATCGCAGGCATCTATGGTAAAGGTCCCGCCGCTGATCTCCATACCGGTACCGCTTTTCAGACCTTTACAGGAAGGCGTATTCTCTTCCTCTTCTGATTCCTCCGCTGTTTCTTCCACACCAGGTCCGGCCATCTCCGGCCAGCCTTGGGACATGCCGTCTCCGCGAACTCCCCGTTCGGGACGGGCTGCACCCGGCTTTCCTTCCATGTCTTCGGGCGTTTCAGGAAATCCCTGCCCGTCATTATCGGGCATCGTCGGAGGCATGCCGTCTCCCCTTTCCTGTTCCGATGGAATTTTGCCTTCCGACCCATCCATTCCGCTTTGTCCATCCATCGGCGGCATCATCTCTTCCCCTCCGCCATCGGACAGCGGCGGTTCCATCCCGTCCGGCGGCGTCATGAAGCTTCCTTCTCCTCTGTCAGCCGCATCCGGAGCCGCTTCGCTCCCGCCGCCGGAAATGACCGTAAAATCTCCGCCGGAGACAGCAAGCGTTGTCTCCGCCTGCATGCCGTCCCCGCCGCTCTCGATTCGAAATGTCCCGCCCGAGATGCTGATCTGCCCATATCCTTCTCCTGCGGTGTCATGGGATTTGATGCCGTCTCCTCCGGAAATGACTGTAAAATCGCCTCCTGTAATCGTCACGGAGTCTTTTCCCTTAATACCGGCATCCGCCGCCTCTACCCGGATCGTTCCGCTGTTGATGGTCAGATGATTCGTCGTATGAATCCCATTTCGGATATAGCCATATACATTCAGTGCGCCTTCTCCTGTAATCGTCAGATCATCCCTGGCATAGACAGCCGCTTTTACCGGCAGAACCTCTTCTTCGTTTTCTGTATTTTCCGTATCTGCAGCATTTTCTGTGTTTTCCGTATTTTCTGCATCTGCAGCATTTTCTGTGTTTTCTGTGTTTTCCGTATTTTCTGCATCTGCAGCATTTTCTGTATTCTCTGTATTCTCCGCAGCGGTTTCCGAACCGCTTTGAAGAATGTTTTCGGTTCCCTCCTCCAACTGGATCGTCGTCCCCTCTACATTTTTTATGTAAACTGCTGCTTCTGCAGAATTGCTGATCTGTACCCCTGCCAGACACAGCACCACTTTCTCGCCGTCTGCCGTATCCACACAGATCTGTCCTTCCTCCAGCGTTCCGCTGATCCGGTATTTTCCTCCCTGACAGATCATTACGGCGCCGTCTGTTCCGCTGTCTCCCAGCTGAATCTGCGTCCATTCTTCCTCTGACCTCTGAGAAAGCGGCATTCCTGATGTAAAGACCGCCGCATCCTTTCGAGTCCCGTATTTCATCCCAAAAGCAGTGCCGACACACAGCGCCAGCGTCATGACAGCGATACATGATACCTGCATTCTCCTGTTACGCTCCAAAATGATACCTCCAGACATGATCCGGGCGCTCCCGGAAACTTACAACCGTGAAAAACATTATTTTTTACTTTCAAAATGATGATGACTGCATTGTTCTGTGTCATTCCGTAACCCGTACATGCGTTTTGTCCAGAATACCAGAAAAATGTGTCAAAAAAATGAAAAACTGCCGCAAACCTTTCCTTTTGGTCTGCGGCAGTCGGTGTATGCCTGTATTCAGTTGGTATATCCCATCAGAGAACGATCCACGGCTTTTGCCGCCTGCCGTCCCTCCTGAATCGCCCAGACGACCAGAGACTGTCCTCTGTGCATGTCTCCGGCAGTAAAGATGCCCGGCACGTTCGTTTCGTACCCGCCTTCCCGGGTATCCACATTGGTCCGCGGATTCACCTTCACCTGAAACGCCTCCGTCACATAGGGCTGGCTTCCCAGAAAGCCTGCCGCGATCAGCACCAGCTCCGCGTCAATCACTTTCTCGCTGCCCTCCACCGGCGCCATCATCATACGGCCGGATTTCTCATCTTTTTTTGATTCCAGACTGACGATCACCGCTTTTTTCACGTTGCCGTTTTTGTCCTTGCGGAACTCTTTCACCGTCGTCTGATAGATCCGCGGATCATGCCCGAAGAGCGCGATGGCTTCCTCCTGACCATAATCCGTCTTCAGCACCTTCGGCCACTGAGGCCACGGATTGGAAGCGGCCCTTGTCTCACCGGGTCTGGGCATCATCTCCAGCTGAGTCACGGATTTTGCCCCCAGGCGGATGGCGGTGCCCACGCAGTCATTTCCCGTATCTCCGCCTCCGATCACCAGCACATGCTTTCCCTTTACCGGAGCATGCTGACCGTCCTTCAGACCGGAATCCAGCAGGCTTTTTGTCACGGACGACAGGAAATCCACCGCAAAGAGGATATTCCCGGCATCCCGGCCCGGCGCCTGAATATCCCGGGGGTTGGACGCGCCGCACGCCAGCACGATCCGGTCATACTGCTTTTTCAGTTCCTCCGGAGAGATGTCCCTTCCCACGTCCACGCCGGTCTTAAAGATCACTCCTTCTGCCTCCATCAGACGGATCCGGCGATCCAGGAGCTCTTTCTCCAGCTTCATGTTGGGGATGCCGTAGCGCAGAAGTCCCCCGATCCGGTCCTTCCGTTCATACACGGTGACCAGATGTCCCCGCCGGTTCAGCTGCTGCGCCGCCGCCAGACCGGAAGGACCGCTCCCGATGACCGCCACGGTCTTGCCGGTACGCACTTTCGGCGGCTTTGGCAGCACCCATCCACTGGCAAATGCGTGCTCGATGATGGTTTTCTCATTTTCCTTCGTGGACACCGGTTCCCCGTTCAGATTGCAGGTGCAGGCAGCTTCACAGAGAGCAGGGCAGACTCTGGAAGTAAATTCCGGAAAACAGTGAGTCTTCGAAAGCCGCTCGTAGGCCTGCTTCCAGTTCCCGCTGTAAACCAGATCGTTTGTCTCCGGTACCAGATTGTGAAGCGGACACCCGGATGCCATTCCTGCCAGCATCTCACCATTCTGGCAGAACGGTACGCCGCACTCCATGCAGCGGCCGCCCTGCTCCTGCTGTTCTTTCAGAGACAGTGGGGTACGGAATTCACAGAAGTGGCTGATTCGTTCCAGAGGTTTTTCCACTTTCGCATTTTTTCTCTCATATTCCAAAAATCCTGCAGGCTTTCCCATCTCTCACTCCTCCGTTTCCTTTGACTGAAAATTCTCATAAAACGCTTCCATCTGCGCCTGCTCCGTGCTCATTCCTTTTTCTTCGAGACGGGACGACAACGCAATCATCTTCTTATAATCGCAGGGAATGATCTTCTTGAATTTCGGAAGATACTCATCAAAATGTTCCAGAATCCACGCGCCCCGTTCGGAACCGGTAGCATCCACATGCTCCTGAATCATATCTTTCAGTTCCTGAATATCATATTTATTCTCTACTTTTTCAATCAGGATCATATCCTTGTTCAGATTCCGGTACAGACGGCTGTCTTCATCCAGCACATAGGCGATCCCGCCGCTCATGCCCGCCGCGAAATTCTTGCCGGTCCTTCCGAGGATAACGACCCGGCCGCCGGTCATGTATTCACAGCCATGCTCGCCCACGCCTTCCACAACTGCATGGGCTCCGGAGTTGCGTACCGCAAAGCGTTCCCCGGCCACGCCGTTTATAAACGCTTTTCCGCCGGTCGCGCCGTACAGCGCCACGTTTCCTGCGATGATATTTTCCTCGGCCTTATAGCCCCTGTTCTTCGGCGGATATACGACCAGCTTTCCGCCGGAGAGTCCTTTCCCGTAATAGTCGTTCGTATCGCCGCACAGCGTGATGGTCAGCCCCTGCGGGATAAATGCGCCAAAACTCTGTCCGCCGGCGCCTGTACAGTGAACGGTGATCGTATCCTCCGGCAGTCCTTCCTTATGGCAACGGGTAATCTCCGCGCCCAGAAGCGTTCCAAAGGTACGATCGGTATTTCCGGCTTTAATATCTATGGAGGCGCCGGTTCCTTTTTCCACCGCCGATTTGAGCTTTTTCAGAAGAACTTTCTCATCCAGCGTCTTCTCCAGCTGAAAATCATATGCATGAGAAGGCTGGAAGATCACCTCCGCTTTCTCTCCTCCGAAAGGATTGGACAGGATCTGAGACAGGTCCATCTTCGGCGCCATCGGGGACGCGGCATCCTCCCTGACCTTCAGAAGTCCGGTTTTTCCGACCATTTCGTCGATGGTGCGCACGCCCAGTTTTGCCATGTATTCCCGCAGTTCCTGCGCAATAAACCGCATAAAATTCTCCACATATTCCGGTTTTCCTTTAAACCGCTTCCGAAGCGTTGGATTCTGTGTCGCCACGCCCACCGGACAGGTATCCAGGTTGCAGACGCGCATCATCACACAGCCCATGGTCACCAGAGGAGCGGTGGCAAAGCCGAATTCTTCCGCACCCAGAAGCGCGGCAATGGCCACGTCGCGCCCGCTCATCAGCTTGCCGTCCGTCTCGATGCGTACCCGGCTCCGGAGCCCGTTTTTCAAAAGGGTCTGATGGGTCTCTGCCAGCCCCAGCTCCCACGGAAGTCCCGCGTTGTGGATGGAGCTCTCCGGCGCCGCGCCGGTGCCTCCGTCATAACCGGAGATCAGGATCACCTGAGCGCCCGCCTTTGCCACACCGGCCGCCACGGTACCCACGCCTGCCTCAGATACCAGTTTTACCGAGATCCGTGCATATTTGTTGGCATTTTTCAGGTCATAGATCAGCTGCGCCAGATCTTCGATGGAATAGATATCGTGATGCGGCGGCGGCGAGATCAGGCTCACGCCGGGCGTGGAGTGCCTCGTTTTTGCGATCCACGGATAAACTTTCCTTGCAGGCAGATGTCCGCCTTCGCCCGGTTTTGCTCCCTGCGCCATCTTGATCTGAATCTCCTGAGCGCTCACCAGATACCGACTGGTCACGCCGAAACGGGCGGATGCCACCTGCTTGATGGCGGAACAGCGGTCCTCGCTGCTCCCTGCGGAGTCCAGACGTTCATCGCTCTCCCCGCCTTCACCGGTGTTGGATTTTCCGTGAAGATGATTCATGGCAATGGCAAGGGTCTCATGGGCTTCCTGAGAGATGGAGCCATAGGACATGGCGCCGGTCTTGAACCGCTTTACGATCTCGTCTACGCTCTCCACTTCCTCAATGGGCACCGGCTGCTTTGAATATTTAAAATCCAGCAGACTCCGGAGGTACCCGCTCTGCTCCTCATCCACCTTCTGCGTATACTGTTTAAACAGTTCATAATCATTGGTCCATGCAGACTGCTGCAGTAAGTGGATGGTCTGCGGGTTGTAACGATGCTCCTCTCCTTTGCTCCTTCTTTTATGTTTTCCAAGGCTGTCGAGCGTCAGATCCGTCTCCAGCCCCAGCGGATCGAAAGCTTTGGAATGATAATGGTCTGTCTGCTCCGCAATGTCTTCCATGGTGATGCCGCCCACCCGGCTGACGGTTCCGGAAAAATATTGATCCGTTACCTCTTTGGAGATCCCGACAGCCTCGAAGATCTTCGCACCCTGATAGGACTGTATGGTAGAGATTCCCATCTTGGAGGCGATCTTCACAATGCCGTGGAGAATGGCAGCATTATAATCATCCACCGCCGCATAGTAATCTTTCTCCAGCAGATTTTCTTCGATCAGCTCATGGATCGTGTCAAGCGCCAGATAGGGATTCACCGCGCAGGCGCCGTAGCCCAGCAGCGCGGCAAAATGATGGACTTCCCTCGGTTCACCGGATTCCAGAATCAGCGACATGGATGTCTGTTTTTTCGTATTGACCAGATGCTGGTGAACGGCAGAAACCGCCAGCAGAGACGGAATCGGCACATGGTTCTCATCCACGCCCCGGTCTGAGAGCACCAGAATATTGGCTCCGTCCCGGTATGCCTTATCCACCTCCACGAACAGACGGTCGATGGCACGCTCCAGTCTCGCGCTTTTATAATAAATGATCGGCACGACTGCGACCCGGAAGCCGTCTTTCTTCATCTTTCTGATCTTCAGCATATCCGTGTTGGTCAGAATCGGATTGTTGATCTTCAGTACCTGACAGTTTTCCGCCTTTTCCTCCAACAGGTTGCCTCTTTTCCCCACATACACGGCGGTACTGGTCACGATCTCCTCCCGGATGGCGTCGATGGGCGGATTGGTCACCTGGGCAAACAGCTGTTTAAAATAGTCAAACAGCGGGCGCTTTTTCGCAGACAGGACCGCCAGCGGCGTATCCACACCCATGGCTGCGATGGACTCGCCGCCGTTTAATGCCATCATCCGGATGGAATTCTTATACTCCTCATATGTATAGCCAAATGCTATCTGCAGCTGTTTCCGTCTGACAGGCTCATATTCCTCCACACGGATGTTGGGAATCTTCAGATCTTTCAGTTCCACCAGACTGCTGTCCAGCCATTCCCCGTAAGGCCGGCTGACTGTATAGAGCTGTTTCAGTTCCTCATCCTGCAGAATCTTCCCGCGGACCGTATCCACCAGCAGCACTTTTCCGGGATGAAGGCGTTCCTTCAGCACAATCTCCTCCTCCGGCACATCAAGCACGCCGACTTCGGAAGACAGGATCAGATCGCCGTTTTTCATCACATAATAGCGGGAGGGACGCAGGCCGTTCCGGTCCAGAACCGCTCCCATCACGTCTCCGTCAGAAAAGACGATGGATGCCGGTCCGTCCCAGGGCTCCATCATGGTCGCGTAATACTGGTAAAAATCTCTCTCGTCCTGCGAAAGCGTCTGGTTGTTGCTCCAGGGCTCCGGGATAGTGATCATGACCGCCAGCGGAAGTTCCATGCCGCTCATCACCAGAAATTCCAGCGTATTGTCCAGCATGGCGGAATCGGAACCATTCGTATCCACCACCGGAAGAATCTTGTGCAGCTCTCCCTTCAGGTGACCGGACTCCATGGTCTCCTCTCTTGCCAGCATCTTGTCGGCATTTCCCCGGATGGTGTTGATCTCACCGTTATGGACGATGAAACGATTCGGATGCGCCCGCTCCCAGCTTGGATTCGTGTTGGTGCTGAACCGGGAATGAACCATGGCGATGGCAGATTCATAGGCCGGATCCTGCAGATCTTCAAAAAATGTCCGAAGCTGCCCCACCAGAAACATGCCTTTATAGACGATCGTACGGCTGGACATGGACACCACATAGGTATTGTCGTTGCTCTGCTCAAATACCCGGCGGGCAATGTACAGCTTCCGGTCAAACTCCAGTCCTTTCTCCACCTGTTCCGGTTTTTTGATAAATGCCTGAACAATATGGGGCATGCATTCCCTGGCCTTGCGCCCCAGAACGTCCGCATGCACCGGAACCTGGCGGAAACCGAGAAATTCCATGCCTTCCTTCTCCACAATGATCTCGAACATCTTCTTCGCCTGGTTGCACTTCAGTTCATCCTGCGGAAAGAAAAGCTGCGCAATTCCGTATTCCCGCTCTCCTCCAATGGCGATCCCTTCTTTTGTACAGACCTTCTGAAAAAAGGAATGCGAAATCTGCAGGAGAATTCCCACACCGTCTCCGGTTTTGCCTTCTGCGTCTTTTCCCGCTCTGTGCTCCAGATTTTCCACAATCCGCAGCGCATTTTCCACTGTCTGGTGGCTTTTGACGCCTTTGCTGTTGACAACCGCTCCGATTCCGCAGTTGTCATGCTCAAACTGCTGCCGGTACAGGCCCTGGTCCTCCATAGCCGCGTTTCTGTCCATAATGTGCTCCTCCTCTGAATCATGATCGTGCAGGGAAGTCCATTCCTCTGCACACCGCACAGGGCGTCTGCTGCAAAGCAGCCGATCTTTGTATGAACCCCTGTGCACACAAAAAAGAGTCAGGATCCCCACGGATTCCTGACTCCCTTGTCAGCCTTTTATCGCTATCATTATGCCCTCTTCTTCTTTATTTGTCAAATACTTTTTTTTGACGGCGGCCCGGACCGGATGCCGATGCCGGCAGAATTTTCCTTTATCTATGTAAAAAAATGTTTATAATTCGATCATACCAGTTTACAATAAGATTAAAGTTATTGCCAGCCGGACCATTACCAGTGTAATGACCGCATATATTTTACATGTTCAGAGAGGGAATTATGAGCAGAGAATATTGGACTTTCAAAGGAGAATCCGGAGAGACAGCATTCCTTGCAGGTGTTGTTGATGTTTTATCAGACACGCTGTCCCTCGTCTGTGATTTTACATCCGCTTTTGACGCAGACATTTTTTATATTCCCGGCAACGATCTTGCCCTGCTTGACGACACAGTAAAACGAAGACTGAACATCTATCACCGATATCAGGAAAACAGCTACGTCAGGCAGAGCGATATTGACCGTATTCATTTTGATCTTGAAAAGACAGAGGAAGACATTACCGAATATGTTTGCCACTCTTTTCAAAAATACTCTTCCAGCCCGAAATTAAAAAAAGCTGTAAAAGATTTTTTTCAGAACCTGAACTGGTACTTGCAGAAACCCCTGTGCATTTACAGACCATGCAGTCAGTATCCGGACAAAATTCTTAATATTCTGGGACCTGTTTATCTTTATATGGCGTTTGATTACTTCTTCATTTCCTATGATGAATACATGGTTCTTTTCATGTTCGGAACAACAGAATGAATCGGAATACTGTCCGATCAAGCGGCAGGGAATTGATTGTCCCTGCCGCTTTTCCTGAAGAAAAAATTCTCTCGTTTTCTCAGAAGAGGTATAACGCCACAAGTATACGCTTCATAAAGGCAGCAATTGGAATAGTGCAGAATGAGCATCCAGAATGGAAAGTGTACTTGACATCAGAACTGTTTTTGCTATAATAAAGATATGGAAAGCATACTTTCCGCAGGAGGGGGGATCTTTTGAAAAATCGATTAGAAGAATTACGTAAACAAAGAGGTATGAAACAAGAAGATTTAGCCGCTGCTCTTGAAGTATCCCGCCAAACAATCGGCTCTTTAGAAAATGGACGCTACAATCCCTCTATCATGTTAGCCTTTAAAATCGCAAGATACTTTCAAATGAGCATTGAAGAAATTTTTATTTATGAGGAGGAAAGTAAATGAGGCATAAGATACAAAAAGCCGAATTGTTCATCGGTGTAATAATTTTTTCAGGTGGTTTACTAACTTATGGCTCAGGCCTACATCGACTATTACCTGTACCTCGTCCAGATTTGGTTGTCTATGGTACAACACTTATTGGGATAATATTGATTTTAATGGGGTGTGATATATTCAGTAAGCCGACAAAAGAAATGCAAATATCAGAAAATGATGAAAGAAATATTGCAATTACTAACGCTTCTCTTGCGAATGCTTACAAAGTAACACTTACATTATTGGTTCTTGTATTATTTGCCCTTATCTTTATGGGATATATGAGTAAAGTTGTATTTTTTTCGATAACAGGAGTTATTGCTGTCGGGCAAATTACATGGATTATAACAGCTCATTATTTAGATAAGAAAATGTAGTCGTATGAAAGGCGGAATTGACAATGAAGAAAAAATTATCATTTATCATTGAGATTATTACAGGCATAATCTTTATATGTTTTGGATATTTCGTTATTGACACTGACTATTACTCTACACTTTTTTACGCAATGGGGTTCGGCCTGGCTTTTGCTTCATGTGTTCAATTACTTAAAATTTATTATTATGAAATGCCCAAAAATAAAGAAAAATTGGAAAATATAAATAGAGAAAATCATATCAACAGTGTTGATGAAAGAAAAGTATTTTTAAGAATGAAAGCTGGTTCTTTCGTGTATCAGTTAATGACTTTCGTCTACTTGTTTGTTGCTTTTGTACTTGCATTACTTCATATTGAAGCATGGATGACAGGAATTATATTTGGTTTATTCCTACTGCAAACATTTTTAGGGATTGTTCTGTATAAACATTTTGAAAAACATTTTTAAAATATTCGGTAAATGGTGATGGGAACTACTATGACAGGACTTAAAAAACGAGATATAAAAATCACGCTTGCAGGCAGTAAATGATTATGTATGCCGCCGCTATGGGTAACTCCATAACGGCGGTTTTTCAATGCCTGTCGGCTATCTCTGTCAATGGATTTCTTACGCTCTTTGGGGCATATATCCGGAGACCATCTCGGTCATCTGCTATTCTGGCGGCTGGGCGGTCAAGGAGGCATGGTGGCCCCGGGTGTTGAAGAGGATGTCCGCTTTGCAGGGACAGGCATTCCGGGACGCCTGCGACATCTTCTTTATTCTGAATGATTACCCGGAAATTCACGCCGGACTGCTGAAGGACCAGCTTTCCCGAACCGACCTAGTACTGTATCCGTTTAGAAATAATAGTTTTCATTTGTAGATATTTCTGTTATACTCCATTAAAAACGGTATTGG
>VSND01000072.1 GCA_009774145.1 Lachnospiraceae bacterium | reverse complement strand
ACATTGACAACTGAATAACTGCCAGATATTGAATTTTCAAGGTGCATAGCTAAAATCTATGTGCGAAGTTTGAGTTAATTATTATATTCTCTGCCGGCTAATCTGGCTAATTCCCTTATCAGGAATTTAAAATGCATATCAAGATGAAATTCTGCAAGTTCTTCTTTTTGATGACTTTCACTCCACATTTTATCTAAATTGTCGTTATATGGCCAATTATATGAACCATTTGCTCCATCTGGTTGTTGAGATAAAACTTCTTCTCGTCTTTTTTGACGTATTTTTGTTAATTCATCAGTCAATTTAACAGCATCCATGTATTTTTTTACTTCAGAAAGTGCATTTTCAAAGTTGGGGGATTTCAATATAATGTTCAAAGAATCCGTAAACTTTGTCATTCGCTCTTTGTAATAACAAAGTTTATTTATTACATTCTCTGATAAACCTGTTTTTAAGGCTATGCTCTGTATTGTGCTGTCTGCTTTTTTTACTTTTGACATTCCTAATAAGTAGTCGCAGGATACATGATAATAATCTGCCAACTTCATTAAAATTTCTATATCGGGTTTTCTATCACCATTTTCGTAATATCCCAATGAAGCCCTGGAAATTCCGATATCTTTAGCAACATCTTGAAGACGTGCCTCTCCCCTTAATGCTTTTAAGCGTTCTCTGAAAATTTCTAATTTTTTGCCTGTATCCGTTTCATTATACATATTAAAAACCTCTAAATGTTCATATTTGTGGAAATAAAATTTATTATTCCACAATAAATTGCATATTTCTGATCGTTGCGTTATAATCAACCTATGCAACAATAATATCATAGATAACAATAAAATGCAATGATAGGAGGAAAAAATGAAAGCGTTGATTAAAAGGAATGATGTTGAGCAGAAGTCTGGAACACTAGAACAGGCAGGTATGAGGTACGGTTTCGGAAGAAACTCCATGCGCAAGATTGCGGAGGATGCAGGCGCGATCATCAAGATTGGGAAGTCTGTCAGAGTAAATTTCACAATTCTTGATACAGAGCATCCGGGACAGCAGGAAATTTAATGACACGACGCGCGCAGGAGGGCGAAGCGGTGAGGAAGCGGCGGGAAATTGCACAAAAATGCACACATAAAAAAAGAGCCTGTCAGAATCGCACGAACTCCAAGAAATCATCAAAAAAGTGCAACAAAATGCAACATAAAAAAGAACGGCGAACAGAGAGCGAACAAAGAGGAATCAGCAATTTTGCAACACGATAACACGGGTGTGGGGCGGATGCTCCGGGAATTAGTAAACACGATACGCGCGCGGCAGATTCGGACATTTCGGACACCCTAAAGAGCCGGGAGTGCCTCTCTGACGCGCTGTACGGCCCGTGGACGGACTTTAGACAATCGAAAGGAGAACAGAAGTAATGAGATTGAGAACCAAAGAATACAGAGAGATCATGCAGGAAAAGGAGCTGACCATAGGCCAGCTATGCAAGAGTACCGGCCTGTCAGAGTTTTCCCTTAACTGGATTCTGGACAACGGCTTTACCAGTGACGGCACGCTGAAAGCCCTGGCGATTGCGGCAGACGTGGAGCTGAAAGGCATTGTCAGGCCGGAGCCGTCTGACTGTCTGGAAAACGGGATAGAGTTTATCAGGGATGCCAGGACAGCGACGGTGCAGTTTTCTCAGGGCCGGTTCAAGACCCGCATTAAGAAGCTGGCAGAGCGGTATCCAGAGTGTGAAATACTGGTGGAGAATCCGGACGGGGTGCTGCTGGCCCATATTCCGGTTGAGTGGATACGGATAAATCCGGGCGTGGAGCTTACAGAGGAACAGAAGCAGAAGCGGGCGGAGGCAGCACGCAGAAATTTCAGTCAGACAAGTGACAATCGATGCGAAACGGTCTAAATCCGGCTTTTAAGGGCGCAAGGGTAGAAAAATAGGGTATGGGAATAAAACGGAAAATCGGGCTTTGAAACGTGTCAGGAAATGGGATTGAAGAATTGGACACGATGTGATAGACTATCAGCAGGAAAACCAGAGCGCACAAGGCGGCTTACCCTCCATTTTCGGAGGGGCGAACCCTCCGGACGTACCGAAAGGAGGGCGAGCGGATGATTACATACTCTGATCTGATTCAGACAGGTATATTCATTGTTGCCCTGATCGGATTGTGTTATACGATCTTTAAGGGAAGAAAATAGCCGCCACTACTCGCAATAGTGACGGCTGTTGTAAAAATACAGTTTGTAACTCGTTGATAGGGTAAGCCGTGCGTCTCTGGCTTTCCTTTTCTCAATCTTACCATATCCCACGGCAGGATGCAAGGGCGAACTGCTGTTCATTCCCATAAACTTACACAACCAGGACAAATGCCGCCGAGTGGATGACGTGGCGGTTTACCACCCCATATTCCCGACTTGGAAGCTTGCCCTAACAGATTGTTACCTCATGTCTCAACCGTCCGAAAGACGGAGCAGGGGTACAAAAAGGACAGGCGGCATCTGCTGCCTGCTGCCTATCCTTCATTTTCTGAGTCCTTAAAAAGCCGGGGGACGGTGGGACACCTGCCCACATATCCGCCGGAGGCTATTCCTTATCAGGTTCAGAGGCGGGAGCCTGCCGATCAACAGCAAGCTTCAGAAAAGCGGTTATACCGGATGCCCTCTGTCATAAAGTGGCAGATATTATAATCGCAGTTGTCATATTGTGTTTTGAAATGTCTGTCGATCATGGGGGCATACACGAATATATCAACATGAGAAAGATGAACATATTATCAGGCAGTTATGCGCTGTCATATATCGCTATCTGGAAAAGCGCGGACGACTGCCGGAGCAGAAAGAAAGCCTCTGCCAGACTGGTACTCTGACAAAGGCAGGCAACCCGTAAACATTAAGCAAAAACGGGGTATACAGGCAGTATAACACGCCTGCCGCCCCTTGTAAAGAGAGGTAGACAGATTTTGAATGGTGAAACGATACAACGGGCTTGAGACGGAAGCAGCCCGGAAGGCACAGAGGGACCCTGTACCGCTGCCCCATATCTCCAATCATATCTTAAGACATACCGGATGCACAAGAATGGCAGAATCCGGTATGGACCCGAAGGTCCTTCAGACGATTATGGGGCACAGCGACATAGCAGTGACCATGAGAATTTACAATCATGCAGATCAGGAGCGGACAGAAAGGGAAATGAAGAAAATGGAATATGCAATATAAAAGCAAGTCACTGCCTGCGGGCGGTGGCTTTTCCAGTGATTTTTCCGTGAAATGGGGTAAATCTGGGGTAAAATCGCAAAAAGAAAAGGCTCCTGCATCCGCAAAAGCCTGTAAATCCGAGGGAGTGGGGACTCTTTCGAGCCCCCTAAAGTGTTATGAATGAAATACTGATGTGTTCCTGTTACGATATTATCATAACAGGAAAATGTGACGAAAGTGTATCGTTCGAATAAAGGTTTTCTAAAATTACGAAAGAAATTCATAAGAAATACGAAAGAGACATATAAGACCGTCTGAAAGGCGGCCTGAAATTTTTTTGAAAAAAATAAAAAAAGTACTTGCTTTTTTTTTCAATATAGCGTATAATAACATTCGTTGAATACGAAGGGCTATCGCCAAACGGTAAGGCAACGGACTCTGACTCCGTCATTTCAAGGTTCGAATCCTTGTAGCCCTGCTCCAAAGTCCCGATGGAAATTTCCATCGGGATTATTTCTTGCCCGGAAACGCCTGACTTTCCGGGCTTTTTTCATTTCTGGGACTCTGGATAACTTTGGGAACGGATAAGCCTGTCAGAATGGTTTTCGGAGTTTTACGGAAAAAGACGTATGATTTTGGACGCAATAAACGACATTCTTTCGTTTTTGCTGACCTCAGACGGCTCGCGGCGAAAAAAGCGCCGGCTTCTTCCGGAAAGTCATTTTCCTTTTTCAAACGGCGGATTTCTTTTTCCTGTTCCTTAACCTGCTGGCGGAGCTTTAAGAGTTCCTCATTAAGCGACATAGCGCTTTGCGGGGTCTGTGAACCTTCTCCAGGGTCGAGGCTGTCAAGGGCATGCCCCTGCGGGGTAGCTGCTTTCATCCCCTCCGGCTCTGAATCCTGGAACGGCATCATGCGGCGCACCGTGCTTCGAATGGCGTCCTGTACCCATTGCAGGAATGGGGGCGCACATGGTTGTAGGTGGCATAAGCGAATTCCTCCACAGCCTGGTACAGCTCCTCCTGTGTCCGGAATTCATAGAGGTTGGTGCACTCGTTCTTCAGGGTATTGAAGTACCTCTCCATTGGCGCATTGTCGTATGGATACCCGGCTTTGCTCATGCTTTGGGACACATGGACGGATCCGCAGAACTCTATGAAAGCCTTCGATGTATACTGACTCCCCTGGTCGCTGTGCAGGAGCAGTTCCCCCTTTGCGGGATGCCGGGAATCCAGCGCCTTCTGCAGGGTGCGTATGGCCAGGTCGCTGGTGATGTGCCTGTCCGTTATGCTGGCCACTACGCTCCGGTCATAGAGATCTATGATGGTGCAGTTGTACCGGACCTCCCCGTTCTTCAGGAACAGGTATGTGAAATCCGTGCACCATTTCCGGTTCGGCTTGTCCGCATGGAAGTCCTGCCCCAGTTTATTCTCGAATATTTTATGGGGCTTCTTGGGCTTTGTCCCCGGTTTCCTGGGGCGGATGATGGAATGCAGGTCCATCTCTGTGTTCATATATTTATGGATGGTAGTGGGGCTGTAGCCATACCCTTCGCGCTCCAGGCAGGCTGTCATGCTGCGGTAGCCATCGACGCCGTTGTGCCTGTGGTAGATTTCATCTGTCTTCCCCTGGACTTCTGCTTTTTGGGCGCAATAATCTGCCTTCCGGTGTTTCCGGCAGTTATAACAGGCATTCGGGCAGATCCCCAGCCGCCGTAACAGCCAGCGGATGCCGAATTCCTTATGATGCTCGTCGATGAATCGGTAAGCCTCTAACCGATTTCATTTGTAACCTTATCCAAACTGGACAGCTGTTTCAGCAAGAAAAAGCCGGCGTTCCCGTTCGTTCAAGACATCACGGATATGGTTGAAAGCATCTGCATATATATTAAGTTTATTAAGAACTTCAATTGTCATGTTGGCTAACCTCACATTTATACATATTTAACCAACTATAACATATGCCTCAAATTTAAGCAATTATTTTTCTACAATTCCTAAATGCAGAAGGCAAAGAACCTTTGGTATAAAAAAACTGTGTACTTCTGCCGGAGGCATGGATCATGCGAAAGAAAACGAAAGGATTATAGAAAGGATCATAATGGTAACTGATAATATGGTTGATTTATGAGTATCGAGCCAATATAATAAAATTAAGAAAGCGATTAGTGGAGGGGTGAATTTGAAAGAATATAAAGATCAGATAGAACCATATGTACCATGGGAAGAGCTGGAGATATGCAATGATTTTCTTTTTGGAAAAATCATGCAGGAGGCAGAATTGTGCAGGGAGCTTCTGCAGAGGATCCTTCCGGAACTGGAGATTGACCATATTGAATATCCGGAACTGCAGAAGACGATTAAAGCGGATGTGGATGCGAAAAGCGTGAGGCTCGATGTGTATGTGCGGGATGATAAAAATACTGTCTACGATATTGAGATGCAGGTTGTAAACACGGGAGAACTTCCCAAGAGAACCCGTTTCTACCAGGGCATGCTGGATCTGCAGTTGCTTGACAAAGGTCAGACTTATAAACGGTTAAAGCCAAGTTATATCATTTTTATATGTCTCTTTGATACATTTGGAAAAGGAAGGCATATCTATACCTTTGAGAATATCTGCAGAGAAGATCACGATATTTCACTGGGAGATGAAACGACAAAGATCTTTTTAAATGCAGACAGCAGTATGGAAGATGTCAGCAGTGAGCTGAGAGTATTTCTGGATTATGTCGCAGGCAGGAAATCCGAAGATGATTTTATAAAAAAGCTGGAGGCGGCTGTTAAAGAAGCCAGGAAGAACAGGGAATGGAGGCATGAGTATATGACATTGTTAATGAGAGATCAGGAAAATATTGAAAAAGGGAAACGTGAGGGCGAAGAACAAATGCTGGATCTGATTCAAAAATTGATAAATGATGAACGGTCAGATGAAATATCCAGAATAAAAGAGGACAAAGGATATCGCCAAAAATTGTACAGAGAGTATGGGATTTTATAAATAACTTTATAATGTTTTAAAATTTTCTGCAAGAAATCAGATAAACAAACTGGAGCAGAAAAGTGATATTGGAAACCATCCGGATTCGCAGAGTGGTCTCGGAAAGTAGGTGGATGAATCGACAAACAGGGGTAGCCAAGTGAAAAAATTGAGAAGAGAATGATCAGAATGGCAGCGTGCCCGACATTGCGGCGAAAAGACACGATGGAGGGCATGGCTTCAAAACCTCCCCTGTGGCAGGTTTTGAAAAGGGGCCGGTAAGATTCCAAAAGCCATATTTATGATTTCAGCTTTGTGCGCTTCTTCAGCCGTGCGTCCAGATGGATGCACGGCTGAAGAAGGAATATCGCTTCCCTGTGTGGATGCCCATATCATGAAGATGGTAGTCATTCAGCACCCGGTTGTTCACCCTTTCACAGGAAGTGCGGTTATTGTGGATTTCCTTATATTCCTCCGTTCCCCGGGGGACAGGGGTGTAGAGACGGATGTCCCGGTCGGGTTTTGTGTAGACACAGCGGCCGTAAGGCGAGGGAGAACATTTTTCCTTACAGGGGCAGGAACCCACTTTGCCAAAGGCGAGGGGACAGCGCCATTTGCGGGAATGCTTCTGTTTACAGTACCCCCCAGTTGACCATACGGAACCCGGCCATGCACAGGGGTGTGCCGTCTTCATCGATGGAGATGGAGTCCGGGATGGAATCCGGGCGGCCGCGGTTGGAATTAAGGTCAATAAAAGGCCGGATCTTCCATTTCTGGCAGAGTCCATAAGTGGCATAATTGTCATGGGCGGAGTCCAGGCAGACGTCCCTGACAGGGATATCCGGGTTAATGGTCCTGAATTCCCGGAGGGAGACGATGGCGCTGACGCTGTCGTGCCGTCTGGCATCCAGGAAACGGATATGGAGCGGCAGGTCGACCCTGGCTTCTGCATTATGGGAGCAGAGCATGTAAAGGGTATGGCCGAAATAAAAGACTTCCTCATCACTGTCCCGGCCCCGGTGTGCGTCCGGATCTGAGAAATGGCGTTTACAGGAACAGCCCGGGATGCCCTTTTCCGCACAGCTGCAGACCCTGTGCCCATAAGGGGAAGCGTGGGAATGGACGCAGGTGCCGTCGCCGGAAAGCGTGACGCCGTCCTGGGGGATAAGCCCGTCCTTAAGGGAGGGGAGGAGGGCAGCAGGGCGGAAGACCTGCTGGAGCCTTTCCTCATAATGGAAGGGGAATTCCGTGTGGTCCAGGGCATAAGCCGCCAACTTATCCGTGATGCCGGAATGCTTATTGGGAAGCTTTTTCCCTTTGCCGGGCTTTTTTGGAAGGCTTTCCATTTTTATCTTTTGGGAAAAGGTCCTTCCTGCCGGTCCGCCGGGAGGCTTCGGGCTGCGTCCAGAGCCTGTCCATCAGGTCAAAATAAGAGCCCGGCGGGGGAAGGGAATCCGGGGTACAGCCGATAAGCACGGCGAGGAGGCTGTCCGTTGTGAGTTCTACAACCCAGGCGGTAAGGCTGGTGAAGCCCAGCAGGGCCATGAGGATAAGGGAACGGATAATCTGCACCTGGTTTTTGGCAGGCCTTCCGACAGGGGAATAGAAAGCAGAAAGGTATCCCATTACCGGATCCAGGTCCAGCAGGCGGAGCTTATCCCGGACAGGGCCAAATGCGAGCCGGAGCCTTGTGCGCTGGGAAGAATCAAGATGTACTTTTGTCTCATGCAGGAAATTCAGGTACGCTTTACGCTGCAGGGTGTCTCATTGTCATTGAGGGTACGGCATATTTTGACGGCGCCATACCTCCGTTTTGAATCATCGTAAGCCTGTTTCACTTTATAGCTGAATTCTTCATATTCTTCCTGTCTGTTTGATGGTACACTGATCAAAGCTTTGTAATAAGTACTCCTTGGAAATTTCAATGCACTGCAAAGCTGGGATGCCATGTAATGGTTTGGGTTGTCCTGGATAAAAGTTACAATCTCGGCTATTGTTCTTTCGCGAATATGGCGGTCGCTTTTTTGTATTTCATTCTCAATCTTAAGGCGCCGGTTCTCTTTCTGGAGAGCCTTATACTCCTTGAGGGTGACTGTTTCTTCTTCAGATACCTTGACTGGAGAAAGCTGTTTCACCAGATTACTGAGTGTGCTCCGATTTACGTCATATTCACGCTTCAGTTGTGGAGACGAAGTTCCTCCGGCATTATACAGATCCACGATCTGCTGTTTGAATTCCAGAGTGTAGGATTTTTGGTTTTTCGCCATGTTGAACCTCTCCTTTGCTCTTTCATTTTATAGTATAGGTTGTTCAACTTTTTCTGTTCACACTTATATACTAACACCAATTCGGAAAAATGTGGTTACAGGAAGCGGGGCCCGGCAGATTGTGAAGCTGCCGGGAGTAGATGATATGAGCGGGAAAAAACGGTTTTAAAGATACAGGCTGATATATTCGATGATGTTTTCACTGGAGAAGTTTATAAGTACCTGCAGTGGAATATTTTGCAGTAAAGCAGCAATTGCGAAGGAACGTTTTCTGTGCTAAGATGAAATCAAACAGGAGGAAATTCTGGTGGAAAAAAAGAGTAACAAAGTAATCAATACCCCGTATGATGACGTGTTTCGTACATTACTGAATGACTGCAGCGAACTGATCATACCGGTCATCAATGAAATTTTTGGGACACATTATACTGGAGAGGAAGAGATCATATTCGCTCCCAATGAGCATTTTCTGAATCAGCAGGATGGAGAGGAAGAGAAACGGATTACGGACAGCAGTTTTGTAATTGTTGGAGATGAAAAGAAACGTTTTTTATGCGAATGCCAGAGCATTGCAGACAGCAGTATGCTGGTCAGGATTTTTGAGTATGCAACCCAGATAGCGCTGGATCAGGGAGAAACTGTTCAAAATATACTGCGGGTGGAGATCCCGCATTCGGCGCTTTTGTTTCTTCGCAGCAGGGCATCCACACCGGATAAAATGGAGATTGAGATGAAAACACCCGGAGGAACCGTACGTTTTGATGTGCCGGTGATGAAATCTCAGCGATATACGATAGATGAGATTTTTGACAAGAAACTGTTGTTTCTGATTCCTTTTTATATCTTTTCACATGAAAGCCGGTTTGAAGAATATGATAAAGACGAGGATAAGCTGGAAATACTGAAGGCAGAATATATAAGGATAGTGGATCGCCTGGACGAATGGATGCGGAAAGGGTCGATCAGTGCATATATGAGAAAGACGATTCTGGAAATGTCAGGTAAGGTATTGGAAAATATTGCACAGAAGTATGACAATGTCAGGGAAGGAGTGAAATCTGTAATGGGTGGAAGAGTTCTTGAATATGAAGCCAAAACAATCTTAAATGAGGGCATGAAACAAGGCATGAAACAAGGCATGAAACAAGGCATGAAACAAGGCGTGCAGCAGGGTCTGCAGGAAGGAGCAATAAAAAAGGCAAAAGAGACGGCGTGGAATCTGCGTGCACTGGGGATGGATGACAATACGATTGCAGATGCGGTTAATGTTCAGGTTGCTCTTGTGAAAAAATGGTTTGCGGAGGATATGGTCTGAAATTGCCTGCAATATGATTATGTAACAGCGCTTCAGCAAATTGATGAAAGGATGTATGCCCGGAAATGTCTGATTTTCCGGGCTTTTTTGTTTGTGGGACTTTTTGATGAAGAAGGCAGATGACCTGATTAGCCAAACAGAAGCCGGCAGGATCCAAGTCTGTTGTTTGCGAAGGATGGGGAAGCGTTTGAACTGGACGGGAAGAAGGCCGTTGTCATGGGTGGGGCATACAGTATTGACAAGATGGTGCGGCTCATATATGGATATGGGTAGTGGCTGGATGGAATGGAGGACAGGCTGGAATATGGGAGGTGGTATTGCGGGCATTATCATATGGAGAAAAAGATTGACAAATTGGAGATTATGTTTGAAAATTTAGATGTGTTCTGCGGGAGGAAAGCAGAGGAATGAATGTTCTTTTGAAAATATTTCACTTCAGGGAAAGGAAAAACAAAATGAGAATTTTAATGATACGACATGGAGATCCGGATTATGAACACGATTCTCTTACGGAGACAGGAAAGAAAGAAGCAGCTCTGCTTGCAGAGATCGCGGAGGATCTGCACATGGGAGACTGCTTTGTATCGCCGCTTGGCCGTGCGAGGGAGACGGCAGCATATACACTGGACAGACTGCATCGTTCGGCAAAGACGCTGAACTGGCTTCAGGAATTTCCTGCAAAGCTCGATGTGAACGGTTCGGAAGAGCTGCTGCGTGCTTTTCCGAATACCAGAATCATAGACGGGCGCTATAAGCCGCGGATTGTATGGGATATGGTCCCTTCTTATTATCTGAAGCACCCGGAATATATGAACCGGGAGGGCTGGAGGGATTCAGAGGTTGCCAGGAAGAGCGATATCATTCAGGTGTACGATGATGTGACAGGGAGTCTGGACCGGCTGCTGGCAGAATACGGTTATGTGCGGGAGGGAATGTTTTACCGCGTGGAAAGGGCAAATACAGATACGGTTACTTTTTTCTGCCACTTTGGGCTGACCTGCGTCCTTTTGTCCCATCTGCTGAATGTGTCTCCGTTTTCGCTCTGGCATGGACTGGCTCTGGCGCCGACTTCTGTCACAGAGGTGGTCACAGAAGAGCGGGAGCAGGGGATTGCCATGTTCCGCGGACTGCGTCTGGGAGACGTCCATCATCTTCTGGCAAAGGGAAGGACGCCCTCTTTCTCGGCGAGATTTTGTGAAATTTATGACAATATGGAGCAAAGGCACTGACAGAACGGGGCTGCTGCAGTCTGTGATCCTGTCTTCGGACTCAGCGTTTTGGGTCCACAGACAGAGATGCATACTGCAGCAGCCCTGTTGTCAATCCGCTGTTATCTGTCCCATTTGTCACACAGCGAGTTGATCTGATTGGTAAACTTCGTAAGGTCCTTGTTGGCACCGCCTTCGTTGCGGTAGATGACATGCATAAGCCGCTTGCCTGCTTCGAGCAGTCTGGTAAAGACATCGGACTTGCGCTTTGCCGCCGGTTTTTCCGGTGCAGCCAGAACCGGAGTGCCTTCCCTGATCCATACGCCGGACGCCAGGTCGTAGATGGCTCCGCTGAACGGCGCAAAGGCAGGAATCTGATATTCCTCATTCAGGCACCTGGTAAATTCTTCACAGGTATCACCCTCTCCGTGGACGACAAATACCATCTGCGGAGCCGGAGTAAATGCCCGTACCCATTTGAGCAGACCTTCCTTGTCTGCATGGCCGCTGATGCCTTCCAGCTTTCGGATCTCCGCTTTGATTTCGATGGTCTCGCCAAAGAGTTTTACATACTCCGCGCCCTCCAGGATCGAACGTCCCAAAGTCCCGGCAGCCTGGAAGCCTACGAACAGAATGGTACATTCCGGACGCCACAGGTTGTGCTTCAAATGGTGCTTGATACGGCCGGCTTCACACATGCCGGAAGCGGAGATGATGACTTTTGGCTGCGCGTCAAAGTTGATGGCTTTTGACTCATCGCTGGATACTGCCAGATGCAGGTTCTTAAAACGGATCGGATTGATGCCGGCATTGATCAGCGCCATGGCTTCATCGTCAAAACATGCCCGGAAATTCTTGTTGAAGATGGAAGTGGCTTCAATGGCAAGCGGACTGTCCACATAGACCGGAAAGTCCATATCGACCAGATTCCGTTCCCGGATCTCGCGGATGAAATACAGCAGTTCCTGCGTACGGCCCACGGCAAAGGAGGGAATGACCAGATTGCCTCCCCGGCCCAGGGTATGTTTGATCACATCTGCCAGCTCGCTTACATGGTCGGGCGGCGCATTGTGCAGGCGGTTTCCGTAGGTGGATTCCATGACCACATAGTCTGCCGTATCCGTATACTGCGGGTCCTTGATCAGCGGCCGGTTGGGATTGCCGACATCTCCGGAAAATACGATCTTTTTGCTGACGCCCTCTTCCTCTATCCAGATCTCAATGGAAGCAGATCCCAGCAGATGCCCCACATCACGGAAACGTACCTGAATGCCGGGACAGAGTTCGATCTTCTGCTCGTAACCGCATGGGTGGAACAGGCTGATGGCGCCCAGCGCATCCTCCATGGTATAGAGCGGGACATATTCTTCAGCGCCGGAACGCTTTGCCTTCCGGTTGCGCCATTCTGCCTCGAACTCCTGAATGTGTGCACTGTCGCGCAGCATGATGTTGCACAGGTCGTTGGTAGAGAAGGTGGAGACGATCTCGCCTTTGAAGCCGTTTTTAAACAGGAGCGGCAGTCGTCCGGAATGGTCGATGTGTGCATGGGTCAAAAGGACAAAATCGATCTGATTGTCCGGAACCGGAATATCCTGGTTCACATAGACATCCTTTCCCTGTTCCATGCCGCAGTCAATGAGGATATGTTTTCCGCATGCTTCCAGATAGTGGCAGCTTCCGGTGACCTCATGGTCTGCTCCTACAAATCCAATTCTCATATAATAGCCCCCTTTTTCCCGGTCATGTTATGACCGTTTGATCTTAATTTATATCATACCAAGTTATGCGTGAATATTCAATAAATAACTTTGCGATTTTCCGAAGTTTCAGGAAGATATGGCGGAATATTCTGAAAAAACAAAGGAGTCTGTCTTATCGAGCGACATTGACAAAGAAATATGAATTCCATATAATGAACATACAGTTTTACAGCGGTCTTTGCTGTTTCTGGAAGTTTTTTTACAGGAGGAATGACAATGGAAGAACAGTTTATGATAAAGGGAATGCCCACAGGAATCCGTTTTCCGGAAGATGCAGAGGAAAAAAAGGAGTATGGGATCGATCCCAGGCTTCTGGTCTGGATTAAGAATAATGTGGAGGGATGCCCTCAGACGCTGGAGGAATTTGCAGGGATCACCAGGCTGGACCGCTGGAAAGTAAACCGTTCCAGAAGTACGAGAGGCTATGAGACGCCTTCCTGGCTTGTGGAGAAGCGGGGAGATTTTTCCATAATCGGAGAGATGAAAGAGCTGCAATATCTTCTTTTGCAGGAGATCGAGATTGACGACTTTTCCTTTTTAAGCCGCTGTAAGAAACTGCAGGTGCTGGATGTGCAGCATACGAATTTTTCAGACTGCAGTCTGCTGGCAGAACTGCCGGAACTGAAAAAGGTATATCTGCCTCCCCGCAGCCAGATGATCCACACGGAGGTGCTGGATGCAATTCGGATCAAGGCAGAAGCGCCGGATATTCAGGTGCCGGAATCTTTTTACAAAGACGAAGATTTCAAAAATATGAAGATCGTGGATGGCGGTTCCGTGCATCTTGCTTATGAAGGAAATGCACAGGTCCGGTGTGTCGGGGTGGATTTTGCCGGAAAGTGTCCCTCTGCATGGAAGGACTTTGCGCAGCAGGAGGAAGACTGCTGGGCAGATCTGAGTGAAGAGGCCAGGGAAAAGATGACAGACCAGCTGGCTGCTGCAATCAAAAACGGCAGGGTTCACAGTTTTCTTCTGTCTCAGGAACCATGGGGAGAAGGACATTATCTGAGCGGAGAATTCAGCGGAGGCTGGGCGGCGGTATTCTATGACACGGGCGATGGGGATGCCAGTTATTCTGTCTATAATGCAGATTATGATACCGTGGAGATTCTGTCGCCGGTGGAAATCGGAGGGCAGTCTCCGGTTCCGAAAATGATGGCGCTGGAGGATATGGAACTGGTAGCGAAGATCGTGAGGCATTTTCTGAAGACCGGCCAGCTCTGCCCGGGGACCATGTGGCTGAAGGAAGAAGAGGACGGGGAGGCTCTGGAAAGTGTGGCACAGACGGAGGCTTTGCTGCCGATGGATGCATCGAACAGCTTCATTGCTTACTGCGGTATTGAGATCATTCCGGAGGAACAGGGTTGCTGTGCAAGGGTGAAAGTGGAGCCCAAACATCACAATCCATACGGGATCGTTCATGGCGGCCTGCTCTATACCATGGCGGATACGGCGGCAGGTTATACAGCCAGGACTTTGACTCCCTCTCCGGTTACGCTGAACAGCGAGTTTCATTATATGGGAAATGCCCCGTACGGAATTCTGACCGCCAGAACAGAGATTCTGAAGGCAGGGCAGCATATTCTGCTTCTGCGGGTTCGGGTTATGGCGGATGAAAAGCTTCTGCTGGCAGAAGGGACATTTACTTATTACAGCGACGGGAAAGACCATGATGTGAAAACAGGAGCCTGAGGGCCGGCGGATGCTGTTTGTTTTTATTTCGCATGAAAAAAGAGAATCAGGCAGATGATTGCAGAAAATATCCGGATAAAATATAATGAAAGACAAAAACGACAGAAAACCGCAGTCTGTGTATGGGCAGAGGCTGCGGTTTTTTGTAACTTTTTTTGCTGTGTTATCTTATATACAGGACGTCCGGTTCAGCACTCTGATGCAGGCGGCGGGTATGCCGGCATCTGCCCGGTGTCTGCAGAAATCATACAGAAGGGAAAGGATGTATGGAGCAGTTTCAAAAGAACTACGAGAAATATGATCGAAAAATATACCGGTTTCTTTTGAAAATGTCCGGGGATCCGGGATTACATTGCTTCTTTGAGCCGGCGGACGCTCAGTGATAAAATCTATGGAACAACAGGAGAATCGGACAGGGAAGGGAGGATGTATGAGATTTTGTATCAAACACCTCCCATCAATGAAACAGTTATGAAGATTCTGTATAATAATACAGATTATGACTGGAGGTTTTTGTTTGAATACGAAGCGCCGGTGAGATGACGGCGGCATTATAAAATTTTAATCAGTATGCGGGAGTCATTGTAAAATGCGGTTCTGTTATATGTTCGGAAAATGCTGTGCGAATTAAAGCAGGGTGAACATGCAGACGGAGCAGCACGGATCAATGGCTCTGTTTATTTTGATGTTATAAGGAAAAAATTATGCAGAAATCCAAAGAATGTCCCCCTTGCTCTCGAGAATGTTAGTTGATAATGCATGAAAAATAACATAAAATTCATTGTAAAGATGACAGAATAACTAAAAACATGTAGGAGGGACGTGCGTGGAAACAAATCATGTAATATTGGAGGCGAAGGGAATCTCCAAGAGCTTTCCCGGCGTACAGGCACTGCAGAATGTGAACTTCCGTCTGGTTTCGGGAAAGGTTCATGTGCTTATGGGAGAGAATGGAGCTGGAAAATCTACATTGATGAAAATAATTGCAGGCATATACGAAGCGGATGAAGGTGATATTTTTCTGCATGGGAAGAAAGTGGCATTTACCAGACCAAAGCAGGCACTGGTGAACGGGATTGCCATGATTCATCAGGAATTAAGCCCGATTCTGGACATGTCAATTACAGAAAATCTGTTTCTGGGAAAAGAGATCGTAAAAAATGGTGTACTGGATTATCGGCAGATGAATGAAAAGTCAGCTGAACTGCTGGAACGGGTTGGTTTGAATCTGCCGCCGACAACCCTGATGAAACGTCTTTCAGGCAATGGGCGGTGTGGATCAGGTATATGAGACTGCCGGTTCGGAATTTACCACGCTTCAGGCGGGGAAACTGGTTGCAGCTGGCGGAACAGTTACTCTGGTTGGAATGTGTGCTGATTCTGAGATTAAGTTGGATATTGGAAGTATCAGTGCCATGGAGGCGAAGATTAATACCATTTTCCGCTACCGTAATCTGTATCCGACGGCAATCAAACTTATTTCCCAGGGTAAGATTCCGGTTAAGAAAGTGGTGTCGCATGTATTTGATTTCAAGGATATTGCAGAGGGCGTAAATTACAATATTGACAATAAAGCAGATGTGATTAAAGCAGTCATTAAAATATCTTAAAGTGGTTGCTGTCTTATTAAGAGGGGATGGCTGTTTCAGCGGCCGTCCTCCTTATCATGAAGGGGAAAGGAAGAGGTTTGATTTTATGTCCAAAAAAATCATTAATGACGCAGAAAATGTCGTATCCGAAATGATGGAAGGATATGTGAAGGCGCATGAGAAATATTATGAAAAGCATCCGGAAGTAAACGGCATTCTTTTGAAGGAGCGCAGGAAAGGAAAAGTAACCCTTGTAGTAGGCGGTGGTTCCGGACATGAACCTCTGTTCAGCGGGTTTGTCGGAAAAGGGCTTGCAGATGCAGCAGCCTGCGGAAATATTTTTGCTTCGCCGGATCCAAACACGATCTATGAGACGGCAAAGGCGGTAGAAGATGGACAGGGCGTTCTGTTTGTATACGGAAATTATGCAGGAGATAATCTGAACTTTGACATGGGTGAGGAAATGCTGAATGATGACGGGATCAGGACTGCACATGTAAGAGTGTGGGATGATTGCGCATCGGCTCCCAAAGAGCGGACATCTGACAGAAGAGGAATTGCCGGGGATGTATTTGTGATGAAAATCGCCGGTGCGGCATGCGACAGCGGAGCCGATCTGGAGGAGGTCCGAAGGATCACGGAGAAAGCCCGCGACAGTTTGAGGACGATTGGGGTAGCTACCGCCCCAGGGATGATTCCAGGGCTGGAAAAACCAACTTTTGAACTTGGAGAAAAAGAAATAGAGTATGGAATGGGACTGCATGGCGAACCGGGGATTCAGAGAACGACGATGAGGCCTGCGGATGAGCTGACCGGAACTTTGTTTTTCAATCTTCTGAAGGACATGCCGGTGAAGGCAGGAGAAGAGGTCTGTGTACTGGTGAACGGTCTTGGTTCTACTACGATTCTGGAGCTGTCCATCGTTTACAGAAAGCTTCGTGAGCTTCTGGATGAAAAAGGAATCCAGGTATATGATTCAGATCTGAACAGCTTCTGCACCTGTCAGGAAATGGGCGGATTCTCAATTACAATTATGAAGCTGGATCAGGAACTGAAAAAATATTATGACATGCCCTGCCATTGTCCTTATTATTTTAAGCATATCACATTCTGACACGGAAAATGGCAAATAAGTATGCGCACAGGTAAAAAGGAGGAAAGACAGGTAATGGAAAAACTTTCAATTGAACAGGTTAAGGAAATGCTCATCTACGTGGCAGATCGGATTATTGAGAACAAACCATATCTGACAGAGATTGACAGTGCGATTGGAGACGGAGACCATGGGATCGGCATGGCAGGCGGTATGCAAAAGGCAAAGGCAAAGCTGGAAGCGCAGGAATCCTTTGACAGTGTATATGATATATTTGCGATGGCGGGAAAAGCAATGCTTATGTCTATGGGCGGAGCATCCGGTGTAATATTTGGCAGTCTGTATCTGGCGGGTGCAAAGGGCATGGAGCCAGGGACAGAACTGACGGCAGAGGATCTGGCGGCAATGGAGAGAAAGAGTCTGGAGGCTGTTAAAGAAAGAGGAAAGGCATCCGTAGGGGACAAGACCATGGTGGATGCCTTGGAGCCGGCTGTGGAAGCCATGGAGGCAGCCTGCCATAAAGGGCTGCTGGAGATGCTCAAAGAGGCGGAAAAGGCAGCTTATCAGGGGGTAGAAAATACGAAAGGGCAGCTTGCAAAATACGGAAGGGCAAAATCGCTTTTGGAACGTGCCATTGGGCATCAGGACGCAGGAGCCACATCAGTAGCGATCATTTTCCGTTCCATGAGAGAGTTTGTGGAAAAGGGGGGGAAGTAGATGCGTTCCATAGTCATCGGCTGTGATAATGCAGCGGTAAACCTGAAAAATGTCATTATTGATTTCTTAAAGGACAAAAATGTGGAAGTGGAAAATGTGGGCTGTGACAGTTCGGAGGATCCTACATATTATCCCTACATAGCAGAAAAGGTATGCGATAAAATCGCCCAGAGCGGTTATGAGAAGCGGGGGATCCTGATCTGCGGGACC
This sequence comes from Lachnospiraceae bacterium, assembly GCA_009774145.1. Lineage (GTDB taxonomy): Bacteria > Bacillota > Clostridia > Lachnospirales > Lachnospiraceae > Hominiventricola. The sequence continues at coordinate 3,074 of VSND01000072.1, read as the reverse complement.
GGGATTGGAATGGCAATGACGGCCAATAAATATCCGGGGATCCGTGCGGCCGTCTGCCATGACAATTTTGCAGCGGAGCGCTCGATACTCAGCAATAATGGAAACGTTTTATGTCTTGGGGAACGGATTATCGGTGTAGAACTGGCAAAAAAGATCGTAAATGAATGGATTGGTCTGGAGTTTAAAGATGGAAACTCCACTCCTAAAGTTGCGGCGATCTGTGAGATCGAAAAGAAGTATTTGAAACAGGAATAACGGAATGAATGTCAGGCAGGAGACCACTTTTCAAAAGAATTCAGAGAAGTGGCCTTTTGCGTATTTTTGGAAAAAGACAAATATATGGATCTGTGATATAATAGAAAGGGTTTTATTGCCATGAAAAAAATATATTTTGGAACGAATCTGAAGATGTATAAAACGATCCGGATGACGTTGGAATATCTGCACTATCTGGAGGAGCTGACCAGGGATATCGGAAGGGAAGGAATGGAGCTTTTTGTGATTCCATCCTATACATCGCTGGAACGAGCAGTGGAAAATACAGATCGCCGGCTGGTAAGGCTGGGAGCACAAAATATGAATTGGGAGGATGAGGGACAGTTTACCGGGGATATCTCCCCTGTGATGCTGAAGGAATTAGGCCTGGATCTGGTGATGATCGGACATTCAGAGAGAAGGCATGTTTTCAGGGAAACAGATGCGGAAGAAAATCAGAAAGTAAAAGCAGCTCTTCGCCATGGCTTTACGGCGTTACTGTGTATAGGTGAAACGGCAAAGGACAAGGCCTACGGAGTCAGTGCGGAAGTGCTGCGCACACAGATTAAAATCGGATTTTCCGGTGTTGGCAGGGAAGAAATCCACAGGTTGAGAGTGGCATATGAGCCTGTCTGGTCTATTGGTGTACACGGGATTCCGGCGACTGCAGAATACGCAGAAAAAATGCACAGGGAAATTAAAAAGGTTCTGGGGGAACTGTTTGGCAGGGATGGTCTGGAAATACCGGTTTTATATGGAGGGAGTGTAAATTTGGGGAATGCCTGTCAACTGATCGTTCAGGAATCGATAGATGGTCTGTATGTTGGACGTGCAGCATGGGAGGCATCTGCTTTTGACCGGCTGATTCGGGAATCCATGGAGGCTTATGGAAATCAGACAACAGAATAACCTTTATACGTGAGAAGATTTGGGGGGATCGGCATGCTGAAATTACTGATTGCGGATGATGAAATGAGGGTATGTAAACTGATCCGCTATCTGGTGGACTGGAATTCTCTTGGAATTGAAATCATTGGGGAAGCCTATGATGGAAACAGTGCGTTTCAGATTATTATGGAGAAGAGTCCGGACATTGTGATTGTGGATATTCGTATGCCGGAACAGAATGGTCTGAACCTGATACGAAATGTGAAAAAGGAAAAGCCGGAGACTTATTTTATAGTTGTGAGCGGTTACAGCAGGTTTGAATATGCACAGCATGCAATTAAATACGGAGTGGAGGATTATCTGCTGAAGCCCCTGAAGAAAAAAGAACTGACAGAGGCAGTGGAAAAGATTATTGAAAAATATGAACTGACACGAAAAGCGGAAGCAGAGAAAGAGCATCTGGAACAGTTTATGGATTATTATGCCAGCAGGATCAAGGAAGGTTTACTTACGGAGTATTTTAAGAAGAATCTGGAGTTTCCGGATATGGATCCACTGGCATCTGTCAATGCCAGGTATTCCTGCAGGTTCATTCCGGGAGACTTTATGGGAATTGCCGTAAAAGTGCTGGTAACGGACTGTGAGGCAGAAAGCAGGGTATTTTCCATGGCCCTTACAAAAGTAGAACAGATTTTGAGTCAGGATTTTGCCGGACAGTTTTCAGAATGTATTATCAGTATGGATCAGGGAATGATTTATGCAGCAGTGAATGCGCCTGAAATTACGGATATACAGCTGAACCGCCTGATGAACCATGTACAGATCAAGGTCATGAGCTGGAGAGAAGTGTTTCAAGGGATTCGGGTTTATTTTGGGCTGGGAGAGAGAATGCAGTCAGTTGTACAGCTTTTTCAGAGCCTGGATCAGGCATCAGAAGCTGCCGCCAATTATATTCTGCCGGAGGCAGAAACAGTTCTCTGGTACCAGGACAGTTACCGTGTCAGATGTACACCGGAAATGTTCTGCCATCTTGATATACGCAAGGATATGCAGAGGGGTATTGAGCTTCTGGACTATGCAAGGATCAAAAGCTGTATTCATGCCTGCCAGGAGGAGCTGCTTCGGATCAATGGACTGAATGCGGAAATGGTGAAAGCAGCTTATTGGAAAATTGTAGAGGACTTTTTTTACAGCCTGGATATAAAGCGGATCGGACTTCAAAGAGAAGACTTTAAGGTAAGGGCGGAACAGCTGTTTATGCTTGCGCCATCGGTAAAAGGGCTTTTTGAAAAGCTGGGAGAATTCATGGTCTGCTGTCTGAAACAGTGGGTGGAGGACAGGAAGCTGGAAGAGCGCAAACCGATTCTTCTTGCCAAGGAATATATGCAGGAAAATTTTTGGAGGTCTCTGACATTGGAGGAAGTAAGCGCTTATGTGGGATTTAATGCGTCTTATTTTTCCAATCTTTTTAAAAGGGAAACTTCTATGAATTTTCTGGAATATCTGACAACGATACGGATCGACCATGCCAGAGAACGGCTGATGAAAACAGACGATTCGGTGAATGAGATTGCAGAGGCGGTTGGTTACAGCGATGTAAAGTATTTCTCCAGAATTTTCAAAAGGTCACTTGGGCTGAGTCCAAATAAGTTCAGAAAAATGTATAAATAATCTTGATGGATCGGGGATATGAACAGGAAAATCAGAATGTGGAATACTGACCGGATCGTCCATGCAGTCGGTCTGTTTTATATTGTTCAAAGTGTGATGCTGACCGGGGTGGCAGTATATGCCGGAAGCTGGGGGCTGGCACTGCCGGCGGTAACCGGTCTGCCAGTGGCGTTTGCCCTGTTATATCCTAAAATCCCGGTAAAATTATAACAACAGCCTTACTCGGTTGGCAGTTCAACATCAAATGCCTCATAAACTAT
>VSND01000071.1 GCA_009774145.1 Lachnospiraceae bacterium | reverse complement strand
TCCCCTCGCTCGGTAAATACAACAAACAATAAATCGCCAACCATACCGATTGCAATATAACGGTCTTCTTCCATACTATGCTCGAAATCATACATCTCTATGTAATATTCATCACGAAAAACGTATGAAGCCGTTTCAAAAGATATGCCGTGTTTTTGGCGGTTAATACGGTCTTTTTCCTCGTCCCATTCAAATTTTAGTTCCATAAATTTTTCCTCTCTCAAGTAAACAGGACACCGTTTGCAGAAATACGTCCTTTCTTTAGTAGTAGGATTTCCAACTTCCCGACAAATTGGAATTGCCTTTATTGTAAATCATCTTTAGAAATTGCTATTGAAGGATAATGAGAAAGTTCCGTCAAATCAACATTTAGTGGCACACTATAAACCATGTAATAATTATCAGGATTGACGGCAATCAATTCATTCATTTTCTGTTCTGCTAAGTCTTTATCATTTGTAGCATACACAACTGATACAACACCTACTTTATCATTTTCCGTCCCCTGTATATTTCCGCATAATATTAATTTTAATGGGGCGTTCCCATTCAAGCCTTGCTTAATATAGTCCTTATATTCCATAGTTGCCCTCCATCAATCCCGATTTTATTGCCCAAAATGATTCTACCACATTTCTATAAATAAATCATCTCATTTTTTATGATTTCCTCCGCCCGGCTGCGGATATTGTTTATCCGCCCCACCCATTCAAGCTGGTTTCGGGCTTTCAGTTCCTCCGCCTGCTCATTTAGGTCGGCAAGGTATGTCCATAATGTCCCGGTCAAAATAAGGGAGCTGTACCGTGCCGGATGCTCCTGTTTGAGATATTCCCGGTGCAGCCGCCCATAGCGTCCGATGGGGCGGTTTTCTTCCGGCAACTTCAAGTCCGGGATATAGTAATCGCCTATCAGAATATAATCAATGCCGTTCTCTGTGATTCTTTCTTTCAGTTTTCCCATTGTCGTTCCCTCCTGTGGTGGAAGGCTCGTCACTGACCAGCTCAATCACGTCCATAATGCCACAATCCAGTGTTTCATAAATACGGGCAAGTGTGTCCATGCTGATATGTTTCCCTTCTTTGCCCATGTTGGCAATCATATTTGTGGTCAGGCCAGCGGCAAGCCTTAAATCCTCTTTCCTCATGTTGCGCTCTATCAGTGTGTGCCAGAGCGGTTTGTAGCTGATGTGCATTTTTCTCCCTGCCTTTCTGCCCCGGATGGGCGTTTATACCCATTATATCAGGTCAGAAAACCGCTTGGAAAGCGGGGGAATCAGAGATAATATGCTTACACGGTGGTTTGCGTTTGTGCCGCCCTTATATCGGACGAATGGCGAAAAACTTTAGACCTGTTTTGGGATTTTCTGTACTGCATTTCTGCCTTTCGTTCCCGAAAAGTGGTCGTTTCGTTCCCTCCGCCCGAAAAACGGAAAATTCCTGCCGATATAAGAAGTGAATGCCTGTATGGATTTGAGGTGATGGATTTTGGATATTGCAGTTGTGGATGAAGAGAAAGAGATCAGGGAGCATATATGCGGGCTGGTGGAGGAACAGTAGCCGGAAAACCGCATAGAAGCCTATGCCACGGGCGGGGAACTGCTCGCATCAGGGAAACGGTTTGACATCGTTTTCCTTGACATACAGATGGAAGGCATGAACGGCATAGAGGCGGCAAGGAGCCTGCGGGAAAAGCAGGGGGATACTGTGCTGGTGTTCGTTACGGGCATCAGGGACTATGTGTTTGACGCATTTGACCTTTATGCGTTCCAGTACCTGCTAAAGCCCATAGACGAGGATAAATTTGCGGAAGTGCTGGCAAGGGCGGTGCGGGAAGCCGCAAAGAAGAAGGAGCGCCGTGTGCTGTTCATCAAGTCACGGAACCTTACCCTTGACCAGTCCGAAATCCTGTATATCGAGAGCAGGGCAAAGAAGGTGGAGATACACACCGCAGATATAATCTTTACACCCTATTCCGCAGAGGCGCATAATGCTTTGCCTCTGCGGTCTGCCCGGGGGTGAGGGGGCAGTTCTGAATGGGAGCGGACTGTTGAATCAAAAATAGTTGGAGGGTTCTGTGATATTATGAAAAAGAGCATTATTTTATGGCTGGCGGCTTCGGCGGTAGTTATGCTGGCGTTTCCGTGGCTTGCGGTTACTTTCGTAAAAGGCGATGCAGGAATGGCGGTATGTTTTCTTCTGTTTTTTGCAGTCAATCCATTATATTCCGTGATAATCGGAGCATTTGCGGGAAAGGACATCCGGCATTTATGGAGCCTTCCGGTTATTTCGGCTGTGCTGTTCCTCATAGGTACATGGATATTCTTTGACATGGGGGAAACAGCATTTATCCTGTATGCGGCAGTTTATCTCGTCTTGGGGATAGCGGCCATGCTGATTTCCATGCTTATCAGAAAGAAAACGCAGAAGTAAGAATTTACGGCAAAGCTGCTTGCTGACGCACTGCGCTCTTTGCCGGAAGAAAAGCGTCAAGCTGTCCTTTTGTATTATTTCTTCGATATGAAAGACGCTGAAATCGCGGAGCTGATGAAGATACCGCGCAGTACAGTTTCGACGGACAAGCTCTTTTGAACTGCTAAAAAGATTTTTGGAGGAAAAAGCTGATGAATGGAAAGCAAGATTAGCAGCTTGCGGGCGACGACAGCGCAGAATATATAATGATACTCCCTTACCGCCACAGTCCGAGCGTTCAGAGCGTCGCAGGCAATGGGTAGGGCTGCATGAGAACCATGCAGGGGTGAAACTCCCGTGAGGTTACGCTTCTAACCGTCCGATTACTGCCATTTTATAGAATAGTGGACTTGCCGCTATTCATAAGTTGTATTAGCCAGTTTATGAAAGGGGGCTAATCTTATGGCAGAACAACAGATACAAAAACCTGTTTGTAGGAGTGTTTTCAAAAGCGGCGAGAACACGACTAAAAATCAATTCACAAAAAAGTGGATTGAACTTATCAATAGATTAGAGAAAAACAAAGGAGTTACAGCCGGAAAACGGTAATGACAGGCCGTTTCCCTTATGGTATAATTACCACATAGGGAAATGGCTTGTTCTATCTCTAAAGAGATATGAACATGAAAGTAGCTATTTATTGCCGCTTATCCGAAGAAGATAAAAACAAGCAATTTGAAACGGACGACAGCAACAGCATACAAAATCAAAAATCTATGCTGCTGCAATACTCTATGAAACAGGGGTGGGAACTTTACAATATTTACAGCGACGACGACTATACCGGAGCCGACAGACGCCGCCCGGAATTTAACCGTTTACTAAAGGATGCGGAGCAGCACAAATTTGATATTATCCTCTGCAAGACACAATCACGTTTTACCCGTGAACTTGAACTTGTAGAAAAGTACATACATGGGCTTTTCCCGATTTGGGGTATTCGTTTTATCAGCATTGTTGACAACGCAGACACCGCAAACAAGGGCAATAAAAAATCCCGTCAAATAAACGGGCTTGTCAATGAATGGTACTTAGAGGATATGTCCGAGAATATCCGCAGCGTTTTAACAAATAGACGGATAAACGGTTTTCATATTGGCGCGTTTGCTCTTTACGGTTACAAAAAAGACCCCGATCAAAAGGGACACTTAATAATCGACGAAGAAGCCGCAGCTGTTGTCCGTGAAGTATTTACCCTGTTTGCACAAGGTTACGGAAAAACTGCAATCGCCCGTATGCTCAATGACCGGGGCATACCTAATCCAACTGAATATAAGCGTCTGCATGGTCTACGCTACCAGCAGCCCAAAACCAAAAACAGCACACTTTGGAAATATTTTGCTATTTCCGATATGCTAATCAATGAAATCTATATCGGAAATATGGTACAGGGCAAATATGGCAGCGTATCCTATAAGACAAAGCAGAATAAGCCCCGTCCCAAAAGTGAATGGTACGTTGTCAAGGGAACACATGAGCCGATTATTGACCGTGAATTATGGAATAGAGTACAGGCGTTAATCTCACAGAGAGCAAAGCCCTTTGATGTTGGCACAATAGGTTTGTTTGCAAGAAAAGCCCGATGTGCTAACTGCGGTTATACTATGCGATCTTCCAAAAATCGGGGCAGACACTATCTGCAATGTTCAAATCGTCATGTGTCAAAGGACGCTTGTATTGGTTCCTTTATCTCTGTTGACAAATTGGAGCAGCTTGTGATTGACGAGCTAAACCGCTTAGCAGCCGAGTATCTTGACAAGGACGAGTTAGAACAAAATATTGAGTTCAGTAATAACTTGCAGGAGCAGAAAACCCGGTTACTTTCCGATATAGCAGTCTATGAAAAAAAGATTGCAGAGTATTCAAAGGGTATTCGGGAGCTTTACATGGATAAGGTTAAGGGCTTAATATCCGAAAGCGATTATATGGAAATGTCAAAGGAGTTTACCGCAGACCGCGACCGTTTGGAGCGTGTGACTGCAGACGGACAAAAGCAGTTATCCGAAATCGAAGAAAAAATAGCGGCGGGCGACAATCGCCGCGAACTAATTGAGCAATATACCAACTTGGAACACCTTACCCGTGAAATCGTGGAAACGCTGATTGATTATATATCCGTTGGCAAGCGTATTCCCGGAACAAGGGACGTTCCGATTGAAATTCACTGGAACTTTTAATCAAAAGTTGTTCTTATATGATTGCAGCAGAGCAGAAAGCCCGCACAACGTATGATAATCTGCTGCGTCTCGTGAAAGATCCGGATGTGGCAGATCCGCTCCGTTTTCTGCGTATGCGGGAAGTGGTGCATTTCCAGCGGTTCGGTGAAGCGCTTCGGATCACACAGGAACATCTGGATTCCAGGAATTTCTATATCATGAATCCGGAATTTGATACCGGGACTGCAAAAAGCGGTTCTGGCTGTGACTGCGAAAACTGAAAAGCATAAAAAAGATCCCGTCCAGGTACAGGGCGGGATTTTTGGTGGAAAATTACACGGACCAGGACCGGGTATGGGCGCTGCTATCTATCTGGACAGCGTTTCTCCCGAAAGGGACAACGATTTATGTTTGCTACGATTCAGGAGGGACGGCAATATGGATTTCATCCGGATTTCTGATATGAAAGAAGCAAAAATTTAAGGAAAATATTGCGATTGTGGAAATCGTGTGATATGATGGATACCATGCAGTCATGAAGTTTTAACTGCATGGCTGAATGACAGGAAAAGTGTATGGAAAACAGCATCTGTCCAGATGATTCCGGACCATTTTCAGGATGCCGTGCGGCCTGTATGGGGTATCGACCGAAAACAGGTTGGGAGGCAGATGCAGAAATCAAATCAGGAGGAAACAAAAGTGAAAGAATACGGTGTTAATGAGCTCCGCAGGATGTTTCTTGAATTTTTTGAAAGCAAGGACCATCTGAAAATGAAGAGCTTTTCTCTTGTTCCGCGTAATGATAAGAGTCTGTTATTGATCAACTCCGGTATGGCGCCGTTAAAGCCATATTTTACAGGGGCTGAGATCCCGCCCAGGAAGCGCGTGACGACCTGCCAGAAATGTATCCGCACCGGCGATATTGAGAATGTGGGAAAGACAGCGCGTCACGGCACCTTTTTTGAGATGCTTGGGAATTTCTCTTTCGGGGATTATTTTAAAAAGGAAGCCATCGCCTGGTCCTGGGAATTTCTGACTGAGGTGGTGGGACTTGATCCGGAGCGCCTGTATCCGTCCGTCTATCTGGAGGATGATGAGGCGTTTGAAATCTGGAACCGGCAGATCGGCATTCCGGCAGACCGGATCTTCCGTTTCGGCAAGGAGGATAATTTCTGGGAGCATGGAGCAGGCCCCTGCGGCCCGTGTTCTGAGATCTATTATGACCGCGGTGAAAAATACGGCTGCGGAAAGCCTGACTGTACGGTGGGATGCGACTGCGACCGTTATATGGAGATCTGGAACAATGTGTTTACCCAGTTTGACAATGACGGGGAGAATCATTATACAGAACTGACACAGAAAAATATTGATACCGGCATGGGGCTGGAGCGCCTGGCGTCTGTGGTGCAGGATGTGGATTCCATTTTTGATGTGGATACCGTTCGTGCGCTCCGGGACAAGGTATGCGAATATGCACACTGTGAATATAAAAAGGATGAAAATAAGGATGTATCCATCCGTCTGATTACGGATCACATCCGTTCAGCGACCTTTATGATCTCGGACGGCATCATGCCGACAAATGTGGGAAGGGGCTATGTGCTCCGCCGTCTGATTCGCCGTGCGGCCCGTCACGGACGTCTTCTGGGGATTGAAGGAAAGTTTCTGGCGAAGCTGTCCGAGACGGTTATCGAAGGCTCCAGGGACGGATATCCGGAACTGGAAGAGAAGAGAGACTTTATTTTCAGGGTTCTGACACAGGAAGAAGACAAGTTTAATAAAACCATTGATCAGGGCCTGGGAATTCTGGCGGATATGGAAGCGGCGATGAAAGCGGAAGGAACGAAAACGCTGTCCGGTGCAGACGCGTTTAAGCTGTATGATACCTATGGATTCCCGCTGGATCTGACAAAGGAGATTCTGGAAGAAAAAGGTTATGATATTGATGAAGACGGTTTCCGGACATGTATGGAAGAGCAGAGAAGATTGGCGCAGGAATCCCATGAAGTGACCAATTATATGGGGGCGGATGCGACGGTCTATGATGAGATCGATGCGTCTGTAACAACGGAATTTGTCGGCTATGACCGTCTGACACATGAATCCGGAGTGACCGTGCTTACAACGGATACAGAGCTTACCGGAACGCTTACAAAAGGGCAGAGGGGAACCGTTTTTGTGGATGAAACCCCGTTTTATGCGACCATGGGCGGCCAACAGGGAGATAAGGGTGTGATTCTCTGCAAGGACGCGAGATTTGTGGTAGAGGATACAATCAAACTTCTGGGAGGAAAAGTGGGCCATGTGGGGCATATGGATGCCGGGATGATCAAGGTCGGAGACAGGGTAACTTTGTCTGTAGAGGAGGCCGGCCGTGCAGACACCTGTAAAAACCACAGTGCAACTCATCTGCTGCAGAAGGCGCTGAAGCTGGTGCTGGGCAATCATGTGGAACAAAAGGGGTCTCTTGTGACTCCGGACCGGCTTCGTTTTGACTTTGCCCATTTCCAGCAGATGACGGCAGAGGAGCTTGCCAGGACAGAAGAGATCGTCAATGAAGAGATCCGGGCAGCGCTTCCGGTCGTGACGCAGGTCATGAACCTGGAGGAAGCAAAGAAAAGCGGCGCCATGGCGCTGTTTGACGAGAAATATGCAGAGGATGTCCGGGTGGTATCCATGGGAGATTTTTCCAAAGAACTCTGCGGCGGTACGCATGTGGCAGATACAGGAGCCATTACGGCGTTCAAGATTGTCTCCGAGTCAGGTATTGCAGCGGGAGTCCGCCGGATCGAGGCCCTGACTGGAGACGGCGTGTTTGCATATTATAAGGAGCAGGAAGCAAAACTGGCAGAAGCAGCCAGGCTCCTGAAGTCGACTCCGGCATCCGTGACGGAAAAGATCGGGCATCTGCTGGCAGAGGTAAAAGCGCTGCAGAGTGAAAATGAGGCGCTGAAAAGCAGGGCGGCAAAGGATGCGCTTGGCGATGTCATGGATCAGGTACAGGAGATCAAAGGTGTAAAACTTCTTGCTGCAAGGGTGGATGATGTGGACATGAACGGTCTTCGTGATCTGGGAGACCAGTTAAAAGAGAAGCTCGGCGAGGGCGTGGTCCTTCTGGCTTCTGTGGCAGACGGAAAGGTAAGCCTGATGGCGACTGCCACGGATGGAGCCATGAAGGCAGGGGCTCATGCCGGGAATCTGATTAAGGCAGTTGCATCCATTGTGGGTGGCGGCGGCGGCGGGCGTCCGAATATGGCACAGGCCGGAGGAAAGAATCCGGCAGGAGTCAGTGAGGCGCTTGCAAAGGCCGCAGAGGTAATAGAAAGTCAGATTCAATAACAAGGACAGAGAAAAGGAGAGTATTAAGATGACAAGAGGATTAAAAGTATGGCTTTGGCTTGTACTGGCAGTCAATGCAATTTCAGGAGTAATGGCGATCGTGTCGGCGTTGCTGATTCCGCTCATGTGGGTTGTTGTAGCAGCGGAGGCGCTGGTAGTGGCAGGTGCCGTTATGCTGCTGTTTCCAAGGAAAAAGATGGGCTTTTTCCTGATTTGCGGAGGTGCTGCAGTGAGCCTTGTTCTCAATATCATTCTGGGAGGAAATATTGTATCTTCCGTAGTATCCGCAGTGATCATGCCGCTGATTATCTGGCTGCTGATTAAAAATACCTGGTACGAATTCCAGTAAAAAATCAGCAAAAATAAAAAAAGATATTGACAAAAGATGTCGCAACCCATATAATGGATGCAGTGCAATAAAATACCCAGACAGTTGTATTTGGCACAATACACAACTGGAGGGAGGTTAGGTGTGATACTATGTCAAACGTGATCGTTAAAGAGAACGAGACTTTGGATAGCGCATTGCGTCGTTTCAAGAGAAACTGTGCGAAAGCGGGAATCCAGCAGGAAATCCGCAAAAGAGAGCATTACGAGAAGCCGAGCGTAAAGCGTAAGAAAAAATCCGAAGCAGCCAGGAAGCGTAAATATAATTAAGAATTGTGCAGTGATGCCTTGACTGTAAAGTCAAGGCATTTCTTATAGGAGCGTTTGGAAATGGGGAATTTCTTCAGAGCACTTTTGAGTAATAAAATACTGGTCTGCGGAACCTGCGGATGGGCAGTGGCACAGATTCTGAAGACAATGATCTATGCGCTTGTCAATCATGAAGTAAAATGGGAGCGTATGGTAGGGGACGGCGGTATGCCAAGCGGACATTCCGCTACCGTCAGCGCAATGGCAACCGCTTCGGGAGTTATATATGGCATACAGTCTTTTGAATTTGCGATTGCCTGTATGCTGGCGATTATCGTTATGCATGATGCCATGGGCGTGCGTATGGAGACGGGCAGACAGGGAAAGGTGCTGAATGAGATGATCGAGTTTTTCCGCACAGAAGGTTTTGTGGAAGCATTTAAAAAGAACGACAAGATGTACGAATTCTGGGAAGCCAGTCTGAAGGAGTTTGTGGGGCATACGCCGCTTCAGGTAGGGGCGGGATGTATCCTGGGGATTGTGATCGCATGTCTGATGGTTTTGTAATCATATTACAGGGGCCGAAGAAGAGGATTCTTCGGCTTTTATGCATATTTTTCTGTTTTGCCGCTACACATGTATAAAGGAGTTCCGAGGTGATATTCTGAAAAGACAGTGTATCGTATGGATGCTGATTATGACATTGATTCTAAGTCCCGCAGTCATGTCAGCTGCCAGTGAAGCAGAAAAACCGGCAGAGCAGGGACAGAGTACGGCAGAGCATCAGGTGGCGGCGGAAGTGGCAGCGCCTCATGCACTTTTGATGGAAGTGTCCACAGGGACGGTACTGATGGGAAAAGCAGAGGATGAAAAACTTCATCCGGCAAGTGTGACAAAGATCATGACACTGCTTCTGATTCTGGAGGCCATAGAGGATGGGAAGATCGCTCTCTCCGATATGGTATCCGTATCAGAGCATGCATCTTCCATGGGAGGCTCTCAGGTCTATCTGGAGCCCTTTGAACAGCAGACGGTGGAAACGATGATCAAATGTATCGCTGTGGCAAGCGCCAATGATGCATGTGTAGCCATGGCAGAGCACATCAGCGGCAGCGAAGGTGATTTTGTCAGGCGGATGAATGAACGGGCGGCGGAGTTGGGGATGACGAACACGCATTTTGTCAACTGCTGCGGTCTGGATGATGACGAGCATCTGACGACGGCCAGAGATGTGGCGCTCATGTCCAGAGAGCTGCTTCTGAATCATCCCCAGATTCACGAGTACTGTACCATCTGGATGGAAAATATCATACATACCACGGCGAAGGGAAGTTTTGAGTTCGGACTGACCAATACGAACAAGCTGATCAAACAGTATGAATACGCCACCGGGCTGAAGACCGGGTATACAAGCGTGGCAGGATTCTGTGTGTCCGCCAGTGCGAAAAAAGATAATATTGAGCTGATTGCGGTCATTATGGGAGGAGCAGACAGCAAGAGCCGGTTTCAGGATGCCGTCACGCTTCTGAACAGCGGTTTTGCCTGCTGCAGTCTGTATCAGGATGAGAATCGGGTAGCGCTTTCGGACCTGCCGGTGTCCGGAGGGGTAGAGGACCGCGTACCATTGAAATATGCAGGAGATTTCTCCTATGTATCTACAGACGGGAGTAATCTGTCGGATATGAAACGTTCGCTGGAGCTTCCGGAAGAAATTCCGGCACCGGTGGAAGAAGGGAGTACAGTAGGAAGGGTTGCCTATATCCTGAATGGAAAAGAGATCGGCGAATCTCCGATTCTGGCAGCGGGGAATGTAGAAAAAGCAGGTTATGGGGATTATATACAAAGAGCGTTTCATATGTTTTTACTTTAAAAGAATTGCAGAAGAACCGGTATCTGTGGTATGATATGCAGGCAGTTTGCAAACAGGATGCTGCAGAAAGAAGGCATTATGGAACATCTGGAGACACGGGTCTATGAGATTCCAACAGATAAATTAAAAAAAGAAGAACGTCCGCTTCGCATTCTGCTGCTGGCAGATCTGCATAACCGGCTGTGGGGAGCCGGGCAGCAGCAGCTTCTGGATGCGGTGGACCGTTTTTCTGCGGATATGGTTCTGTGTGCCGGCGATATGGTGCTGGGACGGAAGCATGCCGGCATGGAACAGGCGGTTCGGCTGTTTGAAGGACTTTCGAAAAGAGAGCTTACGGTCATTGCAGGCAACGGGAATCATGAATCGCGGATGAGACAGAGGCCGGAGCATTATGGGACACAGTACGGGTCTTATACAAAACAGCTGAAAAATCTGGGAGTACAGATACCGGTGAATGAAACATGCAGAGCGGATTACTGCTCCATGCCGATTTATATTCATGGTTATGAGATGCCTCTGGAATACTATAAGAAATTCTGGGTAAAGCCGTATAACGGGAAGGACCTGTATCAAAAGCTTGGAAGGCCCAAAGAAAAAGGCTTTCATATACTGCTTGCCCATAATCCGGTCTATTTCAGGCATTATGCCCGATGGGGGGCGGATCTGACGCTGGCAGGACATCTGCATGGAGGAATCATCAGGCTTCCGGGGATAGGCGGCGTGATCACGCCGCAGGTAAGGCTGTTTCCGAGATATGACCGGGGACTGTATGAAAAACACGGAAAATATATGGTGGTCAGTCCAGGGCTGGGTGAGCATACGATTTCTTTCCGGATATGCAACCCGCCCTGGCTGATCGGCATTCTCATAAAAGGAACGGGTTAAAGATGGCGTTATCTGTAAAGATTGAAAGCTTTGAAGGCCCTCTGGACCTTTTGCTTCATTTGATCGATGTAAATAAATTCAATATTTTTGATATTCCGATCGTGGAGATCACGGCGCAGTATATGGAGTATGTGCAGGCGATGGAGACGCAGGACCTGAACATCATGAGTGAGTTTCTGGTCATGGCTGCGACACTTCTGGAGATCAAGGCGAAGATGCTGCTGCCTGTGGAAGTGAATGAGGAAGGGGAAGAGATCGATCCCCGGGAAGATCTGGTACAGAAACTTCTGGAATATAAAATGTACAAGTATATGTCTTTCGAACTCAGAGACCGGCTGTCCATGTCCGGCAAAACCATGTACAAGTCTCCGACGATTCCGGAGGAAGTGGCAGAATATGAGACTCCGGTAAATCTGGAAGAACTGGTAGGGGATCTGACCCTGAAGCAGCTGGATCGGATCTTTCAGTCCATCATGAAGCGGCAGACGGATAAGATCGATCCCATCCGCAGTAAATTCGGAAGGATTGAGCAAGAGGAAGTCAGTCTGGATGAGAAGATGGTATCCGTAAGGGCGTATGCGGCGGAGAACCCGCGTTTTCGTTTTTCTGCCCTGATGGAGGGACAGAAAAGCAGAATTCAGATGATTGTTACATTTCTTGCAATCCTGGAACTGATGAAGACGGGAGAACTGTCGGTGATCCAGGAGCATCCATTTGACGATATGCTGATTGTGGCACAGTTGTAAGTGAACGGAAGTGAGGAAATATTTTGGAACTGGAAAAGATAGAAGCGACCATAGAGGCGGTACTTTTTGCGATGGGGGACGCAGTGGAGACGGAGAAGCTGTCAGCGGCGATTGGACATGATACAGAGACGACCCGCAGGATCGTCCGCCGGATGATGGACCGGTATAACAGCCGGGCAGGCGGAATGGAGATCATTGAACTGGAGGATTCCTTTCAGCTTGCCACAAGGCGGGAATATTACGAAGCGCTGATCAAGGTGGCGAAACAGCCAAAAAGATATGTGCTCACAGACGTCCAGCTGGAAGTGCTTTCGATTGTTGCCTATAAGCAGCCTGTTACAAGGCAGGAGATTGAGAAGATCCGGGGTGTGAATTCGGACCATGCGCTGAACCGTCTGGTGGAGTACGGGCTGGTGGGAGAGGCCGGAAGGCTGGATGCACCAGGGCGTCCGATCCTCTTTGGAACCACAGAAGAGTTCCTGCGTAATTTTGGCGTCCGCTCCAAAGAAGATCTGCCGTCGATCCAGCCGGAGCTTGTGGAGGAGATGAAGAGCCAGGCGGAAGAAGAAGTCCAGCTGAAGCTGAATCTGAATCTGTAGGAAAACCTGAACCCAGGGACGGAAACAGCAGGAAATTCTGAATCCGGAAACGGAGACAGCAGGAAAACCTGAACCCAGGGACGGAAACGGAATCTTCGGATAATTCTGAGTAAGGAGAAAGGCCGGTCGAGTATTAGAATGGAAGATTTCTGCATAGATTGAACCAAAGGACCATATGCAGGTGGATTATGAAAAAATATGTGAAGAACTGTCTGGCGATTCTTTTGGCTGCACTGATTCCGGGAACCATGGTGCAGGCGGAGGGGGCGCCGGATGACCTGTACGCCCAGTCAGCAGTGCTTATGGATGCTGATACCGGGCGTATTCTTTTTGAAAAAAACGGGGAAAGCGAGATGCCGATGGCGAGTACGACGAAGATCATGACGCTTCTGGTCACGCTTCAGAATGCGGATCTGGAAGGGGAAGTGAACGTATCTGCCTATGCAGCTTCCATGCCGGACGTACAGCTCAATATCCGGGAAGGGGAACGGTATCGGCTGAGGGACCTGTGTTATTCGCTGATGCTGGAGTCTCATAATGATTCTGCAGTGGCGATCGCGGAGCATGTGGGAGGAAGTGTGGAGGGATTTGCATCCATGATGAACCAGAAAGCGCGGGACCTGGGGTGCTATCATACTTATTTTATCACGCCGAACGGGCTGGATGCGCAGGATGAGAACGGAACGCATTCCACGACGGCGCAGGACCTGGCACGGATTATGCGAAGCTGTATGCAAAATGAAGAATTTTTATCCATCACAAGAGAACCCTCCTGGAGTTTTTCGGATCTGGACGGGACCAGAAGCTTTACCGTCAACAATAAAAATGCTTTTCTGAACATGATGGAGGGGGCGCTGACCGGGAAGACCGGTTTTACCAACGGAGCCGGCTACTGCTATGTAGGGGCGCTGGAGCGGGGCGGGAAGCGGCTGATTGCGGTGGTTCTTGCCTGCGGATGGCCGAATCATAAAACGTGGAAATGGTCAGACACAACAAAACTGATGAATTACGGGATTGAAAATTTTCACAGGGAGACGGTGGGAGAGCAGTCGCTGACGCTGGAGCCGATTCGGATTGAGAATGGACAGGTAGAACAGGTACGGACGGCGGCGCCGGTGGAAAGCAGGGAGCTTCTGATGGGAGAAGACGACCGGTTTTCAATGGATATTCTGGCGCCGGATTCCCTTCCGGCGCCGGTAGAAGCAGGAGAAATGGTCGGTACGGTCATTTATTATCTGAACGGAGAAGTGTTTGACCTGTTTCCGGTCTGTATAGAAGACAGCTGTCCGGCCATTGATTATGAATGGTGTCTGAAACAGGTCATGAACCGCTGGTTTCCGGGGAACCTGGGGTTATAGTTCTGTAATGCGGCGCCTGCCGAAAGCGAATGACAGGGTGCAGAATCAGAGGACCGGTTACAGTTCTATGATGTAGCGTTCGTAGGCGTTGATCACAGTTGTATTCTGATAGGAACATTTTCTCACAGCGCCGCGTCCGTAGGAAAGATGGATATGCCCGTGAACGAAATAGCGCGGCCGGTATTTGTCCAGCAGGTACCGGAAACCCCTAAAACCGGTATGGGGAAGGTCTTTTCCGTCATTGAGCTGCCAGGCGGGAGAGTGGGTTAAAAGAATGTCAAAGCCTTTTCTGCGCCAGAGAGAGAAAAAGAGCTTCCGGATCCGAAGATTCATCTGATGCTGGGTATACTGATGCTCTCCGTTTTTATACCTCATGGAACCGCCGAGTCCCAGAATACGGACCCCTTCATGCTCATAGATTTTTCCGTCAATGCAGATGCAGCCTTCCGGAGGAGTCTCTTTGTAGCAGCCATCATGGTTTCCATGTACATAGAGTACCGGTCCCTGGAAAAATGTGGCAAGAAAAGAGAGATAGTGGGGAGAAAGATCTCCGCAGGAGAGAATCAGATCGATTCCCTCCAGTCTGCTTTTTTCAAAAAAATCCCACAGATACGGAGATTCCATGTCTGCCAGTACCAGAATCTTCATGACGGTTCACTCTGCTCCGGATAGGTTCCCACTCCCTGAAGTTTTACGATCCGTTTCGCTTCCTCCGTCATGGAGGAGACAGAAGGGAAAGCGCCTTCGATATTGTCCAGGAGCCAGTCCATGGAGCCGATCTGTCCGGCCGGCATAACCGTATCCGCTTCATTCCGGAGCGTTCCGTCCTGAGAGTGGATCTCACAGGAGAACGGGTGAAACTGTCCGGAGCTGATATTGTGCTTGATGAGCTCCAGAAAATGCCCGGTTGCAGCAGGCACATGCTTGGAGCAGATCACATCGATCATACCGGAGGAAAGCCCCCAGAAATAGTTGATGGATTTCTCCCTGCTCCGGGTGACGCCCTTTTTCCAGGAACCGTTCAGAATAGTTGTGACGATGCGTTCATAGAATTTGCCCCAGTGGCAGACCGGCATTGCCACATTGGTGATCTGCCCGTCGCGGATGTCATACAGGCCAAACTGTCTGGAACCCCGGTAGGGTGTCAGAAGATCCTGCCCCGATACATAGGAGATATGCCGCGCAGCAAAATGTTCCTGGAAACGGTTATCTTTTACACAGGTCCATTCCAGGCATACGTTTACATTCGGGTTTACCGTCTTTACTCCAAGCGCAAATGCATTGATGCTGGCGGTGGAGCCGTAGATCGGATAATCCGCCACATAGCCTATGGCGTCATCCGGGCTTAAGATGCCTGCAAGGATGCCGGTCAGATATTTTGCTTCATACATCCGTCCGTAATAGGTGCGCAGGTGCCCGAAACAGGAGTTCAGCGAACAGTTCAGGATCTGGATGGAAGGATATTTCAGGGCTGCCTTGACGCTGGCATTCAGAAGCTTCGGGCTGGTGGTGAAGACAACGGTATTGCCGTCGTCAATCGCTTTTTTGATCCATTCGCTTCCTTCCTCCGGATTGCCGTCCGTTATATAAAAGGAGGTGGAAACCTTTTCTGCAAGAGCATTTTCAAGATAGTGCCGTCCCAGTTCATGACCGTAGGTCCAGCTGGATTCTTCGGGGGTGCGGTCGTGGACAAAGGCGATTTTGAGCGGACTGGAAGATAATGGAAGGATCCGGGTGCGGAGCGCTTTTTCCCCGGATTCTTTTTCCGGCGCCATGACAAGCTCTACACTTCTTCTGGCGGGATAGATCTCAAAGTCTTTCCAGATGGCGAGGATCTCTTCGAGCAGTTCCCGATGAGATTTCTCCACCATGTCTTTGTACCCGTAGATCTCCAGATAGGTCAGAAACGCGTCTCCGACCGTGAGTGGAAGCTTTCGCCCGCCCTTTTCTTCATAAATATCCTGAAAATGAATATATGCGGAGTGAAGGTTCATCTTTTCATCATCCGTCCAGGATGCATCCGCAGATTTTCCCAGTGCGGCAAGCAGGCGGGCGTAGCATCCCTCCTGACTGAAATCCAGATAATTGATGGCGGTTGACCGGTAAAAATCCATAAACTCATAGTAGATACGGTTCTCTTTTGTGTCTGTCTTCTGAGGAACCAGTCTTGTGACCTCTGCCTGAATGCTGACGGCGTCCACATATTTCAGTACGCTGACCCTTTTGTTTCCCTCCACCACATAGAACCGGTTCATAAATTCTACGGCTTTGACCGGGTCGCGGATTCCTTCTTCGATATGAGCATTATAAAGAGCTATCCATTTACGGGCAAATTCACTGTTTTCTTCAAGAAGAGGCATGAAGTTGCTGGCAAAGGCCTGTTTTCTTCCCGCAGTTTTGGTACCGACGATGGCATTCAGCGGAATTTCAACCAGACCCAGTTCTGTCTCTGAGGATATCTCGGCAAAGGATACAATGTCATCCAGAGCCTGAAGGTAAGGGTAGGTTCCCTTTAAAAGCTGTGCACGATAATTTTTCTGCGCTTTTCTGCGCGCTTTTACATATTCAGTGACGGACATGCTTTTTGATTCCTTTCTTAATCTTCTTTCTGTCGAAGCCCATTATATCACATCCGTCCAAAAGAAAAAGAGAGAAAATGTCCATTTTGTGTAAAGATTTTGTTTATTATGTGAAAAAATTGTCAGACTTTAGATTTAAATAAAAAAAATCACTTGAAAAAAGGAAAGAGTGTGTTACAATTAGAATCGGCAGACCTTGGTTTAACTTTAATGAAATATAATGGAGGACGAAAAATGAGTAATTCGGCACAGAGCCTGGCAAGTGGGAGAATCAAAGCCTTACTTGACGAGAGCAGCTTTGTTGAGATCGGTGCGGCAGTTACGGCACGCGCAACGGATTTCAACATGAACAACACGGATACACCGTCGGATGGTGTGATTACCGGATATGGTGTTATCAATGGCAGTCTGGTGTATGTATACAGTCAGGATGCTTCCGTACTGGGAGGTTCCATGGGTGAGATGCATGCGAAGAAGATTGTCAGGATCTATGACATGGCGATGAAGATGGGAGCTCCGGTCATTGGACTGGTAGATTGTGCAGGTCTGAGGCTTCAGGAAGCATCCGATGCATTGAATGCTTTTGGCGAACTGTATCTGAAACAGTCCATGGCTTCCGGTGTGGTTCCGCAGATCACGGCTGTGTTCGGCAACTGCGGCGGCGGTATGGCAGTGGCGTCCGCCATGTCTGACTTCACATTCATGGAAGGGAAAAAAGCGAGACTGTTTGTGAATTCTCCCAATGCACTGGAAGGAAACGAGGTGTCAAAATGTGATACGGCATCTGCAGCTTTCCAGAGTGAGGAAGCCGGCATCGTGGATGCAGTGGCAGAGGAGGCGGAACTGATCGCGCAGATTCGGGAGCTGGTGTCTCTGCTTCCGGCAAATAATGAAGACGATCTGTCTTATATGGACTGTGAGGACGACCTGAACCGGGTGTGCGCAGATCTTGAGATCTCTGCGGCAGATCCGGCGATCGCACTTCCGATGATCTCGGATTCCGGCATCTTTTTTGAGACAAAGGCAGATTATGCAAAGGACATGGTCACCGGATTTATCAGACTGAACGGCACGACGGTCGGCGCAGTGGCCAACCGGACCGTGTTATACGATGCGGAAGGAAACAAAGCGGAAGAGTTTAATGCAGAGCTGTCTGCAAGGGGCTGCGACAAGGCGGCAGGATTTGTGAAATTCTGTGACGCATTCAATATTCCGGTGCTGACTCTGACCAATGCATCCGGCTTCAAGGCCTCCAAATGCACAGAAAAGAAGATCGCCAGAGCGGCGGCGGCGCTTACGTATGCATTTGCCAGCGCTTCCGTGCCCAAAGTAAACGTAGTGACAGGAAAGGCTTATGGAAGCGCCTATGTGACCATGAACAGCAAAGGCCTGGGAGCAGATTTTGTCTATGCGTGGCCGAAGGCGGAGATCGGTATGATGGATGCAAAGCTTGCGGCGAAGATCATGTATGCAGGCGCGGATGCGAAGGAGCAGAAGGAAAAAGCGGCAGAATATGCAAAGCTTCAGAACAATATAGCTTCGGCAGCGAAGAGAGGCTACGTGGATACGGTAATCGATGCGCAGGATACAAGAAAATATGTGATCGGTGCATTTGAGATGCTGTTTACCAAGAGGGAAGACCGCCCGGCGAAAAAGCATGGAACAGTTTAGAGCGAGGTGAACCATATGAAACAGAATATTAGAAAAGTTCTTGCGGCACTGGTTCTCGCAGTATCTGTTCTGGGACTGACCGCCTGCGGAAATACAGCTTCTGTGGAAGAGCAGAGCATGTATGACAAAGAACAGCTCCAGTCGGTGGCGGATTATCTGATCACGCTCTGGACGAGTATGCCGGAGGAAGAGATCACACAGTATGCGTCCATGGACAAAGAAGATGCACAGATGCTGATTGACGCCTATGGACTCCCGTTTACGGGGGATTCATTTATCAGTGCATTTGCAGGCTATGAGGGCTCCATGGAGGAGCTTGGGGCATATGTCTCTACGGATGGTTACGAGGAACCGGAGATAAAAGGAGATGAGGTTACTTTTGTGGCAGATCTGACTTATGAGAACCGTACGGCAAAGCTTTCCCTGGTCTTTAACAGGAGAGGAACCGTGGAGTCTGTGACTCTGGACCCGAAATACAGTACCGGAGAGATTTTAAAGAAAGCAGGCATGAATACGATCCTGGGAATGGGAACCGTATTTATCGTTCTGATCTTTATCAGTCTTGTAATTTACTGCTTTAATTTTATTCCCGGCAATGAGGCGCCGAAGCAGGAAGCAAAACCGGCTCCGAAGCCAGGACCGGCGAAAAGACCGGCTCAGAGGCCGGCGGTACAGCCGAAAGAAAATCTGGTCGACGACAAAGAACTGGTGGCGGCGATCACGGCGGCGATCTGTGCATACACAGGCACTTCTTCCGATGGCTTTGTGGTCCGTTCGATCAGACGTGCAGAAGCATCCACATGGAAAAGAGCCTGACCCCTATTATTATAAACGCAAAACCCTAATCAGGAGGAATATGAAAGATGAAAAATTATACGATTACCGTAAATGGCACTGTATATGATGTAACTGTAGAAGAAGGCGGCGCAGGAAGCGCACCGGTACGTGCGGCAGCACCGAAAGCGGCTCCGGCAGCGCCTGCTCCGGCGCCGGCTGCAGCTCCGGCTCCGGCAGGGGATGCGGGCTCGATTGAAGTGAGCGCTTCTGTTCCGGGCAAAGTATTCAAGGTGGAGGCGAGTGTCGGACAGACCGTAAAGTCCGGCGATCCGATTATTATTCTGGAGGCTATGAAGATGGAGATCCCTGTAGTTGCTCCGGAAGACGGAACCGTTGCCAGCATCGATGTATCGGTAGGTGATGCGGTAGAATCCGGTGATGTATTGGCTACACTGAATTAATCCTGACAGTTGGCTGATACGTGAATAAATCATTGGAGGTTACAATATGAGTTATATTGCTGATACATTGGGAAACCTCGTGCATCAGACAGCGTTTTTTAATCTGACTGTGGGCAATTATGTGATGATTGCCGTTGCGTGTGTGTTCCTTTATCTGGCTATCGCAAAAGAATACGAACCTCTTCTGCTGGTTCCCATTTCTTTTGGTATGCTTCTGGTTAATATCTATCCGGATATTATGCTCAGTATTGAAGATTCTGCCAACGGCGTAGGCGGTCTTCTTCATTACTTCTATTTAATGGATGAGTGGGCGATTCTTCCGTCCCTTATCTTCATGGGTGTCGGCGCCATGACAGACTTTGGACCGCTGATTGCGAATCCAAAGAGTTTCCTGCTTGGTGCGTCCGCGCAGTTCGGCATCTTTGCCGCTTATCTTGGCGCCATGGCGCTGGGCTTCAGCGACAAGGCGGCGGCAGCGATCTCGATCATCGGAGGTGCAGACGGCCCGACGTCCATCTTCCTGGCAGGTAAGCTGCAGCAGACGGCAATTATGGGTCCCATTGCGGTGGCTGCATATTCTTACATGTCTCTGGTGCCGATCATTCAGCCGCCGATCATGAAGCTTCTGACCACGGAAAAAGAGCGGAAGATCAAGATGGAGCAGCTTCGTCCCGTATCCAAACTGGAGAAGATTCTGTTCCCGATCATTGTTACCATTATCGTATCCCTGATTCTTCCGACAACGGCTCCTCTCGTAGGTATGCTGATGCTTGGAAATCTGTTCCGGGAGAGCGGTGTGGTCCGTCAGCTGACAGAGACGGCATCCAATGCGCTGATGTATATCGTCGTGATCCTTCTGGGTACTTCCGTAGGCGCGACTACCAGCGCAGAGGCTTTCCTGAACTGGGATACGATCAAGATCGTAGTTCTTGGACTGGTGGCATTCTCCTTCGGTACGGCGGCAGGTGTCCTGTTCGGAAAGCTGATGTGCAAGGTAACCGGCGGCAAGGTCAATCCGCTGATCGGTTCTGCAGGCGTGTCAGCAGTTCCCATGGCGGCCCGTGTGTCTCAGAAGGTCGGTGCGGAAGCGGATCCGACCAACTTCCTGCTGATGCATGCAATGGGACCGAACGTGGCAGGTGTCATCGGAACAGCTGTGGCAGCCGGTACGTTTATGGCTATTTTTGGTGTGATGTAAGATATCATTGGGCACAGACGCCTGCCGTGCGCCGATGTTTTCTGGAAACATCGGTGCATGGCAGGCTGACAGCGGCGAACATTGAACAGAGTAAAACTCTGATAGGAGGATTAGAATGAGTGATATGGCGAAAAAGCCCATTAAGATTACAGAGACGATTCTGCGTGATGCGCATCAGTCTCTGATCGCAACCCGTATGAGCACGGAGCAGATGCTTCCCATTGTGGAGAAGCTGGACCAGGTGGGGTATTATTCCCTGGAGTGCTGGGGCGGCGCTACTTTTGACGCTTCTCTTCGTTTCCTGAAGGAGGATCCGTGGGAGAGACTCCGTCAGATCAAAGCGAGAGCGAAGAATACCAGACTGCAGATGCTGTTCCGCGGACAGAACATTCTGGGATACCGTCCCTACGGCGATGACGTGGTGGAATATTTCGTACAGAAATCCATTGCCAACGGCATTGATATCATCCGTATCTTCGACTGTCTGAATGACCTTCGGAACCTGCAGACCGCAGTGAAAGCGTCCAACAAAGAAGGCGGGCATGCGCAGATCGCGCTTTCCTATACTTTGGGTGATGCCTATACGCTGGAGTACTGGACGAATATAGCAAAAGAGATCGAGGAGATGGGTGCGGATTCCATCTGTATCAA
>VSND01000070.1 GCA_009774145.1 Lachnospiraceae bacterium | reverse complement strand
CACGACAAACGCATGAGTAAATAAAATGTGAACAAAGTACGCCATTATCCGTTATAATGGAAATAAAAACGGAGATGGGAATATGGAGCAGTTACTGGAATGGATGGAGATCATTGAGGATACCAGGCAACACAGAAAAGTACGCCACAGTATAAAGGATATTTTGATCATTGTGCTTTTTGCAACACTTGCCAATGCAGATACCTGGGAGCAGATTGCAGATTTTGCGCTGTGGAATGAAGAGTATCTTAGACAGTATATCGAACTGAAGAATGGAATTCCGTCCCATGATACCATACAGCGCGTCATGGGGATGATCCGTCCGGAAAATCTGCAGCAGCTTCAGCGCAAATGGCAGGAACTGCTGGACAGCAACGAAGGTGAAAAGCTGAAAAAGATCATCTGTGTAGATGGGAAAACCATGCGTTCCAATAAAAGGGAAGGAACAAAACCATGCCATATTGTTTCTGCATGGAGCAGGGAAGACGGATATTGTCTGGGCCAGAAAGCAGTGGAAGAAAAAAGCAATGAGATAACGGCGATCCCCAAAGTACTGGAAAGCATAGAGATAAAAGGGCAGGTAGTAACCATCGATGCGATGGGGACGCAGACGGCAATCGTGGAAACGATACGAAAAAGACGTGCAGATTATGTGCTGGCAGTAAAGGGAAACCAGGGGAATCTGGAAACAGATATACGCCAGTATTTTGAAGACCAGCAGATCTGTGAAGAACTGAAGAAGGGGACAGGTTATAAGAAAACAGCAGAGAAGGCGCATGGCCAGATAGAGATAAGGGAGTATTATCAGACAGAAGACACAGCGTGGATGCACCAGAAAAAACAGTGGAAAGGCCTGAAAAGCATGGGGATGGAGAAAAAGACCATCCAAAAGGGAGAAACGAAGAAAGAGGAATACCGGTATTATATCAGCAGTCTTAGTGAAGATATCGAACTGTTCAGCCGTGCAGTAAGAGGACACTGGGCAGTGGAAAGTATGCACTGGCATCTGGATGTGACGTTTAAGGAAGATGCAAATACCACACTGGATAAGGTAGCGGCGCAGAACCAGAATATCATCAGAAAGTGGTGTCTGAGCATGTTGAAACTGATAGAGATAAGGGGAACGAAAATGTCACTAAAAAGGAAGCGTTTCAATATAAGCTTTGCACCGGCACGGTTTATTGAAGAACTAATGAAAATTTAAAAATCTGTAATTTAGCGTTCGGGTTGGAGTAGACATTCATGCATTTGTCGTGATCAGCATCACACGCAGTCTTGACAGAGCAGGATTTTTTGTATATTGTAGATATTAGACAGTTACATAAGATTGATGACAAGGGAGCCTGCATGGAAGCAGGCTGAGAGTGGGCTGATACCGTCCTGACCTGTAACCTGATTTGGATAATGCCAACGTAGGGATGCGTTATGAGGGACTTTTGGATCTCCTTTGTCTTCGATCGAAGATAAAGGAGGTTTTTTCATGTTTTCATTTCTGGTAAATGCAGAGGGCGGCCTGACGGCTGCAGGTTATGCAGTGTGCGTCGCGGCGGGGATCGCTCTGTTTGCACTGGCGATCTATTTTGCAGGGAAAAATTCGGAGAAGAGCAGAATGTCTACAAAGCAGCTGATTTTCTGTGCAGCATCCATAGCGCTTGCTTTTGTGACGTCGTATATCAAGATTTTTGAGATGCCCTGGGGCGGCAGCGTGACGCTGTGCAGTATGCTCTTTATTGTTATGGTGGCTAACTGGTACGGCGTGAAGACAGGCGTTCTGGTGGGGCTTGCCTACGGGATCCTGCAGTTTATCCAGGAACCTTATGTGCTTTCTCTGTTTCAGGTGTGCTGCGATTATGTGCTGGCTTTTGCCGCTCTCGGAGTTGCGGGATTTTTTTCCAGAAGCCCGAAAGGTCTGGTGAAAGGTTACATTGCGGCAGTACTGGCAAGAGGAGCCTTCCATGCGCTGGGCGGGTATCTGTACTGGATGAGTTATATGCCGGATAATTTTCCGCAGTCTCTGAGAAGCGTGTACCCGATCGTGTATAATTACAGCTTTCTGCTGGTGGAGGCGCTGATTACGGCGGCGGTCATTTCTGTGCCGGCGGTTGCGTCCGCGCTGAATCAGGTGAAGAGAACGGCAGTGTCGTAGGACAGGACCGCTGGTCCGGCGATGGCAGATCGACAGCGCAAAGACAGGGCGAAGGAGCCCGGTATGGGAAGAACCGCACCTTCGGTTAAATTTGCAGTGGATTTTCTTTCTTAATGCTTGCCATAAAATGAGACATCACGTATAATATTTTCAAATATACCGAGGAGGAAAAACGGTTTGGCTAAAGAAATGGTCATCGTTCTGGACTTTGGCGGACAGTATAATCAGCTGATTGCGCGCAGAGTCAGAGAATGCAATGTATATTGTGAGGTGCATCCTTACACGCTGAGCCTTGAGAAGATAAAGGAGATGAATCCGAAAGGGATTATCTTCACAGGCGGGCCGAACAGCGTTTATGATGAAACTTCGCCTCATTATCAGAAAGAAATATTTGAGACGGGCATTCCGATTCTGGGAATCTGTTACGGTTCGCAGCTGATTGCACACAGTCTGGGCGGAAGAGTAGAGACGGCTCCGGTCAGTGAGTACGGGCATACAAACGTAGAGGTGGAAAGGACGTCTGTTCTTTTCAAAGATGTGGAAACGACCACGGTGGCATGGATGAGTCATACGGACTATATTGCACAGGCGCCGGAAGGATTTCGTGTGACCGCTCATACGCCGGTCTGCCCGGTGGCAGCGATGGAATGTCCAAAGCGGAAGATCTATGCAACGCAGTTCCATCCGGAGGTCATGCATACGAAGGAAGGGCAGAAGATGCTCAGAAGCTTTGTGTATGATGTATGCGGATGCACAGGGGACTGGCAGATGGGATCCTTTGTGGAGGAGACGATTCGTCAGGTGAGGGAAAAGGTAGGAGACGGCAAAGTGCTCTGTGCCCTGTCCGGCGGAGTGGATTCTTCTGTGGCAGCGGTTCTTCTGTCCAGGGCCATCGGGAAACAGCTGACCTGCGTTTTCGTGGATCACGGACTCCTGCGCAAGAACGAAGGAGACGAGGTGGAAGCGGTTTTTGGACCGGATGGCCCTTATGAACTGAATTTTATCCGGGTCAATGCGCAGCAGAGATATTATGATAAATTAAAAGGAGTCACGGAGCCGGAGCAGAAGCGGAAGATCATCGGCGAGGAATTTATCCGTGTCTTTGAGGAAGAGGCGAAGAAGATTGGGGCGGTGGATTTTCTGGTGCAGGGAACCATCTACCCGGACGTGATTGAGTCGGGCCTTGGCAAGTCGGCGGTCATCAAGTCTCACCATAATGTGGGCGGTCTTCCAGACGTGGTTGATTTTAAAGAGATTATCGAACCTCTCCGGATGCTGTTTAAGGATGAGGTAAGAAAGGCCGGTCTGGAGCTTGGAATTCCGGAACATCTGGTCTATCGTCAGCCTTTTCCGGGACCTGGACTGGGTATCCGGATTATCGGGGAAGTGACAGAAGAGAAGGTCCGGATCGTGCAGGATGCGGATTACATCTACCGGGAGGAAATTGCGAAAGCAGGACTGGATAAGGGAATGGGACAGTATTTTGCCGGACTTACAAATATGCGGTCGGTGGGAGTCATGGGTGATTTTCGGACGTATGATTACGCCGTGGCACTGCGGGCTGTGAACACCAGTGATTTTATGACTGCGGAATGCGCACAGATCCCGTATGAAGTGCTTTTTAAGGTGACAAGCAGGATCATCAATGAGGTCAAAGGGGTGAACCGGGTCATGTATGATTTGACGAGTAAGCCGCCGGGGACGATTGAGTTCGAATAGCGGACATTTTGACTGGAAAGCCTGTAAAATAAGGGTTTTCCGGTCTTTCTTTTTGCTCCGTGACACTAAAATGACACTCAAAAAATAGATCCGTACTTTTATTACCTCAAAATGGATGCAGTTGAAATTCCTGTCGGATTATGGTAGAATCCATTCATGGAACCCATGACAGGGGTGGTAGCCTCCCGAGCTTATACCCGGCTTGCCGGATACATAGAAGGGAGGTGGCGCCAATGACAGCTGCGGATATCATTTTGATATTTATAGGGATAATCGGCTTGCTGATTGCCTTCGGTAGTTTTGTTATAGCGTTGCTTGCCTTTCTCGACAGAGATAAGGATCACAGGCGAAAAAAATAATGCCCGCCCTGTCGCAACCAGGACGGGCGCCTCTCACTGAGAGGTAATACCCACTTGGGGAAGCTCCACCTTTGGAGTGAGTTCCACGGAGGACGTCTGTTGGAGCAGACGTCCTTCTTTAGTTAAAGAATAGCATAAACAGCCGGAAAGTTCAAGGGGTTTCTTTTTCACCTGAATCCGATAGCCGGAACTGATCCAGTCGGTCAGCCAGCTGCTGATCCTTGTCCGGGTAAAGGTGCGAATAGGTATCCAATGTGGTCTTTACGGATTCATGCCCCAGCCGGTCCGCAATCTCCAGTGCGGAGAATCCCAGGTTGATCAGCATACTGGCGTGGGAGTGTCTGAGATCGTGGACCCTTATAGGAGGGAGTCCGGCCTTTCCTGCGATCCTCTTTATTTCCTTATCCAGGGCAGATTTTGTAAAGTAAAATATGCGGTCTCCTTTTTCAATCCCATATAGCTTTGCCACATATGCCTGAATGTCCTTATAAAGGAATCCGGGTATGGATATGCAGCGTTTGGCCTTGGGAGTCTTTGGCTCCAGGAACAGTTCTTCACCTTTTACCTTGGCATAACTCTTATTGATATCTATCCGCTTTGAAGGGAGGATGTCGGCAGGAGTAAGAGCAAGCAATTCTCCGGAACGCATCCCAGTATAGAACAGCACATCGAAGGCCAGCTTTACGGAGGATTTCTGTATGGTGCTGGAAAACCGCTCATATTGTTCCTGCGTCCAGATATTCATTTCCTCAGCGTTGCTCCGGCCCATGCTGCCAGCAGCCTTACAGGGATTCTGGGAGAGCCGGTAATGGGATACGGCGTAGTTCATAAGGGCCGACAATTGGTTATTGACGGTCTTAAGGTATGTCTGCGAAAACGGCTTTCCGTCTTCATCCCGGTATGAGATCAATTCGTTCTGCCATTTCCGTATCTTGATTGTATCAATGTCGCATACGCGTAATTTGCCGAAATAGGGGAGCAGCTTGCCGTTTATGATAAATTGCTTATTTTCCATTGTGGTAGGCTTTAATCGGTGCGACATGTCTTCCATATAGTTTTCAACAAGGGAAGAAAAGAGTATATCGCTGGTGTTGTTCTGCTGATCCAGATAGAGGCGTTCATATTCTTTGGCTTCCCTCTGTGTTTTGAATCCCCTCTTGCATATTTGTTTCCTGGCGCCGGTCCAGTCGATTACATAGAATTTTGCCCTCCAGAGTGTTGTTTTTCCATCTTTTAGGGTATATTTATAGGCTGGCATGACTCACCTCATTTATTATCAAAAACTGGACGTATGATACATCGACATTCATCACAAAGAGGGGGAGCATTTTTTCTGGGTTCTGCCTTGAGCACCTGATATATTTTATTATTATGTTTAGCACAGTTACTACATACTCTTCCATCATTACATGTAGAAACTCTATACTTTTTTATTCCAGCTTCTTTAAAATCCATCAAGCTTTTTAAAGTACATATCGATGTATAAGCAATGTGAATTTCGGAATTTTCTATATCAAAATATCCCAGTTTTTTTAATAGTTCAGTAGTATCCTTAAAAGATTTATGATACATCGTTGAGATAATGCAGATAGATAACTCTCGATCTGTATCATGCCCCATAATACGATATTGATCAATACATTCCACATCTTTTATAATGTTATTTCTATCATATCCTAAAGATAATGGTTTTTTGGAGTCTGGGGCCGACTCGTATAAGGAAACAATCTGATCTGTATTCCCTTTTCTTATACAGGATATGGTATATTTGATTTTGTCTTTGAGAGCACTTGTCTGTGATTCGTCATATCTATCAATAATGGTATTTCCTTTTTCAGTTAGAACGAATATTCTCTTAGAAAAATAAGCGTCATAGTCATTAGTTTCCGTTCGTATACGATTTATCAAGGCCTCTTTCTTTCCAGATGTTGGTAGCCCCTTTGCACTGAGAAAAGATTTGAGATCTTGTGTCGTATAAATGATTAAAGATTCATCTGCATTTCCAATCCGAATGTATCCATATCGGAGTAATAGATTTATAGTCCGTTCATAATTTAATCCAAAGTCATAATTAAATTTTTTTGAAAAGGTAGAGAGGTCCGTATTATGTCCGGAAGTGTATTTTAGAAATTGAATCTCTGAAGGGGAAAGAGAAATATCTCTTTCCCCAGAAAAATCAGACTGCGTATCGGTATGTTCTCTGTTTATAGGAAATAATTTTTTTATCGAACTAAGTAGTCCCATGACATTACTCCTTATTATTTCTTTTCCTTCGGTACCACACGAAGGGTATTATTTTGGGCTTTCGGTTCCTGTTTCTCCAAGATCATCTGCTGCAACAGATGATTGGAAATCTTCTAATTCATAGCATTTCGCAAGAACCTTCGTTCGGTCTCTTTTGTCTTTTAAAGCACAAAAAGAATTTAGTAAATCTATAACCTCTCTTTTTTCTTCAGGAGTGGACATTCTATATAAGGAAAGTAGTTCTTTTTCTGCATCAGTAACTGATGGTGTATTTGAGAAGTAATTCCTAGTGTAAGTGGGTATTGGATCCTTAGCAGATATTCCTATTGTTTTGTCTTCATGTATGACAATATGAATATCAAATGCATAAACAAGTTTTGCGAATGATATATCATCTATACCATCTTTAATGTTTAAAGAAAGTTGCTGAGCCTGTTTTGATATTTGATGTGTTATGATGGTTTTATTTTTTAGTAATATATCCCAGTTTTCAAACACTCCAACTCCTAAGAGATAATCAGTAGGTACACTAAAGTATGTGGCTATATGTGTAAGCGTAGTTGTATCTGGTTCACGTCTGCCTTGCTCGTACATTCCGATTGTGCTTGGGGATATAGAGAGTTTATCTGCAAGTTCTTTTTGTGTAATGCCGTTTGTGTCCCTGAGAGATCGTATTATTTCTCCGAGATTCATCGAAAAACCTCCTTGCTAAGCTGATTGTATTTTATCATACAAAATGTGCAAAGAATACGAAGCACACAAAATGTGCGTTTATTTTCTAAAAACCCTTGACAACACACAAAACGTGGTGTAATATGACAGTGAAATCACACGATATGTGTAGAAAGGAGATCGTATGAAAAATAGTAAGCTCATTCTTTTTAGAAAAGAAAGAAATTTGTCCGTTTCTGATATGGCTGAGAAAGTTGGGATTTCAGAATCATATTATGAAAAGATTGAATATGGGGATCGTTCTCCAAGTTATAACTTTCTTACCAAATTTAAAAGGGCATTTCCAGAATCCGATACAGAGGAAATTTTTTTGTCACAAAATCACACGTTATGTGTAGAAAAATAATTCTTATTTTATTTTAGCAGTAGGAGGTGAGAAAGAAAATGGCAAATATAACCGCGAAAACCAGTTCCAACATATTTTATAAAGCACGTTGCGAGGCCGCAAAGCACAATGAGCAGCTGAGTAGTCGGGAGGGAGCTGCTGACATTATGTCTATTGATCGGGGCAGGCTCTACAGGATTGAAAGCAGCATCATCAATCCGTATCCAGAAGAAATTCGCCTTATGGCAGATCTGTATAATGCGCCAGAACTGGAGAATTATTACTGCCGTGAAATGTGTCCTTTGGGAACTAACATTCCAAAAGCGGAAATCAGCAATCTGGATCGGATATCAATCATGGCGTTAGCATCGTTCAGAAAATTGGAAAGTACAAAAGAAATGCTTCTGGATATTACTGAAGATGGCGTGATTGACGAATGGGAGATTCCTGCACTGAAAAAAATTCTTGAAAATCTGGATGAATTGGAGCGAGTGGCACAAAGCCTGAAAATCTGGGTAAAAAAGAATTTGTGAGAGGATGTAAAGGTTATGTTGATAATTAAAACTCAATATGGAAACTTTGGTCATCCGAAAGATTTGATGCACTATATGGAAGACGAAAGTCTGTCATGGTTGCATGTAAAAGTGGAGTATTGTTTTGAGGAAGTGTTTGATAAAGATATGTCATTCAAAGATGTGTCAAAATGGGTCTCCATTTTTATCAGCCCTATTGCCAGTACATTGGAAGATGCAGTCAAATGGCTGAGAACAGGAGGTGTATAGCATGGGAGCATTGGCGACAGCACCGGGAGTGATTTCTGCAGCGCCCAGTTATTACTTGGGAGCGGCTGAAGTTATGAACTATCTGGGATGCAGGGAAAATAAAGCGTATGAGGTTATCAGGGGACTGCGGAAGGAACTGATCGATGCGGGAAAACTATATCCGGGAGTGCCACAGGGACGGATACCAAAGAAATATTTTCTGGAGAGATGTATGATCGAGGAGGTGTGATATGGCATATTACAATGTTTGTCCGAACTGTGGGAGTAATCTGGATCCGGGCGAAAAATGCGACTGCATGGACAAACGAATGAGGAACCAGGAATTTTTCTCCACTCATCTGAAAACAGAACCAAATGCAGGGCAGATTGCTTTTGTATTCGATAACAGGGAGGTCAGCCATGAAAGCAAAGGCTATCGTTAATCTGGGACTGGTCATTGGTCTTGCGGCACTTTCAGCTGCGGCATATGGCAGCACAATATACATGGTGCCGGACAGGACAATGATGGGGCATGGTCTGAAGCATAGATTGCTCATTGAAACAGAAGAATCAGAGAATACAGGAATATTCACAAAGATACCATTGGTAGTTTGTCCGAATGAGAAGGCATATACCTTTTGTCAGTCAGGCGATACATATCTTCTTGCTAAAATTGCCATGGCAGAAGCGGAAGGGGAAGATACAGAGGGAAAGGCTCTTGTGATGCGGGTAGTTCTCAATCGTGTCAAAGAGGATGGTTTTCCGGATACAGTCAAAGATGTGATTTATCAGTCCAGGCAGTTTTCCCCCGTTACCAACGGAAGGTTTGACAGAGTAGAACCGGATGATGATTGTTGGAAAGCACTCTGCATGATTGAACAGGATGACTGGGATGAAAGCAAAGGAGCAACCTATTTTGAAAGCAAAAGCGAATCCAACTGGCATAAAAAAAATCTGGATTTTCTATTCCAGTATGGCTCCCACTATTTTTATATGGATAAGGAAGAAAAACATGAATAGATCGGGATGGCTCCGGATGGCTGTTGCAGCTGTCTATGTTCCTGCAGTTACATATATGGCAGGAAAATGGGCTGTTCAGAGCGCATACCTGGAGCGGGGATATAACGCTGTGGGTGGAGAATATATCTTCATACCCATGGTGTTCTGGACAGCCGGAAAAGTGATCGCCTTGTTTTTTGATGCATTGGAGGATAGCGATTGTGAGGACAGAGACCATAAAGAAACAGGAAGTGGAGGAATTGCTGAAACACAGGATCGCGGATGAACAGTTCCCCGAGGTATTGGGATATGCCGAACATAAGCAGGCGTACATTTACCGGCAGACTAAAAATCCGGTAGTGCTTCAGCACTGGTATCTGGTTAAGCTCACGGAGGAATATGTACGGAATATCGCTTTTTCAAAATTTACTATGGATTTGTGTGAGGCACTGCGCAATATGGAAAAAGAGCACTCGGTCAAAGACCAGAGCGCCCAAACGGATACTCCTATTGTAACAGGCAGTGCTTTATAAATCAAGCATAAAAAACAATACGGAGGTAATTTCTATGAACAATTCTACTACATTGGCTGAGATCCAGTCAAAATATCAGAACTGCAATCTGCTGATACCGGCAGCTACATCAGTGCAGATCAATCCTTTTTACAAATGTACGGTTATGGAAGTGGTGGCCGATACTTCGGAAAAATCCGGTGATATTTTTAAAGTTGGCAGTGCCAAAACCGGGGAAGACAGGAACGGAAAACCTGTTTATAAAGATGTCTTTTCGCCGGCCAAGCCGCTTCTGATGAAGCTTGCGACTGCGGCTGGCATCCAGTTCCACCCGGAGCATACGACGGTTTACAGGGAAAATGCGAATACTTATGTCGGGAAAGCTTTTGGGGCAGTTCGGCTTCCAGACGGCACATTTAAGACGCATCCGGATACGAAGCGTATCTGTTTGGACGATGAAGAAGCGAAATACCGTCTTGAATTTATGGATAAAT
The DNA here is from genome assembly GCA_009774145.1 of Lachnospiraceae bacterium. Taxonomy (GTDB): domain Bacteria; phylum Bacillota; class Clostridia; order Lachnospirales; family Lachnospiraceae; genus Hominiventricola. The sequence continues at coordinate 11,281 of VSND01000070.1, read as the reverse complement.
CCATTATAGGTATCCATGATTGGAGAGCCGCTAAAGCTGCGGCAGATATGTTCAAAGGGGAATGGAAGGAAGACCCGGAAAAGCTGAACCAGTGGAACAAACCAGAGAAATATTATGTGATCGCTGACTGCGACAGGGAGAAATATGTTGAGCGTTCCGTCCTTGTTAATATGACACTACTCCGGAAGACAGCATCCGAAAAAGCACAGACAGGAGCAATACTCAGGGTTATCCGGGCACTTTTGGGGATAAAAGGGACGTACCTGATCGAGGAATTGCAGAAACCGTTTGCGGTGCCTACGGTCACATTCTCACCGGACTACTCGGATGCCAATGTAAGGCAGGCCATGTTACAGCAGGGGATGAACTCTATGGGGAATATGTTTGGCACTGCATCGGCGGCGCCGACAATAAGTTCCTCGGCATTGTTTGGGGATGTGGTCCATGAAGCTTTTGACCCGGAAGATAATCTTGAGAATCCCGCTTTTGCTTCTGATATGCCCGCGGATGAAGACGGCTATGCCGGTAAATACCAGCAGAATACGCCGAACGCAGAGCCGGATTATGGGAGCGGGCAGGCATCACAGACAGCGCCACAACAGGAGGATAACGCAGGATATTTTTGTGACGGGTGCGGCGCTGAGATAAATGAGAAAGTCTATGGGTATTCCATCAATAAGTTTGGGCGACCGCTCTGTATGAAGTGTCAGAAAGGAGCGGGAAAATGATAAACATAGGGGTTCTGAAAAAGATTTTAGAAAGCAAAGGGGTTTATTTGGCGGAAAGTTTGGAAGAACTGATAGCCATGGTGACATCTAAATTTCCTGGCCTTTCTGACAAAGAAGTAAATGAGGTAATTCAAAAAATAAAACAGCAGAGTGTGATGGAGGTGGGACGTAATGAAAATATTTAAGATTTCTACGGATCTTGAATTGACAGTTCATGAATTTCCTTCTGGGGGATATGCAAAAGAGAACAGGTTCCTGCGAGAGTTAATCGGAAACCATTGTGATATTTATGAGCATATCATGCCGGAACGGTTATATACAGAGCTGCATATGAAAAACCGTCCGACTAAGGTACCTGGTCAGTGTGTGAGTATGCTGATTGACGAAGAGGGACTGTTAAAGGAAAACGAACCGAACCTGATCGGCAGTTATCTCTATGGAACTGACAGGCACGGTCATCCGATTATGGGGAACATTCTCTTTGTTGGGGAAGAATGGAGCGGTGATGGGATAAATTTTTGCGGCATTGAGGATTCCGTCTTTAAAAACCTAGAGCTGCAGTTGAGCCATATGATTGATGTAATGAAGGCGACAAAGGAGGTGTATGCATATGGGGATTAAAGCGCTTCATACGGGAGATTGGCACATTGGCTCTTTTAAAGGGCCGGAAAGGGACGGGGTTAACCTCCGCTCCCTGGACACGCAGAAGTGCCTTGAAGAAATGGTGCGTGTTGCAGAAACAGAAAGGCCGGAGCTAGCGCTTGTATCGGGTGATATATTCGACCGGGCGGAGATCTGGCAAGGAAGGAGTCACAAGGAAGTGCTCCAGGCACGGAATATCATATTGGGATTGTCAAAATGCTGCGGAAAGGTGGTCGTGATGCGCGGCACACCAAACCACGACAGCGCCGAAGCATTCGGGGAGTTGCAGGCCCATTTTGAACTGGTACCGAATGTGGAGATAGTTACTATGCCGCAGGTAATCCAGACAGAGCAGTTTGATATTGCCGTCCTTCCGGGATTCGACCGGGGGACGTTCCGGGCAAAATTCCCTGGGCTCGGAAAGGAAGAAGAGCATGAAGTCCTGACAAAAGAGCTTGCGAATGCAGTGCTCGGCCTGAAAGCGCAGTGTGATCCGGGAAAAAAGAGCATCCTTATCTCCCATTATACGATCCCCGGGTGTAATACGGAAAGCGGGCAGGTAATGATGCTGACACAGTTTGAGCCGGTCCTTCTGCCGGAGTGCCTGATCGCCGCAGATTTTGACCTGGTTGCCATGGGGCATATCCACCGCCCCCAGAAGCTGCCAAATGTGGAGAATTGCTATTACTCAGGGGCTATCAATTCGATGACGTTTAATGACGAGGGGCAGGAACGGGGCTTCTGGATGCATGAATATTCGGCGGATGGATGGAGCAGGACATTCCATCAGACGCCTTACAGGGAATTTGTTACATTCCGCTTTACAGATACGGACATTACGGCGATCAACCTTGGAAACCTGGATGATGTGGCATTTAACTGGTGGAGGTATAACGGCGGGGTACAGGACCGGATTGTAAGGATACTTTACACATGCTCCTATGAAAACAGTAAGGTTCTGAATACGGCGCTTCTGGAAAAAGCCTTATATGAAGACGGGGCTTTCTATGTGGCCGGGATCCTCCCTGAAAAGGTAGAGGAAACGGCGAACCGTAACGATCTGTCCAACACAACAGATCCGGAAGAAAACCTCCGGCAGTATCTTGCTGATAAACAATATACGGAGGAACAGATACAGGAGCTTGTGCTGAAAGCGCGGCCTGTAATCGCCCAGGCAGAAGCGAGCATGTCATTGTCAGCAGGCACAGGGACATTTGAGCCGGTTGAGATCGAAGTAAGGAATTATCGCAATTATGCGGAAGAGCATTTCAGTTTTGAAGATATCAGCTTCTGTACGATCAACGGTCAGAACGGCGCTGGGAAAAGCAGCTTGTTCATGGATGCGATCATCGACTGTCTTTATGAGGAACCGCGGGAAGGGGAGCTGACCGGGTGGATCAGGAATGATGAAAAGGCAAGGTCCGGCTCCATCATCTTTACCTTCCGGATCGGGGATAAGGTTTTCCGGGTAACACGGACGAGGGCAAGATCCGGGAAAGGGACGCTGAATCTGTCAGAACTGGCAGGCGGGGAATGGCGCAACCGCTCCAAGGAGAAGCAGCGGGACACGCAGGCGGAGATCATCAATATCCTTGGCATGGATAGCTTGACGTTCAAGAGCTGTGCCCTGATTATGCAGGATCAGTACGGTCTGTTTTTGCAGGCACAGAAAGAAGAACGGATGGTCATCCTCGGGAATCTGCTCGGCCTTGGCGTGTATGAAGCGATGAACAAGATTGCTGGGGATAAGGCAAAAGCATATGGGGCAAAGACCAGGGAGTTGAAACAGGAGATCGGGATACATAATGCCACCATTAAAAGTTACGGGGATCCAGCCGGAGAGATAGAACAGGCAAAAGCGGATCTGCAGACAAAAACGGAAAAAGCCAGGAATATCACAAAGGAGCGGGATGCAAGAAAGCTGGAGTTGCTTTCTTTGCAGGAGGCTCAGGAACGGTGCAATAAACTGTCAGAGTCTATTTCATCATTGACAGTGAAAAAGGCTGCTACAGGGCAAAATAGGGGTGCCCAGACGGAGATTATCAGGAATTGCCGGACAATCCTTGATACGGAACAGGCCGTAATGGAAAAAGCAGAACGGTACCGGATGCTGGAAGCAAGGAAAAGTGAATTGATCGAAGAAGCTGCATTGTTTGGCTTAAAGCAGCTGGAAGTTTCGAAGGCCATAACAAGGGCTTCCGCCTTGGAATCAGAACTTGCGACAGCAAAAGCGAAGCTGCAGAGGGAACAGGCCCGGCTTGCAGAGCATGAGGATACATTTGGTGATGCGGAGATACTCCGGAATGCGGAGAAATACCATGATGCCAAGTCTTCCCTGGATAGCATGCAGGCGTTGGCGCTGAATTATCAGGAAGCCGACCAGAGGGTGCAGGCGGCAAAAGCGGCACAGAGGGATATTGAAAGAGAGATCGAGGCAAACAATGACCAGATCATATCGACACGGAATTTCCTTGGGAAAGATATTGCTATCCTCTCTGACGACTGTGGCTGTATCAATATCGAAAAGGCGGACTGCAAGTTTTTGGCTAAAGCGAAAGCATCAAAGGGAATGTTGCAGGAAGAGGAAGAGAAATACAGGGCAAAGAAAGCAGAATTGGAACACATTCTCGCACGGCGCATTTCCTTAGTGGCGGTGGCAGAATCCGAACGTGACAGCATACCGTATGACGCAGACAAAAAGGCAGAAGCGGAAAGGCTTTGCGCGGAGCTTCTTCCTTATGTCGCAAAAGCAGAGCAGGTCAGGAAGAAAGTAAGCGAAATTGCCCTTGTACGGGCTTCCGTCGAGAATGCCCGGTCAAATATATCAAATATTGAAAAAAGGCTCGCAGAGGCGAATACAGAGGCATCCAGGGCAAAGGAAGAGCTGGAGCAGTACCGGGGCGCATTTGATGAAAACAAAAAGGTTTCGGATGAAATGCAGATGCTCTCTCCTTGGATTGAGCAGGAGAAACAGCTGCCAGTGATCCGGGAGAGGCTGACCAACGCTACGCAGCGGCTTAGTGAACTGGATCTGCAGAACACAGAGTTGGACACTGAATTATCAGAAAAGCAGCTTGAACTTTCCAAGGAGATTTTAAAGACCACGGGCCTTGCAGAGAAGCGGGCAGAAGTCGGGCTCCTGGACACACAGCTTGAAGGCATTGAGGGGGAGATTAAGATCCTCCAGATGAGTGTTGGGGCATTGACCCAGAAAATGGAGCAGATCGGTAAGCTGAAAGCAGAAATTGATGTGTTGCAGGGAAGGGAGCGTGATGCGGCTAAGGAAACGGCAGATTATGACATCCTGAAAGCTGCGTTCAGCCAGGACGGCATCCCACATCAGATTATCCGCACGATCGTCCCGAAGCTGACCTCAACGGCAAATACAATCCTGGGGCAGATGACCGGGGGAAAGATGGGGATTGACTTCAAAACAGAAAAGATGTTGAAGGGCAATTCCAAAAAGGAAGTCGTCACACTGGATATTTTCATTGAAGAGTATGGGAAGTCGGCGCTGCCATACCTTTCAAAATCCGGTGGGGAAAAGGTAAAGGCATCACTGTCTGTAATATTGGCCCTTGCTGAAATAAAATCCTCCACGGCCGGCATCCAGCTGGGGATGCTGTTCATAGACGAGCCGCCATTCCTTGACGCTGATGGGATACAGGCATACTGTGACGCCCTCGAAACCATCCAGCGGCGGTATGCGGGGATAAAAATTATGGCGATCACCCATGACCCGACGATGAAAGCCAGATTCCCACAGAACTTGGATGTCGTGAAGACGGAGCATGGGAGTAAGGTGATTTATTAAGGGATAACCGGAGGGTTATCCCCCTCCGGGAAGGAGGTAATTTTATTGGCAGAGAAAAGATATTACTGGATTCAGCTTAAAGAAGGATTTTTCAAACAGAAGGAAATCAAAAAGCTAAGAAAAATTGCAGGAGGTGATACATATACCGTTATTTACCTTAAAATGCTCCTGGCTGCGGTAAAGCAGGGAAATAAACTGTTCTTTGAAGGAGTAGAGGATACGTTCCCGGAAGAATTAGCTTTGGAGCTTGATGAGGATCCGGAAAATGTGAAGGTGACTTTAGCATTTTTGGAGCGCCAAGGCTTGATTAAGGTGATGGGAGAAGATGAATTTTTGCTTCTTCAATGTGAGGAAATGGTTGGTTCCGAGAGTGAGTCTGCGGCCAGAGTAAGACGGTATAGAGAGAAAAAAGCGTTACAAAGTAACATGGGTGTAACGCCGCTGTTACAAAGTGGTAACACAGATATAGATATAGAAAAAGATATAGAGAAAGAAAAAGAGAAAGATATTTGCCCGGAGTTAAACTCCGGACCAGAGGAACCGCCCATCATAACGCTCCCTCTGAATACAGGTGAGGAACACTTGATTTTTCAGCGTGATATTGATACATTCGCTGACCTGTATCCAGCAGTAGATATACTGCAAGCAATGAGGGGTATGAAAGGGTGGCTCATGACGAATCCGACAAAGCGGAAAACCAAGAGAGGCATTGGCAGGTTTATAAACTCCTGGCTGGCGAGAGAGCAGGACAAGGGAGAAAAAAGAGCTGTCGGTTACAATGCCCGGAATATGACTACGGAACAATACGCAGAATCAATCAGGGGGTGGAATGATTGACAGGTGAGGAGTTTGAGATGATCCGTCTGGCAATAAAATCAGCCTATCCCAATGCGAATATCATACCGGACAAATATGCCATGAAGATGTGGTATAAGCTGCTTGGAGACCTTGATTTTAAGGTGGCTGAGAATGCATTGTGGGAGCATATGAGTATAAGCGCATTTCCGCCAAGCATAGCAGACATCCGAAGGCTGTGTGCAGACAGATGTGAGAGGCCTGTCCTGAGTTTTGAAGATGCATGGGGAACTGTACAGAAGGCAATGGGGATGTATGGATCGGAGCAGCCTCAGAAAGCCTTTGCGGCCATGGATGAGCTGACAATATCAGTGGTAAAAAGTTTGGGATGGACAAGGCTCTGCCGGAGTGAAAGTCCAGTAGCGGACAGGGCAAATTTTCGTGAAGCGTATGAAGCGAAGGCAAAGGCATTACGTAAAAGCCGGCAGTTGCCAGAGTTTGTTGCAAGGGATAAGAAAATGCTACAGGAGAAGCATAGAGTACTTGAAGAAAAGCCGGTACTGCAGATTAAAAGTGAGAAAGTATCCTGTGAAGACGAACCGGTTTTAACCATGGAACAGTCGGAGAAAAGGATCGGATGGTTTTGGAAAGCGATGGGAAAGAAAGCAGATGGCAAGAGTGAAGCAGAGTGAAATCATACGCGGTACGGAACAGGAATTCTTGGATGTGTTCAATCGGCTCTGCTATTCCAGAAGCGCATGGCAGGTATGGGCTGACCTGATAAGTGCAATAGCGTGTTCCCTAAGTAATGCCGCGGACCGGTCGCCAAAACATTTTGAGCAACGGGAAAAAGAGTATGCACAGTGCATAGAGCGGCTGGGTTCCGTGGAAGCACCAGCAAAGATACTTGGCACCATAGTAATGGCTTTGGAGAATGACCCTGAGCAGGATTTTCTTGGGAAAATGTACATGAATCTGAACCTAGGGAACCACTGGAAAGGCCAGTTTTTCACCCCATACAACATATGCAAAATGATGTCGCAGATGACGGTGGGGACCATTGACAAGCAGATTGAAGAACAGGGCTACATATCCATTTGTGATCCGGCCTGCGGTGCAGGGGCAACACTGATAGCGGCTGCAAATACCCTGAAAGGATCTAAATATAATTTTCAGAACCATGTGCTTTTCGTGGGGCAGGACGTGGATCGGGTGGTGGCTCAGATGTGCTATATCCAGCTTTCTCTTCTGGGATGCGCCGGTTATATCTGCGTAGGGAATACGATCACCAACCCTTTGACCGGCCCGGTATTATTCCCCAGGGAAAACGAGGGGCAGGAAATGTGGTATATGCCAATGTTCCAGTCGGATGTGTGGCAGTGGCGAAAGATATTTCATTCGCTGGGAAGTATGGGTGGAACCGTAACCACCGAAAAAACAGTGGAAAAAGAGCACTTTTATATGTTTTTCGATTTTGAAGAAAAGGAGGCGCAGTATGGAAATCAAAGGATTTGATGGGAATCTGTCGGAAGAGAGCAAAAAGGCTCTGCAGTCGGAAACATGGCAGAAAGTCAGGGATAGCATGAAAGAGAAAAAGGAGGTTAAACACTTCACGGCTGAAAATACAGCGGAGAATGCCTATGGAGCGATCTGGAACCAGGTTGTAAAGGAGTATCTGAGAAGCGGATATAATGCCGAGGATAAAAGTCCTGATATTGTCGTGATGGGCGAGATGTACAAGACATTGAGGCGCCCAGAGGTAACAGTCTTTTATGACGCTGCCGGGGACACTCTCTTTGACGTGACGAATGAGAGGCTTGAAAAGGAATATGAGTGGCTGATGAACAGCGGTGCCGGGGATACGGCGGAGAATATGAATACCAGGGAGGAAGATGATGTGGATGGGAAAGGCGATTTGGTTGTGGAACAGACGGAGGAAGATCCGGAAGTTGGCGAGGCTCCGCAGACGGAGCGAGCGGAGGAGGATGAACCGGGTAGCGCATCTGATGTGACCGGGGAGAACGCTGAAAGTGAGCAGGAGCCTCCCAAACCGGTGGAAAGCGAAACTACCAGCAAACAGGAAACCAGACCGGTAAAGCAGCTGGCCGAGGAAAAACTGAAAAAGGAGCTGGCGGCGGCCAAAGACAAATCTTTTGCGGATCCGATTATCAGCTATCTTCTGAAGCGGTGTGAAGAGGATGAAGGGATGGCGGAGGATGTGGCGCAGGAGCATAAGACCTGGCAAAAGTGTTTTGATTATATCTATCGCCAGGCCAGACAACAGGCGAATGGGAATTGTGCTGCTGTCCGTGATGATGTGGTATATGAATGGGCTGAGGACTATTACCACAAGGACGATAAGGCTGAGGAAGAGAAGAATGCCAAAAAGGCAGCCGAGGACAAGGCCAAAAAGACCGCTACTGAAAAAGCTAAAAAGGTAAAAACTGCGACAGAACGAAAAACGGTTAAAGCGAAAGGAAATGCTGAGAAGACGGAAAAGGTTTCCGTTCCTCCTAAAGCAGAAACGCCTAAAGCGCCGCCGAAGCCCAAGAAAAACCCGAAAGAGATGGACGGCCAGATGGATCTGTTCTCAATGATGGGCATGTAGGGGGTGATTAATATGAATAAGAGATCGCTTTCAAGGATAGAAAAGCCCAAGGCGTCTGAAAATATGATTCGTCTGGCGAAAAGAACAGACGGGGCCAGGTATATCGCGACAGCAAAAATTATTGATGTGGATGGAGAAAAAATACTGCTTTTGAATTTCTTCCAGAGGTCAGAACTCGTCAAAGAGAAAACAGGAGCAGCATTTAGGACATTTATTTCCCGGAGCGATTATATCACGCAGGACTTATCTAGCGCAAGAGTGAAATGGAAAACTGGAAGTTTCAAGTCAATTTTGGGGTGGTATTGGTGGAATACCAAAGAAAATGGGTATGATGTCACATTCGCATCAGATTCAGATTTTATCAGCGCGAAATATTATATGAAAGCCTATTTGGAGGGGGAAGATCCGAATGTATGGGATGCAATCTGGAAATTTCAGGATGAAGTTCTCGACAGGCGGCTGAAGGCTAAGCATAAAAAAGAAACAGACAAAATTGATAAGAAAATGGAGATGGTACCAGAAAAGCCGGAAGGATTTGAAAAATGGGTGCATGAGATTGCGATGGGGGATAAAAGGTATCTGGTGTATGAGGCCGCAAGCAAAAAGAAAATGACCACAGGATACTGCACTTATTGCAAAAGGACTGTCGGAATAGATGTTAAATCTGTTCGACCTCGAAATAAAAAACGGGGGAATTGCCCTAACTGCGGCAGTCTTGTAACGTTCATCCCCAAAGGATACTTTCCAGCCTATCAGAGAGATAATAAATGGGTATGCCTGATGCAAAAAGTTTCGACTGGAATTGTGGCAAGATATTTTCACGTCCATCAGGATATCCAAAGAGATTATAACTACAAGGAATCGTTTAGCATAGGCGAACTCTGCAGAGCGTTTTTGGAAGAAGATAACGTGGAGATTAAAATTGATTCATATGAATGGGGGGTATACAAACAACATGGGCTTCCACGTTGGTGTCCAGACCAGAATCATAAAAATTGTGCAAGTGCGGTTGTTTATACAGAGAACCTGCCAGAGGTGTTTAAGGGGACTTTCTACAGGTATTGCGCTTTGGACTTATACCAAAAGAATTTTGCCTGTGATCCAATACCGGTATGGCGCTTTATGAATACATATCCTCGATACACCTATCTGGAAATGTTTTTAAAGGCCGGCCTTGTTAATTTGACCGGTGAAATTGTGGAAGGGCATGCATACCAGCTTGATTTAAATGGCAAGACACCGGAGACCATTTTGGGAATCTCCAAAAAATATATCTCAATACTGAGGGAGATTGACGGAGGCACTGATGAATTAAGGCTACTGAAACAGTGTGAATCCGATAATATTCTTCCGCGGGGAGAAGATATCCGTGGTTTCTGCGAACGGTTTGGAGGAAATGATGAACTAATCGGGGTTATCAATGCCCATATGAGCATACGGAAGTTTAACAAATATATGGATAAGCAAAGAACTGTCTTGCCAAAGCATAAAGAAGTCCCCTGCTACGCAGCATGGTGTTCTCCGGAAAGCTACAGCAAAAAGGAACGGATGCGTGAGGGATATAGAAATCTGGCAAAAGACTGGTTGGACTATATTTCGTGGAGTGCAACATTGAAGTATGACACAAAAGATATGTATGTATTGCTCCCTCCGGATTTTGGAAAGGCCCATGATAGGGTGATGAAAGAATATCAGGCGTTTAAGGATGAACAGGAACGGAAACGTCAAGAAGAATTAGAGAAGTTGATCAAGAAAGCTTTAGATGCTGCCGAGGGTATTCCGGCGATGATGATGAAGGCCAGAGGCTTGATGATCATTCTTCCCAAGAGCGGATCTGAGATTAAGGAAGAGGGCCGGACGTTGCATCACTGTGTAGGAACCTATGTAGAGAGAGTTGCGAAAGGCGAAACCATGATTCTGTTTATCAGAAAGGAAACTGCTCCGGACGTCCCTTATTTTACACTGGAATATAGAGACGGAAAAGTCGTCCAATGCAGAGGCAAAAAGAACTGTGGGATGACAAAAGAGGTTAAAGCTTTCGTTAAAGCTTTCGAGCGAAAAATGAAAGAGGAGAGCGAGGCAGAAAATTCCGTAAAGGGAAGGAGGGCGGGATGAAATGGCGGATAAGGCAAGGCATAAGATCAGAAATCTGCTTATGAAGCTGAATGATGAAGACCGGAATACTCTTTGTTGTCTGCTGATAAAAGCGGGATATGCTGCCCGGATCGGAAAGGAGCGCCCCGGTGGCAAGGGGCAGACAATGTATTTTGTGGAATTTTGGGAGGAGGATACAGATGCTTAGAAAGGTGTGGATTCCTAAGAGCATAGCCAGGAGGCCGGCGGCAAGAACAGAAACATATCTGAAATACGGATTTGTGATTACAGAATGCGAGAAGCATTTATGTCCGAGGTGCGGAAGTATTCTGAACGCAGGACCGAATTACCAGCCAAGATACTGCGATCAGTGCGGGCAGAAAGTCAGTTTCAAGGAAACTGAGTGGAGGGAAGATAAGGAACTGGGATTTGCAGAAAGGAGGGGGGAGCATGAACAGATCGAAGATAGAATGGTGTGATCACACATTAAATCCCATTACGGGGTGTCGGCACAACTGTGAATACTGCTATGCCCGGCGCATGGTTGCCCGGTTTTCCGGTGATGTAAGGCTTAATAAGATGGCAAAAAAGGATTATTCC
>VSND01000007.1 GCA_009774145.1 Lachnospiraceae bacterium | reverse complement strand
CTTCACTAAGCGCAGGCGGGATTTGCGATGAGGGGGGACCCACGCAGTGGGGAGAGTCCTGATCGCCTGTCTGGAAGGAACAGACACCCATGGCAGGCGTCCCGTGCAGCCAAAGTTTGAACAGTAACCTGTCAGGGACTGCCTTTACAGGTCATCCTGGTCAAATGCATTTTCAATGGACGCTCCTGCCGGCACCATCGGAAATACCTTGTCATCACAGTCGAGCTGGCAGTCCAGAAGCACAGGCCCTCTGCATGCAAATGCTTCCTGCAGCGCCGGTGCAAATTCTTCTTTTTTCGTCACACGGATTCCCTTACAGCCAAGCGCCTCCGCCACTTTGACAAAATCCACGCGGTCATTCAGGATCGTTGCCGAATACCGGCGGTCGTAGAACAGCTCCTGCCACTGATGCACCATTCCAAGCACGTGGTTGTTGAATACAATCTCCACAACCGGAATCTGATAACGGGATGCCGTAGCCAGCTCATTCATGTTCATACGGAAGCAGCCGTCTCCCGCAATATTGATCACCCGTTTTTCCGGCATTGCGACTTTTGCCCCCATGGCGGCTCCAAGGCCGTAACCCATGGTTCCAAGGCCGCCGGAGCTGATAAAGGTACGCGGCCTGCTGTATTTATAATACTGAGCCGCCCACATCTGATGCTGCCCCACTTCCGTACAGATGATCGCATCACCTCTGGTCGCTTTATAGATCTCCTCCATGATAAACGGACCCGTCAGACCTTCTTCGCTGTATTTCAGCGGAAACCGCTCCTTCAGTTCGTCGATATATGCAATCCATTCCCTGTGATCCTTTGCCTCCAGCCTCGGATTCAGTTTTTTCAGTACCTCCCGGACATCTCCGATCACGCTGGCAGTCGCCAGGATATTTTTATTGATCTCCGCCGGATCAATATCAATCTGAAGGATCTTCGCATGAGAAGCAAAACGGGAGGCGTCGCCAAATACCCGGTCGCTGAAGCGGGATCCGACCGTGATCAGAAGGTCGCACTTCGACACGCCGAAATTTGCATATTTGGTGCCGTGCATGCCGAGCATGCCCGCATACAGCGGATGCTCGCCGCTGAAGGCGCCTTTTCCCATCAGCGTATCACATACGGGCGCATTTACCTTTTCCACGAATTCCAGAAGTTCCCCGGAAGCATTGGATGCGATTGCGCCGCCGCCCACAAAGATCATGGGTTTTTCCGCCTCTGAAATCATCCGCACCGCCTGTTCCAGATCCTCTTCCCTGATCGTGGAATTGTCCGGCTCTGCCTGTTTTGGCCGCTCTTCTGTATATTCTGTTTTATTCGCAGTTACGTCCTTGGTAATGTCCACAAGAACCGGACCCGGACGGCCGGATTTGGCGATCCGGAATGCCCGGCGAATGGCTCCTGCCAGATCCTCTACGTCTTTTACAATAAAACTGTATTTTGTCACAGGCATCGTAATGCCCATGATATCGATCTCCTGAAAGCTGTCCTTTCCCAGAAGCGGCGTCCCCACATTACAGGTAATTGCAACTACCGGAATCGAGTCCATATAGGCAGTTGCAATTCCCGTTACCAGATTCGTCGCACCGGGGCCGGAAGTTGCAAAACAGACCCCGACTTTTCCGGTTGCGCGCGCATAACCGTCTGCCGCATGAGAAGCCCCCTGCTCATGGGAGGTCAGTATATGACGGATCTCCTTATGCCCGTACAATGCATCATAAATATTCAGGATCGCTCCGCCCGGATATCCGAACACGGTGTCCACACCCTGTTCTTTTAAACAGGCAATGACGATCTCTGCTCCTGATAAAACCATATCGTTCTCCTTATTCACAGTTCTGCATCCGGACCTTCCCCTGCCTGTATGACAGGCTTCCGACGGATGCTGTTATTTCTGTCTGCCAGCCGCGTCCAGAAGTGCCCGGTTATGGAGGTCCGGCAGATGCTGTTATTCTGTCTGCATACGGTCTGAAGATCATCTCTGAATTTCCAGAATCGCTCCTCTGTTGCCGGAGGTCACCATAGAGGCATACCGTGCGAGATATCCGGTCGTCACCTTCGGTTCCTTTGGTTGCCATTCTGCGCGTCTTTTTTCCATCTCTTCTGCGGAAATATCCACATCCAGCCGGTTCTTTGGAATATCGATCCTGATGATGTCGCCTTCCCTCACCAGCGCGATCGGCCCGCCGACTGCGGCCTCCGGAGATACATGTCCGATGGATGCCCCGCGGCTGGCGCCGCTGAAACGGCCGTCTGTAATCAGCGCCACGGAAGAGCCCAGTCCCATGCCGGCGATGGCTGAAGTCGGATTCAGCATCTCTCTCATACCCGGGCCTCCCTTTGGGCCTTCGTAGCGAATCACCACCACGTCGCCTGCCACGATTCTGCCGCCCTTGATCGCATCGATGGCATCCTCTTCACAGTCAAATACCCGGGCCGGTCCCTCATGCACCAGCATCTCCGGAGCCACTGCAGAGCGTTTCACCACGCCGCTGTCCGGAGCAAGATTTCCTTTCAGGATTGCAATTCCGCCGGTGGTACTGTATGGATTCTCCACCGGACGGATCACTTCCGGATTCCTGTTGCCGCAGGAAGCAATATTTTCCCCCACTGTCTTTCCGGTTACGGTCATGCAGTCCAGATTCAAAAGATTCTTTTTCGACAGTTCATTCATAACTGCATAGACGCCGCCTGCCTCATTCAGATCCTCCATATACGTGGGGCCTGCCGGGGCGAGATGACACAGATTCGGAGTTCTTGCGCTGACCTCATTGGCAATGTCCACATTCAGTTCCACGCCGGCTTCATGGGCGATCGCCGGAAGGTGAAGCATGCTGTTGGTGGAGCAGCCCAGCGCCATGTCAACCGCAAGCGCATTCATAAATGCCTTTTCCGTCATAATATCGCAGGGACGGATGTTCTGTTTGAGCATCTCCATCACCTGCATGCCTGCTTTTTTCGCCAGCCTGATCCGCTCGGAATAGACGGCCGGGATCGTTCCGTTACCCGGAAGCCCCATTCCAAGCACTTCTGTCAGACAGTTCATACTGTTTGCCGTATACATGCCGGAGCAGGAACCGCAGGTGGGACATACTTTATTTTCAAATTCCTTAACATCCGCTTCGGTCATCGTCCCTGCCGCATAAGACCCTACTGCCTCAAACATGCTGGAGAGACTTCTCTTCTCCCCTTTTACCCGGCCTGCCAGCATGGGACCGCCGCTGACAAATACCGTCGGTATGTTGACTCTTGCCGCCGCCATCAGAAGACCGGGGACGTTTTTGTCACAGTTCGGTACCATAACCAGTGCATCAAACTGATGCGCCATCGCCATGGCCTCCGTGGAATCCGCAATCAGATCTCTCGTCACCAGAGAATATTTCATACCGATATGTCCCATGGCAATGCCGTCGCATACGGCGACGGCCGGAAATACAATGGGAGTTCCCCCTGCCATGGAGACTCCAAGTTTGACTGCCTCCACAATCTTGTCCAGGTTCATATGACCTGGAACGATCTCATTGTAGGAGCTTACAATGCCCACCAGCGGCCGGTTCATCTCTTCTTCGGTCAGCCCCAGCGCATGGAACAGCGATCGGTGGGGAGCCTGCTGCATTCCTTTTGTTACTGCATCACTTCTCATTGTGTGATTCCTCCTGGTTGTAATTTTATGTGTCTGCACGAATCCTTCCTGTCAAATCCTGTCTGCGATCAGATCACCCATCTGAGTGGTAGTTGTGTAAGTACAGCCTTCCGACAGGATATCCCCCGTACGGAAGCCCTCCTTCAGAACCTGGCGGACAGCGGCCTCAACGGCATCTGCTTCCCGATCCAGATCAAAGGTATAACGGAGCATCATGGCCGCTGACAGAATCGTAGCGATGGGATTCGCCCTGTCCTGCCCGGCAATATCCGGAGCGGAGCCGTGGCTTGGCTCATACAGTCCGAACTTCGTATCGTTTAAGCTGGCGCTGGAAAGCATGCCGATGGAACCGGTCACCATGGACGCCTCGTCGGACAGGATATCACCGAACATATTTTCGGTCAGAATCACATCAAACTGCGCCGGATGCAAGACCAGCTGCATGGCGCAGTTGTCCACATACATATGGGAAAGTTCCACTTCCGGATAATCCTCTGCCACTTCCTCCACGATCCTTCTCCAGAGTCTGGAGGAATCCAGAACATTGGCCTTGTCCACACTGCATACCTTTTTCCTTCTCTTCATGGCAATGTCGAATGCCCGCTTTGCAATCCGGCGGATCTCATGTTCATTATAGGAAAGGGTATCGACTGCCGTCAGCACTCCGTCCACCTCTTCCGTCTTTCTTGCACCAAAATACAGACCGCCCGTCAGTTCTCTCATAATCAGCATGTCAAATCCGGCAGCGCTGATGTCCTCCCGCAGCGGACACGCTGCCCGAAGTTCCTCATAGAGATATGCAGGCCTTAGATTGGCAAACAGATTCAATGCCTTACGAATGCCCAGAAGCCCTGCCTCCGGTCTTCTGGACGGTTCCAGCTGATACCATGGGGACGTCTTTGCATCCCCGCCGATGGACCCCATCAGTACGGCATCACAGGCCTTCGCCTGTTCAATCGTCTCCTCTGTCAAAGGCACGCCATGCACATCGATGGACGCCCCGCCCAGCAGAAGTTCTTTATAGACAAAACTGTGGCCGTATCTCTCAGCCACCCGGTCCAGTACCTTTCTCGCTTCTCTTACGATCTCCGGCCCGATTCCGTCACCGGAGATAACTCCTATTCTGCAATTCATCCTTTTCTCCTCCCGGCATCAAATATTCAGTTCTGCAGCAGTCCCTGTCACAGAAAAAGGCGGAAGTATCCTTCCGCCCCGCTTACACCCTTGCCTGGTTCTGTTTTTCCACTTCCTGGATGGCTGCTTTCTTCATGGGAATACGGCAGTTGCGGTTGCTTCCGAACTCTACAATTACATCTTCATCTGTAATATCAATCAAGACCCCGTAAAAACCGCTGGTCGTTACCACCACATCTCCTACTTCAAGCGAAGCAAGCATGGCTGCAAGCCTCTTCTGTTCTTTCTTCTGAGGCCTCAGCATCATAAAATACATCATAACCCAGACTACTCCACATACGACAAACATGGAGACCATGCCGCTGCCTGTACTCGTCAATAACATATCGTTTCCTCCTGAAAAATAACTTAATGTCTATTGTACACAATATTCCCACGCAGGGCAAGCACTTTTTTGCCCTCTGGGCATTCCTGTTCTATTTTTTCTCCATCCCGGAAAGCTTCCTTTTTTTGTATTCCTGATAGGTTCCGGCTTCGATCGCTTCCCGGATCTCCTCCATCATATGGTTGTAAAAATACAGATTGTGGAGCACGCAAAGGCGCATCCCCAGCATCTCCTTCGCCTTCAGAAGATGCCGGATATATGCCCTGCTGTACCGCCTGCACGCAGGACATTTACAGCCTTCTTCAATGGGTCTTTCATCCAGCTCATACCGTGCATTGAACAGATTCCGCTTACCCTGATTCGTATAGACATGGCCGTGCCTTCCATTCCGGCCCGGATACACACAGTCAAAAAAGTCCACACCCCTTTCCACTGCTTCCAGAATATTTGCCGGTGTCCCGACTCCCATCAGGTAGGTTGGTTTTTCCACCGGAAGGTGCGGGATCACGGCTTCAATGATCTGATACATCTCCTCATGCGTCTCCCCCACTGCCAGACCGCCGATCGCATATCCCGGCAGATCCATCTCGGCGATCCTTTTCGCATGATCGATCCGGATATCCTCATACACCGCTCCCTGGTTAATTCCAAAGAGAAGCTGTTCTTTGTTGATCGTATCCTCCAGGCTGTTCAGCCTTGTCATCTCTGCCCTGCATCGCTCCAGCCACCGTGTGGTACGCTCTACCGAAGCCTGCACATAGCTCCTGTCCGCCCTGCTCGGCGCGCACTCATCAAATGCCATGGCGATCGTGGAGGCCAGACTGGACTGGATCTGCATGCTCTCCTCCGGTCCCATGAAGATTTTCTTCCCGTCTACATGAGAGTGAAAACACACGCCCTCCTCCCTGATCTTCCTGAGCCCTGCCAGGGAGAATACCTGAAATCCGCCGGAATCCGTAAGGATGGGCCGGTCCCACGACATGAATTTATGCAGTCCGCCCATCTTCTTCACGACCTGGTCTCCCGGACGCACATGCAGATGATAGGTATTGGACAGTTCTACCTGTGTTCCGATGGCCTCCAGATCCTCTGTCGATACAGCTCCCTTGATCGCAGCAGCAGTTCCCACGTTCATAAATACCGGGGTCTGTATCACTCCGTGAACGGTATGAAACTCTCCGCGTTTTGCGTTTCCGTCTTTTTTTATCAGTTTATACATCCTGCACCTCATTGTCTGTACTCAAAATCATTTACAAATGAGAGTATATTATATATACTGATGTTTAGTCAATGACCAATCCATTTTCAGAACAGGAGAATCTATCTATGGCCGGTTCAACATTCGGAACACTTCTATCCATTACCACCTGGGGAGAATCCCACGGCAGCGGCATCGGCGTCGTCATCGACGGCTGTCCCGCCGGACTGCCCCTTACGGAACACGATATCCAGATCTACTTAAACCGCAGAAAACCCGGGCAGTCCCGCTTCACCACTCCCCGGAAGGAAGATGACGCTGTGGAGATCTTATCCGGCGTCTTTGAGGGAAGAACCACCGGTACCCCCATTTCCCTGATGGTCCGCAACACCTCCCAGCGCTCCAGAGATTACAGCGAAATCGCCTCCTGTTACCGTCCCGGGCATGCAGATTATACCTATGACTGCAAATACGGATTCCGGGACTACACAGGAGGCGGCCGTTCTTCCGGCAGAGAGACCATCGGCCGCGTAGCCGCCGGAGCCGTAGCTGCAAAGATCCTGTCCGAACTGGGCATTACAGTTACTGCATATACGAAGGCCATTGGCCCGGTATCCATTGATTACCGCCGGTTTGATCTGTCGCAGATGGAGCAAAATGCCGTCAATATGCCCGATTCCGCCGCTGCCGCACTGGCCGAAGCGCATCTGGATGCCTGCCGGGCACAGCAGGATTCCTGCGGCGGCATCGTAGAATGCGTCATTCAGGGCGTGCCCGCCGGCATCGGGGAGCCCTGCTTTGAAAAACTGAATGCCCGTCTGGCAAAAGCCGTCTGCTCCATCGGCGCTGTCAAGGGCTTCGAGATCGGAGACGGTTTTGCCGCTGCCGAAGTATGCGGCAGCAGCAATAACGACGCATTTTACAGGAAAGAAGACGGAACCATCGGCAAAAAGACCAATCATGCCGGCGGGGTTCTGGGCGGCATCAGCGACGGAAGCGATCTTGTCTTCCGGGCCGCCTTCAAACCCACCCCTTCCATCAGCAGGGAGCAGGAAACCGTGAACCAGTCCGGTGAGAATATCCGAATCTCCATAAAAGGACGCCACGATCCGATCATTGTGCCCCGGGCCGTCGTAGTCGTTGAATGTATGGCGGCGCTGACCATACTGGACATGCTGTTGATCAGTATGACTTCGCGTATGGACAGAATACAGGAATTTTTCGGCTGTAACCGGTAATCCTGCAGAAGTAACGCAGACGGAAGAGGCGCCATGACATCTGTCAGAGCGCAGGAAACACAGTGATAAACGCTTCCAGCTCCGGCCAGTACGTTCAGGAGAACAGGGGCGGAAATCGGACGCCGATTCTATATGTACCGGATATCGGGGCGCTGCAAAATGTAATCCTGTCTGTGCACTCAGCAACACTGTGTGGATGGAAGCCTGTCCGATTCACTCCATACGAGTGCTGCGCACAGGCAGAGATACATTTTGCAACAGCCCCGTCACTCCGCGGCTGCAGTCTTACAGCATCGACTCCGGCTTAAACAGAGACTTCACATGCTCAACCTCTTCCTTTGTTGCCTTTGAAGCCGGCACATAATAAGATTTTTCTCTCGCAATCTGATACAGCTGCTCCTGCGCCGTCTCCGCTTTGTTCCGCATCTGCTTCAGCGTCTGTTTTAACTGCGGATTCTCACTCTGCGTAATATACTCCGCATACATCTTCAGTTCCCCGTTGATGCCTACCAGTGCATCACTGACCATTGTTTTCTCATCCATCTTCTTCGTTCCTCCTATTTCAGAAATCCCATTAACTGCTGCTTATTCTCCTTTGCAGACTGGGCTGCCTGCTGGAAATACTGCTTCACCTGCTGGTCTGTGGACTGTTCTGCATAGGCGCTGAACTTTGCCTGGCAGGTTTCACTTCCGCCAATCAGGTGACGAAGATTCTGAACATCAAGCTCTGATAATTCTGACATAAAAAATTCCTCCTTATTTTCCATACTGACAGGAGTAGTATGTGAAAATAAGGAGGAATTATTCTCCCAGATCCTTACATCCGAACCGAAATCATCCAGTTTCAGGCTGTAATCTCAAGACCGGACTGGCGCCGGTATCCGTCCGTCAGTCCTGGAAGGGCGATAATTTCCTGTATAACGCCTCGTACTGTCCGGCCGAATGACTCCAGGAAAAATCTGCCTTCATGGCACGTTTTACCATTTGATTCCAGGAACGCTTCCTGTCATAATACACCGACTGCGCATAACGGACTGCCGCCAGCATCTCGTGTGCATTATAATTTCTGAAACTGAAGCCTGTCCCGGTTTCCTCGTATTCATTATATGGTTCTACTGTATCTTTCAGTCCGCCGGTCTCACGCACAATGGGCAGTGCGCCATACCGGAGGCTCATAAGCTGGCTGAGCCCGCATGGTTCAAACTGTGACGGCATTAAAAATGCATCGCATGCCGCATAAATCTTATGCGACAGTTCATTGGAATAGCAGATGCATGCTGCCACTTTCCCATTATATTTCCATGCAAAATGACGGAACATGTTTTCATAACGGTCTTCCCCCGTCCCAAGTACAACAATCTGCACTTCATCCTGGCACAGTTCATCCATGACGCAGTCGATCAGATCAAAGCCCTTCTGATCGGTCAGGCGGGACACAATGCCTATGAGCATCTTCTTTTTCTCTGTCTCAAGCCCAAGCTCTTTTTGCAGTGCAGTCTTGTTCTTCGCCTTATCCACCCGGAACGTTTCTGCTGAATAGTTTTTACATATCATGGAATCTGTCTGCGGATTCCACTCCTGATAATCCAGACCGTTCACGATCCCGCACAGGCTGCCTTCACGGGCACGCATCAGACCGTCCAGATGTTCTCCGTAAAACGGAGACTTGATCTCTTCTGCGTAAGTACGGCTCACGGTCGTCACATAATCTGCGTAAACAATTCCTCCCTTCAGATAGTTGGCATCCCCAAACGCCTCCAGTTTATCTGAGGTAAAATATGACATGTCAAGGCCTGTGGCATCCTGTACTGCCGGGATGTTCCAGCTTCCCTGAAATTTCAGATTATGAATAGTCATGATCGATTTCATATTGGCATAAAACTCGCCTTTATGAAAACTGTCTTTTAAATATACCGGTACCAGGCCGGTCTGCCAGTCATGGCAGTGCACAATATCAGGTTTATAATCTACCACCGGAAGAATCGACAGTGCCGCTTTTGAGAAAAAAGCGAACTTTTCGACATCTTCGTGTATATATCCATATGGTTTATCTCCGGCGAAATAATATTCATTGTCGATGAAATAATACCGGATTCCCTTGTACTCCAATTCCAGAATGCCCACATACTGGCTTCTCCATGCCATATCCATATAAAAGCTCGTCACAAAGTTCATCTTTTCCTTCCATTCGGAGCCGATACATATGTAATTTGGCACAATCACGCGTACTTCATATTTCTCCTGATCAAAATATCCGGGCAAGGATCCCACAACATCTGCAAGTCCGCCCGTTTTAACAAACGGCACGCATTCAGATGCGATAAATAAAATCTTCTTCCTCATTCTTCCCCTCCAGCACAAAATATAATTGTTAGATTCATTATACCGCAGTTTATGAGGTTTTTAAAGATTTTTTCACAGATTATGCATGCTTTTTATAGTCCAGGCGAATTTTATCTGCAATCAGAGCAATAAATTCTGAATTAGTCGGTTTTCCTTTTCCCACACTGACTGTGTACCCAAATAATTCGTCGATGGTATCCATTTTCCCTCTGCTCCATGCCACTTCAATCGCATGGCGGATCGCCCGTTCTACTCTGCTCGGAGTCGTCTGGTGATTCTTGGCAATGGTCGGATACAGGATCTTCGTTATGGAGTTCAGCATGTTCATATCTTCTACTGCCATCATAATTGCGTCCCTTAAATACTGATATCCCTTAATGTGTGCAGGTACACCGATTTCATGGATCATATTCGTGACGTCTGTCTCCAGATTCCGCTCAATATATGCCATCTTTGTTTCATACGGTGCAACCTTTCTGATTCCGGTTCTCTTATTCTGTCTCTCGGATTTCAGGCTCTGGAGCCGGTTCAGAAGCATGTCATGGTCAAATGGCTTCATAATGTAATAACTGGCGCCCAGCAGAAATGCATTTTCTGTAATTTTCTCCTGCCCAATTGCAGATATTACGACAAATACCGGCTTTTTCTGTATTTGGATATCCTGTCCCACTTTCTCCATCACTGTAAGTCCGTCCAGTTTCGGCATGATAATATCCAGAAGCACAATATCAGGTTCTTTTTCCTTAATCACCCGGCACGCCTCCTCGCCGTTTCTGGCTATTCCTACAATCTGAAGCTCTTCATCCTGACGCAGTATCCCATCCAGAATTTCCACCATTCTTTCGTTATCATCTGCAATAGCGACGCTCCATTTGCTCATGCAGTATCCTCCTCGTTTCCCATAATTTCTGTCCCCTTTCTACAGGTTCATACAACAGTTTCCAACATCCATGGAAAAAATTATAGGGAAACCAGTAGTTCTTTACAAGAAAAACCTGTCGAAAGAATTCGAGCCGTTTCGACAAATTTCCACATTCATACAGAATGCCGGATCCGAAAACGTTCTGTTTTCCGGACACCGGCATCTTCGGGTATACCATTCGTTTATAATCGGAACTCTTCGTCCTCTGTCTTCTCCTTTTTCCAGAAACAGTATTTCTTCCGGCGTTCCCTGCGTTCTTTCTTGCTTCTGCCGTATACAAGAAGATAGAATACCGGCATCAGTACCAGAATCAGGAGTGTGGATGCCACCAGGCCTCCGATAATAATGATCGCCATGCCGGACATCATCTCCGTACCGCTTCCGATTCCCATGGCCATGGGAATCATGGAAATGACGGTCGTCAGCGTTGTCATCAGAATCGGACGAAGCCTTGTCTGCCCGCTTCGAATGAGCGCATCTTCCACCGGCATCCGCATGCGGAGCTCATTCACTCCGTCCACATACAGAATACCGTTGTTCACCACGATACCTACCAGCATCATAATTCCCATCAGAGAGGTCATACTGATGGGTTCTCCCGTGATAAACAGAAGACCGAGGGAACCGATCAGGCTGAACGGGATGCTGAGCATGACCATAAGCGAATATTTCGGAGACTCGAACTGCATGGCCATGACCAGGAATACCAGGAACATGGCGGCTGCAATCGCCCAGCCCAGTGCTGTAAAAGATTCCACCATCATCTCATCCATGGAGTTCTGCGCCAGCTCCACCGTATTGGGCAGACTTGTCTGTTCTGCAAGCTCCTCCATCTGTTCCTGTATGCCCATCTGATCATCGGACAGACAGGTGGCATTGACTGTCAGTGTATATTTCCCGTCTGTCTTCATGATCGTCTGCTGGGAGTCCGTATACTGCAAAGAGGCCATCTCCGAAAGCGGCACGCCCGATATGGACGCTCCCAGAAGCCTGCTGGCATCGTCGTAGGTCCCTTCCGGGAATTCCAGATACACGCTGTATTCCTCCCCGTCGGACGTGACCGTCATGGCCTCCGTTCCGCTGATCATGCTGTACAGAGCGCCCGCTACCTGAACCGGCGTCATGCCGTGGCTCATGGCATCCAGCGGATCCACCACCACACGGATCTGCGTGGCCGTCTCTCCTGCGCTGTTGGATACATTCAGCACACCGGGTATGGACCATATGGAATCCTCCAGCAGATTCACCGCTTCTTTCATATCGTCCAGATCGGTAGATTCCAGCGTAATCGAGGCCGCCGCCCCTGTGGTCATCATGGCCGACATCTGGCTGCTCACCTGAATCTCCAGCTGTGCATCGACAATATCGCTGGTCTCTGCAATCCACTGATCCGCCACTTCCTGACTGGTCATTTTCCGGTCATCTTTCAGATTGGCTGTGATCGATGCGGAACCTTTCTGTATCGTCAGCGTATAATTTTCCACATCTTCATGGGATGTAACCATGTCCTCCAGCCTCTGCATCCGTTCATCCACCTCCGATACCTTTGTGCCGGAACGGAAAGTGGCGCTGATGCTGACCATACCCTCATCCATGCTCGGCATCAGCACCGTATCCATAAAGCGGGCCAGAACAAAGGAAAGTACCAGAAGAACCACGGCCAGAAGCACGCAGGTCTTCTTTTTCTTCAGAAGCTTCCGCTCAAATACGTCGTATCCGTTTCTCATGCCTTCCAGCACGCTGTTGATCTTCAGTTCCTTTTTCTCCTTCGGCTTAAACAGGCTGAAGAACAGAGGAACCAGCGTCATGGCAGAGATCAGAGACGCCAGCATGGCAAAGATGATCGTGTAGCCCAGCTGTCCGAAGATCTGTCCGGTCAGTCCCTCCTGAAGGCAGAGCGGAAGGTACACGACTATCGTAGTGATCGTAGAAGCGATAATCGAACCGACCACGCCTCTCGCTCCCTGCAGAGACGCCTCTTTAAAATCCGGCATCCGGTCCTTGGAACGGAAACAGCTCTCCAGCACCACGATGGAACTGTCCACCATCATACCGATGGCGATCACCAGTGCGCCCAGTGTGATCATATTCAGAGAAAAGCCCGCCACTGCCATGACGATCACCGTTACCAGCAGAGAGATCGGCATGGAGCTTCCCACGATCAGGCTGGCCTTCCAGTCGCCGAAGAACAGGAACAGAATAATCATGGACAGGATAACACCCATGAGCAGTGTGCTGGCAACTGAACCGACCGCCTCCAGAATCTGCTCCGACATATCCATGGAAATATCCATCATCAGATTGCTGTTCTGCTCCAGCATCCGGTTCATGACTTTCTTGACGTCATTAACCATGCCGATGGTGCCTGCAGTCTGATTCTTGGTCACAGAGACACTGATCGTATCCTCTCCGTTAAAACGGCTGATACTGTCCGGATCCTTCTGGGACCAGCCCACCTGCGCCACATCAGACAGCTGGATCATGCTGCCCACAGAAGTGAACAGAGGAATCCGCTGCAGCTCCTGAACCGTCTGATTCTCGGATGTACTGATGGCACTGATGGACTGACTTCCCTGTTCCAGAGAACCGAGGGGAATTGTAAAATCCGTCGCAGCAATTGACTGTGCGATCTGATTCATGCTGAGCCCGTACTGGTTCAGTGCCTCTTCATCCAGGAGTATACGGATATAGTGCTCCCGGCCTCCGGTCACTTCCACATCTGCAACGGTGCTGACCGCTTCCAGTTCCGGAACAATCGTATCATTTACAACGGAAAATGCGTCCGTCCCGTCTGTCGTGCTGACCGAATACATGATACTCGGCATGGCGTTGATATCCATCTGGAGCACCATAGGCTCCTGACATTCTTCCGGCAGAGAAGCCGCCGTGATATCCAGTGCCGCCCGAAGATCCAGGTAGGCATCGTTGGTATCCACGCTGTAATCGTATTGCAGGAGAACCATGGACATATTTTCCTGCGAATAGGACATGACCGAATCCACGCCGCTCAGGCTCGCCACCTGGCCTTCGATCTCTCCGCTGACCAGAGCCTCCACGGACTCCGGATCCGCCCCCGGATATATGGTCATGACCATCATGATCGGCATATCCATATCCGGCATCAGTTCCAGCCGCAGGGACAGAAGCGAAGAAAAGCCGAATACTGCCAGCGCCAGCACCAGCAGCAGCGTGGAGACCGGTCTCTTTAACGAAAGTCTCGTTAAACCCATATTATTCTGCCTCCTCTGTTACATTTTTGCTGTCCGCTGTTTCCTCATCATCTGATACTTCTTCTCCTTCTGCCCCTTCACTGTCTGCTGCTTCTTTCTCATCTTCTGTTTCTGCATTTTCCGCTTCTGTCTCCTGCGTTTCTGCAGGTTCATCTGTCACGACCGCTTCTCCATTGACAGACACCACATCTGCTTCTACTCCGTTTCTCAATTTGGAGGACCAGTTGCTCACGACCTGGCTGTCTTCCGTGAGACCTTCCTCGATGACCGCCTCCTCGTCGCTCATAAGACCTACGGTTACTTCTTTTCTGATAATCTGTCCGTTTTCCACACAGTAGATGTAGGCATCCCCTGCGGAAAAATAGATGGAATCATAGGGGATCATCAGCTTGCTGTCTTCTTTTTCAGTCGTTGCATATACCTTGACTGACACTCCGTTGGGAAGCGCATTCTCTCCGACTCCGGCCCCGGCAATTGAAGCCTTTACCTGAAAAAGCTTCGTCTGGGCATTGGCCATGGTCCCGATCTCTGTAATTGCTCCGTCATATATATGTTCATTTCTTTCTATTGTGATTGGGTCTCCGATATTCAGCACATTTTTCGCTTTCTCTGCCACAAAAAAAGTAACCGTCATGGATTCCCTGTTTGAGATTATGTATGCAGGGTTCCCTGCTGACGCCATACCGTTCTTCTCCACGCTGACCGATTCCACAATCCCGCTGATCGGGGAAGTCACTGTACAGAAGTCAAGCTGCATCTGGGCGGAATCGATCCCGACCGAAGCCTGCTGCAGCTGCGCCGCACTGACCGCATCCGACTGGGGATAGATTTCGTTCTGGGTAATGGCATAAGCCTGCTCCGCCATGGAAAGGTTGTCACGAATCGTGTCCTGGCCGTTTTCGGCCTGATCGATCCCGGATTTAATCTGTGCTTTCGATGCATCAATGGAATCAAGCTGCGCCTGGATCTGATCGATTCCAGACTGTGCTTCTGTAATTTTTAATTTTGTCGCATCGATGGCATTTTTCTGATTTTCAATCGCACTTTTCAGCTCTTCGATCTCTTTATTATCAGCCGTTCCGGAACCTTCCCCATTTTCTGTATCCGGAACCACTTCGCCCGGATTCTTTGAGTCAGAACCGGCTGTAAGGCTTTCCAGCTCCTTCTGCATATTCTGCAGAGCCGCATTCTGTGCCACCAGTGCTTCATTCAGTTGGTCAACACCTGCCTGCGCCTGTTCTTTCGCAGAAGACAGTTTCCCTCCTGCATCTCTCAGATCCCCCAGATTATCCTCCAGTTCAGCAATCTGATCATCCGTATCATACAGGCTTTCTCTGAGCTGCCGAATCTGTTCCTCCGTCTGGTAATTCTGCAGGTCTCTGGCACCGCCGTTCTGAGCTGTGACGCCTGCCTGGGCAGATTCGTAGGCAGCTCTGGCATTTGCCATCTGAAGCTGTGCCGCTTCATCATCTATCTTGAACAGGACATCTCCCGCCTGCACCTGATCGCCGACCTCAAAAAACGTCTC
The DNA here is from genome assembly GCA_009774145.1 of Lachnospiraceae bacterium. Lineage (GTDB taxonomy): Bacteria > Bacillota > Clostridia > Lachnospirales > Lachnospiraceae > Hominiventricola. The sequence goes on along the minus strand of VSND01000007.1, from coordinate 100,696 downwards.
CGTTACGGTTCCCGACGTTTTCGGTATCACATAGACCTGCTCCTGGGGCATGACTGTTCCGATATACGCAGTATCCAGAGTAAGGCTTCCAATCTTCGGCGTCTGTACTTCAACAGCTACGCTTTCTTCGGTCTCTTGTACCGCTTCTTCTTTGCCGGCACATGCTGAAACAGACATGCCAAGCGCCAGGACAAGACCCAGAGCCGTCGCTTTTTTACTGTTCATACTTCGTTCTTCCTCCTCGTTCTCATTTTCAACCTTGTTCAGATTATGCGATAAATTTAAACAGAATGTAAATTTCCCGCTGTATTTCCCCTGAATTCCCTGTTAATATTTCGTAAAAGAACGCCTGACTGTCATAACAGTCGTTTTGCATGCTCTTTTTCACACAAAATTTCTTTTTTCTGCGCAGAACTTCACAATCTGTTCACAATCATTCTATATGATAACAGGCAGAAAATAAATCAAAATTCATAATTGGGGTACAGAAATATGTTTCATATTTTAGTTGTGGAAGACGATCAGGCGCTGAACAAACTGATCTGCAGAGTACTGGAGAAAAACGGCTATGAGGCGACCGCCGTATTTGACGGAGAAGAAGCCCTGGCCATGCTGGACAAAACCTATATCGATCTCATCATCACAGATCTGATGATGCCGCACATGGACGGCTATGATCTGACAAAGGAGCTCCGGGAAAACGGTTATCAGCTTCCGATCCTTGTGGTCACGGCAAAGGACACCTTCCCGGACAAGCTCAAAGGCTTCAAACTGGGGATTGACGACTATATGGTAAAACCCATTGATGTGAATGAACTGCTGCTGCGCGTAGAAGCGCTTCTGCGCCGGGCCAAGATCATCTTCGAGAAAAAGCTGGAGTTTGACCACGTCTGTCTAAATTACATCAATCTGACCGTAACCATCGACGGCAGTTCCCAGGTACTCCCGCAGAAGGAATTTCAGCTGCTGTACAAACTGTTGTCCTTTCCCAATCACACTTTTACCCGTCAGCAGATCATGGATGAATTATGGGGCTATGATTCGGAGACGGATATCCGCACGGTGGATGTTCATATCAACCGGCTTCGGGACCGTTTCCGGGAGATGCCTTATTTTCAGATTCAGACGGTCCGGGGACTTGGCTATAAAGGAATGATCGAAAAATGAAAAAACATTTTTATTCCATCTGGTTCCGGATTGTACTGGCATTTTTCTGGGTCATGGTATTCACCTGCTGCGCGGTAGGTCTGTCGGTCCATCTGATCACCCGGCTGAATCTGTGGCGTTATGTCTCCTTCCCTCTGACCAGCCTGCACTTTATCATCCTTCTGGCGCTGATCAGCATTGTATTCGGCTCTCTGATCAGCATGTTTGCCCTGCACCATGTCCTGAACCCGATCACCGAGCTTTCCAGAGCCATGCAGAAGGTGGCAAAGGGTGATTATACAGTAAGGCTTAATGCGCCGGTTCCGAATCTGAAGGACGAGATGTATGATCTGAGTTCCAATTTTAATCAGATGGTACAGGAACTGAACAGTACGCAGACGCTGCATTCCGACTTTATCTCCAACGTCTCTCATGAGTTCAAGACACCGCTTGCCGCCATCAGCGGCTATGCAACTCTTCTGCAGGATGACACTTTGAGCGATGAGGAACGGAATGAATACATCAATATTATTATCCAGAGCACCAAAGCGCTGTCCCGGATGACCGGCAATATCCTGAGCCTGTCCCGTCTGGAAAACCAGACGATCATCAATGAAAAAGAATTCTTCCGGGCCGATGAGCAGATCCGCCAGTGTATCCTGCGCATGGAACCGCTATGGTCCGCCAAAAACATCAGTATCTGCCCGGAACTGGAGCAGATCACCTGGAACGGAAATCTGGAGCTGACTGCCCATATCTGGAACAATCTGCTGGATAATGCGGTCAAATTCACTCCCTGCGGCGGAGAAATCAGCATCACAGCGTATACAGAAGATCCCTGGTTCATTGTCGTATTCCGCGACTCCGGCCCGGGCATGCCTCCGGAAGTGCAGAAACACATTTTTGACAAATTCTATCAGGGCGATACTTCGCACAAAAACAAGGGCAACGGTCTGGGACTTGCTCTGGTCCACAAGATCGTTACCCTCTATGGCGGCGCCATTCAGCTGGAAAGTGTTCCCGGCATGGGCAGCACCTTTAAGATTCTGCTTCCGCTTTCGTCTTCTTCCTAGATTTTTTCACACGCTTTACTTTGAAGATTCTCGCACAGAAGGGCGGCAGATCCACATACAGAGTATGCGGCCTTTCCCTGTGGGGCTCGTCCTCCACCCGCCAGGTTTCATCCTCCGGTTTCGTATTACCTCCGTATCTCTCCCAGTCCGTATGAAGCAGTTCCTCCAGCTCATAGAGGAAGGGGATTCCCACTTTAAAATCTTTCCAGAACTGGTCGGACAGGTTCATCACCATCAGGATCGTCTCACCGGAAGCCCGTCTTTCATAAGCGTAAGTCACAAAGTCCGCCGCATCTACCTCCAGCCACTCAAAGCATTCGGAATTATATTCTCCGTCATGCAGCGCCGGTTCTGTCAGATACAGATGGGACAGTGTTTCATAAAAATGATGGAACGCGTCATGAAGCGGATATTTCAAAAGTTCCCAGTCCTGCTGACGGTTCTCATCCCACTCCCGGAACTGCCCGAACTCATTTCCCATAAAGTTCAGCTTCTTGCCGGGATGGGTGTAGAGATAGGCATAGAATGCTTTCACCTGCGGAAATTTATATTCGTAATCTCCCCACATCTTCTGGATGATCGTCGCCTTTCCATGGACCACTTCATCATGGGAAAAGGGCAGCAGAAACAGATCGCTGTAAAAATACATCATGGAAAAACTCAGTTTATGATAATCATAGGGCCGGTACACCGGGGCAGTCTGAAAGAAACGCAGCGTATCATTCATAAATCCCATATCCCACTTATAGTCAAATCCCAGCCCGTCGTACGCCGTCGGCGCAGTCACTTTCGGAAAATCCGTGGAGTCCTCCGCCATCAGCATGGCGGACGGATGCCTTCTGTGAAGTCCTGCATTCATATTTCTCAGAAATTCCACTGCCTTTTCATTGACTCCCCTTGCCGGATCTCCGTTCCAGTAGATCGCACGGCTGATGGCATCCATGCGAATCCCGTCAAAATGAAACTCTGTCAGCCAGTAATCTGCGGCTGACTGCAGGAAACTCTGAACTTCTCCCCGGCTGTGCATGAAATTCATGGTTCCCCACTCGCTGTACGCCGTATCCGGATGGGGGAATTCATAGAGCGGCGTTCCGTCAAAATGCAGAAGCCCATAATCATCTGTGGCAAAATGCACCGGCACAAAATCCGTAATGACGCCGATCCCGTTCTGATGACAGAGATCCACCAGTCTCTTCAGCTGCCCGGGACTCCCATACCGGGAAGTGGGCGCAAAAAAACCGGTATTCTGATACCCCCAGGAGCAGTCTGCCGGATGTTCCGACAACGGCAGAAATTCGATGTAGTTAAAGCCCATCCGTTTCAGATAGGGAATCAGCAGTTTTGCCAGTTCCTCATAATCATACCACGTATTGTCTTCTTTTTTTCTCCAGGAGCCTGCATGCAGCTCATAGATGTTCATGGGCCGGTTGTAGTTTTTGTCCCGCTGCTTCATCCACGCCTGGTCCTGGAATCGGTAGGTCCGGTCCACGATCCGGGACGCAAAGCCCGGCCGAAGCTCCATCAGCATCCCGTACGGGTCGCAGTGCATGACGCTCCGCCCCTGTCTGTCCGTAATGCAGTATTTGTAATACATCCCCGCTTCCGCTCCCTGCATCACGCACTCAAAGACGCCGGACTCCTTTCCAGGCTTCAGCTCTTCCAGCACCCAGCCGTTGAAATCACCCTGCAGCTCCACCTTTTTTGCATTTGGCGCATAGATCCGGAAGGTCACGCCGTCCTTCCCCATATGTGCCCCAAAATACTCGTATGCGTCAAACACGCCGCCCGACAGAAATTTCTGAAAATCCATAGGAATCCCCCCTGTTCATCGAATGTTTTCTTCTATTTTATAAGAAACCGGCCGATTGCGCAATACCTTAGGGGTAAAAAATGAATTTTGGTCATTATTGTCCGCTGTTCGCAACCGCATCAAAGGCATCCATCTCGATTTGTCAGGAAAACATAATTCTGCCCGGCCTGTTTTACATTTTCCCGGGAATACGCTTCCCCGCTTCCCGGGCAATGATCCCGATCAGCAGCCCCGTGATCAGGCCTGCCGCCAGAAGCACAGGACCATAATACAGAAGGCTCACGGTCTCAAGGACGCAGACTGCCACCAGAAGCTGTCCCACATTGTGCATCACGCCGCCGATGATGCTGACGCCGATTACGCTGAACCGTCCGCTTTTCTTTGCCAGATACATGCAGAGAAAGCTGAGCGCTGCCCCTGCCAGACTGTATAAAATCATGGACAGGCTGCCGAACAGAAAGCCTGCCAGCAGAATCCGCATGCCGTTGACCGCCAGCGCTTCCACAGGCCCCAGAGCATACAGCACCCACACCGTCACCATATTGGCGAGTCCCGGCTTGACCCCCGGAATCCCGATGGGAATCGGAATCAGCAATTCTATGTAGCTGGCGATCAGCGCCAGCGACGTCAGAAGCCCCAGCCCTGCGATCCGTTCGGTTTTGCTCCCCTTCATCTCCTGCACCTCTTTCTGTATCCGCTCTCCTTCAAAGCGCCGGTTCTCTCTGTAAAAAGAGAAGGGACCCGTACGTCTGTACGCCGGTCCCTTCTGTCCGTCCACGATCTATTTTCTTCCTGCCTGCCAGCGCATGCCCCATCCGAACGCCCGGTCCAGAGCTTCATGTCCCGGATAGAACTGCACGATCTTCTCCACGCTGAAGGTCTCATCGTTCACGTTTTCCAGCAGTGCCAGACCGCACATCCGGTCAGAGGAATTGAACGTATCCATCTTTACGATCAGGTCTTCCGCACCTGGATATTTCAGCGTAACGGTTGCATCCGCCTGCTTCCAGTTCGCAACACCTTCATAGATGAAGGTATATACCAGAATCCGCTGAATATTTGCAATCTCATTGCCATTGATCCGCAGGTTCTCTCCCGCTGCCGCCGCTCCGGTCCGGTCGTCTCCGTCCAGCGCGATGAAAGGCGGCCGGTTCAGACAGCCAAACGCATTGCCCAACGCCTGTACGGCGCCCTTGCTTCCGTCTTTCAGCTCGAAAAGACACCCAAGATCCAGATCGATCCCGGAGGACAAAAGCCCTGCAAGAAATCCCTTCGGCTTCGCATTCCAGTTCAGATTCACGAGAATCTCCCCCAATCCGGTGGAGCCGCTCTTCTTCAGACTGACCTTCTGTCCCTTTTGTAGATTGATTGCCATTTTTCACTACCTCCTCAGTATCTGTTCATTTTGTTTTTATTCATCACATACCCAAGCCCCGCACCGACAAGACCTCCCAGAATATGGGTCAGATTGGCCACATTATCCTGTACGAAGATCCCCTGATAGACCTGTTCTCCTATATAGATCAATGCCACCAGTATAAACGTCAATGGAATGGATCCTTCCTTGAGGCTTGTAAAGGATGACAACAAAATCAGCGCAAATACGACACCGCTGGCTCCGAGAAGCTGTACCCGGGGGAAAAACACAAAATTCACGATTCCGGTCACCAGCGCCGTCGCCAGTATGACAAAAAGCATATTGGAGGAACCGTATTTTTCTTCCAGAAGCGGGCCCACTACCAGGATCAGCATGATATTTCCCAGAAAATGATCCCAGCCTGCATGGCCGAGCACATGCCCTGCAAACCGGATATAAGCAGCCGGACTCATAAGGGACGAACGATATACACTGAAAAACAGATCCGTCGTCATACCCTTTGTAACCGTGCCGAGCAGCAGCGATACCAGACACAGAATCGTAAAGGTCAGAATGACCGGCGAATTAAACGAAATCTTCACACGGGAATTTCCAGTTCTCACAGACACTACCTCCTTGGTAAATCACTGTTCTGATTATACCAAATTCCGGCAGACTGTGCAACCGGAAAAACCCGTCCGTACTCCCGCACTCAGACATGTTTTTCAATTTTTCTGCGGCAGTAAAAGAACGCCGGTATCAGGAAGAGGTCCGCAAACAGCCAGGCAGCGGGATGCGCAAAGCAGATGCCGGCAAAACCGAATCTTCCGGCAATTACCACCGCCACCAGCACTCTGGCAATCATCTCCATGACGCCGGACAGAATGGCAAATACAGAGAAACCCATTCCCTGAATCGTGAAACGCACGGTATTTACCAGCGTCAGCAGACAGTAAAAACCGGTGCAGTGCAGAAGGAAGCGGTACGCATAGCCAATGATCACCGTCTCTTTTGCATCCAGAAACAGAAGGACCAGCGCTCTGCCGGAAAACAACGCCAGCAGAAAACAGCATACAGACACTGCAAATCCTGCCAAAGATGCGTCCCGCAGACCTTTTCCGATCCGGTCGACCCTGCCTGCACCCATATTCTGCCCCGTGTAGGGCGCCATGGTCTGTCCCAGCGCCTCCACCGGACAGGCGATAAATGCATTGATCTTCTGAGCTGCCGTAATCCCCGCCACCACGGACGTTCCCATACTGTTGATCGCCGTCTGGACCACCAGCGTTCCGATGGCCGTCACCGAATACTGAAGCCCCATGGGCACGCCCATAAAGCAAAGACGCCTGACATATTTTCCATCCGGCTTCCATTCCTCCCTGGAAGCTTTCAGGATCGGATATTTCTTCTTCATATACAGAAGGCAGATCAGTCCGGACACGCCCTGAGAGAGGACGGTGGCCAGCGCCGGTCCTTCCACTCCCATCCCAAGTCCCAGTATGGTAACCAGGTCCAGCAGGATATTCAGCACGGACGAAACGGCAAGAAACAGAACCGGCGTCCGGCTGTCGCCCAGAGACCGGATGACAGCCGCCAGAAGATTGTACAGGAACGTACAGGGAATCCCCCAGAAAATAATCACAATATAGATATAGGCATATTCAAATATTTCCGCCGGGGTATTCATAAGCCGGAGCACCGGTCTGCATACCGCCACCACCAGAAGCGTCAAAACCACGGAAAACAGGATGCACAGCCAGGCACTGTTGGTCACAAACCGGCGCAGTCTGCCCTCTTCTCTGGCTCCGAACATCTGCGCCACCGGTATGGCAAATCCGTTGCATACGCCGGTGCAGAACCCGATCACCATAAAATTCAGGGAGGTCGTGGAGCCGACTCCCGCCAGCGGATCCACACCCAGATACTGCCCGACGATAACCGTATCCACCATACTGTAAAACTGCTGAAACAGCATGCCCAGAAACATGGGCACAGCAAAACCTGTGATGAGCCTGACCGGAGATCCGGTCGTCATATCCTTTGTCATTTTCATTCAACCTCTTTCAAACAAAATCGAAAGAGATTATATGCCCGCACCCGCCCCGTTGTCAATCTGCCAAAATCACAGAACCATTCCGGCGTTTCTGCAGATTTACAGACAATCCGACGAATCAGATCCTGCGGGTACTGACTCTCAGCCATTCCCGTTCTTCTTCTGTCAGATGGGGCGCCAGCGTCCGGTATACCTTTTCATGATAATCGTTCAGACGCTCCCGCTCTGTCTCCGTCATCTCCTGCGGCAGGATTCCGTCCAGATCGATGGGCACCAGCGTCAGGATCTCAAATTCCATAAACTGTCCGTATGCGTTATTCTCTCCTTTCACGCAGAGCAGTTCATTTTCCGTCCGGATGCCGTATTTTCCTTCCATATAAATTCCCGGCTCATCGGTCGTCACCATCCCTGCCTCCAGTACCGCCGGCCGCTCCTGCCCCTGCAGTTTCCACCGGAAAGCGTTCGGTCCCTCATGAACATTCAGAAGGTAGCCGACGCCGTGCCCGGTCCCGTGTTTATAATCCACGCCCGCCTGCCAGAGCGGTTCCCGGCAGAGAATATCCAGACTGTATCCTGTACAGCCGTACAGAAAACGGGCATACGCCAGATTCAGATTTCCCCGGCATACAGCGGTAAACATCCGTTTCTGCTCCAGACTCAGTTCTCCCATGACAAAGGTGCGGGTTGTGTCGGTCGTCCCCTCCAGGTAATGACCTCCTGCGTCCACCAGAAGAAATCCCTCCGGTTCGATCTTCGCATCACTCTCCTCTGTGGGAGAATAATGTACGACCGCGCCATTTGCCCCATAAGCGCTGATGGTTGCAAAGCTCTGTCCCAGACAGTGCTCCTGCTCCTGTCTGCATGCATCCAGATATGCAACCACAGACCGCTCCGTCACCGTCTCTGTACCTGACTGGTTCTTCAGCCAGTACATCAGTCTGGTAAATGCGATCCCCTCCTTCAGATGCGCCGTTTTCAGGTTCTGAATCTCCGTCTCACTCTTGACCGCTTTCATAAGCTCTGTGGGATTTTGCCCGTCGATCACTTCTGCGCCGGCAGAAATCCCCGTCAGAAGCCGATAGTTGACGGTCTTCTTATCCAGCAGCACTTTCTGCCCTTCTGTCAGTCCGGGCAGATCTTCATAAACTGCCTCATAATCCCGGATCTGAATGCCGCATTCCTTCAGATACTGCCGAATCTCCTCTGTCACGATCCGTTCCCGTACATACCAGGTGCACGCCGTCTTTGTCATGCACAAAAAGGACAGCACCACCGGCACACACGGAATATCTCCGCCCCGGATATTCAGAAGCCATGCAATGTCACACAGGGAAGCCAGCACATGAACATCCGCTCCCGCCTTTTCCATCTCCGCCCGGACCCGTGCAAGCCTGCTTTTCGTATCCTCACCGGCATAACACAGATCCAGTACATACAGCCTGGTATCCGGGATTCCCGGCCGATCTGCCCATATCCGGCCTGCCAGATCTTCTGTCACCAGCGTTTCGGCGCCCTTTTCCCCGGCTGCTTCGATCAGTTTCTCTGCCCGAAATGCTCCCATAACCCGCCCGTCAAAGCCAAGCTTTCCGCCTTCTGACAGCTTCTGCTTCACATAGTCCTGCAGCTTCGGCACTCCCGGCTCTCCGCTTCGGAACAGACGGATGCCGGTTCCCTGAAGCTGCTGTTCTGCCTGGAGAAAATATCTTCCGTCTGTCCAGAGTCCTGCTTCTTCCATGGTAACGGCCAGCGTCCCCGCAGATCCGGTAAATCCGGACAGATACTCCCGCACCCGATAATGGGCACACACATATTCCGACTCATGGCAGTCCGATGACGGGATCACATATACGGTTACTTTGTTTTCTTTCATCCGTTCCCGCAGTCTGTCCAGCCGCTCTTTGATCTTCTCCATATCTGCTTCTCTCCTCCTTTTACATCGCCTGTACCGGACAGTGCCGGAGACACCCGCCGGCGTCCGGTACGGTTCTCAAACCGCTACCACTCTGCACGGAGAAACGCTTTGTATCCTCTGTACGCTTCATAGATATCCGCCTTGCTGGATACCTCCCATGGACTGTGCATGTTCAGAAGGGCGACACCGCTGTCAATCACATCCATACCGTAATTGGCTGTAATATAGGCGATAGTCCCGCCGCCGCCCTGGTCCACCTTGCCAAGCTCTGCGGTCTGCCAGCACACGCCCGCATCATCCAGGATCCGCCGGAGCGCCCCGATATACTCTGCGCAGGCATCGTTGGAACCGGATTTTCCTCTGGAGCCGGTGTATTTGTTGAATACCATGCCTTTCCCCAGATAGGCCGCATTCTTCTTCTCAAAAGCAGACGCATAATTGGGATCGAAGGCCGCACTCACGTCGGAGGAAAGCATATGCGAACGCTGCAGGCATCTGCGAAGCGCCAGTTCCGAATATCCGCCCGTCCGCTGCATCACCTCCGCCGTGCTGTTTTCAAAATACCGGGACTGCATGCCGGTAGCGCCCATGCTCCCGATCTCCTCTTTGTCTGTCAGCAGGCAGACAGAAGTATACAGCGGATCCTCAGTTTCCAGCTGCGCCAGCAGAGAAGTAAACGCACAGATCCGGTCGTCCTGCCCATATCCCATAATCATACTGCGGTCCAGTCCAAAATCTCTGGCCGGTCCAGCGGGAACCGCTTCCAGCTCCGCAGAAAGGAAATCTTCTTCCTCCATGCCGAATTCCTCTTCCAGAAGTTTCAGAAGCGCGCTTTTGATCTTCTCTTTTTTCTCTTTGTCCTCTTCTTCCTCCCTGATGGGCCTGCTTCCGACGATGATGTTCAGATTCTCTCCTTCCACCACCACAGCCGCTTTTTTCTGCAGCTGCTCCGCCGACAGATGAATCAGAAGATCCGAGATTCCAAGCACCGGATCCTCCGGGTTCTCTCCGATGGACAGTTCCAGGACCGTACCGTCTTTCTTTGCCACAACGCCGTGCAGAGCCAGCGGAATCGCCGCCCACTGATATTTCTTGATGCCGCCGTAATAGTGAGTCTCCAGAAGCGCCATCTCACCGTCCTCATACAGCGGATTCTGCTTCAGATCCAGTCTGGGAGAATCCATATGCGCCCCCAGAATGTTCATTCCCTCCTCCATGGGCTTTTTTCCTATATGATACAGGATGACCAGTTTTTTCTTATGCATTGCATACACTTTATCCCCTGCCTGCAGAGTCTTCCCTTCCTCCAAAAGCTTTTCCAGAGAACGGTAACCCTTTTTCTCCGCCATCTTCACCACCAGAGCCGCACACTCCCGCTCTGTCTTCGCCTCCGACAGAAAACGCCTGTACTCCTCCGACACCTTTTCCAGCTGCTCCAGCTGCTTTTCATCGTACATGCTCCATGCATTTTTTCTTTCCATGCTCAATATGTTCTCCTTTTCATCATTTTCTTTTTTTCTCTCTCCATCATACTCTCCCGGCTTTTTTCTGTCCATACTCTTTTCCCGGCTGCACTGTATTTTGAACCTTATTCTTATTCTTTTTTGACAATTATTCAATGCCGGATGTCCGTCTGGAAAAATCAGCGAAATATCCGGATACTGCATAAAGTGGTACATTAATCATCCATTCCTGCTCCCTGTAATCAGACATGGAGGTTCGGACAGCAGTCTCCAGATGATACTTCCTGCAGAACATCCGAAGGCTCTTGGCCTGCAGATTCTCTTCTGCCTTAACCTCTACCGGTACGACCTGTCCTCCCTTCTGGACTACAAAATCAATCTCGCCGGAAGAGTTGTCAGCGGAATAGTAATACAGTTCTATACCGGAAGCCGTCAGTTCCTGCGCAATAAACTGTTCAGTCAACGCGCCCTTAAATTCCTGAAAAATCTGATTTCCTTCCAGAAGAGTTCTTGCATCCAGACTTCCCATAGCCGACATAAGTCCTACATCCAGCAGATATATTTTGAATGAACCCATTTCCATATAGGAGATCAGCGGCAGACCAGGTTTCCTGATCCGATACGCTTTGTGTATCAGACCGCAGTCCAGAAGCCACTGAATTGCAAGTTCAAATTCTTTTGCCCTTGCGCCTTCCCGAATCATACCATAGATGAATTTTCGATTTTCTTTGGAAAGCTGCATGGGAATCGAATTCCATACCATCTGGATTCTGGGAACCGTCTGCACCGGAGCATGTTTTGAAAAATCGTTGGCATAATACGTTAAAAGTTCTTTCTGAATCCTTCTGACCTCATGAACATCATCTGTATCCAGATAAATCTGAACTGCCTCCGGCATTCCGCCCACATAATAATAGCGCCTTAGCAGCTCCCTGTATTTCCCCGAAAAAGCATTTATGATCTGATAATCCGGCTGTTCCAGCAAATCTGCAAGGCCGGTCTCTCCAACGGCAAGGACAAATTCCTGAAAATTCAACGGATACAGATTCAGAAATTCTACTTTCCCGACCGGAAAAGAGGTTCCTCTGTGAAGCGCCACTCCCAAAAGGGAACCAGCAGCCACAATCGGATATTCAGGTGCATTTTCGCAAAAATATTTCAGAGCGGTCAGGGCCTTGGGAACCTCCTGAACTTCATCAAAGATCAGAAGCGTCTTTTCCGGTTCAATCTGCTGCCCGCTTTCAATCTTCAGCGAAGATAAAATCCTCGGAAGGTCAAAATCTGCCTCAAAGACATTCTTCATCCGTTCATTATTGTCAAAACTGATATAAACCGTCTGTTCAAAATACCGTTTTCCAAATTCTTTCATGAGCCATGTCTTGCCCACCTGTCTTGCGCCGCGGATGATCAGCGGCTTTCTTGTCTTCTTATTTTTCCAATGTATCAACTGCTGCATCAATAATCGTTCCACCGAATCGCCTCCTTCTGTTATCCTGTTCAGAATAACATTTTTCATGCACACTTTCAATTAGATATTACATTTTTTATGCGTACTTTCCTTAAAATATTACATTTTTCAGTCGGAGTTTTTCTGTTTCCCAGGAATTTTCCAAAGATTACGAGGCAGAGTTTCTTGAAATTCTGAAGGGTTGGAAATAATAAGACAATGTCTGCAGGACCGGAAGGTTTGCAGGCATTGTTTTCTTTAAGACAGCACACATGTTTTATCACGATCGCCATCAGAACCAGAAACCACAAGATAGATCGCGGTCATGGCCAGCAGCATAACTGTAACTTTGCAGAACAGGAGTCCCTTCACCAGTTCGCATGAACCCGCAAACAGCTTTTCAGCCTGTTATCAGGACGCAACAGTTGTTATTCATTACTAAAAACCGACATAAAAAAGAGAACGGCCATATCCGACCGTTCCACTTTTATGTTTAACTACAGTCTTTTTCCAATTTGCTGAAGCGGGATCACAGATAAGATCGCCCCATACCGTTTAATCACTGTCTTATTCTGCTCTGCTGCAGTCCAGCAGAATCTTGGAATATTTCGAGGTATGGAAAACCTCAAAACTTTCGACCGCCTGACTGAGCGGCATGATCTTCTGAATGATCTTGTCTGTCTGCATCCGTCTAATCATCCTGATCGCCCGTGGCATGATTGCTGTATTGGTAAATACTGTCTGAATACGGCCTTCCTTCATATACAACTCATGAAGATTCAGAGGCATCTCATAGGCCGGTGGAAACACTGCAAAATAAACTGCAGTACCGCAACGGGCCAGAATCTTCAATGGCGTTTCAGCTGCTTTTGGAGAACCTGACATCTCAAATACAAAATCAAATCCTACTCCATCTGTGATATCCATGGCACGCGCTTTTGTATCTTCATGAAATGGATCGATCACATATTCCGCCCCCATCTCCAACGCCATCTTACGTTTCTCCTTTACCGGTTCAATTACCGTAATACGGGCTGCTCCAGACAGAAGGATCTGATTCAGCATAATGGAGCCTATACCGCCCACCCCTGCCACACATACGGTCGCTCCATGGCGAATCGGTGCCAGATCCATGGCACGCAGACAGCAGTTTGTCGGCTCTACGATCGCATATTCTTTCAGGTCTGCATCATCCGGAAGCTTATAGACCGTTTTCACGTCCGTAACAATATATTCCGCAAATGCGCCTGTCCCTCTGGAATTGATGCAGTACTGTTCCATCCCCTTTTTGCACCACTCACATTCTCCGCAGTGGGATACCGGGAAAAGCGTTACCTTGTCTCCCACTTTATAGCCGGCTTTTGCAGCCTGCTCACCAATCTCCACAATCGTTCCGGACGCTTCATGGCCCAGCGGTGCCGGCGGCCTGGAATTCATGACTCCCATGGTCACCTGATGTACATCCGTTGCACACAGCGCCGCATACGCCACTTTTACTTTTACTTCATTGGACTTCACTTCCGGAATCTCCACATCCTTCAGTTCGATCTGGTTCCAGTCGGTCCACCATAATTGCTTCATTGTTGCCATTTTTTAATTCCTCCGCTAATTCGCCATTCCGCGTTCTCTCAATTCCTTCACGATATTATCATAAGATGCTTTATCCAGTTTGTATGCAAACAGTGCGACTGCTGCCACAACAGAACAGATACCTACAAACAGATGGGATCCGAAATTCATTGTAAAGAGTACGGATTCTGTCTGCTGTGCACCTGCTATATAACCGACCTTATCCAGGATCGCTGCCGCACCTGCAATCGAAACTGCCTGTCCGACTTTCAGCATGAAATTGATAATTGTTGATATGAATCCCGCACAGTATACACCATATTTGTGATATGTATATTCTGCTGTATCCGGCATCATTCCAAACACATTTCCCAGCATCATGCCGCTTCCCAGCCCACAGAGCGCCTGCAGCACATAATACAGGCCCTGCCCAACACCGCCGGTAACCGGTACAAAGAAGCACAGAATATTGGAAACGGCAATAATCGTGAATGCTGCACCTCCGAGCGTTCCTTTGTTTTTTACCTTTGTGACCAGCATACTGACGGAAAACGCACCAATCATGCCGCAGATAGACCACAATGTCTGGGTATTGGCATACAGAAGCTCATCCCCTGCATTATAGGTACAGAAATACAGGCGGAACGTCATGCCTCCCTGAATGATTCCCCATGCCAGATAGGCAACAGCGATCTGAATCACCGGCCAGTTACCTGCCAGAACTTTGAACTGTGAGATAAAGGACACTTTTTCTCCCTGGCTGTCATCCACCTGTACAATCTCTTTGGTTGAGAGAATCGTAATGACGAAAAACGGAGCTGCCAGCAGAGAGAAGATCAGTGCCGCTCTCTGATATCCGACTGCACCGCCGCCGGTCGCATTCACAATACGAAGCGTCAGAGCCGACAGAATCGTCATGGCCAGAAAAGCGCCTGTCATACGATAGCTGGAAAGTGCACTTCTCGTCTCGGTATCCCTGGTCATCATGGCCGGCATGGCAGAATAGGTCACGTTTACCATCGTGTACAGAAGAACAAGGATAAAGTACATTCCAAGTCCCCAGAATGTCCGAAAGCCTTCTGACCAGTTCAGATTGGTAGTAAAGGTCAGCACATTGAAAATCAGCATGGGAATAAACGCAAAGATCACCCAGGGGCGATAGCGTCCCCATCTGGAATGAGTTTTGTCAGCCAGAGAACCCACTACAGGATCGTTGACTGCATCCCAGAACTTTGAGATAAAAATCACTGCTCCAACAACGGTAGCATTGATCAGCGCCACATCTGTCAGAAAAAATACCAGATAGGAGCCGATCAGCGACCAGCTCATGTTACATGCAAAATCCCCGCAGGCATATCCGGCTTTCCGGCCAAAATTCAGTTTTGTATATTCATCTGTTTTTGTCTGTTGTGTTGAATTCATATTTCCCCCTCCTGGATTCTGAAATCCCCTACACCATCTCACGGACAGCTTCCATTACATGTTCCTTTGCATATCCGTATTTCTGACGAAGTTCTTCCCCGCTTCCAAAACCTGCATAAACCTGCGGGATACCAAAACGCCGGAACGACACCGGACGGATCTGTTCATCCACGAAATAATCTGCGATGGAGCTGGCAAGACCGCCGTTCATCAGATGATCCTCCCATACAATGATCTTTTTGGTCTCCTCCACTGCCTTCTTCACGGCTTCTCTGTCAAAAGGCTTAACGGTATACATATCGATCACCCGTACGTCAATGCCTTCTTCCTTCAGCTCCTCTGCCGCATCCAGCGCTTCACCAACCATTTCCCCGTGGGCAAGGATCGTAATGTCCTTTCCGTCTTTTGCTGTTACGCTGCCGCCGATGGAGAACTCCATTGTTCCGGGCTCATAAAGCTGACGATCCTTTTTCCCCTGTGCCAGACGGATATACATGGGACCTGGATAATCCATTGACAGGTTCAGGATATCCCGAATCATATTCGGATCACAGATGGAAAGTACCGTCATATTTACCATGGACTTCAAAATTGCCAGATCTTCCATGGCATTGTGAGTGGAACCACCACCAGACGTCAGTCCGCCGCCGGTACCGATAATGCGCACCGGCAGATTCTGATAACACACGGCTGTCCGAACCTGTTCGCATGCTCTCATGGAAAGAAACGGAAGCATACCCATAATAACCGGAATATTTCCTGCAAGAGCCAGTCCTGCCGCTACTCCTACACAGTTCTGTTCGGCAATCCCCACATCAATATATCTCTTTGGGAATTTCTGACGAAATCCCTTCAGGTTCATGCCCACATCAGGTGTACATACGAACAGCCTCTCATTCTTCTCTCCGATCTCACAAAGCGTGTCGCCGATCACACTCCTCGCAGAGATCCATTCTCCAAAATTAAACGAACCAGCCAATTTTTATTCCTCCTTTCCATAATTCGAAGCAAGCTCTTTAAGTGCCTGTTTAAAATCTTCTTCATTCAGACTGCCCGCATGCCAGCCGACTGCTCTTTCCATAAAGCTCACGCCTTTTCCTTTGGTCGTATGAGCAATGATTGCCGTAGGTCTCGCAGAAGATGCCGGCGGAAGGCTGTCCAGAGCATCCACGATGGCATTCATATCATGTCCGTCGATCTCCAGTACATTCCACCCAAAAGCTTTCCATTTATCTGCATAAGGATCCATGACCGTAATCTCTTCTGTATATGAACACATCATCTGACAGTTTCGGTCAATGACTGCCACCAGGTTTCCAAGTTCAAAGGAACGACCGCTCATGGCCGCTTCCCATACAGACCCCTCACAGGTTTCGCCATCTCCCAGCATGCACACAACTCGATGCCCTTCTCCCTTTACTTTTGCAGAGATTGTCATTCCCACTGCCATGGCCAGTCCCTGTCCCAATGACCCGGAAGAACATTCAACCCCCGGAAGCTGTACCTTGCATGGATGCATGCCGTAGGCGCTGTCCAGTTTTCCGTAGGTTCTCACGATCTCGTCATAATCAAAAAATCCTCTCATTGCCATGGCAATGTACATACACACTGCTCCATGTCCTTTACTCAGAATAAAACGATCTCTGCCCGGATTCTGAATGTTATCCGGATCCACATTCAGACCATGGTGGAACAGGCCGATCAAAAGATCCGTCATGGACAAGTCTCCTCCGATATGCACAGCACCTTCATACACCCCGCACAGATTGATCAGTTTTTTCCGCATCTCATATGCGAGGTTTTCCAAACGTAATACTTCCTGTTTATCCGCCATCTCTTTCCTCCTGTTCATGTTTTTATCTATTCCAGATCCGGATTACACCGGATCAGAATCTTCGGGTATTTTCCAGTGAGCTGTTCCCGGAATGCCTCAACTGCATCCTCGAACTCAAAAACTTTCTGTGTCAGACATTTCAGATTCAGTTTTGGAAGCAGATTGACTGCCCTCGGATAGGCATAAGGCGCAACATACACTCCGCTGATTGTCAGTTCTTTAAAATAACAGTATCTGGAAATATTGAACGGCATTTCATACTCGTTCGGATACTGTGCACCATAGATCAAAGTACCGCCGAGTGCTGCAACTTCCGGAAGCGCCGGACAGGACGGTGCAAACCCTGAACAGTCCAGAACAATGTCATAACCATGACCTTCTGTAATCTCTTCTGCACGTTTTATCAGATCTTCATGAACCGGATCAATCGCATATTCTGCGCCAAGCTCCTCTGCCAGTACTCTCCTGTCTGCAATCGGTTCGCTGATCGTCAGCCTTGCGGCGCCATACATGGACAAAACATGGACAGCCAGCAGACCAATGGGACCTCCTCCGTTAACCAGCACTGTATTTCCTGCCTTCACATTGCATTTATCCATCATGCGTACAATGATGGACAGAGGTTCCAGAAGACAGCCCTCTTTAAGGCTCACACTGTCCGGAAGCCGGTATACCTGATCCTCATGCCAGATAATATAAGGTGCGAATCCCGGCGCATTGTGTGTCACATTCGTACAAAACTGCTGTTTTCCCGAGGAACAGTTATAACATCCTCCACAGAATCTGAGAAAATTGCCGCCTACGCGGTCACCGACCTTCAGCCCTTTGTGGTGGGCATCCGATCCCAGCTCCACAATCACACCGGAGATTTCATGTCCCAGCGGAATCGGCTCCGTGGAACCTTTGGGCTGCCCGAAACAGCCATCCACACAGTGAGGATCCGATCCGCAGATAGCGCAGTATGCAACTTTGATTTTCACTTCCTGAGGACCCGGATGATCCGGAAACGGCAGTTCCCGAAAATCCACAAGCCCCCGTGTTTCAGGATCCGGATCTTTCATATTGCCTACCCGGACGCCGCACAACGTTTTCATAGTTCCCATAACAAATTCCTCCTTTGTTACTGCCGACGAATATATGTCGAATATATGCCTATTATATATACTTTTTTCCCGTTTTTCGACGTATCATCCGGACCTGTTTTTGTAAAATTTGTCTGTTTTATGTCTGTTTTTTGCAGAAGTATTGGTGTATTCTTATAATCAAAAAATGGGATAATACGCCTTGACAGCTGACCGATCAGTCTGCAGAATTATTTTCGGAGGGAAAACGATGGATAAACACTATAAGCCAGACAGCCTGTATCAGAACTACATTTCCAGCATTTCCATGCCGGATCTGGATTTTATCATCCATTATTCAGAATGGATGTCAGATTCTGTTATCGAATTCATGCACTATCATCCAATGTTCGAAATCTATTATGTAACAAAAGGGAATCTGCAGATCTATGTACATGATCATATAGAAACGCTTTCGGAAAAGGAGATCATCTACATTGCCCCTGATATCAAACATTATGTTTTGCATACTCCCGGGAGACACTGGAAATATTTTGTCCTGATTTTTGAGATTGTTCCCAGAAGCGGTAAGAAGCCTGCCTTTCATTCTCTGGAGGCCAAAGAGATCATCTGTCAGCTGAAACAGATTCAGAAAGAAAATTATATACTGTCAAGAGAACCTTTTGATGCAGAATACATCATTCACAACATTGAAAAAGAACAGCAGGAGAAGAAAATCGGCTGGGTCTCCACCTCCAACTTTCTTTTCTGGCAGTTTGTGATCCTGTCACTCAGACATATCAACAACACGCACTCTGCTCAGAAATGTCCAGACGGGACTTTGAATCTGGGACTGGAAGCATCCAAATTTATCCATATGAACTACCAGAATGATATTACCATCGACAGCGTCGCAAAATATCTGAATATTGCACCACGACATGTAAACCGGGTATTTCAGTCCCTGTTCGGAACCACGTTCAGCCGCACATTGAGTATTCTCCGTATGGAATACGCCAAGAACTACCTGTGCAGCACCAACTATTCGGTGGAAAAGATCGCCGCCATGGTCGGTTTCAATTCTCCTGCGACACTGCGCAATCTGATTCGACAGGAGGAAGGACTTTCGATTCGGGAATTTCGAAGAAAATATTCGATCAATGTAGAAATCAAAGAAAAACTTTAAACATACAATAAGCATTTCTGAAACACAGGAAAATATTAAATTTTAATGAGAATAAAAACGGGATATCGCACCGGCCATGGATACGATATCCCGTTCTGAAAGTTTCAGATTTTATTTCCAGTCCTCCATAATTTCAAGGAGCTTTGTCTCATAATCTCCAGTAATCTCTTCCATGCCTCCTCCATGCCGGACATTTGTCTCCACTCCCCATTCCTCATCGTGAAATTCCCATATATGGTAGGAAACTCCCCGATATTCAAAATCTATGCTTTCACAATCATCTTCCATACACCGTCTAAACGTCCATCCCCGTTCTTCCATCATTGCCAGAACCCGCTCCAGCCTTCCTTTTTCCACCATGGTTGTTATCCCTCTCTTCTCTGTTTTACAGATTTCTGTACTTTATCCCGGCACGCCGGTTACAACCGATACTGCACAGCACCGGTGATCTCTCCGTTTAACATCGTTGAATCTTCCGGCTCCTGAATCTCCAGCGCATCATCGTCCTCTTCTTCGCTCTCCATATTCCACATAAGCTGCAGGCCTGCTGCACCAACCAAAGCCATCCACAGAAGCAGAAGCACCGTGACTGCTGTCTTTTTACATTTCTGTATGTTAAGGCAGCACACATATTTTATCACGATCACCATCAGAATCAGAACCAGAAACCACAGATAAATCGTGATCACAGCCAGCAGCATGGCTGTAACTCCGCAGAACAGGAGTCCCTTCACCAGTTCCATTCCGGCATCCCTGCAGTCATACAGTCCGGTCTTCCTCCGGCACACGGCAACACAGATCAGAAAATACACCAGAAAAATGAGCAGAAATATCAGGCTGTTTACTTCAGAGAACATGGCCTTTCCTCCATATAAAACCGAATGCCCTAAATTATACTGCGCTTTTCTGCATTTCATGACAGTAAATCTGTTGTTCTGTCCATTATACTATATCTGCAAAAGGATGCAACTCCTGCTTGAAAAATCTGTTACGGTTTTACCCCCGGACGCCTGCCAAGGGCTGAACGACGGCATCTGAACAGTAAAAATACTTGCATTTTCCGGTACGTGCGATATGATAGAAGAAGGCAAAGATCCGGCAGACAGATATCTGTGACAGGGGTTCCTGCTTCCGGCGTCCGCTGCTGCCAGCAGCAAATCAGATAAAACACGAGGAAACATATATGAATCATAGGAATTATCAGAAAGAACTGGAGCAGCTCATCGTGCAGCTTCCGCAGAAAGAACAGGTTCCCACGCTTCTGCTTCACTCCTGCTGCGCACCCTGCAGCAGCTATGTACTGGAATACCTGTCCGCATATTTCCGGATTACGGTATTTTACTACAATCCGAATATCTATCCGGAATCCGAATATTACACCCGCGTGAAGGAGCAGAGACGTTTTATTGCCGCACTCCCCGCCAGATATCCGGTGGATTTTACAGAAGGCGCCTATATTCCGGAAGATTTCTACCACTGCGCCAAGGGCATGGAGCATCTCCCGGAAGGCGGCAGACGGTGCTTTGCCTGCTATCGTCTCCGCCTTGAGGCAGCCGCAAAAACTGCAAAGGAAAAGGGCTGCAGCTATTTCGCCTCAACCCTGTCCATCAGTCCGCTGAAAAATGCGCAAAAACTCAATGAGATCGGGGAGCAGCTGGCCCGGGAGTATCAGGTCCTGTGGCTTCCCAACGATTTCAAAAAGAAAAACGGCTACAAACGTTCCACGGAACTGTCCCGGGAATACGGCATGTACCGGCAGGATTACTGCGGATGTGTCTATTCTCTGCGGGAACGGCATCCGGAACTCTGATTTTCACATGCGCCGTTCTTTCACGGAAGCGCCGGACCAGGAGTTCCCGTGAAGGAGCAAAGCAGATGCCTATCTGGCCGGAATGATCTCCAGCCAGTAACCGTCCGGATCCTGAATAAAGTAGATTCCCATGGACGGATTCTCAAAGCAGATGCACCCCATCTCCTTATGATGCGCATATGCCGCATCATAGTCGTCCACCCGGAACGCCAGATGGAACTCACAGTCTCCCAGATTATAGGGGCGGTCCATATCCCGAAGCCAGGTCAGCTCCAGTTCAAAATCACTTTCTTCATTTTTCAGATACACGATAATAAAAGAACCATCCGCGGCATCCTTTCTGCGGCACTCCCGAAGCCCCAGCGCTTTTTCATAAAAATCCATGGATTTTTCAAGATTCGCCACATTGTAGTTTTCATGAATCATTTGAAATTTCATGTTCTTTTTCTCCTTCCTTCTGCTCCCTGTCTGCCCTCATATATCTTTTCATGTCTTCCGGCAGCGGCTGCGTAAATTCCATCGGCTCCCCAGTCACCGGATGCATAAAAGACAGTTTCCAGGAATGGAGCAGATGGCGCTCTGCGCTTCCATCCGCAGCACCATACAGAAAATCACCTGGAAGCGGATGTCCAATATAACTCATATGCACACGGATCTGGTGGGTTCGCCCGGTCTCCAGAACACACTGCACAAGCGTCCATCCGTCCCCATGTTCAAGCGGCGCATAATGTGTCACCGCACGCTCCCCGCGAGCCGGATCCACCACCCGTTCAATCGCCGATCCTTCTTTTCGACCGATGGGGAGGTCGATCACACCCGGGGCTTCCAGCCTGCCCTTTACAATCGCAAGATAGGTCCTGCGAATCTCTCTTCTTCTCATCTGCCCGTACAGCACAGCCGCGCTCAGCATATGTTTTGCCAGAACCAGAAGCCCGGTCGTATCCCGGTCCAGCCGGTTAATACAGCGGTAGACGTAGGCCTCTCCTTTTTCCCGGGCATGATACGCCACCGCATTGGCAAGCGTATTGCCGTGATTGTTCATGGACGGATGCACCGGCATATCTTCCGGCTTTCCTGCAACAAGGAGATGCTCATCTTCATACACAACCGTAAAAGGCAGCCGGACCGGTTCCGGATGCAGCAGCGAAACTTCCTCCAGAAGTCGAGTCTGAAGAAAATCGCCTGCTTCCAGACGATCCCTTGTGTAAGCCCATCTTCCGTTGCGCCGAATCCCATCTTCCGTCTTTTTCAGGTGTATGAATATCTGTCTGGAATACCCTTTCTCTTTCAGGTACTGTCCAATGGTCTGTCCGGCCTGCTGCGTTTCCACCTGATACGCAAAACCATGTTCGGAATATTTCACAGGTTCCGGCAGGCACGGCTGTCCCTGCCTCTCCTGCTCTGGCCTTCAGTCCGCCAGTACCTTCTCGATCTCTGCGATATACATCACATGATAATCCTTATTCGGATAATTTTTCTCATCCAGGCTCTCATCGATAAAGCATGCCGGATCATAGGACTGCGCATACAGCTTCCTGCATACCATAACCGTATTCGCTTCCTCAAAATACGGAGTTGCTCCGTCATGCGCCACCTTCAGCCCGGACTTTGCGATCTTATCTTCCTCTCTGCCGGATACGCTTCCAAAATAACGCAGAGTCTCCCGATACTCCTCTCCCAGCACAGACAGGGAAAAGGTCTCTCCCTGATCCACAAATTCCTTTGTATAACGCTGGGGACGCAGGAACACATACGCTACCGGTTTATTCCACATAATACCCACACCGCCCCAAGATGCCGTCATGGTATTGACTTTTCCGTCTTTTTCCGCGGTCACCAGAAGCCATTCCTTTCCGATCATCTGAAATGGATTTTTCTGTAATTCTTCCGGTCTGATCTCTCTCATAATCTTTCTCCTTCCTTTTCTATGAACGCTTTACCGAATCCGGTCCGGGAAGCCTACTTTACGCTGCACCTTCCGAAGGGTCTTCGCCGCCACATATCCCGCCTTTTCTGCATTTTCTCTGATGATCCTGTCAATATACGCTTTGTCTTTGGCAAGCTCTGCATAACGGTCCTGCAGAGGCTTTAACACGCTGACAACCGCCTCTCCCACCGCCATCTTGAAATCGCCGTAGCCTTTCCCGTCAAATTCTCTGACCACTTCTTCCGGTGTCTTCCCGGTGCAGGCGCTGTAAATATCAATCAGATTCCGGATGCCTGGCTGCTCCTCCCGGTACAGAATCTGCGTTTCCGAATCGGTCACCGCCCGTTTGCATTTGCGCATAATGGTATCCGGATCATCCATCAGGTAAATGGACGCATTGGGATTCTCATCGGACTTGGACATCTTCTTTAAGGGATCCTGCAGGCTCATGATCTTGGCACCCACCTTTCCGATATAGGCCTCCGGTACGGTAAACACGTCCCCGTACACTCCGTTGAACCGCTGCGCCACATCTCTGGTCAGTTCCAGATGCTGCATCTGATCGATGCCTACGGGCACCACATCCGCCTGATACAGCAGAATATCCGCCGCCATCAGTACCGGATAAGTGAACAGTCCCGCATTGATATTGTCCGCATGCTTTGCGGATTTATCCTTAAACTGCGTCATGCGGTTCAGTTCGCCCATATAGGTAAAGCAGTTCAGGATCCATGCCAGCTCCGCATGACCGGACACATGAGACTGATAATAGAGGCAGTTCTTCTCCGGATCCAGCCCTGCCGCAATATAGATCATCAAAAGGCTGCGGGCACGTTTCCGGAGTACCGCCGGATCCTGCCGCACGGTGATGGAATGCAGATCCACCACGCTGTAAAAACACTCGTATTCCTCACAGAGGTTCACCCAGTTCTTCAGCGCCCCCAGATAATTTCCAAGTGTCAGATTACCCGTTGCCTGCATGCCGCTGAACAGCACTTTTTTTCCATTTATCATGTTTTCTGTCTCCTGTCTTGATTTCATCGCCGTCTTCCCGATCCGTTTTGGCAGAACCCTTCTCCTGTACTCAGGGTTCGTCTGCCGCTCACCGTATCAGAAATACAACTGTCTGTTTTTTTATATTATATGTGCAGCAGATTGCACGCAATTCTGAAATAGATGATCAGACTGCATGCATCTACGATGGTGGAAATAAGCGGCGCCGCCATGATCGCCGGATCCAGGTTCAGAAGTTTCGCCGCAATCGGAAGCGTACAGCCGATGCTTTTTGCCATAATCACTGTAATATAGAGACTGAGCACCACGGTCAGGCATACCACAGGCTGGCCCGGATACATGAGCATGAGCCGGACATAGTTCAATGCGCCCAGAATCAGGCCAACCAGAAGCGCTACCCGGACCTCCTTCCAGATGACCCGCAGAACATCCTTCGGCTCCACCTCGCCGATCGCCATGCAGCGAATGATCATGGTACTGGACTGGCTTCCGGCATTGCCCCCGGTTCCGGTCAGCATGGGCACAAAACTGACCAGCAGCGGAAGGGCAGCAAAGGCTTCTTCATAATGGGTCAGAATACTGCCGGTTATCATGGAGCTTAACATCAGCACAGTCAGCCAGACAATGCGGTTCTTCGCCAGTTCCAGGATACTCGTCTTCAGATAAGGTTTGTCGCTGGGAAGCATGGCCGCCATTTTCTCAAAATCTTCGGTCGCCTCTTCTTCCATAACATCCACGATATCATCCACCGTAACAATCCCCACCAGGCGCTCTTCATGATCCACCACCGGAAGGCAGAGCAGGTCGTATTTATTGAAAAGTTCAATCACTTCCTCCTGATCCTCCGTGGTCACCGTCTTGATGATATTGGTGTCCATGATATCCTGAATTTTCGTCTCATACGGATTCATCAGCAGGTCTTTGATGGTCACAACGCCTTCCAGATGCCGTCCGCCGTCCATGACAAAGCAGGTATAGATCGTCTCCTTGTCCACGCCGTGAGCGCGGATATAGGAAAATGCCTGCTCCACATTCATGTACTTCTTCAGCCCGATATATTCGGCTGTCATGATACTCCCTGCACTGTTGTCCGGATACTGCAGAAACTGATTGATGATCTGCCTGGTCTCCGGCGTTGTATTGCGCATGACCCTCTTGACCACCGTTGCCGGAAGTTCCTCCAGCATATCCACCGCATCGTCCACAAACAGGTCTTCCACGATCTTGTGAATCTCCGCATCGGTAATGCTGTTGATGATATGCTCCTGAATGTCCGTCTCCAGACAGGCAAACACATCCGCCGCCAGCTCTTTGGGGAGCATACGGAAGATCAGCACCTTCCGGTTGTCATCCAGCTCCTCCATGAACTCCGCAATATCCGCTTCGTTCATCTCCGCCAGCCGGGTCCGGAGGGATCGGAAACGATGTTCCTCAACAAACTGCAGTAATTCTTCCAGATCATATTGTTCCACTGCGTACCCCTCCTTTTCCCCAAAAGTCAAGAGTCCGGGTCATCTGCTCCGGACTCTCCGTTATCTCTTTTTAATTTTATCTTTCTTCCCTGTCTTTGTCAACAAGCTTTATGAACTTCCCGGCAGACCGGATTTCATCAGCTTCAGGTCTGAGCCTGTCCGATCAGCACTTCTTTTCCACGGAATGCAAAGCCGTATTTCCGGATCCGTCCATCCTCGATTCCCTTTGCCTTAAGAGCCGCCTCATACGGTTTCTTTTCGATCTGCAGCAGGGCATTTTCCACCGTCTCCTCCAGACTGCTTTCTCTTCTCGGACTGTACACTTTAAATTCCAGAATGTAAGCGTCATCCACCGCACGAAGCGGCTCCAGCACTACATCATACCGCCCGAACCCGCTCTCCCGGTTGGACAGAATCGTATACCTGCCCGCCAGCTCCACCATAAGCCCCAGTACAAAGCCATGATAAAACCGCTCCGGCTCTTCCCCGGAGGGCTGCTTTCCGGTATCAAAATAACGGAAAGTCGACATTGCCACCCGGTTCATATATTCATTCATGGCATCCAGGTCCTCCATCAGAAATGCCCTGATGAAACAGCTGTAGGAATCTCCTCCATCATAGAACCAGTCGCGTATCATATTTTCAAACATGATACGCACCTCTTTGTTCGTTAAGGACAGTCGATATATCCCCTGACCGGAGGGCTCGTCAAACCGGTATTCCACCGTCTTCAGATACCCGCTGGCAAGCAGAAGGCTCCAGACTGCATTCTTCTGTGCGGACAGCTGGCTGAATACAATCTGTTCGTCAATCACCGCCTCCAGAACGCCGCCCCGGAGAAGCTCTTCGAATTTCATCTTGATGTCCGGACTTCCCTCCCGGATCAGTTTTCCAGCCAGGCTGTTGCTGCTGGTATTGGCCCAGTATGTGTCAAGCTTTCTTTTGTCCAGATAGTTAATGATCGACCATGGATTGTAGATATCGGATACCTGACCAAAGATAAAACCGTCATACCAGCTTTTCACCAGTTGCTGCTGTTCAGACAGTCCGTATTCTGCAAGCGCCGCAAAAACTTCCTGCTCTGTAAAACCAAATGCGCCCTCATATTTATCCGAAGTAGTCGTTACAACTTCCAGATGATTCAGATCCGAGAAAATGGATTCTTTGCTGACCCTTGTAATACCGGTCATGACAGCCCGTTCCAGATAGGGATTGGTCTTGAAGGTCACATTGAACATCGTCCGGATAAATCCGACGATTTCTTCCCAATAGCCATGCACATAAGCCTCCTGCATGGGTGTATCATATTCATCCAGAAGAATGATCACTTTTTTTCCGTAATACCTGTACAAATATCCCGCCAGCGTCTGCAAAGAGGATGCCGCCGTCACCTCATCCATATACATGGAAACATTCTGGTAAAGTTCCCTTTCCGTCTCGGTCAAAAGATCTCCTTTTAAGAGAAAATCATATTTTCGATACAACTCCCCGATCATACGGCAGATGCTCTGCTTTGCTTTCGGAAAAGACGTCTCCTTTACCCCGGCAAAACTCACGAAGAGAACCGGCCACGTTCCCTGAAGCTCCCGGTATATTTCCTCATCCCAGATCGCCAGCCCTTCAAACAGCTCCGCTCTCCCGGCATATTCCACGGAAAAAAAATTCTCCAGCATGCTCATATTCAGCGTCTTCCCAAACCGTCTTGGACGGGTGATGAGCGTCACCTCGTCTTCCGATTCCCACCATTCCTTAATGAACTTCGTCTTATCTACATAGAAAATATTTCTCATCCTTACTTTTTCAAAATTCTGATGTCCGATACCGACTGTTCTCACTGTCAGAGCACCCCCCTTTCTTTCTTCTATTATATCCGTATCCATACCGGATGTAAAATCATTTTTCCCGCATTTTATCCGTCCGCCGCTCTTGCCATTCCCCATAAACTTTGTTATGATGGTAACAGATTGTCGAAATACAAGGAGGAACTGTTTTATGGAAAAAATCGCAAGCTTCACCATAGACCACGTCAAACTGGTTCCGGGCGTCTACGTATCCCGCAAGGACCCGGTAGGCGGCACGATCGTTACCACGTTTGACATCCGCATCACCAGCCCCAATGACGAACCGGTCATGAACACTGCAGAACTTCATGCCATGGAACATCTGGCGGCGACCTTTCTTCGGAGTCATCCGGTATTCGGACCGAAGATCGTCTACTTCGGACCCATGGGCTGCCGTACCGGCTGCTACCTGCTGCTGAACGGTGACTATGAGCCGAAGGATATTATCGGCGTACTGACCGAGACCTTCGAGTTCATGCGCGATTTCGAAGGAGAGATCCCCGGTGCAAAACCTGAGGACTGCGGCAACTATCTGGATTCCAGCCTGCCCATGTGCAAGTGGTGGTCCAACCGCTATCTGAATGAAGTGCTTTATAACATCACGGAAGAGCAGATGGTGTATCCAAAGCAGTAGGCGCCGTTCTCCAAAAAAGAACCGCCTGTAATTCCTTTTTCCGGAAATTGCAGGCGGTTCTTTCAACATGCTTCTGTCAGGCTTTTATCAGTTTTTCCCAGTACCCCTTCCTATGGGCAAACAGTGCTTCCGTCTCCTTTCGTTCCCGCTCCTCTCCTGACCAGGAAGTCCCTTTCCCCGTCTCTTTCACGCATTTTTCATGCTCCAGGCTCAGAGAATCCCACAATTCATCATGAATGGAACCGCTCTGACGCATCCTTTGAAACACTGCAGAAAGCGCCTTTCCATAGGCATCCGACGCCTGTGCCTTTCGGGTGTCATACTCCTGAGCGGCTCTTTTGAAATCTTCTGAAGAAGCCCCTTCCTGCTCTTCTGTATGATAAAAATACAGCAGTGCATTTGCCCTCGACATTCTCTCTGACGACGTCTCATAGTCTTTTAGATATTCTGTATTATATGCATGAAAATCGTCGATCAATGCATAAAACTCTCCTTTGTGCTCCTCATCCACATATTTGTCACAAAAAAGGCGAAGTGCTTCCGAGGCAGATTCCAGTTCCCCTTTTGCTTCGTAAGAAGGCGGAGCAGGAAACGATCCGAGCGTATCTGTATCCATATAACAGCGCCACGAAACGTCAGCTGCTGTAGATTCTCTGCTTCCAATACTGATATATCTGTTCACGCCGTTCATCACCGCTGTGATATCCGCCAGCAGTTCCTCAAACTGTTCAGCCTCTTCTTTCGACATCCCATCAAAGAACCCGGATTCTTTAAGCTTCTGGCTGAACACAAGATTCTGACTCTGGGCATAAAGTTTAAAAGGCTCATCTTTGTATTTTTCTTTTGCAGTTTCCCACAGTCGTTCTGTCTCTTTTTTATCAATATAACCATATGCTGTACCGTCTTTTTTGTATATCATCTCAAATTCCGTGGATGACGCTTTCAAAGCAGAAGAACGGTATGTATCAATATCCGGTTCCAAAAAAAGTTCCTGGTATTCCTTCCCTTTCTGACCAGGTATTTTGATGCTCCTTTGAAATGCATTTCCCTGAACGGTGTTCATACCGCCAAGGTTCACAACGCTGTTATTGATCTGCATGGAAATACCTCCGTATTTATTTTATAAATCAAATTTAAAAATCAGTCAGAATCACAACTCCTTCAGAGATTCCACCGTTTCAGCCCCTGTTTGATAAAAGAAATTTAAAGGACCATAGAAGTCAACTACCTTTCCTTTATCCAAATCATAAATAATCTGGAACTCTCCCAGATTCATGTCAAAATCATCCTGATCGAGATTTCTGGGAGTTTTTTTCCCAAAAATATCCGTCATTGTCATATTATGCTTCCCACCAGACTGATAATTAGAATCCATATAAGAAAATCCTGTACCAACGCCTAAATTCAATATAACTGCATGATCAGCCGATACACTTGTTGCCTTATAACTGAAAATTCCAGGTCCTCCGTCTTGTGATGTCATGTAGGGCTGTCTGCTGTTCAGTACCACATTGTAAATTTCATGCGTTTTTTCAGAATATCCCCCGCTCCACTTCACCTCATAGATCCTCAACCAGTTCAGATCATGTTCTGCAGGATTATTGAAGTTAAACACCAAGTTTCCATTAGAATACAAATGATTCGATGTATATAATAATCCTGCTTCCTGCAAGTCAGATGTCAACCAGTATGCTCTCTTTAAATTTCCTGCAGGATTTACAGCATTCACAGAAAGAGTATAAGAAATATCCGGTTCATTATCTAAACTGCTCACCACAAACGCATAATCACCTGTCGGCAAATTACTTACTACCATCAATTCGCCAGCAGTTTTTACAATATTAGATGGTGTTAATGTTCCTGTACTAAAATCAACAAAATAAATCCGAACCATACAATCTTCATTTGCGACATTAAGCTGTGCCATCAAGAACTTATTAGAAGTTACTGTAAACAAATGAATCCCTATAGTATCACTGACTGTTAATTGATCATCCAAAATAAATAATGGATTATCTGGCAATCGATTTGTAGTTCTTTGCTTTATAATATCAGAAGCATCCAAAGAATTCAATGTCAAATCCGTTTCAATTGTATCAAAAGCATTACAAAAAAGAGTGCTCATTTCTACTTCTGGATTAACTGCTGTAAGTTCAGGGAGTTGCGCCAGATTTGTTTGTTCTAATATCTCAGTATTTTCGTTATAGTCACCATTTCCCTCCAGTTCTTTGGCATACGAAATTACAGGTATACCTGTTAATGCAATTACCATTATAATAGCAAAAAAACTTCTTATTTTTTTCATCTGTAGTTCTCCTTTTCATAATAAATTATAGAAACACATGATTCAACATTTTATTGAGTTCTCCTCCTTTCCAAAATGAAGATTTAAATCTTGTGTATTCTATATATATTTCTCTTCTCCTTAAATATACTGTTTTTATCAGATGATTTCAATACAAAAGAACACAAAACCATAGAAGTCATAACATAAAATCAAATCAACTTTCGCAGTTCTTCTGCATCCTCTTCGGACAGTTTTCCATTTCCAATAAAAGCGGCCACAAAACGGCTGAACGAATTATCATAACATACTTCCACCATCCTCCTTGTCCAGTTGTGGATATGTTCTTCCCTTGTACATAGAGGATAATATGCATTATAGGACGATGTTCTGCTCCGTTCGGTACCTACCATACCCATTTTCTGAAGACCAATCAAAAAGGTATTTAGTGTCTGAACCTTCCATGTTTTCTTCCACTCATTCGTTGCAACATTCATGATCTCTCTGAATGTCATAGGTTCTTCTGCAGACCAAAGTAATTCCATAATCTGCAGTTCTGTGTTTGTGAGACCATAATTACTATTCATCTAAACATGCTCCTCTCATTTTCCATGCGGACATATTCCATACGATACTGTATTTTTCAATGTTCCCAGCTGAATATTACCACATTTTGCACATTTTTTCCCTTCATATATTTTGGTTTTACAGCTTCCATCACTATTTTTTCCGTGCACTTTTATTGTTCCATCTTCCATATAATTATGGGGGCAGCCAAACCGTGCAGACAAGTTCGTCTCATCCAACTCATATATTTCCCCATTTTCATCAAAGAAACAAATCGGATACGGCATACTTTCGATCTCCAGCAAAATATCCTCCCGCTAATTTACCAGATGTTTCTAATATAATTCAATATCTATAATACGCTCTGAAATATATTTTGTCAAGTATCCGTATAAAAAGGGGCAAACGAAATAAAGAATTTCTACCACTTCCGCTAAGTTTTCAAGTTTCAACTCAATTGCAACAGGGCATTGCAGCCCCCGTTTATTTTTCAATGCTTTTGGGTTCAAGCAGAAAATCATATATATTCAACGTCAGAATCCCATGTTCGTCATAGTGTGCCGGTACCATATCTTTTGTTATGACTATCTTTTTAAACGAATCATCAATTTTCCTGAAAGGCCTGATCTCCTGTATTTTTTTTTCCTCATCCGGAAGCGCATAAGCGGACTGAATATAATATCTTAGAGAGCCAAGATTACATACAAAATCCACCTCCAGCTGTTTTCGGGTCACTTTTCCATTTTTATCCTTTTCTGCTATCGGCACAATTCCCACATCCACCCGATATCCCCTCATACGAAGCTCATTGTAAATCACATTTTCCATAGAATGTGTCTGCTCAAACTGGCGAAAATTGATCCGCGCATTCCGCAGACCCAAATCTGAAAAATAATACTTTCTGGGAGTTTCAATATATGTTTTCCCTTTAATATCATATCTCTGGGCAGATTCGATCAAAAAAGAATCTTCAAAATAATCAAGATATTTTCGGATCGTGTTAGAAGTAATTCTGGATTTTTTTACGCTTTTGAAGGTATTTTTCAATTTTTCCGGATTAGTCAACGAACCAATCGCAGAAGAAAGAATATTCAGCAGATCTTCCAGTTCTCCCTGGTTTCTGATTCTGTTTCTTTTGTATATATCACTCATATAGATCTCGCTGAACAAATTCTCCAACATAGCGGCTTTCTCATGAAGACCATCACGGAGAACCACAGGCGGAATTCCTCCATAAAGCATATATTCTGACAAACCCTCATATTTATCACCCTGATAAACAGACATAAACTCCGAAAAACTCAATGGATACATATGAATCTCATCGCCACGCCCGGCAAATTCTGTAATAATATCTTTGGACAAAAATTTTGCATTACTTCCGGTTACATAAACATCCATATTATCCTTCCGAAGATAACCATTTAACACAGACTCAAAACAATCCAGCATCTGAACTTCATCCAGAAGCAGATAATACATTCCTTTTTCGGTAACACTGGAACGAATATATTCCATAAATTTTTCAGGATCAACGCCTCTTTTTTCTTTTTCAATTTTGATCAGGCTCTCCCCGATCAGATAAAGATCGTCCGCTGAATCAAATGCAAAACGAATGATATGATTTTCTTCCACACCGCTTCTTATAAGATATTGATAAAAAATCGTATTCAGCAGATAAGACTTCCCACATCTGCGAATTCCCGTTATAACTTTTATCAAACCATTATTTCTTCTTTTTATCAGCTTATCCAGATAAAAATCTCTTCGAATTTCCATATGACCACTCCTGTAAGCAAAAGATTTTTGCAACTTTTCACACTTTTCTATTCTAAAATATCATGCAACCCCCTGTGAAGTCAACTCATCCCCATAATTTACGAAAGATTTCTGCAATTTTTCACATGTTTCCTTCCTGAAAACACAATCACTCATCCCGTAAAAAAGGACCGCCCCATCAGACCACTGTTTCACAGTCTGACAGAACAGCCCTTCCTTCCGGATCTACCGTCTTTCTTTATCCAGTTTTATCTTCTGTTACGCCTATAACCAGCCCTTTACCTTCTCATAGATACTCTTCGCATCCAGTCCATATTTCTCAATCAGAGCTTTTGCCGGACCGGACTCGCCAAAGGTATCATTCACGCCGATGCGCAGCATCTTCGTGGGCGCCTGCTCTGCAAGCACTTCCGCAACCGCTCCGCCAAGTCCGCCGATCACAGAATGCTCTTCCACGGTCACGGCCTTCCCGGTCTTCTTCGCCGATGCCACAACCAGCGCTTCATCCAGCGGTTTGATCGTGTGGATATTGATCACTTCCGCCGAGATCCCGTCTGCCTCCAGCATCTTTGCCGCCTCCAGACTCTCGGACACTTCCAGACCGGTGGCGATGATGGTCACATCTTTTCCTTCCTTCATGGTGATACCTTTGCCGATCTCAAACTGATAGGAAGCCGGATCGTTGATGACCGGAACTGCCAGACGTCCGAAGCGAAGATACACCGGTCCTTCATGCTCAATCGCCGCTTTCACAGCCGCCTTCGCCTCCACATCATCTGCCGGATTGATCACGGTCATGCCCGGAATCGTTCTCATAAGAGCGATATCCTCGTTGCACTGATGAGACGCACCGTCCTCACCTACGGAGATACCTGCATGAGTAGCGCCGATCTTCACATTCAGATGCGGATAACCGATGGAGTTGCGGACCTGCTCAAACGCACGTCCTGCCGCAAACATGGCAAAGGTAGAAGCAAAAGGAGTCTTTCCTGCTGCCGCCAGACCTGCCGCCACCGTCATCATATTGCCTTCTGCGATCCCGCAGTCAATATGTCTCTCCGGAAAAGCCTTCTTAAATACGCCTGTCTTGGTCGCTCCCGCCAGGTCTGCATCCAGCACCACCAGATCCGGATACTGTGCGCCAAGCTCTGCCAGAGCATTTCCATAACTTTCTCTCGTTGCGATCTTCTTTACTTCTGACATAATGCTTCACCCACTTTCTCTAAATCTGCCATGGCAGTTGCATACTGCTCATCATTCGGGGCAGTTCCGTGCCAGGATGCCTGATGCTCCATGAAGGAAACGCCCTTTCCTTTTACGGTCTTCGCGATGATTGCCACCGGTTTTCCGGTTACCGTCTTTGCTTCCTCAAACGCCGCGCGGAGCTTGTCCATGTCATTGCCGTCATCCACATTGATTACATGGAAATTAAATGCTTCGAACTTCTTATCGATGGGATACGGGGAACACACATCCTCGATCTTTCCATCAATCTGCAGTCCGTTATTGTCTACGATCACGACCAGATTATCCAGCTTTCTGTGGCCTGCCAGCATGGAAGCCTCCCATACCTGGCCCTCCTGAATCTCGCCGTCGCCAAGCAGCGTGTACACTCTGTAGGACTTGTGATCCAGTTTTCCTGCGATGGCCATACCGACTGCTGCGGAGATGCCCTGTCCCAGAGAACCGGAGGACATATCGATGCCCGGAATGTGCTGCATGCACGGATGCCCCTGCAGATGAGAACCCACATGGCGAAGCGTCACCAGATCCTCCACCGGAAAATACCCTCTGTGCGCCATGGCGCTGTAGTAACCCGGAGCCGTATGGCCTTTGGACAGGACAAAACGGTCTCTGTCCGGATCCTTCGGGTTCTTCGGATCGATGTTCATTTCCTCAAAATACAGATAAGTAAAAATGTCTGCAGCCGACAAAGATCCGCCCGGATGGCCTGCTTTTGCACTGTGCACCGCAGTCACGATACCCTTACGGACTTCATTGGCCATTTTCTGTAACTCTAAAGTCTGCATGTTTTTCTCCCTTTCTTTGACAGATTTATACAATTCCATAGTATCACAAATGAAATAATTTTCAAGGGATAAAATGAACAGAATCTGTATGGAGCCATTTGGAAACGCCGGATTTCCGCAAGTTGTATTTATTTGCAGCTGCAACTGTATCTTTTTTCTTCCGGTCAGTCCGCATAATTTGTTCGTATTGTTTTTTTATGATTGTTTTAAGAGTTTTTATGATCGTTTTCTGCGTCTTTCTTTCGCCTGACAGGGCAAAAGCCCGGCAGATTCCCGCATAATCTCCCCGAACTGGGTACCGCAGTGCTTCATCTCCGTCAGTACCAGGTCAATCCCTTTCTCCGACCGATACCAGTTCTCCCTGCGGATCCCCTTCGTTGCCACCGGACAGACCAGAATCTCCGCTTCCGGAAAGCAGACCTGATAATACAGGCTGGCGCGCCTGGCATGATAAGCCTGACAGCACAGAAGCGCCTTTTTCACCGACAGTCCCGCCGCATCGGTCACTTCCCGGGACCGCAGGGCATTTTCATAGGTAAACGTCGCCTGATCCTCTCTCCAGATACACGCTTCCGGCACCCCCTGAACCCTTAAAATATGATGAAAATATGCCCATTCCGTCTCATAAGCCGGATCGCCGGAAAAATGCCCGGTCAGCTTTGCATATTTTCCGGAGGGCAGAACCACCGGTGCACAGCCCGCTTTCCAAAGCTCTGCTGCATGGACCGCCAGCGCTCCTTCGTCGGAACCCGGAAGAAAGATAATGTCTGCACACTCCGGCTCATCCTCCAGAAAGATAAATTTCGTATACTCATCTATAAAACTCATGCCGTTAAAATACCGCTTTCTTCAATGGCGCGGACCGCCTTTTTGATCTCCTCCACCGGATAGACCAGCGCCATGCGGACATATCCTTCCCCAAGCTCTCCAAAAGCCGTGCCCGGCACCACGATCACTCCGGTCCGTTCCATGAGATCCATGGCAAATTTTTCACTGCTCGTATAATTTTTCGGAATCGGCGCCCACACAAACATGGTCCCCTGTCCGTCCGGAACCTCCCATCCGATCCGGCTTAAACCTCTGCACAGCGCATTGCACCGTTCCTCATAGAGCCTGCACTGTTCCTTTACGCTGTCCTGGGGACCGGTCAGAGCCGCTATGGCCGCATACTGAACCGGCAGAAAGGTTCCGTAATCAATCTGGGAACGCACCTTTTTGAATTCCTCGATGATCCGTTCGTTTCCGACGGCAAAAGAGATGCGCATACCGGTCATATTATAGGATTTGGACAGGGAAAAAAACTCGATCCCCACATCCATGGCGCCCGGACAGGACAGGAAGGATTTTCCGGTCTTTCCGCCATAGACCAGATCCGCATAGGCATTGTCGTGCAGAAGAATGATCTGGTATTTTTCTGCAAATGCAACCGCTTTTTCATAAAAGCTATCGTCTGCCACGGAACACACCGGATTCGCCGGATAGGAAATCAGCATGAATTTCGCCTCTCTGGCGTCTTCCTCCGGAATATCCTCAAAATCCGGAAGAAAATTGTTTTCTTTATAAAGGGGATACGTCACGCATTTTGCCCCGGTTAATTCCGGTCCGATGCGAAATACCGGATAACCGGGATCCGGCGCCAGAAACGTATCTCCCGGATCGCAGAGCGGCAGCGCAATATGCGCCATGCCTTCCTGAGAGCCATACAGACTCATAATCTGCTCCGGCTTCAGTTTTACGCCAAACCGTTTTTCATAGAAGCTCTGAACAGCTTCCAGAAGCTCCGGACGGTCCGACAGGGCATATCGGTAGTTTTCCGGTATCCCGCACGCTTTCTGCATGGCCTCCATAATATGTACCGGCGGTTCAAAATCCGGCGTACCGACGGAAAAATTATAAACGGTCCGCCCCGCCGTCAGAAGTTCCTCTTTCTTTGTATTCAGTAAAGAGAAGATCCCCTCTCCAATCCTGCCGGATCTTCTCGAAAATGTAAATTCCATGGAATTATGAAGCTCCTTTCCTTCGTTCTGATTTTCTTACAGCTTTATTGTATAAAAAAATACAGGAAAGTCAAGTTTTCCCGGACAGAAACCGGAGCAGAAACCTCCAAAAAACAGTCTCTGCTCCGGTTTTGCCATCTCATATGCATCTGTCTGTCAGCACTTCTGCTTTTTGCACAGAATGTGCCGCAGGAACAGGCTTCTTCAATTCCTTCCATTACATCCTTAATACAGATTTTATCGCCTTTCCCTGATGAGATTCTTCAAACGCCAGGTTAATGTCATCAAAATCATAGAATCGAATCAGCTTATCCACGGGGAATTTTCCTTCCCGATAATATTCCAGCAGCTTCGGAATAAAGGTTTTGGAATTCGCATCCCCTTCCACAACACCCACCAGCGATTTTGCTTCTCCCATCAGCTCTTCCTGAATGTTGATCGTCACATCACCCGTCAATCCCAGCACAACAGCCGTTCCCTTAAACCGTACACATGCAAGCGCTTTCTTCACAAAATCACTGACGCCGGATGTATCAATGGCATAGTGACATCCGCCCTTTGTGATCTCTTTGATTCTGCCCACGATGTCTTTGCATTCTTTCCGGTTGACTGTATGAGTAGCCCCCAGCTCCATTGCCAGTTTCAGGGACACCGGATTACCTCCTACGGCAATAATATTTTTGCAGCCGGCTATTCGGGCCGCCATAATCGCACTCATCCCAACTGTCCCGCATCCGAAAACTGCAATACTGGAATCAAATTCCGGATTCAGGGTATGAAATACCGCTCCCGCTCCTGTCTGGATTCCACAGCCAAACGGAGCAACAATTCCCAGATCCAGATCCTCATAAGGTACCTTGATGGTCTGTCTGGTGTGGACCACCGCATGCGTTGCAAAGGTTCCCTGACCGAAAAAGGTTGCGATCTCCTTTCCGTCCTTATGCAGTCGCGTTGTACCGTCCGGCATGATTCCGCCAAAATTGATGGTATTAAAATCCCTGCATGCATATGGATGCCCGTCCAGGCATTCTTCACATTTTCCGCAGGATGCAAAGGAAAAACCGACCCGGTCACCAACCTGAAATTCTGTCACGCCCGGACCCACTTTTTCAACGATTCCGGCACCCTCATGTCCCAGCACTGCCGGCAGAGGAACCGGGATCGCCTGATGCTGTGCACCCTCATCCGTATGACATACTCCGCAGGCAGCTACCTTTACCAGAAGTTCCCCCTCTCCGGGATCATCCAGCTCCAGTTCCTCCATAACAAAAGGCTGTCCTTTTTCATATACAACTGCTGCTTTGATCTTCATATAACAGTACCTCCTGATTGTAAATAGAAGTTTAAATATCCAGCGCCCGGTAGTATCCGGTTGTCACCGCGTCCACCACTCTGCCCGGTCTTATGCAGTCGCCGATCTGAAACACACGATCTGCCGTATAATCAAAACGATGCACGAATTCCGGATCCGCTTTCATTCCAGCCGCCAGAAGCACCGTATCGGCTTCCAGAAGGATCTCACCGTCTCTGGTGGTGCAGACCAGTCCCTTTTCCGTAACTGCCTTTGCTTTTGTATCCGTATAAATCCGAATCCTGCTGTCCCTTATATAGATATCCATTGCGTTTTTGTGCATGAAATAAGCATCTGAAGCCCAGTCATTTTTCATTTCCACGACTGTAACATCTTTTCCAAGCCCGTCCAGATAGATTGCAACCTCGCTTCCGACCAGTCCGCCTCCCAGGATAACCACCTTCTGCCCTGTCTGCGGCACCTCATGATGCAGCGCATCCAGTCCGACAACATTTGGACGGTCGATTCCCTCTATCGGTGGAATGACCGGTCTGGCTCCGGTTGCCACCATTACCACATCTGCCTGAAATGCAGCAGCTTC
Source organism: Lachnospiraceae bacterium (assembly GCA_009774145.1). GTDB lineage: Bacteria > Bacillota > Clostridia > Lachnospirales > Lachnospiraceae > Hominiventricola. Next base: position 62,116 of record VSND01000007.1, on the reverse strand, counting down.
TTCCGCGGTAACCTCCGTATTTAATCTCACTTCCACGCCGGATGCCTCCAGACGACCTTCCAGAACTTTTACAAAATGATACATATCCTGTTTGAACGGAATATACCGTTCGGACAGAAGCTGACCTCCCAGACGGTTGTTTTTTTCAATCAGAGTAACCCGATGTCCTCTTTCTGCAGCCGTTATGGCTGCTTCCATTCCGCCGACTCCGCCGCCCACAACCAGGACCTTTTTGGATGTTGTCTGCGGAAAACCGGATTTGTTTTCCAGTTCATTTCCCACCACTGGATTAAACGCACAGCAGAACGTCCGGTTAGTCAGATAATTGTAAAAGCAGGTAAAGCAGCGGCAGCATTTTGTAATATCATCCTTCCGCCCCGAAAATGCCTTTTCCGGAAAATACGGATCGCAGATCGACTGACGCGCGATTTCCACAATATCTGCCTTTCCTGATGCAATGATCTCTTCCATCATGTCCGGATCATTCAGTCCGCCCACCGTAGCAACCGGCGTGTTTACATGTTTTTTAATCTCTGCTGCCAGATACACATTACAGCCGTGCTCCATAAACATGGATGGGTGGGTAACCACAAATGCATCCTGATCTTCATGAACGCCCGCTGAAACATGGATAATATCCACCTTTCCATCCAGCATTCGGGCCATCTCAATGCCTTCTTCTATCCCATAACCGCCTTTGATGATCTCGGAACCACTCATGCGGTATTCGATCAGCATCCGCTCCCCGCAGGCCTTCCGAATCTTTTCCAGCACCAGCAGCGGAAAACGCATCCGGTTCTCCAGACTTCCGCCCCACCGGTCGGTCCTGTGATTCATCGTCGGTGACATGAACTGGCCCAGCAGCCATCCGTGGCCTCCGTGTACAAGCACCATATCGATCCCTGCTTTCTGGCAGAGGACTGCCGCATCCGCATAGCAGTTCGAAACACGCTCGATCTCTTCCTCACTCATGGCGGTAACACGCAGGCCATCCGGATTGATCTCATCGTCAGGTCCAAGCACCAGAGGATCACCGGCGCCGTCATGGCTTCTGGCACCTGCGTACTTTCCGCCGTGAGCCAGTTCCATGACCGCCATACAGTTATGGCGGTGCATGGCATTGGCATACTCTTTTAAAGAAGGAAGGGACATCACATCATACAGGGTTACTTCCTTTGTGTGGACACGTCCAACAGGATCCACAATTCCCAGGCCGATGGCTACTGTTGCCAGTCCTCCCCGGGCACGATTTTCATGAAAAGCAAGATCCTCTTTTCTCATATGACAGTCCGGATCCAGCTCCGGATTGGACATGGGTGCGCCGAAGATACGGTTTTTAAAAGTAAGCCCCCGGATCGTGATCGGACTTGCCAGATTTGGATAATACTGATTCTTCATCAAAAATTCCTCCTGCCTATAATACCGTCGTAAATCCTCCGTCTACACTGATATGCCATCCATTAACATAATCCGAAGCTCTGCTTGCCAGAAATACCATCGTTCCCATCAGATCTTCCGACTCACCCCAGCGCCCTGCAGCGATCCGGTTCGTAATCTTATCGTAAAATACCGGATCTTTCCGAAGTTCCGCATTGACTTCCGTGGCAAGAAATCCAGGACAGATCGCATTGGTCTGGATATTGAACTGCCCCAGTTCATTTGCAAACACGCGGGTCAGTCCGATCACTCCATGTTTGGCTACCGCATACGGCGGGCAGTGTTTGTCAGCGGTATAGGACAATGCCGAACCGATGTTGATAATCTTTCCGCCGCCCTGTGCCTTCATGATTCCGGCAACTGCATGGGACAGGAAATAGACAGCATTCAGATCCAGGTTGATGCACATATCCCAGTAACGATCCGGATATTCATCAAACGGAGCAAACGCACTGACGCCTGCATTGTTCACCAGAATATCAATGCGCCCGTATTTTTCCATACACACATCAACGATCTGCTGAATATACGCTTTATCTGTCAAATCACCCTGTAAAAATTCGATTCTGCGGCCTTCTGCCTCTGCCAGCTCTTTCACCTCATGAATATCATCTGTAAAATGAGGAATGAACAGGTCTGCGCCTGCTTTTGCAAACGCCGCCGCATAGGCAAGTCCCAGTCCCTGATTGGCTCCTGTAATAACCGCAATCTTTCCTTTCAGGCTGAAATAATCCAACGAAAAATTCTTGTATTTATCTGACATCATGTCCTCCTCATCTATTTTCCGAGCATCTCCCGGACCGTTTTTACTATTCCATGGCGATCCATTCCATAATAATGGTAAATCTCATCTACTGCACCCAACACAGCAAATTCATCCGGCATGCCGATCCGTTTAAAACTTCCTTTATAGCCTGCTTCGCACAGAACCTCTGCCACAGCGCCTCCCAGACCTCCGTTAATGGAATGATCCTCCACGGTAACCACATGTCCGGTCTTATTGGCAACACGGATGATCGATTCTGTATCCAGCGGTTTGATGGTATGTACATCCAGAATCTCGATACTCAGCCCGTTTTCCTCCTTCAGCATTTTGGCAGCCATCAGGCATTCATACAGATTAGAGCCGCAGGAGATGACAGTCGCATCGTTTCCTTCCATCAGTTCAATGGCTTTTCCAATTTCCAGCTCATAATCTTCCGCATATACGTTGGGAGAACCCGCCCGGTCGATCCGGATGATCATGGGACCTTCATAGTCCATGGAAGCGCGGATAAATTTTGCACACTGGCCGGCATCAGCAGGAACGCACACGGTCAGATTCGGGATCGCACGGTAGAGAGCCAGATCTGCAATATCGTTATGGGTGGGTCCGCCGCCTGCTGTAACACCGGAATGGGTACCGATCAGTCGGACCTTCACATCATTGTACGCAATATCTGTATGAATCTGGTCTGCTGCACGCAGGGGCAGGAAAGGTCCGAACACCTGTGCAAACACCACATTCCCGGACAAAGCAAGGCCTGCAGAGGCACCTACCTGCCCTGGCTCTGCAATTCCCATATTAAAGCAGCGATCTGGAAAATCCTTTACCAGTTGTCCTGCTTTGGTCGATTCAGCCACATTATCAGAATAGGTAAATACAAAATCGATCCCTTCCTGAGCCATCTTATACAGTTCTTCTCCATACGCTTCCTTTGCACTGGAAAGCATCATATCAAAATCATACGTCGTTTTTGCAGCCATAATCAGCACCCCTTTCTCATCTTTTCCACATCTTCAAGCGCACGCTTCAGATCCGCTTCGCCGATGCCGCCGCCATGCCATTTGTGGTTGTTTTCCATAAAACTCACGCCTTTGCCTTTTACCGTATTGCTGATGATAAATGTTGGTTTTGCACGCTTTTCACAGTCTCTTTCCGGAAGTTTGTCAAACGCTTCACAAACCTGCCTCATATCATTGCCATCCTCAATTTCGATCACATTCCAGCCAAAGGCCCGAACCTTTTCATCCACCGGATCAATATTCATGATCTCTCTGGTATCTCCGGTCATCTGCAGACGGTTTTTGTCCAGAATGCATACCAGATTGTTCAGCTGGTAATGAGCGCCCGCCATCAATGCCTCCCAGTTCGTACCCTCATCAAATTCACCATCGCCGATCATGACAAAGATACGGTAGTTCTCCTTCTGATATCTTGCTCCAAGCGCATAGCCTACCGCAATCGGAAGTCCATGGCCCAGAGAACCTGCTGATACTTCAATCTGCGGGCATTTCTTACGGTTGGAGTGCATGCCGAACTTATAGGTATCCAAGGATTCGAAGTGTTCTACCATGTAATCCTGCGTATAGGCTCCCTGTTCGGAGAAGATCGTATAAAGAGTCTCGGAACAATGTCCTTTGGAAAGGATAAAGCGGTCCCGTCCCTCCATCTTCGGATTCAGCACATCATAATTCAGATATTTATAGTAGAGAGCGACTGCAGTCTCCACCATGGACAGCTCTCCACCAAGATGCCCCATACCAATGCGGTAGATAAAGTTCAGAAGATTTCTGCGGATATCTACACATTTTGCTTCCAGTTCTTCTATGGTCTGTAATTTCTTATCACTCATGTCTGACTTCCTTTCTTTCCTTAATCCAGATCGTCATTGCATTTAACCAGAACCTTCAGGTATTTTCCGGAAAAATGGATCCTGAACGCTTCTTCAATTTCATCCAGCGGAACTACCTTTTCCGTAAAATCGTCCAGTTCATACTTGTCCAGCATCTGCAAGGCCCTTGGATATGCATAGGGAGCAACGAAAAACCCGGTCACGGTAATCTCATGAAAATAGCAGTATTTATAAAGATTAAACGGCATCTCATAATCATTTGGATATTGTGCTCCGTAGATCAGCTTTCCACCTTTTGCCGTGATCGGCGGAAGTCCCTGAACTGCACGGACCGAACCGGAGCAGTCAATGACCACATCATAGCCAAGGCCATTAGTAATCCGGTCCGCTTCCGCCTGCAGATCACTGTTCACCGGATCAATCACATGGTCTGCCCCGTATCTTACAGCAATCCTGCGTCTTGCTTCCAGCGGTTCAATAACTGTCACTTCGCTGGCACCGTACATTTTCAGAGACTGCAGCGCCAGAAGTCCGATGGGACCGCCGCCGGATATTGCCGCCCGCATACCGAATTTGGGCGCCACTTTATCCATAAGCCGTGTAATAATGGAAATCGGTTCCAGGAGACACCCCTTCTTCAGGCTGATATGGTCCGGAAGCTTATACACCTGAGACTCGTGCCAGATGATGTACTCGCTGAATCCCGGAAAATTATATTCCTCTGCATGAGGGCAGAACTGCTGCTGCCCATTCTGGCAGTAATAGCATTTTCCGCAGAATCCGAGGAAATTTCCCGCAACCCGGTCTCCCACTTTCAGGCCTTTTTGCGTCGCCTTTTCTCCCAGTTCCACAATAACGCCTGATATCTCATGTCCCAGTCCAAAGGGAAGCTCCCATCCAAACACATTTTCCACCAGCGCATGGGGATCCGATCCGCAGATTGCACAGTATGCCACCTTGATCTTAACTTCTTCAGGTTCCAGATCACGAAGAGGAACATCCTGAACTTCCATCTTTCCCCGTTTGCTTTCATCCAGAGCATCCAGTCTTCCGGTCTTTAAAACTCTCATCTGTTTCATATTCAAGCCTCCTTATGATTTTTAATTCACTGCGCCGTCTCTCTCGGCAATCTCCTGCTGAATCTGAGAGATTTTTTCTTCATCCAGTTTATAGAATACGGCAAATACAACGATCGTTGCCAGAGCTACCACGAACGGCAGTAATGCAGTCAGATTACGAATTGCTGTAATTACCTCTGCGGATTGTGTTTCATTTGCCACATAGCCTGCCGCACTTAATACTGCATTGGGCAGAGAACCGCCGATCACCATGGCAAATTTCAGTCCAAGGCCCACCAGTGTCAGGGTGATCGCTCCATAGGCATGTCCCGTCTTCCAGTTACTGTATTCGATCGGGTCAGTCACAATTGACCAGAGAATGCCCATGAGGATTCCATAGCCAAGTCCCACTACTGCACGTCCCGCCATCATTCCGCCAAGGGAACCGCTTCCCTGCGGCATGAGATAGATAATCAAAGAACCGATCCCGCATAATGCAAGGCCCAAAATTACCGTCGGTTTCTTTTTGATTTTCTTTGTCAGATACGGTACACTGGGAACTCCGATCACAGATGCAAGCATCAGGATCATGGAGAACCAGGAGATCATGTTTTCACTGTCTGCATAGTATTTCATATAATAAGGCCCCATGGTGGACTGAATCTGGCTGATGGTATACACGCCAAGGAATAAAAGCAGCATTACGAACACCGGGCCAAGCCTGATTGTTGTAAAAATATCTCTGATTCCTGCTTTATTATCCGGATCAATGGGCTGCGGCGGAATTCTCTCCACGATCTGATGGGAGCCCCACTGAAGAATTGCAACCATGACTACCGCCATAATCGCCGTTGTTACCATGTATCCCTGTGCCAGTGTCATATATCTTGTCAGAAATCCGCTCAGATTCGGCAGCAGGACCGCACATACCACGCCGCCTGCCTGCGCCAGTGTCATCCGGATTGACTGCATCCGTGTTCTTTCATCCGGATCGTTTGTCATAATAGATGCAGCAGATGCATAAGGCTGGATAATAAATGTATACAGCATATTCAGAAGATTGTATGTAATAGCCGCCCATATCAGCTTCATATTATAACTGAATCCCGGAGTCGAGTAGGTCAGGATTGCAACCACACCGAAAGGTATCGAACCCCACATGACATAGACCCAGTATTTGCCCCGTTTGGGGGAAAGTCTTTCACAGATCGTTCCCATCATCGGGTCATTTACCAGATCCCAGAAACGTGATACCAAAAACAGCATGGCCACATGGGATGCTTTCAGCCCGAATATATCAGTATAAAAATAGCTGATATAGAGTCCGATACACTGGAACACCAGGTTCATGGCAAAATCAATGGATGCATAACCTGCCACTTCTTTCCCGCCCAGTCTGTAATAACCCGGCCTGTTGCTGGTTTTTACCCAATTTGCAGGATCTTTCATATTATTATTCATATCAACTTATTCCTCCGTTAACTGTCTGTATCAAAACTTCTTTTATCTTCTTCTGATTTAAAGAACCAGAATGCCCTCCTTTCCATCACATTGCAGGAAACGACCTCTGAATCAGCGCTGTTCTTTCGTCATTTTCTTCACTTTGTTCTGTGTTTCATGATATCTTTAGTATATATTTCACAATCAAAAGATTCAATTTTCCATCAGGACAGATGCCATCTGATATCTGTCCATTTTCAAAATCTTTGTTTGATAATTATCAAACAAAGATGCAAAAAATCAGAATTTTTTATTTTTTTCTGTTCTTTCACCTTTAAATGTGTTATGATGAGAACATCGAACTTCTTTTATTCTATTTTTGATCAAAAACCATAAGAATGCCTGTAATGAAAGACCCGTCCCTGCTACAGGTCTGTTTTTTACAGAATCATGATCGAGATAAATAAAGGAGGAGTTTTATGTATCATCAGCCACTGCACCTTTTATGCACATCGAATGCACAGAACATCTGTCTGAACTCTTATGATCTATGTGTCAGCTATGCGGAACAGCAGGATGAAAACACTGTGGAATTCTCCCACTCTCATCCAAAAGAATTTGAAATCTATTATGTACAGGAAGGAACCCTCGAACAGATTGTCAAAGGAGAACTGCTCACGCTTTCCAAGGGTGATTTTTTACTCTTAAAACAGGGAATCTCTCATGGTGTACTTTATAAACCCAATCAGAAGAAATCCTATTTCACCATGGTGTTTTCCCTTCAGGAGCGTTCCCAGCCATACTACAAAAACGGTCTGAATGATGCGGAAAAACTGCATGTCAATACATTTTTGAATCTGATGAGCCAGAAAGAATACATCGTCTGCAAGGACACAAAGAACTGTCAGGAATATATCCGTCAGATGACAGATGAATTTTATCAGCAGGACTGGGGATGGTTTTATAAGCTTCAGTTTTTGTATGCCAGCTTTATTCTGACTGCTGTCAGCAACTTTATACCTCCCATTCAGACAGAGACTTTTGGGCCTGTGCGCAATCTGCCCATTGAATTCACCAAATTCCTCCATGCCAATTACCCGAATCCCGATCTGTCCCTGCAGGATGTGGCTGACTATTTTTATATGAGCCCCCGTCATGTCAATCGCCTGTTCAAGGATTTTTTCGGAGCCAGTCTGTCAAGAACCCTCACCAGATACCGCATTAACTACGCGAAAAACTATCTGATCGATACTGATTTTTCTGTAGATGAGATCGCCGTAAAAGTTGGCTTCAGTTCTGCCAGCACCCTTTCCAGACTTTTTAAGGAGGTGGAGGGCATCACGATCTCTGAATACCGCTATCAGTACCGACGGCAGAAGACTCCTTCTTCCGACGAATAGAACCGCAGACGCACAACAGGAGACGACACCGGTCGGCACAGCCTTTCGGTATTGTCTCCTGTCTTGCAGTATCTGCCGGATATTTTTGAAAACGCAAAAACTCTGTGATAGGGCTTGCAAATATACCCGTATTCTGATACAGTTATCTGTAGAACTACTGACAAAATACGATGAAGAAATGTGAGGTTTACAAATGTCCAATACATGTGATGAAACCAAATGCAACGGCGACTGCGCTTCCTGCGGCGGCGATGATGTAACCGTAACTCTGACCCTCGATGATGATTCCACCATCGAATGCGGAATCGTCGGCATTTTTGATGCGGACAACCGGGAATATATCGCCCTTCTTCCGCTGGATGAGAACGGGCAGAATGCCGACGGCGAAGTCTTCCTGTACCGTTATCTGGTAGATGCTTCCGGCAACCCGCAGCTTGAGAATATTGAGAGCGATGAAGAATATGAGGCAGCTTCGGATGCTTTTGACGAGCTTCTGGATTCCATGGAATACGATGAACTGGTATCTGAGAAGGAACTGAACTGAAAAAACGGCAACGGACCGGACGGATACGCCGTATCCATCCGGTCCGTTTTTTATATCAGAGAACCGTTACTGATTTTTTTCATAGATGACTTTCAGACCTTTCAAGAGCAGTTCATCATCCAGTACCATGTCATGCCTGCAGTGGGGAATCAGGGCTCTGGCAAGTCCTCCGGTGGCGATAATCGTCAGCTTCTGCCCCATCTCTTCCTCCATCCGGTCCAGCATCCCGTCAAGAAGCGCTGCGTTTCCGTAAAAAACACCGCTCTTCATACAGTCTACCGTATTTTTCCCGATCAGCTTTGCCGGAGGCTCAATGCTGATCTTCGGAAGCTGTGCCGTCCGGTCGGTCAGCGTATCCGCCGAGATGCGTGCACCCGGAATGATGGCGCCGCCAATATAGTTTTTCTTCTCATCTACAATACAGATCGTCGTGGCCGTCCCCATATCAATGATCGCCGCCGGAACCGGATATTCATGGATGACCGCCACCGCATTGACGATCCGGTCGCTTCCCACCTGTCTGGGATCGTCCATCAGGATGTTCAGCCCGGTCTTCACTCCCGGCCCGATGACGATAACCTCCCGGTTCAGAATCTTTTCCATGGAACGTCTGACGGTATTCGTCACCGGCGGTACCACCGACGATATGATGCCTCCGTCCAGATCCTCCGTCTCGATGCTGTACAGTTCCAGAATATTTTTGAAGCTGATGGCATACTCCAGCTCCGTTCTTGTGGATACCGTAGAAAGCCGTTCCACAAAACAGATCTTCTCTTTGTCAATGCATCCTACTACAATATTGGTATTGCCGATATCAACTGCTAAAATCATATTGCTCTCACTCCTCGTATTTTCTATGTGGCACTCATGTTTCTTTGTCTTTCTGTTATAGCTGATTCCAACCAGAAGCAGGTTCTTCAGATATCCTTCGCAGTTCTTCCGCATTTCCGGAATTGGATAAAAAGGTCTGCATATTCAGAAATATCACATGGCATTGATTTTGATACGGATCAGGACCCGCAGAAGCGAATTCCCGGTTGGATGGGTTCACATATTCGCCCATTCTGCCCTCCTCCTTTCCATATCCGGCCTTTCATCGTCATTCTCTGACTGATCTGTATTATCATACCATGTTTTTTCTGTAAAAAAAAGTCTTCCGCTTTACTTTTGCGGAAGCCTGTGTCATATTTATATGGAAGCCGGAACTGTACGGATCTTTTTTGGCATCTGCCTGCATCAAAGCACGCAGGACAATTCTGAATATTCAACGGAGGACAGCCCTATGTTAAAAAATAAACATGTATTACTTGGAGTAACCGGAAGCATCGCCGCCTACAAAGCCGCATCTCTTGCCAGCGCCCTGAAAAAACTGCACTGCGACATACAGGTCATCATGACCCGAAATGCAGCGCATTTTATCAATCCCATCACTTTTGAGACACTGACCGGAAAAAAATGCCTGACCGATACTTTTGACCGGAATTTTTCCTTTGAGGTGGAGCATATCTCTGTGGCAAAGCAGGCAGATCTGGCACTTATCGCACCGGCTTCCGCCAATGTCATCGGTAAACTTGCCCACGGCATCGCAGATGACATGCTGACCACCACCCTGATGGCATGTACCTGCCCAAAGCTCCTCTCACCTGCCATGAACACTGCCATGTATGAAAATCCCATCCTGCAGGACAACCTGCAGACACTGAAAAAATACGGCTATACGATCATAGAACCGGCAAGCGGCCGTCTGGCGTGCGGAGACACCGGCGCCGGGAAGATGCCGGAGCCCGAAGTTCTTCTCTCCTTTATCCTGAGAGAAATCGCATACGCAAAAGACCTGGCCGGCAAAAAGATTCTGGTCACTGCCGGACCGACCCAGGAAGCCATCGACCCGGTCCGGGTGATCACAAACCATTCCACCGGAAAAATGGGCTACGCCATCGCCCGGGCCGCCATGCTGCGGGGAGCCGATGTAACGCTGGTGTCCGGACCTGTAAACCTGTCCCCGCCGCCTTTTGTGGAGGTCATTCCGGTCCGGTCCGCTGAAGACATGTTTCAGGCGGTCACCGCCGTTTCCCGGGAACAGGACGCCGTCATCAAGGCTGCTGCCGTAGCAGACTACACACCGCTGACCGTCAGTGAAGAAAAAGTAAAGAAAAAAGACGGGGATCTGAATATTCCTCTGCGGCGGACCCGGGACATCCTGAAATATCTCGGCGAACACAAACGGGAAGGACAGTTCCTCTGCGGATTCTCCATGGAAACGGAGAACATGCTCGCCAATTCCAGGGAAAAACTTGCCCGCAAAAATGTGGACATGATCGTCGCCAACAATCTGAAAGTCTCAGGCGCCGGCTTCGGCACGGACACCAATGTGGTTACTCTGATCACCGAAGATCAGGTACAGGAACTGCCCCTTATGAGCAAAGAAGAGGTGGCACATGCGATCCTGGACCGGATCTTCCTGCATGCAGGGCACTGACCTGCAGCCGTCTTCAATACAAAAACCCCCGGAAAGCGGAATCTCATTGATCACGGCTTTTCTATCCTTTCACTACCCCCACAGTCCGGAGTTTCTTTAACGGCTTCACCAGGTCTTTCTGCTGCTCCATGACCATGTCGATATCCTTGTACGCAAAACGGCATTCCTCCGCCACATCATTTTTCTTATGCTTTCCAAGCACCACCTGACGTTCCCGCAGATCCAGGATCACCTGCTCCGTGGAAAATGCCGCCATGGCACCCGTTCTGGAATACGCCCTTCCTGCTCCATGGGAGGAGGAGCAGAAAGATTCCGGATTCCCAAGCCCTTCCACTACATAGCTGAAGGAACCCATGGCGCCCGGGATGACTGCAGTCTCTCCTGCTCTTGCCCTTGTGGCGCCTTTCCGGTGCACCCAGACGTTTTCCCCGTAATGATTTTCGATGGCTGCGTAATTGTGATGGCAGTTGATGATCTCCCCGTATTCCGCATCCACATCCGCATGCTTTTTCAGCTGTCTTGTCACGATCTCCATCACCCGGTCCAGCATCCGCTGACGGTTCTCATACGCATAATCAAGAGCCAGATTCATCCACCGGATATACTGCTTCCCTTCTTCTGTATCCACCGGTAAAAATGCCAGCCCCCATTCGTCCGGCACCTGAGAATACCATTTCTCATTCAGCTCCCTTGCCTTCTTATGGAAATGATCGCAGATCTCCTTTCCCATATGCCGGCTCCCGGAATGGATCATGATGCCAAGACACCCCTCTTCATCCACCTGAAGTTCAATGAAGTGATTGCCGCCTCCCAGCGTCCCTGTCTGATAATATCCGTCTGCAATCAATCCTGTCAGCTCCGGATTCTGTTCATACAGTTCCATCTGCTCCTTTGCCCGGTCCAGAACTGCAGACTCCTGAGGCATCTTATAGCGGTTTATCCCTGTCGGAATATTCCGCAGGATATCCCCGACCAGCAGCTGGATCAGAGAACCGTTTCCCGTCATGATTCCCTGAATCTGTGCAAGCTGCACATTCATGGGGACAAAGATCATGCCGCATCCGATATCCGATCCCACCGCATTGGGAATGATCGTCCCTTTTGCGGCAATGACGCCGCCGATCGGCATCCCCTTCCCCATATGCGTATCCGGCATCAGGGAAACCCATCTATGTACAAACGGGAGCTTTGCAAGATGAACTGTCTGCTTAAGACACCCTTCCTCTATCTTCTCCTCACTCGAAAGCCACACCCTCACCGGAACTCTTGTGTCAAATCGGTCATTGCTGATCACAAACATCTCTCTCACCTCTCCTTATCTGTATTCAAATCTTCTGTGATCTTCGGCAAGCCATCCGCCGTTTCCGTGCATCGCTTACCGTTAACCAGATATTACCACAGAAATTCCGCGTGATCATTTAAAAAAAGGTGCGAACTGTGTTGCCTCTCCTTTCTGCCGCTCTTTCGTTCACAAATGCTTCTTTTTGCCCCAAAGCCAGGAATCATCCGCAATCATTTCAGACGTGCGCATTTATCATTTCGTTCATAAACCAGAGCAAAAACCTGCTGCTGTCTTCTGAGGAGCTCGCTTTCCGGTGTTTCCGGTTTTTCTGCAAACTCCAGAACCTCATCCGTAATCGTACGAATCTTTTCCTCCAGATCAGACAAAAGTTCGGAGCTCATGGGGTCGGAAGAATGCTCTTCTACAGTTCCACCACCTTCGTCGCAACCGTTTCCCGGAAGCGCACATCATGCTCCACCACCAGCATGGTTGGCCTGCAGGAGAGCAGCAGTTTCTCGATCTGCATTCTGGAAAACACGTCGATATAATTCAGCGGTTCATCCCAGATATACAGATGGGCCGGCGTCATGAGACTGGCTGCCAGCAGCACTTTCTTCTTCTGACCCTCCGAATAATTCTCCATGGGCTTTGTAAACTGTGTCCGCTCCAGATCCAGCTGCCGCAGGACTGCGCAGAACAGGCTCTCTTCCAGCCCCCGGTCCTGACAGAACGCCCGGATGCTCCCTCTCAGAAAAGACGTATCCTGACTGATATAAGAAACCGCAAGTCCGGAAGCGGTCTTCAGAATGCCGCGCTCTGTCAGTTTCAGTTCCCGAAACGCCTCTTCCCGGTCGGATGCCAGACTGGCAAGAACCGCATGAATCAGACTGGATTTCCCGCACCCGTTCTCTCCGTTAAGAAATACCCGCTCTCCCTGCTGTATGGTAAAACACAGCCCTTCAAAGACGGGCTTTAACGCCCCCGGCCAAAAAAGCCCGTATTCGTCCGCCCATACCAGACATTCCTTATGATGCTTCATGGGCGTCAGCTTCAGATCCGCAACCTGCTCCACATCCTGCAAAAGCCCTTCCTTTTCCTTGATCTCCCGTTCCATCCGCCGTTCCATCTGCCGGACCCGGCTCTGCATCTTCTTCGTCTTCATGCCGATGTATGGCCGCCGTCCCACGAGATTCTGATCCTTCACAGGATCCACCCCGATCTTGCTCTTCTCGCTCTTATCCGCCCACTGCCGGCTCCTGTCTGCCGCCTTCCGAAGTTTCCCGATCTCCTTCAGATGCTTCTCATTTTCCATCTGAACAAATGCATCCTTACGCCTCTTATTCTCCCACCAGCTGGAAAAACTGCCGCTCTGCACCTCGATGGACCGGCGGTTTAAGACCAGCACATGGTCCACACAGGCATCCAGAAGATCCCGGTCGTGAGATACCAGGATAAAGCTCTTCTTTCCCATCAGGTAGGCCTTCACGGTCTCTCTGGACGCCCGGTCCAGATGACTGGTCGGCTCGTCAATCAGCAGGAAATCGTGCGTTCCCGAAAACAGCACGGCCAGCATCACTTTCGTGCGTTCTCCCTGACTGAGCGTCCCAAAAGGACGGTAAAGCACTTCCGCGTCCACATGCAGACGTTCCAGCTCACAGCATACCCGCCAGAACTCGCAGTCCGCTTTCATATACTCCAGAAGCTCCAGACCGCACTGTTCCATATGCTCTGGGCGAAGTCTGCAGGGAAAATATGCAAACCGGACGCTGGAATGGATCTTTCCGCTGTATTCATATTCTCCAAGCAGCAGTTTCAGAAACGTTGTCTTGCCTTTTCCGTTCCGTCCAAGAAATCCCAGTTTCCAGTCCGTATCAATGGAAAAAGAAACATGTTCAAAAACAAAATCCGGACTGCCTTCATAGCAGAAGGTCAGATTGTTGATACTGATCTGCGACATAGATCCTCCTTTCTGTTCTCCAATAAAAAAAGAACCATCTGTTGCCAAATGATTCCGAATTACATACTCCAGCCTCTGCTTTTACAGACATATCCAAACGGCACGGAATTCCTGCACGCACACAGCCCTGATCCTGACGCGCCTGCCGTACCTCTCCGGCAGTTTTGAAATGCCGGACAGATCCATCAAAAAAAGAGAGATTATGAGAACATAACCCGCTTTTGGCAACATGACAAAACAGTATCCTTCCGCTTCGCAGAACGATACCTCTGACAACAAGTCCCATGTTTTCAAAAGCCGGTTATTTTCTCATCCTTTCACCTCTCTCTTTATCACATACATTCCTCCTGTCGGCTGCTGCCGCCTGAACAGACGGCAGCAGCCGCCAGGGCTTTGTCATTATACCACATCTGTCTGTTTTGTCAATCCGATTCCGAAAATGCTTCCAGCTTCGCCGACTCCTGTGCGAATAATTTCCGGCTGTAGATCTGCCCGATCAGCGCCTCTGCCTCCTCATACAGCTTCTGACGCTCCTCCCGGTCCGCCTCCGGATCCAGCCCGGACATCCGGTACATCAGCGCCTCTGCCTGATCCGCCAGTATATGGTCCTCTCTGTAATTTCTGACGGTATATCCTTCGGAAAGCAGCTCATTGTCATCGCGCCCCGGCAGATAACTGTCATATGCCTGCGCTCCGGATGGTTGATAAACGCTCCCGGCTTCTGCTTCTTCAGATACCTCGCGGAAGGTTCTGTTCTCACTGTCCTCCACCAGCCCGGACATAACCGCCTTCCATATGGATGCCGGATACGTCGCTCCGTACAGATTCTCCAGAATCCGCGGCTCGTCATAGCCCACCCATACACTCATGGAATAATCCGGCGTGACCCCGCAGAACCATCCATCCTTACAGTCGTTGGTCGTTCCCGTCTTACCGGCCGCCTCCACATCCAGTTCCCATTTCATGGAAGCAGCCGTTCCGGACTGAATGACGCCCTTCATGATTTCAACCATACCGGCAGCCGCCTGTGCAGAATAGACCTGTTCCGTTTTTGGTTCCCGGTACAGTTCCACCCCGTCCCGGTCCTTCAAAGATACCAGGCAGGTAGCACGGTGATATTCTCCCTGGTTGACCAGCGTGGAATATCCGTTTGCCATCTCAACGGCAGTCGTCCCGTAGGTCAGTCCGCCCAGGGCGGACGCCGGATAATCATCATCCGGAACGAGCCTGGCAAATTCCATCTTCCGGACGTAGGAAAGTGCTTTTTTCGGAGTCAGACTGCAGAACAGCCACCAGGCACAGCCGTTGACGGATTTTTCCACCGCCCTGTCCAGACGCATGCTGCCTCCCGGCAGCGCTGCAGCCTCCGCTCCCATCTCCTTTGCCTTCGTGATATTGATATTCCGGAGCATGGATTCTGCCGTATAGCCATTGTCCAGCGCCGGCGCATAGACTGCCAGCGGCTTGAAGGAGCTGCCCGGCTGCCGGTAGGACTGATACGCCCGGTTCAGTGTATACACATCCGTCTCCTGGCTTCTTCCTCCCACAATGGCAACCACCTTATGCGTCTGGTTGTCAATCACCGCTGAAGCGCTCTGAAGGGCATAGATCCCTTCTTCTCCGGTCTCTTCGTCAAATGCCAGGGTTTCATCAATGGTCTTCTGCAAAAGCTCCTGCTTTTCCTGATTCAAAGACGTGGCGACCACATAGCCTTCGGTATACAGTTTTCCCCGGCAGGTCTCGTACATATCGTTATAATGCTCCACATACGCCCGGTATGTATCCATGGTTTCAAATTCATACCGGAATGCAAAACCGTCCAGCCCCATGAGATACCGGACCGCGCAGTCCACCGCATACGTCGTCTCATAATTCTGCAGTTTCTCCTCCGGCCGGGGACACAGCACGATCTTCTCACTGCATGCTGCCAGACGTTCCTGCTCCGTGATAAATCCGCACTCCTGCATGTCTGCCAGAATCTTGTCCCTTCTTTGCAGCGTGTTTTCCCCGTGCTCCACCGGATCATAATAGGAAGGCGCATTGGGAATCGCACACAGATACGCAGCTTCGCTCAGACTCAGCTCGCCGGAAGGCTTCCCGAAATAACTGACTGACGCTGCTTCGATGCCGTAACAGCGATTGGAAAAATACGCGCCATTTACATAAAACTCCAGAATCTGCTCCTTGCTGTATTTCTTTTCCAGTTCTATGGCGATCAGGATCTCCCGCGCCTTCCGTTCCATGGTCACTTCGCTGGTTAAAAACACGCTTCTGGCAAGCTGCTGCGTGATGGTGCTGGCCCCGTGCTTTTCTTCCCCTTTGGTAACAAAGTACCGCCAGCACACTCTCAGAATCCCGTTCAGGTCGTACCCGTCATGCTCCCAGAAACGCCTGTCCTCAACGGCTGTAAACGCCTGGATCACCTGTTCTGGAATCTCTTCATATTTCAGATAATCCGCATTGGCATCCACAGACAGCTTACTGATCAGGGCCCCGCTGTCATCATAGATATAGCTGCTCAGGTTCTTTTTAAAGGTATCCGCATCGGATTCTGCAACTGCACGGACTGCGTCCGTATGATAGTCCAGATAGACAGGATAATATTTATAATACAGATAACCGCACACCGCACAGACAGACAGCAAAAGCAGCACGAACAATATCAAAAATATTTTACAGATCTTCTTGAACACTTTCAAAAGGATTCCTCCAAAAATATTTTTCAAGAACATTATACTACTATCCTATGATTCCTGCACCATTCTCATTCCTGAATTTTTGAAATGCATGCTACAGATGCCATGAGAACAAATTGAATTTATCCGGAATCCGGAGTATAATCAAAACAGAACGCTGCAAAGAGGTGAGACGCCATGTCCGAATTCCAGGAACTGATCAAATCCTTTCAGAAAAGCCGGAACTATGTCCGCGATTTCCTGATCTACGGTTTTAAATCCAGAGATGATTTTTCCATAAAAAGCGGCAGGACCTATGACAATGAGAGACGCCGGATTGAATCCTGGCTGTCGGAATACATACAGACGGAATACGGCCCACAGGGAAAGACCGTTTCTCTGGCGCTGGACAGCAACCTTCTTGACACCAACCCCCTCTACCGGGTCTGGAAATCCAGAAGCTTTACCGACAACGACATCATGCTGCATTTTTTCTTTCTCGACCTGTTCCGGGACGGCAGCTCTTATACCATCGACGAACTCACAGACCGGATCCTGGAGGATTACGGAGTTCTGTTTGAAACCCAGCTCGTGCGCAGGAAGGCAAATGAATATGTGAAGGAAGGAATCCTTGCTTCCTGTAAGAAGAACCGCCGGCTCTTTTATTCCATGCATCCGGAACCGGCGCGTGCGATTCCCGATCTTCTCCCGTCCCTTCTCCGCGCGGTCTGCTTCTTCCAGCTTGCCGCCCCCTTCGGCTTTATCGGAAGCACGATTCTGGACAACCGGAAAATAACGAACGACACCTTTCTGGTCAAGCATGGATACTGTGGCTTTACTCTGGAAGACGAGATTCTTTCGCTCCTTCTGAAAGCTGTCCATGAGCAGCGCATGGTCCGTCTGGTAAACCGAAGCTGCAAGACCCGGCATACGCTGGAGGAAAAAATACCCATTGTCCCTCTTCAGATCTTTGTAAGCACCCGGACCGGAAGAAGATTTCTGTGCGGTTATCAGCCTGTCAGACGCAGATTTTCCACCCTGCGGCTGGACCAGATCCAGAAAGTCACGCTTCTGGAACCCTTTGCCGATTATGCGTATTATAAAGAAAAACTGAAAGGCAATCTTCCCTTCTGCTTCGGAGTCTCTTTCGGCGCCGCCCACGAGATGGACACCATCCGGCTGACGCTCTCAGTCCGGGAAGGCCCTGAAGATTATATCATCCACCGTCTGGAGCGCGAGGGAAGAGGCGGTACCGTCACCCGTGTGGAGCCGGGCGTCTGGTCCTATGAAATCACGGTCTTTGACGGCAATGAACTCATGCCCTGGATCAGGACTTTCATCGGCAGAATCCTCTCTTTTGAGAGCAGCAGCCCTTTTCTTCGGCGGAAATTCTACCACGACCTCAGAGAAATGGCCGAAATGTATGATCTTTTATGATACTTTACCAGCAGGAATGGAGTACTGATACCTATGGAACTGTTTTCCGAAATCTATAACTGTTATTATCAGATCGTCGACCGCATTTTAAAAGAAGCCGAAAAGAATCCGGTCACAGAAAAAGAGATCCGCCGGATCTGTACGGACATGGGCTTTGCAGAAAGCAGCCTCTACGTCCTTCCAAAGCTTGTAAACGGAGAATGGCAGCTTCTGTCCTTTGACAAAACTGCCGGCCGAAGCCGCACAGCGGCGCACGGCGCCATGCCGTTTACTCTGCTTCAGCGTTCCTGGATCCGGACGCTCATGCAGGATGAACGGTTCCGCCTGTTCTTTACAGACGAAGAACTGCCGGTACTGGAGCGTTACGTGGAGGATGCCGGGATTCTCTGGAATGCCGAAGATTTCCGCTTCTATGACCGGTATGACGGCGGAGATGATTATCCCTCTTTTGCATACCGGCAGCATTTCCAGACATTGCTCACTGCGATCTCCCGGCGGCAGTATGTACATATCTCCTACCAGTCCATGAAAGGCCACCGCATTACGCACCGCTATCTGCCTCTGAAGCTGGAGTATTCGGTCAAAAATGACCAGTTCCGTCTGCTGGCAGTCCCGGAAAACGAACGGCATTCCATCTATATCCGCATCATCAACCTGTGCGGGATCACGGAAGTAAGGCTTCTTCCCCGGTATGATCAGGAGGATTATGATTTTGAAAAGGTAATCCGGAAATCCTACTATCACGAGCCGGTCCGCCTTCTGATCAGGAACCGGAGAAATGCCCTGGAACGGGCCATGCTTCATTTTGCCAACTATGAGAAGCGGACCAGAAAGGCAGATACGGACACCTGGGAATGCCTCATCTATTACAACAGCTCCATGGAGACCGAGCTGCTCATTGAAATCCTTTCTTTCGGACCCGCCATTCAGGTGCTCGGGCCGGAAAGCTTTCTTGCACAGGTGAAAGCACGCATGAAACGGCAGATGGAACAGTTATCTTCTGCTAAATCTTCCCCCTCCTGAACTGGTCGATCATTTCTCTGGTCAGGCTGACCCCGTCGTCCTCCAGAGGAATATCCTCCCGTTCAAACCATTCTGCCACGGCAAGCTCCGTCCGGTCCAGCGTAATCTCTGTACTGCCGTCCACTTCACAGACAAAGCCGCAGAGCAGCGTAGAGGAGAAGGACCAGGGCTGGCTCTTATAGTAACGGATATTTTTTACCTTCAGGCCAACCTCCTCCATCACCTCTCTCTGTACGGTCTCTTCCAGTGTCTCACCCACCTCGGTAAATCCCGCCACAAGCGCATAGTTCACCACGCCCGGACGGTTGGCATATTTGGTCAGAAGCAGGCGGTTTTTATCCGTCACCGCCACAATCACCCCCGGACAGATCTTCGGATACACCAGATTGCCGCATTTCTCGCAACGCACCATCCGTTCCACGTGGTCCGGTACCATGGGCGCCCCGCAGCCTCCGCAGAACCGGTTGGCCCGGTACCAGCCGTCAAGCTGCTGGCCGGTAATCCCTGCAAATCCGCGGTACTGCGGTTTTGCATTCCGAAATACCGGGGGTTTCTCCCATGTATAACCCTCCGGCGTTCTCTCCAGCCCGCTTTTCAAAAGAAAGAACCGCTCCTTGCTGATGGAAAACAGATAGGTCATCTCCTTCTTTTCCTGATCAATCTCCCTCACCTTCGGAAAGCAGATCCGTTCCTCTTCAAAGCGGCACAGTGCGTCTCCGTTTTGATAGACCAGAAGCCAGTCTTCCGGCTCAGGAAGCTGTTCTGTGTAATGATTGTCATACTTTTTTGGTGCAATATCCTGTATCATCTTGATTCTCCCTTTGCATTTTACACTTTATCTTTCTGTCACCATCGCCTGCAGTCCCGGCCTGCGAAGAAATCTGTTCTCATTATAACGGCTCCGTATATTTCCCGCAATCCTTTTCCGATACATTTCTTTTTCCGTAAATTTTCACCAAAAAAACCGATAGTATCTTGCATATTTTCAAACAGATGCTATAATAGAGGCAAGTAAATAATAGCGAAGTAGAATCTTACGCGTTAAGTGTCCGTGGATGGGGAGTTGTCACGGAACGAAAAGCCCTTGAGGTTTACGATGTTTGATTCGCACCCGTTGCTACATATGAGTACATCTCAGATGTGGTGCCTGAAAGATATTATTTATGTTTTGTCACTTATCATTTCAGCGGAGGATTGATCCTCACCATGGAAGGAATTTCCTCCCACCCTGCATTTCATCTATGGAGGTGTATTTTTTATGCAGATTTCAAAAGAAGCTCTGGATCTCCGGAGCCAGCTTTACAACCTTCGGAAGGTTCCGAACCTCTGCATGTGCGGCCTGCTGATCGCGCTTTATGTGGTACTGTCCTTCTGCAACATCGTACTCTCTCCCACGCTGGAGATCCGGATCGGCTTCCTCGCGTTTATCGCAGCCGGTATGGCCGGCGGCCCGGTCATGGGATTTGCGGTTGGATTTCTTGGGGACATGCTGAACTGCCTTGTGAGAGGATTCGCCTAT
Source organism: Lachnospiraceae bacterium (assembly GCA_009774145.1). Lineage (GTDB taxonomy): Bacteria > Bacillota > Clostridia > Lachnospirales > Lachnospiraceae > Hominiventricola. The sequence continues at coordinate 41,250 of VSND01000007.1, read as the reverse complement.
TTTCCAGGCTTTTCCTTAAGCTATGCGCTGGTAGGAGCTCTGTGCGGTCTCCTTCTTTATAAAGCCAGAGTAACCAAACTGCGCGCAGCGGGCTGTGCATTTGTAGAGTATCTGATCAGTATTACGCTTACCTCTCTCTGGCTGTATCTGATGTACGGAACTCCGCTTCAGGTACTGCTGACCAGCAGACTGATCAAATGTACGCTGAATTTCTTTGTAAATATCGTAATCATCTACGTATTTATTGAAGCATTTCAGAGAATCATCCGTGTGGCGCTGCCCGCACGCAGATGACCTCTTTATAACTCCCGGATATTTTAAGAAGGGACTGTTGCAACATGTGATCCTGTCTGTATGCCCGGCGGCCGCATTTCATACGGCGGCCGGAACAGTCCAGAATGCATTTCACAGCAGTCCCTTTGATCATGTATTCAGAAAAGCTTTACGACTGCGGTTCCATCAGTCCGAACTTCACAAACGCATGGTATAATCCGTCGTTTTCCACGCTGTCTGTGACATAGTCCGCCATTTCCCGGATCTCCGGACCGCCGTTTCCCATGGCAATACCGATCCTGCAGTATTCCAGCATCGGTATGTCGATCTTCGCATCTCCAACAGCAATCGTGTCTTCCGCGTCTGCCCCAAGGTATTTCAGCAGGCGCTCGATCGCATTTGCCTTCGTAATTCCCTTCACTCCCAGATCCCCGAATAATGCGGTCTCTCCGACTCCGCCCCAGGTCCCGTTCGCCATATCCGGAAACTGTTCCCTGGTATCCAGAAAGTCCTGATAACTGTTCAGCAGATAGCTTACCTTGTTCAGATCGTCCCGGTAGAGTTCTGCACCGCTGATCATACTGGTAAGGAACGTACCGGAAGATATCTCTTCGTCTGTCTCCTCCACGCCCTTCCTTCTGCTGTACTCTTTGAGCGTGGGCACACACGTCTCTTTAAAATGTTCGCTGGCAAACAGTCCGTTATTGCTCTCCAGATAGAATTCCAGCTTCCGGCTGTGCAGCCAGTCCACAATCCGGCGGCACTGTTCCAGAGTGATCAGCTGATGCATGACCACATGCCCGTGGTCCTCCACATAGCTTCCGTTTCCGCCCAGCATGCCGTCCAGCCCGATCTCCCACAGCTCCGGGTATACCTCCGCTTTGCTCCTGCCCGTACACATATAGACCCGGTGACCGTTCGCCCTTGCCGCCCGGATTGCCTTTACTGCAGACTCCGGCAGATCATTGTTATAATCCACCAGAGTCCCGTCCACATCCACAAAGATCACTTTTCCTTTTTGATTCATCTGTCCTCTCCTCTTCCTCTGAAACTCTCTATTCGTTTTCCACCTGAATCTGGCACACTTTCATGGCTTCCAGCGCATTTTTATGACTTTCCGGGGTCACGCCTGCACAGCAGGACGCATCCACCACAATCTCCGCTTCCGGAAGAAAGGCTTTGGCAAGAAGGGCATTGGAGATCACGCAGATATCCGTGCACAGCCCGATAAACGTAATACGCTCCACCGTATCTTTTCTGTCTGCTTCCTGCAAAACCGCGCCAAGCCCGGAAGAGCCGAACGTCACCTTGTCAATGGGCGCTTCCTGACAAAACGGCGCCAGTTCCGGACTGATCTGCCATCCGTCTGTATCCCTGATGCAGTGGGGTACCGGAAGCTTACGCCCCTCCTGCGTGTCCATATAGTTTTTCCCATGGGTGTCTCTGGTAAACAGAACCCGTCCCTGAAAATTTTCGATCTTCTCTTTTACCTTCGGCACGATGGCCACTGCTTCTTTCGTCCCCAGCGCTCCGTCAATAAAATCATTCTGCATGTCCACAACCACTAAAATATTCTGCATAACTGTCTCCTTCATCTTGTTGTCTGCAAATAAACTGCATTTTATTTTCCGGCACAGTCTGAAGCTGTACCTGTCAGAATCTCCAGCCCGTGTCCCAGCGCCGGCAGGATGTATTCCAGACTCTCCCGGACTGCCTTCGGACTCCCCGGAAGATTGATGATCAGCGTCGATTTCCGGATGCCTGCTGCCGCCCGGCTCAGCATGGCTCTTGGAGTGATCGTCATGCTGTAGGCACGGATTGCCTCCGGAATTCCCGGCGCCGGCCGCTCTACAATATCCGCCGTGGCTTCCGGCATACAGTCTCTGGGCGAAAACCCGGTCCCTCCGGTGGTCAGAAGAAGTTCCGCCACCCCTTCATCCGCAATGCGCGCCATCTCCTTCGCAAGCATCTTCCGGTCATCCGGAAGCAGGATGCTGTGTACAACCTCGTATCCGTTTTCCTCCAGAAGCTCCCTGATCACCGGACCGCTTAAATCCTCCCGCTCCCCTGCATATCCAGAATCACTGGATGTAATAATCGCTGCTCTCATCTTACACCTCCGTCATGTAAATCGCACTGCCGCCACCGGTCTTTATCCGATGCGCGGCCAGTTCCCCTGTAACCCGGGGCTGCTCCTTTTCATTATCATATAAAGCGGCTGTTATTCTGTCAAATATTTTTTTCAGACTGACGCAGACTGCAGGTCATGCTTTACTCAATCCGGAAAGTACAGAAAAAGCAAGTTTTTCCGCAGCCGCTTTTCCCGTCTCCTCCGCCTGCAAGGTCACGCTGTCCACAATCTTATGGACATGATGACAGTTTCCGCACAGACTGATCCAGTCCGGGAGCCTGCCATCCTGCCCAAGTCCCTTCAGGATCCTCCGCTCCGGAATCAGCCCCACTGCGCTGATCAGCGTATCACAGGAAATATACTTCTCTTCTTTTGTCCGGATATTCCGGACAGTCACTCCGGCAAGCCTTCCCTCCCCGTGCACCGAGGCGATGGTGGACGACAGGATCACCGGAATCCTGTATTTTTCCAGACAGTCCCTGCGGTTTTTCAAAAGTCCGCCGCAGACGGAATTTTTCTCAATCACGGCAAGCACTTTTTTTCCCTCCAGAATCATCCTGCGGGCAAGGATCTGTCCCATATCGCCGCTGCCCAGAATCACTGCTTCTTCTCCGATGCCGGCATGGCATCGGTTGATCAGGTACTGTGCCTCTCCCGCAGTGTAGATACCGGAAGGCCTTGTTCCGGCAGCCGTCAGAGACTGAAAGGAACGCTCGTAGCAGCCGCTGGCAAGAATCAGATGTTCAAAATGGATCCGGCAGCGTCCGGTCTTTGGCCCGACTGCCAGCAGAGTCTTATCCGGATACGCTTCCAGAGCAGATGTATCCGGCAGAAAAGAAATACCGGACGCTGCAAACGGCCCGGCAAACCTCTGCATATATTCCATGCCGGTCAGATCCGAGGAAAAACGGGTAAGGCCAAAGCCATGATGAACGCATTGCCGCAGTACGCCGCCCGGCTCAGACTCCCGTTCCAGCACAGTGATGCAGTTCCCGGCTTCCCCTCCGGGCAAAAGCTCAGAAAGTCTTTTTCTGGCGGACAGAGCGGCTGCCATCCCTGCCGCCCCGCCGCCCACGATCAGAATGGGGCTGTTAATCATCTTCCGTTCCTCCCGGTCCATGCGCAAGATAACAGGAATTTCCTCCGTCTTTTGTGATCTGTCCGCATGGTACGGACAGATGTTCTGCCAGAAGCGCTGCGATCTTTGCCGAACAGTAACTGCCCTGACAGAGCCCCATACCGCTCCCGGTCCGCCTCTTCACGCCATCCAGGGTGACAGCTCCCCTTTGAATGGCGTCCCGGATCTCCCCTTCGGTGACCTGTTCGCACCGGCACAGGATTCTCCGGTATTCTGGTCCGTCCAGATATTTCCGGTATCTCCGGCGGGGAGGAAGCTCCTTTGGTTCTGCATTCCCCCGATCCAGAAATTCAAGAATCCTGCAGCTGATGAGTTTTCCCAGCTCATCGGCACAGGTAAGCCCAGGGGTCTTGATCCCGATCAGACTGATCATACCGTTCTCTGTCTCTGTAACCAGCGGCTCCAGACCACACAGACGCATCCGGGGGCTGTCCGTCCTGTACGGATTCGGGCGGAGCCCGGCAAAACTCCGGACCCGCGTACTGCCGGAAAGTCCAGGAAAGAGCCGTTCGCTCTCCCTGTACAGCTTCTCACAGCCTGCAAAAGACGTAGCCAGAGGCGATTCTGCATTCGCCGGGCGGCTGACGGCGCCTGCCAGCAGCTTTCCATTTACCGTGGGAACCAGCGTGATTCCCTTCCCTTCTTCCTCTGTCTCGCTGAAGATGATATGCCCGGGCGCATGTCTGACCTTTGGTTCCAGCAAAAGATACTCCGCCAGTTCCGGGCGGATCCGTATCTGCGGCTCCCTGTAAAGCCCCTGTACCCGATCCGCCAGAATCCCGGCACAGTTGACAATCGTACGGCTTCGGACCAGACGGTTCTGGTTGATCTCCAGGCAGAAATATCCTTCTTCTCTTCGAATGGCGGTTACCTCTGAACAGAATCGTGTTTCGCAGCCCAGCTCCCCTGCCGCTTCCCAGGCAGCGATTCCCAGCTCCCACGGATGAACGGTGGCGGTAGAAGGGGCGTAAAGCCCCAGAGTAACCTGAGGCGTCAGCCCCGGTTCCAGACAAAGCAGTTCCTGTCTGGGCAAAAGGCGAAGCCCCGGCACGCCGTTCTCCATTCCCTGCCGGTATTTTTTCTCCACGGTCCTGTCCCCTTTCGGCCCGCAGCTCACCAGAAGAGAACCACAGCGCAAAAACGCCACCTCCCGTTTCCTGCAGAACTCCTCCAGTTCCCGGTTGGCCTTTAAAGTCAGACTGGTTTTTAAGGACCCCGGATGATTATCATACCCGGGGTAGATGACAGCCGTATTGGCTCTGGAAATCCCTGTGCATACATCCTCCCGTTTTTCCAGAAGCAGCGTGGAAACCGAACGCCGGGAAAGATTCAGGGCGCAGAAGCAGCCCAGAAGCCCGCCGCCGATGACCGCCGTGTCAAACAGAGGAATCGGAAGGTCCTTTTTCATAAAGAATGCCTCCTTAAAAACGGCATCTGACTCTACCGGGATTCTTCAGCGTATAACCGCCCAGCATCTCCAGCTTCCGGGCAAATTCCTCTCCTCTTAAGATCTCCAGCATCTCCTGTACCAGCGGCGTATCCCATGCGCTGTCCGGAATCAGAAGGTCATACTGCTCTGTACCGATCGGGATAAATGTAAGATCGTACATCTTTGCCGCCGGACTGATCCCCATCCCCGCGTCTGCGGAACCGGACGCGATCTGAGCCGCAACGGATGTATGGGTAAATTCTTCCCTCTCATAACCGTAGATGGAAGAACTGTCCAGGCCGTGTTTCGCACACAGATAATCCATCAGAATCCGCGTCCCGGATCCCTTCTGCCGGTTTACATAACGTATTTTGGACGCGGTAAGCGATTCCATTCCCGTAATCCCCTTCGGATTGCCCTTTGCCACCATAAGTCCCTGTGTTCTGCCGACACACTCCACAAGGCGGACGCCTCCGCCCGGAAAATATTTGCGTACAAAGGACTCGTTATAGGTTCCGTCCTTTTCATTCAGCAGATGGATGCCTGCCACATGTGTCTCCCTGCGGCGGACAGCCAGGATCCCGCCCATGGAGCCGGTATGTGCAGAAGCCATATAATACGATGTATTTTTCCGATGGAGCAGATCTGCGACCTCATCCAGAAGCGGATCATGACTGCCTATGGCTACCAGTGTATTCTTCAGCTCCTCATGCGGACGCAAAAGACGGACCGTAACCTCGCTTCCGGCCTCATAACCCTCCAGCCCCTGGGGGATGGTGAGGATTCCATCTGCCTTCATAAAAGAAGACACCACGCCGCTGCCTCTGTTCAGAGGCGTCGCAATCAGACGCCCGTCCACATACCCCATACGCACCCGGACAAACTCCTGATATTTCAGACCCGAGACCACCGGGCGGGAAAGCTGTGCCTGAACGGTCTCCTCCTGACGGGCCGGCTGATGGTTCATGTACGCAATAATCGGCTTCAGAAGCTGTTCGATCACGATGATTCCCGAGACCGGATAGCCTGGAACGCCCAGAATGGCTTTGGGCCCCTGGTATCCCAGAATGGCCGGCTTTCCCGGTTTCATGGCGATCCCGTGGTAGAGTACACCTCCAAGTTCCTGGATTACCTGAGCAGAATAATCCTCCCGTCCGGCAGAGGAACCTGCATTCAAAAGGACGATGTCGCATACTGCCAGCGCTGCAGACACTGCAGACCGGATTTCATCCAGCCGGTCCGGCACAATGGGAAAAGTCACCGGCACAGCCCCCCATTGACGGAGCATGGCAGAAAATATGGAAGAGTTGAACTCTATGATATCGCCGGGCGCCGGATCGGAAGTCGGCGGGATGATCTCGTCGCCTGTAGGAATGATCCCGACTACCGGTTTTCGGATCACATCGATCTCCATGACCCCTCCCGCCAGCAGAGCGCCGATGGCGGAAGGCGAGACTTTGGTATACGCCGGCAGAATCATCTCGCCGGCACAGATATCTTCTCCGATCTGGCGGATATGCTGCCAGGGAGCTGCTGCATCATGGAGACGGACGGAACCGTCCGCTTCCTTCACCACATCTTCGATCATGATCACTGCATCGCAGTTTTCAGGAACCGGATCTCCGGTATCCACCACCACGTACTGTTCCGGAGCCAGTGTAACCGGCGTCGTCTCAGCAGCGCCGAAGGTAAAAGACGCCCTTACGGCGATCCCGTCCATGGCGCTGGCATGATAATGCGGCGCGCAGATCTGCGCATAGACAGCACGGGCCGTCGTCCTTTCGCAGGCTTCCTGCACGCTGATTCGTTCCGATACTTCTCTCATTCCGTTTTTGATCAGCAGGTCTGTATATTCTTTTTTTGCCTGTTCCAACGGTATATTTGTCAAATACTGAAATGCCATATCTGATCTTCACTCCTTTCCACAGTCAGCCGGCTGAATACAACGTAACCGATATTTCCGCATCCGCCGGCAGCCCTTCGCAGTCACGGGGGATGCAGAAATACCCGTCCGATCCTGCCAGTGTCGTGATCAGGCCGGATTTCCCCCGGATTGGATGCGCAATGATCCTGCCGTCCCTGTCTTCCAGAAATACGCCGTTATACTGCGCACGCCCATGATTCGCTTCTACCGATTCGGCCAGACAGGCCCTGACCGGAATATCCCGCAGTTCATATCCGCCCAGCTGTGCCAGAATCCTCCTCACAAAGATATGCGTAATGAAAAATGCCGCCACAGGGTGTCCCGGAAGGCCTATGACAGGACGGCCGCCGATCTTCCCGAAGATCGTCGGTTTGCCGGGCTTCATGGCAATCCCGTGAAAGAGGATCTCCCCATGCCTTTCGATCACGCGGCATGCGGCATCCCTGACGCCTACGCTGCTTCCCCCGGAGATCAGCACCAGATCACACTCCTGCGCGGCTTCCTGCACCTTCCGGCTCAGCAGTTCTTCCTGATCCGGAAGGATCCCGAAGGACACCGAAACTGCGCCGAACTGTTCCATAAGCGCCGCTGTCAGGCTGCTGTTCACATCCCGGATCTGGCCTGGTCCGGGACTTTCCTCCGGAGAGACGAGTTCATCCCCCGTGGACAGGATCCCGACCTTCAGTCTGCGCACCACCGGTACCTCTGCAATCCCCATGGCAGCCAGCGCTCCGATATCCTGCGGCGTCAGTTTCCGTCCCGCGCGCAGAACCAGCCTGCCGGGACTGACATCGTCCCCCTTCAGAATCACATTATGTCCCGGCGCAACCGGTTTCAGGATACCGGTCGTTCCGTCTCCATAGTCTTCCGTATATTCAATCATCTGGACCGCATCCGCCCCTTCCGGAAGTTCTCCTCCGGTAGGAATGGGCGCGCAGGATCCCTCTTTCAGAATAAAACCTGCAGCCTGTCCCATAAATATTTCCTGAGCATTCTGAAGAATCGCCGGGATGCTGTCGCTGCATCCAAAAGTATCTTTTGCACATACCGCAAAGCCGTCTACGGTGGAACGGTTAAAAGCCGGAACATATTCTGCGGCGCGGATATCTTCCGCCAGCACCCGCCCGGCGGCCTCTGTATAGGCAACCCGCCCGGTCCGGTCCGTTATCTGAGCAAACTCTGTCTTTATGATCTCATATACTTCCTCTGGTGTCTTCACTGCCAGCATGTCAAACCTCCCCTACGATCTTTCCAAGATCGGTATAATCATTGTCTGCAATCGAAAAAATATCATTCTGGTACTCCCGGGATCTGAGAATCTGAAGCATGGCCTGGATCTCCGGCAGACGATACATTTCCTTTTTGATGACCAGATCATAGCGCTCCCTTTGAACCGGGATAAAATCCAGTTCCGGAAACTGCCGGATGATCCTGCCCGTTCCGATTCCCACATCGGCCTGTCCCTCCACAATAGCAGTTGCTACCGTAAGATGAGAAGACATCTCATTTCCATACCCGTTGACAGAACCCGGAGAAACCCTCATAGAGAACAGATGTTCGTCCAGCAGAATTCGGGAACCGGTTCCGTTTCTGCGGTTCAGGATGCGGACGTCCGGCCGTATCAGATCCTCCCATGAAGCAATCCCCTTCGGATTGCCTTTTTTTACATAAAAGCCCTGCATGCGCCAGGTCAGGTTGACAGCCACTGCATGGACTCCCGGCATCAGACGGCGGATATAAGGCAGATTGTAACTGTCCGTATCGGAATCCCACAGATGACAGGTGGCAGCCTGCACCTTCCCCTGATACAGCGACAAAAGGCTCTCAAAGCTTCCTACATAAGCGCGAAGCGCCTGAATCCCGTACTGATGGAGATAGTTGGACAAAATGTCCAGAATCACATCCTGGCCGGAGATGATCAGAGGCTGTTTCTGTCCAGTATCTCCATATAGAAGGCTGCTCTGTACCGTCACTCTCTGTACCGGAGCCGCCACCTGTTGGGAATGACGGCTTCTGGATATATAAGCGTCCACATCCTCCTGCGTAAACCGGACCTTCCGGCCGATCTTATAAGAAACAATCTCTCCTTTTTTGATCAGAGCATAGATGGTGCTTTTGCTGACATGGAGGATTTTTGCAACCTCCTCCGTTGATAACGATTTATTCTGACCCAATCAAATCCCTTCCCCCTTTGTTTTATTTGGTATTAATATATATTATTTCGCGCAGTTTTTCAATGCTTTTATCTATTTTTATTGCTATTTTTTACACGAAAATATATGATCCTGTACATAACATACAAATTATTTTTATAAAAGAGGTGTTTTTATGACACGTTTCACATTACCAAGGGATGTATATCATGGACCAGGAGCGCTCGAAGCGCTGAAGACTCTGGACGGAAAAAAAGCAATGGTCTGCGTGGGCGGCGGTTCCATGAAACGTTTTGGTTTCCTTGACAAGGTAACTGCTTATCTGCAGGAAGCCGGCATGGAAGTAAAGCTGTTCGAAGGCATCGAGCCGGATCCGTCTGTGGATACGGTTATGAAGGGCGCAGAAGTGATGAGAGAATTTCAGCCTGACTGGATCGTGGCAATCGGCGGCGGATCGCCCATCGACGCAACCAAGGCCATGTGGATCAAATACGAGTATCCGGATGTGACATTCGAAGGATTGCAAAGAACGCCATTCTGGATGCATGTACCGGATCCAATCCGCGTCAGCCCGGCCAGGAAGAGATGGAAAAACTCCTGAAATGCTGTTATTACGACACAGAAGTTGATTTCCAGGATTTTCCGGTAAAACATCATCCAGATACCGCACCTGCCGCCGTGAACGCCGGCAGGTGTTTTACAGAAACTCAATTTTATCACATTTGACACATATACATATCATTTCACGCATTATTTTAGTCCTTTTGTTCGTTTTTATTGCAGTTTTTGAGCAAAAACGATATGATATTATATACAAAACAGGAATTTCCGGTTCATCCATTTAACAGCTTTTGAAAAGGAGGTCTATACTATGAGTGGATGTTATTACGAGAAAATTGCACGGATCAATCTGACAACCGGTCAGATCACCGTGGAAAAGCTGGACATTGATCTGGCGAAAAAATTCATCGGCGGCCGCGGTCTGGGAACGAAGATCCTGTACGATGAGGGCGTAGCTACGGCAGATCCGCTGTCCGCAGACAACAAGCTGGTCTATATCACCGGACCCATGACAGGAACGCTGTCTCCTTCCTCCGGAAGATATATGGTATGTACCAAATCCCCGCTGACCGGCATGATCGCATGTTCCAACTCCGGCGGAATCTGGGGCGCCAAACTGAAATATGCAGGATGGGATGCGCTGATCGTGGAAGGCGAAGCACCCAACTGGTGCTACCTCAACATTGACGACGAGAAGATCGAGCTTCTGGATGCGGCAGAATATGTGGGGATGATGTCCGAGAAGATCGATGACACTCTGAAAGAAAAGCATGGCAAGGAAGTGTCCGTCCTGAACATCGGCCCGGCAGGCGAGAAGAAGGTTCTTCTGGCTGCAATCATGAACGACAAAGACCGTGCGGCAGGCCGTTCCGGCGTGGGCGCTGTCATGGGCAGCAAGAAACTCAAAGCCATTGTCGTGAAAGCAACCCGCAAGAAACTGGATATTATCCACGATGAGGAAGCGCTCAAGGCTGCGAACAAACGTTCTCTGGATATCCTGAAGGCAAACCCGGTCACCGGCGCAGGCTTAAAAGATCTGGGAACCGCAGTGCTTGTCAATATCGTCAATAATATCGGATGCTTCCCCACCAACAACTGGCAGAAAGCATATTATCCGCAGGGCGACGATATCTCCGGAGAGACTCTGAAAGAAACTTATCTGGTGAAGAACAGTGCATGTCACCGCTGCCCCATCGCCTGCGGACGCGTGGTCAATGTAAACGGCCGCATCACCGGAGGTCCGGAGTATGAACCGTTATGGGCATACGGCGGAAACTGCGGCAACAATGATCTGAACGCCATCGATGAAGCAAACATGTGGTGTAACGAGTACGGCCTGGATGCAATCTCCACACCGTGTACCATCGCAGCAGCCATGGAACTTTATGAAAAAGGATATATCAAGGAAGAAGAATGCGGAGGCATCCCGCTCAAATGGGGTTCTGCAAAAGCCATTGTAGAATGGACCAGACGCATGGGCGATCCCAACACCGAACTGGAATGGCTGATGAGCTCCGGTTCCGCAAGACTTTGCGAGCACTATGGACATCCGGAGATCTCCATGTCCGTCAAGAAACAGGAGATGCCGGCATACGATGCACGGGGAATCCAGGGCATCGGTATTACATATGCCACCTCCAACCGCGGCGGATGTCATGTACGCGGATATATGATCAGCCCCGAGGTACTGGGACTTCCCGAGCAGCTCGACCGTACGGTAACGGACGATAAGGCGGCGTGGGCGAAGACCTTCCAGGATCTGACCGCCGTCATCGACTCCATGGGCAACTGCCTGTTTACCTCCTTTGCCATGGGAGCACAGGAATACGCCGACCTGCTGAATGCCGCAACCGGAACCACCTATACGACGGAAGAACTTCTGACGGTCGGCGACCGGATCTACAATATTGAAAGAATGTTCAATAAAGCTGCCGGAATGAAACCGGAAGATGACAGACTTCCGAAACGCCTTCAGGAAGAGCCGATTCCGGATGGTCCGTCCAAAGGCATGACATCGAAGATCGCCCTCACCCTGCCGCAGTACTATGAGGCAAGAGGATGGGTAGATGCATTCCCGACCGATGAGACCCTGAAGAAACTCGGCCTTGACGAGTGTGTCGGGAAATGATTGAGGTCAGACTGTTTGCAACCCTTCGGGAAGGAAGAGGCAAGATCTTCTTTCTCGAAGGAGACAAATACAGCTGTGGAACTGATATTCTGAAAGAATTTCAGATACCCGAAGAAGAAGTTTCCATCTTTCTTATCAACGGCTTCCACAGTAAAACACAGGATCCTGTAAAGGACGGAGATGTCCTTGCCGTCTTTCCTCCAGTAGGAGGAGGCTGAACAGGCCCCGGACTGCAGGAGCAGTTCCATAAGGAATGAGATAATGAAAGCAAGATATGAGCGGAATCTGAACGCATTATCAAAAGAAGAACAGGAAAGCCTGTCCGGAAAACGTGTGTGCATCGCAGGATGCGGCGGTCTTGGCGGCTATCTCCTGGAATATTTTCTGCGGATCGGAATCGGGCATATTACGGTTATTGACGGAGACTGTTTTGAAGAAAGCAATCTGAACCGGCAGCTTTTAAGCGATGAATCCAGCATCGGTTCCTCCAAAATACAAACTGCCAAAGCACGCGCAGCTGCCGTTAACAGCAAAATAACAGTAACCGCCGTTGATTCCTTTCTGACCGAAGATAATTCCGAAGAACTGTTAAAGGGCCATGACCTTGTCCTTGACGCAGTCGACAGTCTGGCAGCCAGAAGGCTGATCGGCAGGCAGTGTGCAAAACTTGGAATCCCCTTTGTCTATGGGGCGATCCAGGGATGGTATGCGCAGATCAGCCTGATCATGCCGGGAAGCAGTATGCTTGATCTTCTGTGCGGTCATGGTACAGAGCCTGTTGAGAAAAGCGCCCTGTCCTTCACTCCTGCAGCCTGTGCCGCCTTTCAGGCTTCTGAGGCCGTAAAATACCTGTGCGGACGGGAAGATGTCCTGAACGGCAGAATCCTCTACGTGGATTTACTTCATATGGAAACAGAAATCCTCTGCGTAGAACTGTGATATCTTCAAATTTTGCATAAAGTTCCCCTGTGTCTGTTCAAAGCTGCCGACGCAGGGGGATTTCTATACAGAACCCTCCATCTTTATGACCTCATTTGCCACAAACCGGCGGATCCTTTCATCTTCTGTCTCAAATAAAATCCTGTTTTTTTCGCCGCTTGCCAGAACGGTTCCTTCATGCATAAAATGCAGTACATCACACATTTTGTAGATATGCGCAAGACGATGGCTGATGAAAAGCCACGTAATCTTCCGCTTTTTTTGAATATCAAAGATCACATTTTCGAACAGCTCCAGATTCTCAGGATCCAGATTCGACAGTGTTTCGTCAATCATAACAAATTCCGGATCAAAAATCAGCGCCCGTATCATGGATACCTTCTGCTGTTCGCCGCTGGAGAGACTCCTTGCATACTGATATTTTTTTTCCAGAAGCCCGCAGCGGGCAAGCCACTTGTCGATCTTCTGCCCATCCGGACGGATTCGTCTTACTTTCAAAGGATAGCAGATATTTTCATATACACTTCCCTGAATAAAATAAGGGCGCTGTGCGGTCATGGTTATCTTTCCCGGATCCAGTCCTTCATAATCTACAAAACCCTGATCCGGCTTCAAAATCCCCATGATCAGCTTGCAGAGCGTCGTCTTCCCGCATCCGTTTCCGCCGATAATCCCGTGAATCTTTCCGCTTTCCAGCGTAAGGGAATCGATTTTCATCCGAAAATCCCCCTGTTTCTTCTGCAAATCAGTAATTTTCATCTGTTTTTTCTCCCCTTTGAAAGAAATCGGCAAGGCTCTGGATAATAAACGCCATGATCAGCAGCAGGACGCCGAGTGTGAGCCCTTCTGTAAAGATTCCCTGGCTTTTCAGAAGCGAAATCGTCGTTGTCATGGTCCGTGTATGTCCTTTGATATTCCCTCCAACCAGCATCACCGCTCCCACTTCACTGATGGAACGTCCGAAACCGGTAATGACTGCAAAATACAGTTCTTTTTTCAGTTCCCGGATCACCAGCCACTGGGTCTGCACAGGTCCTGCTCCCATCGTTTTTGCAAAGGTACGGATCGCAGGCGCCCTGGAGATCAGACTTGTATAGGTCATCCCGCAGATGATCGGTGTGATAATCAGTACCTGCGCCAGTATCATCCCCCGGACGGTGAACAGCATGTTCAGCCGTCCAAGGGGCCCCCGCCGCATCAGGATCATATAAACGACCAGGCCGATCACTACCGGCGGAACTCCCATAAGCGTCCGGTTGATGCGGACTACGATCCGTTTGCCTGCAAATCTGACGCGTTCCAGTAAAAGTCCCAGTATGATTCCCAGTACGGAAGAAAGAAAGGTGGCTCCAAACGCCAGCTGAAATGTCACACAGACCGCATCAAAGACACCCACATCCGAAAAAACCGTATCTAAAATATCTTTAAAAACCTGCATACCATCCCCCTGAAAGAAAAAGAGGGGCTGCTGCTGCAACCCCTGTTCTTTTTTTATTCATTCGCATTCGGAGTAAACAATGCTTCTCCATATTGGTCTACACCATAGTTTCCGATCAGTTCCTGAACTTCCTCAGAACAAATCCACTCGATCATATCATTGGCAGCTTCGTTGTTGAGTTCCGGATATTTCTCCGGACTGACTGCGATGATCCCGTACTGGTTCAGAAGATCCGACGCGCCTTCGCATAGGATATCCAGCTGGAGCTCCACATCCGCATCCGTCTTCATCTTCAGCCAGGTGCCTCTGTCAGTCAGACAATATGCACCTTTTTCGTCCGCCATGGTGATCGTCGCACCCATCCCCTGCCCGGACTCCAGATAATTGGGATTCTCTGACGGGTCAATCTCCAGCTTCTTCCAGATTCCCTTTTCCTTCTTGTCTGTACCGGAATCATCTCCGCGGGATACAAAAGTCAGCTGATCCTCCTGAATCGTCTTGAACAGCGTTTCAATGTCGTCCGTCGGAGCAACCGGCTCCGTCGGTCCGACCACAACGAAATCATTGTACATCACCTGGAAACGTTCCACACCGAAACCACCTGCAACAAATTCTTCCTCACTGGCTTTTGCATGGACCAGAACTATATCCACATCCCCGTTCTCACCCATCTTCAGCGCCTCGCCGGTTCCAACCGCACTCCACTGAAGTTCCCATCCGGTATCCGCCAGGAAAATCGGAGCCAGATAGTCCAGAAGACCGGTATCCGCCGTACTGGTGGTAGTTGCCATCATCAGTACCCCCTTTTTCTCTGCAGGCGCTGCCGTCTCATCAGAAGTCTCTTCCGGAACTTCTGCTTCCTCCCCTGCGCTCTCTTCCGGCGTTTCCTCAGACACCTCTGCAGGCGTCTCCTCCGGCGCCGGATCCTCTTTGCCTCCGCAGCCGGTAACACACACTGCCAGCATGGAAGCTGCCAGTATCATTGCCAGTAACTGTCTTTGCTTTTTCATAGTAGTTCTCCTTTGTTTTGTGATATTTGTTCAACTCATTTCCTATTATATCACATCATATCGCTTTTTTAAACAAAATATGATATACTTTTTTCGGTTTTTTTGTTATAATATCACTATATATTTGTATAAGACAACATGGCAAAATGCCGGACAGGAGAACAGCAAATGAAGGATTCACATGGACGAACCATTGATTATATGCGTATCTCTATCACAGATCGATGTAATCTTCGTTGTAAATACTGTATGCCGGAGGACATTCCGTCCATCCCGCACGAAAAAATCCTGCGCTTTGAAGAGATTCTGCACATCTGCCGCCTGGCCGGTGAACTTGGAATCCGCAAATTCAAAGTAACCGGCGGAGAACCCCTTGTACGCAAAGGCTGTCTGGCCTTTTTAAAAAATCTGAAAGAACTTCCTGCAACGGAACAGGTGACCCTTACTACCAACGGCACGCTTCTGTCCGGCCATCTTCCCGAACTGAAAAAGATCGGTCTTGACGGCATCAACATCAGTCTGGATACCCTCAATGAACAGACCTTTGAGCGGATCACCGGACGCCCGGAATTTTCCAGAGTCATGGACTCTGTTGTCGCCTGCCAGGCATCCGGCATCCGAACCAAAGTGAACTCTGTTCTTCTGCAGGACATCAATAAAAACGAATTCCTGTCACTTGTCCATCTGGCCAGGGATTATCAGGTGGATGTACGTTTTATCGAGATCATGCCCATTGGTTCCGGACGGCAGTACAGAGGCTGCAGCCGTCAGGAACTTTTGTCCATGCTTTCGGAGACATATCCGGATTACGTCCAGGTCCATGAACACCGGGGCAATGGTCCGGCAGCCTATATTTATCTTCCCGGTTTCAAAGGGTGTATTGGTTTTATTGATGCCATCCACGGCAAATTCTGCAGCACCTG
This sequence comes from Lachnospiraceae bacterium, assembly GCA_009774145.1. Taxonomy (GTDB): domain Bacteria; phylum Bacillota; class Clostridia; order Lachnospirales; family Lachnospiraceae; genus Hominiventricola. The sequence goes on along the minus strand of VSND01000007.1, from coordinate 25,203 downwards.
CAACCGCGTACGTCTGACCTCCGACGGGCTTTTAAAGCTCTGTCTGTATTACGAGAACGGCATTGATCTTTGTTCCATGCTGCGTTCAGGCCATTCCGACAGTTCCATCCTTGCGGCAATGGAACGGGCGATTCTCAAAAAGCCGGAAGAACACCAGTTTCATTTTACTGCGCTCGAAGGTCCTGCGGAAGAACGACGAATGTCCCAGATCGGCGGGTAATGTCTTCCCGTTATTTCATCTCCATGGGCATACGTTTCCCCGGGTTCTCCACCAGTCCGCTCTTTCCGCCGGTTTTTCTGCAAAGACAGATTTCACCGATCTCCATGGTCTTATCCAGCGCCTTGCACATGTCATAGACGGTCAGAAGCGCCGTGCTCACTCCGGTCAGCGCTTCCATCTCCACGCCTGTCTTCCCGGTCACCTTCACCGTGCACCAGCAGCAGATGGCCAGTTCCTCCGGTATCATCTCAAAACGCACCCGGCAGTTGGTGATCGGCAGAATATGGCACATGGGGATCAGCTCCGCCGTCCGCTTGGCACCCATGATCCCCGCCGTCGTGGCAACTCCAAGCACATCTCCCTTTCCGATCTTTCCCTGTTCTACCGCATCGTAGACCGCCCGGCTGACCGTGACCTTCCCCATCGCCGTCGCCTCCCGAACCGTATCCTGCTTTTCCGTCACATCTACCATGACTGCTTTTCCATGTTCATCAAAATGTGTAAGCCCCATCTTCTGTTCCCCTCCCGGCTCCTGCACGTTTCTCAATATATGTTCCGTTTCTCATACTTTCCGGCCATTTTCAAATACCGGCCATATTGATAAAATGCAGGGGCTGTCCGGCCCCTGCACCATATGTTTTCCTTCTGATTTCTGAACTCTTTTACAGCTTACTGTATCCGAATCCGTTGACGATTGCATCGATCTTCTGTCCGGTCCTGCACATCGGGCAGTCCTTCTCATCAAAGGACGCATATCCGGTCATATCGTTGGCATTGAAGATACTGTTGACTTCCACTCCATGCGCTTCTTTGACAAAGCTGAAGATCGAAGCGATTCCCCGTACCATTCCGCCGTAATACTCCACGCTGCGGATCGCCTTCTCAAGCGTCACGCCGGTGGTGATGGAGGTGGAGAGGATCAGAATATTCTTCCCCTGCACCATGGGCTTGGAGTTGTCGCGGAAGATCATCTGGCCGTTGATATCCTGCTCCGGCGCCGTAATATAGATGGTGTTGTGCGCATTCAGGCTCATAATTCCGCCCTTGGTCAGCTCCTGCGCCAGATAAGCGCCGATGACCTGGCAGCTGTTCAGACAGATGATCGTATCAACCACCGTGCTGCTCTCATATTTTCTTGCCAGAATCCTTGCCGCCGCTTCCGCCTCGCTCTGGCGCGCCTGAGACATGGTCAGATCCACATAATAGTTGATATGGGAATGTGACGTCACAAAATGACCCGGAATCACCCGCAGAGACACTTTACTGTCTATGGGGGATACAATTTTAAAAATACGTTTTTCCATATTGGAAATCCTCCTTTACCCGTGATTGGAGCTCTCCGGTGCCTGTGAATCGCTCCATCCGATTTCTTTTATAGATATTATACATAATGTTAAGAAAATTAGCAAACTTTTTATGCAGCTTTTCTATTATTTTCTCTGAAAAGGCTGTTTTTCATACCCACGCCATCCGGATGTCCGACGCGGATGTGAAATGCAGCCGGAAAAACATCCATCGGAGGATACTGGCAGGCGTCTGAAAAGCATCCATCGAAACCGATGATTGTTAACCATTTTTATATAACGGTTGACAATTATCTTTTTTTCTGTTAAGATAGCGGCTGGAAAAGTCAACCACAAATGTTATGGAGCGTATATCATCATGAAAAAAAAGATCACTACCAGAGAAATGACACTCTGTGCCCTGTTCACCGTATTGACTGCCGTCGGCGCTTTTATCAAGATCCCCATACCGGTGGTCCCCTTTACCCTGCAGTTTCTGTTCACCATGATGGCAGGCCTTCTGCTGGGCGGACGGCTGGGAGCCGCCAGCGTCGGGCTTTACGCCCTTCTGGGTCTTATCGGTCTTCCGATCTTTGCAGAGGGCGGCGGATTCTGGTATCTTCTGAAACCAAGCTTTGGTTATATCATCGGCTTTGTGGCAGGAAGCTACCTCACCGGAAAGATGACGGAGGGACTGGAACGGCTGACCTTCGGCAGAGTGCTGGCAGCAAATTTTGCCGGACTTGCGGTTGTATATATCATGGGAATGTTCTATTATTATATCATCAGCAATTTCGTGATCGACGCTCCCATCGGCCTGTGGCCTCTGTTTCTCTACTGTTTTCTGCTGGCGGTACCAGGCGATATCTGTCTGTGCTTCCTGGCCGCAGGACTTGCAAAACGTCTGAAACCGGCGATTGCAAACATGTAGAGCCCGGATACAGATGCCGCATAACAGAGCGGCGCGGCGGAGCAGTCGCATACCACGTCAGGAGGTTCCTATGAATATTGTAGATGAATTGAAAAAAAAGATACTGGAAGGCGGACAGACAGACCGCGAAGAAGCGCTTCTGCTGGCAGATGCCCCTTTGGAAGAACTGACCGCAGCTGCCAATGAGATCCGCGGAAAAATATGCGGCAATGGATTTGACCTTTGTACCATCATCAACGGAAAGTGCGGACGCTGTTCCGAAGACTGTAAATACTGCGCACAGAGCGTTCATTATCATACAGCCTGTTCAGAAACTTATCCGCTGCTGGATACCGGGCAGCTGCTGGAGGGCGCAAAATATAACGATGCACGGGGCGTCCTGCGCTACTCCATCGTCACATCCGGAAGAAAGCTTTCTGACAAAGAAGTGGATCAGGTATGCGAAAGCATCCGCACGATCAAAAAAGAGACTTCCATTGAGGTGTGCGTGTCTTTTGGTTTGTTAAAAGAAGAACAGTTTCGAAAGGTCAAAGAAGCCGGCGCTTCCCGGGTGCACTGCAACCTGGAGTCTTCCAGGCGGTATTTCCCGGAAGTCTGCACCACACATACCTATGACGAAAAGATCGAAACCTTAAAAGCAGCAAAGCGGGCCGGACTGTCTGTCTGCTCCGGCGGGATCCTGGGACTGGGCGAGACCATGGAAGACCGGATTGACATGGTACTGACCGCACGGGAACTGGGCGTGAAATCCATCCCCATGAATCTGCTGAATCCCATACCCGGAACCCCTTATGAGCACAACCGGCCTCTGACTGCCGAAGAAGCCTGCCGGTGTGCGGCCGTCTTCCGCTTTCTGATCCCGGACGCCTCCATCCGTCTGGCCGGAGGCAGAGGACTGCTGGGCGATCAGGGGGAGGCATGCTTTCAAAGCGGTGCCAACGCCGCCATCTCCGGCGATATGCTGACCACTGCCGGAATCACCGTGGAAACCGACATGGAACTGATAAAAAAACTGGGATTTGAAGCGAGGTTGTGCAATGGCTAAAACGTTATTTATCACAGGGACCGGTACCGACGTGGGAAAGACCTATGTCACCGGACTCATTCTGAAAAAATTAAAAGACAGCGGGAAACACGCCGCCTATTACAAGGCCGCCATGAGCGGAAACGAGCGGTGCCCGGACGGAAGCCTGATCTCTGGAGACGCACAGTATGTCAGGGAAATCTCCGGCATCGACCAGACTCCCGACACCATGTGCCCCTATATCTATGAAGCAGCTGTCTCTCCTCATCTGGCTTCCCGTCTGGAAGGGCATCCGGTGCAGATGGAAACCGTAAAAAAAGGGTTTCAGGCTCTCTGCTCCCGGTATGATTTTGTTACCATGGAGGGAAGCGGAGGCATTCTCTGTCCCATATGCTTTGATGAAGGTGAACTCTGGCTGGAAGATGTGATCCGAAAGCTGGATCTTTCCTGTCTCCTTGTCGCAGACGCAGGTCTTGGAACGATCAACAGCGTCGTTCTGACTGCAGAATATATGCGTGCGAAAAACATTGCCGTCAAAGGAATCATTTTGAATCATTTTCATCCGGGTCATGTGATGGAAGAAGATAATCTGCGCATGTGCGAGCACCGGACCGGCCTTAAAGTCCTTGCCTGTGTGCAGGACGGCGATACGGAACTTGCCATGGATCCGGAGACGCTGTTCTCCCTTTATGATACACAGGCTCCGTAACCGTTGCAGAGCGAATCTTCGTGTATCATCCGCCGGCATCCCCCTTCCCGGCCTGCTGCCCGCAAAAAAGATGTGCCGCAAAAGCGGCACCAAACAGTTACGGAGGTATTTTTCCATGATCTGGTACCCTTACCAACAGATGAAGACAATGAAAGACCCTTATAAAATCACGGATGCCGAAGGCGTCTGGCTCTTTACCGAAGACAACCGGATGATCGATTCCGTCTCTTCCTGGTGGAGTGTAATCCATGGCTATAAACACCCGGTTCTCACAGAAGCCATCCGGTCTCAGGCGGAACATTTCTCCCATGTAATGCTGGGCGGACTGACCCACGAACCGGTGCAGAAGCTCTCGGACAGGCTGGAGGAATGGCTTCCCGGTGATCTTAACTACTGCTTTTTCTCCGATTCCGGCAGTGTGGCTGTGGAAGTTGCCCTCAAAATGGCGCTTCAATATTATGTCAATCGTGGAGAAATGCAGCGGACCAGGGTTCTGTCCCTCTCCCATGCTTACCATGGCGACACCTTCAAAACCATGGAGGTGGGCGACGATGAAGATTATCATTTCATTCTGGAAGCCTACGGAGACAGTCCCCATGTCCTACATATTCCCACAGAAATCCCGGCCCTGGAAAAAGCATTCGAGCTCTGTCATGAAGAGCTGAACTGTTTCATCGTGGAGCCGCTTCTGCAGGGCGCCGGCGGCATGCGCATGTACGATATTGCATTTTTGAAGCGGGCGCGGGAACTGTGCGACCGGTACGGCGTCCTTCTGGTCTTTGACGAGGTGGCGACCGGTTTTGGCCGGACCGGCAACCGGTTCGTGGCAGACCTGGTGCTGCCGGACATCCTGGTCCTTGGAAAAGCGCTGACCGGAGGCTATATCGGTCATGCAGTCACTGTAGCAAACCAGAAGGTCTATGATGGATTCTATGACGACGATCCGGATAAAGCGCTGATGCATGGTCCGACTTTCATGGGAAACGCGCTTGCCTGCAGCGCAGCTTTAAAGTCCATCGAACTGTTTGAACAGGGCGATTACATAAGCAGAATCCGGAAAATCGAAGCCGTCACCCGCCGGGAACTTTACGGCTTCACGGATCCGCGGATCAAAGAAATCCGTATTATGGGCGGCTGTGTCTGCATGGAAGTTTATGATCCGGCTGTTCTGAAGGGTTATCAGCAGTTCGCTTATGAACGCGGGGTCTTCAGCCGTCCGTTCCTGAATTACCTGTACGCCATGGTCCCCTATATTATTACAGAGGAAGAACTGGTACAGGTACTCGCTTCCATGAAGGCGTGGTTTTGCAGATAACGGCAGAACGGCCGGTTCCACAGATTGCGTCTTCTTCAACGGTCCTGACGCCTGCAGCTGTTAAAACATTTTCTGCACCAAAAGAAAGGAGTGTTGCAAAACACGTTCCTGCCCGTTTGTTCAGCAAACGGACAGGAGCGTTTTACAACACTCCCTCTTTTTTCGTTTCTTTCCCGGGAACCTGTCCCTGGTATCTTTCCGTCTCAGAATGACACCGGCAGGCGCGGAATTCCGTCGATCCGCAGATACTGGCTCATGCATGCAGACACAAATTCATGATCCGCCATATGATCCAGACCGGACACAAGCACACTTCCGATCACTCCGGCTCCTGCCACACGGATCGGGAACCCCCCGCCCCGCGCCACATACTCCGTCTCGTTCAGCCCGTGGGATTCCAGCGTCTCCTGATTCTTTTTCAGCAGCATAAACAGCCGCAGACTGCTCATCTCCATGGTCCGCACTGTATTATGTTTTCTTGTTATCCACTGCTCGTTGTTATAGTTCGTCCCTTTAAATCCGTACTGGAATACCGTGTAACCGTTATTCAGCCGGATGCTGATGGCTACCGGAAGATGGTTTCTTGCCGCTTCCGCCACCATCAGGCTGCCCAGCTCCCAGGCGTCTTCATTGGTGAAATGAGAAAACTGCAGGATCTCCTCCTGCATTGCCAGTATTCGGATCGATTCTTCCAACATCATGTCCATTACCTCCTGCTCATGCTTTGGATACGGCCCGGAACTCTGCAGTATACGCCGGTCCCGCAGCCGCCATACCTTCGTATGGTATATATCCCAGTATAGCACGTTCCATACAGAAATTCAAATCCTCAAATTCCCCATCCAGTAATACAGCATGGTCTCTGTCATTCGGATGAAGACCGTCCAAAGTCAGTTCCTCCATCGTATATGTTCCCTCTTTCATCCTCTGATATACCGTATCGCGGATACTGATACACGGCAGCCCATACCTCCGATCCCAGCGTTCACATAATGAAATTCTGCCCCCGACGCGCCCTGTCCATGCAGGAAGCGAACCTGCCAAAACCTGCCCGATTTACTGTATATGCCATTTCTGATTCTCCTTTCTTCCTGTTTCCGGCAAAAGCAGAGCCCCGAGGCTTCCCTGCGCCCGGGACTCTGCTTTTGCATCCTGTTATTTTACGATCTCCGTCATGGCCGCCTTCAGTCCTTCCAGCGCCTTTTCTGCCGCGTCCAGACTTCCTTCTTTCACGCCCATGTAGAATTTTACCTTGGGCTCTGTCCCGGAGGGCCTTACGCAGCACCACGCCCCGCCCTCCAGCTCATAGTAGAGGACGTTGGATTTCGGAAGGCCTGTGGGCGTCACTTTTCCGGTCGCCAGCTCCAGACGGGTATCCGCCTTATAATCCCGGAGCGCAACGACATCATACGCTCCAATTTTCTGAAGCGGCTCCTTTCTCATATCCGCCAGAATCTTCTGGATCCGCTCTGCTCCATCCACGCCTTTCATCGTGATGGAGACCAGATCCTCCTTGTAATAACCGTATTTCTCATAGATACGCAGCATCTGGTCCCACAGCGTCAGTCCCTTTTCCTTATAATAGGCGGCCGCTTCGCAGAGCGCCATGACCGCCACGACTGCATCTTTGTCTCTCGCGTGGGTTCCCACCAGGCATCCGTAACTCTCCTCATAGCCGAACAGATATTCGTGCGATCCGGTCTGCTCAAAAAATTTGATCTGTTCCCCGATGTATTTAAATCCGGTGAGCACCTCGATGACCTCCACGCCGTACTCTTTCGCGATTCCGTCCGCCATGTCTGAAGAGACGATGGTCTTCACCAGCGCGCCGTTCTTCGGCAGCCGTTCCAGTTCTTTTCGCACACTCAGCTCGTACTCTGCGATCAAAAGCCCGGACATATTTCCAGTAAAGGGAATGTATTCCCCTGTTTTTGTATCTTTTGCATAGACTCCCAGCCGGTCCGCATCCGGGTCCGTGGCCAGCACCAAGTCCGCATCCGTCTCCTCCGCCAGCTGAAGCGCCAGCGCAAACGCCTTCGGGTCCTCCGGATTGGGATAAGACACGGTGGAAAAATTACCGTCCGGCAGTTCCTGTTCCGGCACCACCTGCACGTTGGTAAATCCAAGTTCCCGAAGCACTCTGCGCACCGGAAGATTGCCGGTGCCGTGAAGGGGCGTATAGACGATCTTCAGGCTGTCCGCCGTCTTCCGGATGGATTCCGGACTTAAGACCAGCTTTTTCAGTTCTTCCATATAACGGTCGTCGATCTCCTGCCCGATGACCCGGAACAGCCCTTTTTCCTCCGCCTCCGCCCGTTCCATCATCCGGATGGACGCAAAATCCGTCACCGCGTTTACTTCCGCGATAATCTCTTTATCTTTTGGCGCCGTGATCTGAGCGCCGTCCTCCCAGTACACTTTATAGCCGTTGTACTCCGGCGGGTTGTGGCTGGCCGTGATGACGATGCCCGCGATACAGCCAAGCTCCCGCAGCGCAAAGGAAAGCTCCGGCGTGGGGCGCAGCGTCTCAAAGCGATAGGTACGGATCCCGTTGGCGTTCAGGCAGAGCGCTGCCTTCTCGGAAAATTCCACGGACATGTTCCGGGAATCGAAGGCAATGGCCACGCCCTTCTCTTCTCCACCCTGCTTCCGGATATAGTTCGCCAGCCCTTGGGTCGCTTTTGTCACCGTATAGATGTTCATCCGGTTTGTCCCGGCTCCGATCACGCCCCGAAGCCCTCCGGTCCCAAAGGACAGGTCCCTGTAAAACCGGTCCTCGATTTCCTTTTCCTGCCCGGCGATCTCCCGAAGCTCCGCCCTGGTCGCCTCGTCAAAAATCGGATCCGTGCACCACTGCCTGTATTTGTCTCTGTAATCCATCTGTTTTCCTCCATCTCAAAATCCGGTTTTCAGCACCTTTTCGGCCTTTCTGACCATTGCCTTTCCGAACTGCCCGCCTCTGCTTCCTTCCCATTGTATCCTCTTCCAAAGTCTCTGTCAATCATCCGCCGCCTTCCCTGTCCGTTTTCTTACGATCTTCGTATTCAGAAACGCCGTCAGCCCGAACACCGCTTAAAGGGGCGCCGCTTCCTTCAGGCTGTCCATCCCCCTTTTCTCCCTCTCTGCCAGTACGCAAAGGAAGACTGGTCAATCTCCCCGAACATCCGTTTCATTCTCTGCCCGTCCAGCACGATCTTGTCAACCGTAAAATAATCGCAGGATACAGCGCTTTCTCTATGTGAAGTTCGCGTTCTTTCCCGTCCGCTCCCTTTCTTCCATAATCATATACCCGGTAGGTTACGTTGGCGTTCTGCTGGATCTCCGCAATCAGATTGCCTTATCCTCGGCCGCCTTGTTGTTGATACCGAATCCATAGTTGTCGCCTGCGCTGGCATATCTCTTACCGTTTACCGTGATCGGGAACGGCATATATTTTACATCTTCCGGAGTCTCCCCCTGATCTCTGCACTGCTGCACAGCCCAGGAACCAGGCACCATGCTGGCGATCCCACCCTTGTTGATGGCGCCCTTGGAGGATTCCCAGTCGGTACTTGCCAGATCTTCCTCGATCAGCTGGCGGGCAACCGCCTCGTACATCAGATAGTACACGGCGTAAGGTCCGGTCATGTCGTCCTTCTTCGCAAACAGATCCTTCATATGAGGCATCTTATTCTTGAAATCCGGATCTCCGATACACACGATATCCGTGTAAGCGTCCCATGCCTTCATATTCTACGGTAATGTTCGGGTACAGCTCCATAAACTGCTCTGCATATCCCTTGTACACCGTGTCCACGATATCCGTACGGTTGGTCAGCACCCTGATGCTCGCCGTCAGGTCCGTATAGTCTCCCGGCGTATCTGCCGTACTCAGTGTAATGGAATCGATGGACGGAAGATTTACATTCGCTGCAGCTTTGTCTGCTCCTTTGTTTCCTCCTCCGCATGCAGTCAGCGCTACGGTCATGACCGCCGCAAGTCCTAAACTTAAAACTCTTTTGTTCAGCTTTATTTTTTAGTCTCACTTTCACTTATTTTGTTTCATTTTTAAGTTAATTTAATTTTAACGTTTTTTCAGATTTTGCAATCAGCAATTAAAACAAAATGCTTTTTCTCTATTTTGCAACAAATATTCCATTGTTTTATAGGTTTTGCACAATTTATTTATAGTTTCATTCATTAAAATATTTTTAATTTAAACTACTATTTAATTAACTACTGAAAATAAAACAGAGCCGATAAACTGTGATCCTGTTTCACAGGTTCATCGGCTCTGCATCTGCGTAAAATCCATATCTGAGTGATATGATTTTAACCGCTCTTTTATTTTTTCTCATAATATCGCAGATTTTTGGCTTTTCCTTTTTTTCGGTTAACTCCCGCAAAAGCAGAATTGCTGTGGATCGGGATACTCCAAGCGCCTTTTCTGTATCGCTGCAGACAACAGAACCTCTGCTGCGACACAATTCCAAAACAGCATTTATTCATTCTGCTCTTTTTATCACACGGATAGAACCACCTGTTTTAGCGTTATTTGGAGCTTTTTGTCCTTCTGTGCAGAAGTTGATATCAGGAAGCGTAATCTTAAAAGCATGATCCGTTGTTTCAATTACAGATTTCCTGTCATAATCATCATAACATTCATTGATACCAAGGCGAGAAAGTCGATCGGTCTGCATCATTTCATGCCGGATATATAACATTCGTACAGATACATGTTTTTACAGACAGTCTCTATAAATTCATCCGTATAGAACGATTTTTTATGCGTAAGGTGACAGTCCGCCTTGCTGTCGACAATGTGGGAAATCAGGTCAAAAAAAGCGGCGTGGGTTAAGCGGCAGGTTCCGTTTTCCTCCCTGCGGCAGATCAGGACCTCATCCTCCAGAAAGCAGACCGCGTCTCCCCATGCCGCCTCTCCTCTGTCCTTTGACGCGCCCAGAAGGAAATTAAAATGCACCATGGCATTGGTCACCTGTGTCAGGCGGCGCAGCGCCGTTTCATCATACGCATACAGTCCGCTGAGCGCTTCTGATGCCTTCTTTGGGCCGATCGGCTTCCCCTGCTCTGCCCTGCGGAGCACCTCAAGCTTTTCCGTGCTTTGTTCCGGCAGGGGGAACAGTTCACGAAAATAAGCCTTTTCTATCTGCTGCTCTTTCCATACCAGTTCCCTTTGAAAACGCTTTTCGTACTCTGTGAAGTACAGATCGTTCTTAAACCACGCAAGCAGTTCTTCCTCAAAAGGAGAGATGCCGTCGAACTGGCTGCGCACCTCCCGCCACCCGTAGTATTCCAGATACCTGGGCCAGGAGCTGACATAGTCTCCATGGCGCGTGTGCAGCACCCAGTCGCGGAAATCGTTCAGGAAACTGCGGCTACACAGGAGCTTTTTCCAGCTTCCCGCAGTACCATACCGTGCCTTCAGCGCGCGGAAGCGATGCATATGCGGCACATATCCGCATTCATGGCCGGAATGCCCTTCCCCCGTATGGTCCAGCACGTCCACAAACGCCTGGAAAAATTCCTGCTGTTGACTGCGCAGATGCGCATATTCCTGCATTTTCGCCGCCAACTGCCGAGAAAACAAAGGCTGCGGCAGACTGCAGAGATTGCGGAGGACAAATTCCATATCGGAATCCGGGAGGGAGGACATCAGCAGCCATTGCTCCGCCGTATCCGAAAAATTCTCCGCAAAGGCGGCCTGCTGTTCCTGATCTCCCGTGCCCTGCCAGCAGCAGCACGCCTCCTGGCAGAAAGAAAAGAAACGGCGCTCTTCTTTCAGGTCAGACCAGCACTGGAGATCCTGCACATATTCCCGGTGACTGGGGTGTACCGCAAGCAGCCCTTTCATACGGACATACCCGCTTTTTGCCTCAGGCGACACCGCCGGCTTCGCCTGCCTGTCAGCCGCCGCCTTATCGTCTATATCCATGAAAAATCCATAGGCAGTGCACAGGGCAAAGTACAGCTCCTGCCCGATCCCTTCCGGGCGAACCTGGCTTTCTTTCTGCAGGAAACCGCAAAGCCCTGCCAGAACCTCCGGGCTGTACTGCCTTTGCAAAAAAGCCGGATGGCAGATAACAGACAGCCATTTACGCTCTTTCCACTCTTCCCATAAGATATTCAGAAAGCGCTTTGATTTTCCTGGCAGACTCTTTTTTGACGCAGTTGTTCCGGCCTCGGTCCCTGTTTCTTCCTCATGATATTTATGACGGATAAGCCGCAGAATTTCCCACGACCGGCGTTTCCCCGGGTTTGGCAGAATCTGTCCGATCCATCTTTGCATGATTCCGTGCACATTCTGCAGAGACTGCAGTACTTTTGAAAATATCATCAAAAACCTCCCCACATGCCCTAAGGCACATTTCTGCGCACGCTGTTTTTCATCACCACATGTCCGGATACGATCTCCAGCCCTCTGCCGGAATTGGGATTTTTGAACTGCTTCATCAGTTTTTTGATGGCCACCCGCACCATGGCTTTTGTATTCACCTCATAGGTGGTGATCTTCATGTCCGCATAACCCGGATAGAGGAAATTGTCGAATCCCACCACCGACACGTCGTCCGGCACTTTCAGCCCCCGTTCGTTCAGCTTGTATACCAGCATCCCCGCCACCAGGTCGCAGTTGCAGACGAAGGCTTCCGGAAGTCTTCGGGGCAGTTCAAATTCCACGATCCCCTGGGCGTTCCGGTCCTCGATCAGCCACTTTGGATGCACGTTCAGCCGGTGCTGCGTCATGGCCTTCATAAAGCCGCAGTAGCGGTCCATGATGCTGCTGGTGGAATAGATAGAACCGATAAATCCGATCTCTTTCATTCCTCTCTCCAGAAGCACCTCCGTCATCTGGTACATTCCGTAGAAATTATCCGCGATCACCGCGTCATTTGCCAGTTCATGGTCGTAAAAATCCAGGAACACCACCGGTATGGTCACCGCCTCCCGCAGCCTGCGGATGTATTGCTTGTCGATTTCCCCGACGATGATCAGTCCCTCCACCTTGTTCTGGAGCACCATCTGAGGAAGCTCCAGATGCTGTCCCCCGTCTCCGTTCTTCAGCGTTTCGATGGTGGTATAGCACTGCTTTTCCGTGGCGGCAAGGGCCAGCTCCTGATAGAGTTTCCAGTAATAGGTCGTATGATTTCCCAGATACCGCTCCGCGATCAGCACGCCGATCTTCTGAAAATCCTCCGTCTGCTCCGCTTTGGGCCGGGCCTTTCTGTGGTTCTCGTATCCCAGTTCCTCCGCCGCCTTCTGTATCTGCTCCCGCAGACTCTCGCTTACACCCTTCTGCCCGGTGAGGGCGTTGTGTACTGTCACCGTACTGACCCCCACCGCATTGGCAATATCCACAAGTCTTACTTTACCCATCATTTCCTCCATCCACGTTTCTATTATTACCCAACTCTGACAAAATGGTACAGCCGGCTTACAAAATCTCCCTGCTTTGAAGGAACCAGATAACCGCAGTACCGCGACAGTTCCAGCACATACTGGGCTCTGCTCTGAGAAGGCGTCCTCCCCGCGATCCGGATCGCCCAGTCCGGATGCGCCCGATAAAGGTCCGAATCCGGCGAGATCATCTCCGGCTCGAATCGGATCCCGAACTGCAGACCGATCTTATTGATCTTTTCCACCAGATCCGGAAGCCCGGAGGTGATCTTCTCTTCGTTCACCGTCCAGTCTCCCAGGGAACTGTCGTCAAGATTCCGCTTTCCGAAACGGAGCCCGCCTCTTTGAATATGGCGCTCTCTCGCCCAGCTTCCCACCAGCGTCAACATCTCAAAGTCCCGGTTGTCCATGTCCAGGCAGATGCTGTACGCCTTCTCCAGCTTCAGATGCTGCTCTCCGCAGTTTTCCACCCGGACACTCCGGGTGATGATATCCGTATCCGCGAACACCGAATAGGACGGCGTAACCTGAAGGTTCAGAAACGCATCCCTGCACACAAGCTCCAGCGTCTCCACTTCGTCCTCCTTCCCAAAGGAAGCCGGAAGGCCCGGAAGGCACGGTTCGCCCCGGAGGAGCCGATAGTCTTCGAACTGGAGTTCTCATCCGATGCTGCCGCTCCCGCTCCGGACATCCAGACAGCTCTCCCGATAGTCTCCGATGCCTCCGGTAGGATACTCCGTGGGAAAGAAATCCAGAAAGGACGCCTTGTATCCATATGGAACAGTTTCTTTGCATCCATATATGTGATTCCCATGTTTTTATACTCCTTTTTCGATATAAATTTCTCTCCGTCTCCCTGCCGGTCTCTCATTCCAGAAAACTTCATTCCAGAAAAGCAAAGGGCTCCTCCTCGTTCATATGCAGATACTGCATCATCAGATACGCGCCCCGCAAAGATACCCGCTCTTCTGAGAGAATCCTTCGCACCTCTTCCCGGTCCGCAAGAACTGTCCGGATCACCTCCGTGGCTTCACACACAGCGGCTCCGTCAGAAATTTCCACCGTGCCAAACACCGCGCAGCTCGTCTCATCTGTAAATCCCGGGCCCATATAGAACGGACGCCGGAAACAGGCCACGCCTTCGGTATACTCTGTGAAGCGATACCCAGTCTCTTCCCTCATCTCCCGCACCGCCGCCTGTCCGGGCGTCTCCCCGGGATCCACCAGGCCGGCCGGAAGCGCATACACCTCTGCATCCAGCGGATAACGGTATTCCCGGATCAGAACCAGCCGGGGCGACGCCTCCTTCGTCAGCGCGTAGATGACGATCCCCTCCGGATCCAGGCTCTTCGTATACAGCTTCAGCCTCTCCTCCGGATTTCTGGAAGCGAAATAATAGTCGAAGGAATCCCCGTTCCGGTCCAGCGCGTCAATATGGTACAGGTTCAGATGCCGGTTGTTGGTCTGTTTTTTCACAGCGCCGATATTCTTCATTTCCACGCCTTTCTGTTTTAAGTAAATTTAGTTAAATCCATTTCTATTTTATGAGAAAATTAGTTAAATGTCAATTGTCTATTCAGGCGATTATTTTCCTCTTTTCCTGTGTATTCTGTACATGGAAAAGGACGCCGTTTCTTCCCGATTCATATCCTCTGTTTCTGACATGGTATCCTCTCCTTCGGATGCCGTGTCCATCCCATCCAGTTCGAAGTCTTCCTCCTTTTTGCCCATACCGCGCCGGAAGAGAACGGCGTAACCGTCAGGACTGCCGCACATACCCATTTTTTAACTTAATTTTATTTTTACTGCTTTTAGAAAATTAATTCATCTATATATCTTGTGATTATATATTGCCAGAAAAATATGATAAACGGCACATGGGACAAGGTTCTATGAAGGCAAGAATTTAGTGCCGTTTATATATCTGTTCTCTGCAGCACCGTGTGGACTGGAGCGGACAGCGGAATTGTTTTCTCCGTCACAGACGAACAGACCTGTCCGAATGAGACGAACAAAACGGCTTTGGTATCCAATACACGCCATACGAGCACAGAGACCAGGGTGCAGCCCCCACCCAGTAAAAAGTAACGCACCACAAAAAATATAATCGTTTTCGCCCTGTTTTCCTCTTGACGAACAGGAAAAGTCGTTCTATATTAGTATCTGTCTTTCTTGTGAAATCATTTTACGAACAGATAAAAACGGAGGGGACAAAGATGTCCAGAAAAGTTTACAGAATTGACATGTGCAATGGACCCATACTGTCAGGGATCATTGCATTCAGTTTGCCATTAATGCTTTCCGGCTGCCTGCAGCTTCTCTTCAATGCTGCAGATGTGATCGTAGTTGGGCGTTTTGCAGGAAACGAATCCCTGGCGGCAGTGGGATCTACCAGTTCGCTTACGAACCTTCTGGTCAATCTTTTTATCGGCCTTTCCATCGGAACCAACGTAACGGTCGGGCACACGCTGGGAAGCGGTGATGAGCAGGGGACCTGTGACAATGTACATACGGCAGTTACCGTCAGCCTGATCTCCGGTGTTGTACTCATCGGAATCGGCGTGCTTTTCACCAGACCGCTTCTGATCTGGATGGGCGCTCCTTCCGATGTCCTTGACAAAGCTGCCCTGTACCTGAAAATTATCTTCATCGGAATGCCTGCAACCATGGCTTACAATTTCGGAAGCGCCATCCTGCGTGCCACCGGGGATACCAAAAGGCCTCTGTATTTCCTGTCTGCAGCAGGTATGGTTAATGTAATCCTGAATCTGTTTTTTGTGATCGTCCTGCATATGGACGTGGCAGGAGTCGCGCTTGCCACCATCATCTCCCAGTGCATCAGCGCAGTCCTGATCCTTCTCTGCCTGTGCCGGATGGAGGGTCCATGCCGTCTGAATATCCGGAAACTTTATATCCAGCCCGGTCGTCTGCGCCGGATGATGCAGATCGGACTGCCGGCCGGAATACAGAGTTCCCTGTTTTCCTTTTCCAATGTGCTGATCCAGTCCTCCATCAACTCTTTTGGTTCTGTGGTTGTGGCCGGAAACAGCGCCGGAGCAAATATTGAACAGTTTGTCTACATCTCCATGAACGCAGTCCACCAGGCTACTGTAAGCTTCACCAGCCAGAATACCGGAGCCGGAAAGCCGGAGCGCATCAACCGGATCCTGTATTCCGGTCTCGGACTTGTGACTGTAATCGGACTGATCATGGGCATCGGCGTCAATCTCCTGGGAACACCGCTTCTGTCCATCTATTCTCCGGATTCTGCCGTCATAGCGGCCGGAAAGACACGGCTTCTGTGGATCTCGGCGCCCTATTTTCTGTGCGGGATCATGGAGGTAGTCATGGGGATCATGCGCGGACTGGGCTATGCCATTACCCCCATGATTGTGGCCCTGTCCGGCGCATGTCTGTTCCGAATCGTCTGGCTTGCCACCGCATTTGCATGGTTTCCTGTACAGAGCGTCCTGTTTCTGTCCTATCCGGCATCCTGGATCCTGACCACTGCCATCCATGCATTGACCTATCGGTATGCCCGCAGGCATCACGCACTTTTTAAACAGCCTTCTCCCCAATAACATTATGGCAGGTAAAATAGATGACCTGCCGTTTTTCAGAAAGCTGCTTCAGAATATCCACAGCCCGCTGCTGTTTTGCTGTATCCAGATTTACAAAAGGATCATCCAGAATCAGCGGCGGCTGTTCTTCTTTATAGAGTACATCCAGAATTGCCAGCCGTTCCGCAAAATGAAAGAGATCCTGCTGACCGGCGCTCTGATATTCCATGGGCCGAAGCGCTCCTGCCTCCTGCACCTTCAGATGAAGCGCAACGTCCAGAGACAGGGAAGACTCCTGCTCAGGCTTTAAGATGCCCATATAATACTCCAGCCTGTCCTGCAGGTCACTCAGGTAACGGGCCGAAAACCGTTCCCGTGCCAGTTTCAGATATCCGGCGGTCTGCTCCAGCAGAGCATATTCCCGTACCGCCTCCTCTGTCTTTTCAGACAGCCAGCTCTCTCTTTCCTCCAGTTCCGGCAGTCTCTCTGCACGTTCCTGCAGCCCTGCAATCCGGTACTGAATATCATTTTCCTCCTTCTGCAGATGTCTCAGCTGTATCCGGCATTCCTCCAGCCTGTCCTTCCACGTCTGCAGATCATATCCCTCTTTCCCCGATGCAGACAGAAGCCTGTGTTCTTCCTCCGAAAAACCTTCTCCATACTGAAACCACAGTTCCCGGCTTCTGGAAACTTCTTTTCTCTGCAGTTCATATCTCTGTTTCAAATCTCTGTACTCACGGCTTTTCCTTCGCATCTGTTTCCAGCTTCGTTCCATCTGTGCAGGATCCGTGTGCTTTGGAAGCGACAGGAACTCACAGATCTTTTTCTCAAGGTTCTCCTGCTTCTTCTCCGTCTCACGCAGTACACGCTCTGCCTCCCGAACCTGCTGACGGCTTACCTGGATCCGTTTTTCCAGATGCTCTTTCTCCATCCGGGATTTTCGGACTTTCATAAATCCTGCCGAAAAAAACAGAATACCGGTTCCCAGAAAGACCAGCCCGGCAGCCAGAAGGCCCCGAATCAGACAAAAAATCCCAGGGATCAGGCAGATGCCCGCCGGGATGCCGTAAAGCATCCCCGGGGACACATGCGCATCTCTGGCATCCTCCATGTTTCCCAAACGGCTGACCGCATCCTGAACCTGACGTTTTGCTTCTGATTCTTTCTGTCTGAATACCTCCAGCTGGCAGATCCATTCCCGCGCCTTATCCAGCTCTTTTTCTTTTGGCGGAGCACTGGTATATTCCGACAGTTCGACCGCCATTTTCTGCAGTTCCTCCTGCTTTTCCTCCGCCTGGCTTTTCAGCAGGGCATATTGCGCCCTCTTCTTCTCGATCTGCTGACAGTCCTGCGCATGCCTGAGCCTTTTTTCCAGTTTTTCCACGTGATCCGCAGCTTCCTCTATCCGCTGCCTTTGCGATATGAGACGAAATCTCCACTCTTCTGCCTCTTCCTCCTGTTCCCGGCATTTTAAAAGTTCCTCTCGTACGCTTCTCCTCTGTTCTTCCAGTTTCCCGATCTGTCCCCGGTTTCCCGTTTTCCGATAATATTTCATCTGGTTTTCCAGAAAAAGCATAGCCTGTTCGTAATTCCCCATGTCCCCGGCATCCTCTTCCACATGCGTCAGCCGGGCGTTCAGGCTGTCATTCAGAGCAACTGCAAAATCCTGCTGCAGAAAAAAGCTGCTCCTTACATATGCCGCCCGATCTACATGGAACAGCTCCTCTCCCAGAAGACCGGAATAATCCGAGCTCAGAAGTCCCGTCTCCAGATCATAAAGCACAAAGGTGTCTTCCCGGTCTTTTTTTCCAAAAAAACGCTCTGCACGGTATGTCTTTTCGCCCGCCTGAAACTCCATGCTCCCGCCGAAAGCTCCTCCCTGCCACGGAACGTAATGCTTTCTGTCATTTTCCTTCAGAGATCGTCTGGCCGTGACCGGAAGGCCGTAAAACATCGCCCTGATAAATGCGGCAAGCGTAGATTTTCCCCATCCATTCTCCGTGCAGACCCTATGGAATCCTTCCTGAAAATCCATATCAAAATCATGCAGTTTTCCAAAATTTTCAATATGTAATCTGAGAATCCGCATCTTATCCCTTTCTTTCCAGAGCCTGAATGCCCCTGCACAGTATTTCTTCTTTCTCCTCATCCGTCATATCCGAAGCCAGCACCAGACGAACAAATTCCCCTTTCAAAGATACATCATAGCGGTATTCTTCCGGACGAATCCACAATGTTGTCTCATCCTGTACCTTCAGAAAATAAAAATCTTCCTCCAGCCATTTCCGGAGCCAGGCTGCATCCCGCTCCGCTTCCGGAGCCGTCCTGCCCGTCAGGCGTATCTTCACCATATCTTTTTCCGGGATCCCCTGCACAGTCCCACGAATCCTGCGCTGTATCTCTTCCTGTGTCATAAGCCCCGTAATGTCAACCGGCACATCGTGAAGCGTTCTGCGGGCAAAGGGAAGAAACCTGGAAACTATGGTTCCCCTGCCGGTATCCAGCTCCACATAGCCCTTTTGTCCGCATTCATCAAAGCCGCGTCCCTCCAGACATCCGCAGTAGCACCACACACCTCTCTCATCCAGCCGTTCCAGCCGAAAACTGTGAATGTGTCCCAGAGCCAGATAATCAATATTCTTTCCCCGCAGCTGCCGGAGCGAAAACGACTCCGGCTGATCCTTTCCATGATACTCTGCTGCCATTCCATGAAACATCACAATATTGGTCCGGTCTTTCTCCAGCGACAGGCGTTCCATGATATGATCTTTGTTTTCTCCGGACCATTCTGCGCCGGTTATGACCACATCTCCCTGTTCATAAGAGGTCCAGTCCGTCCCAAATGTCCTGAGATTATCCGGAAGGGCTGGTACTCCTTCCAGAAAGTTTCCCTGATCATGATTGCCCCGCAGATAATAAAACATAATCTGCGGATGCTGGACTACCGCATCCAGCACACAGTTTCCGGCACGGGTGGATACGGACCTTCCGTCAAAGAGGTCCCCGCAGATCAGAATTGCTTCCACTTTGTCCTCTGCCGCCTGCTCTGTCATCCGTGTAAACGTATGCAGAAGCTCCAGACGGCGTTCTTTTGCCTTCTCCACCGGCAGCCCCGACTCCATCCGGGAATCCAGGTGTACATCTGCGCAATGTATCAATTTCATCGTATTCTGTCTCCTTTTCCCGCATCCTCAGGAAATTGCCTGCAAAAACAGACGCCTTTTTCGAAAATATCTTTTTCAAAATCCGCTCCGTGTCAGAACAGCCCTTTCTCTTTCATATAAGCCAGAAGCGCTTCACAGCCTTCCTTCACATCTTCATAGGTCTCGTCAAAATTTCCGGTATACCACGGATCGGCAATATCTCCAGACTCTTTTGCAAAGTCCAGAAGGCGGCAGATCTTCTTCTGCGGGTCCCTGCCCACAATCCGCAGCATGTTGCGGATGTTCCATGTATCCATACCGATCAGGTAATCGTATTCCACATAGTCTGCCCGCTTCATCTGCCTGGCACGGTGGTCTCCGCAGTAAATCCCGACTTCCTTCAGTTTACTGCGCGTACCATGGTGGACACGGCTGCCGATCTCCTCCGTGCTGGTGGCTGCGGAATCGATGTAGAAACAATCGGAAAGACCGCATTTTTCCACCATGTCCTTCATCACGTATTCGGCCATGGGGCTGCGGCAGATGTTGCCGTGACAAATAAAGAGTATTTTTATCATCTTTTTCTGTATCCTTTCATTTTTATGTAAAACCTTATATTTGTTGATTTTTCAAGGTTTTTCTCTGTATATAACTTCTTTTTCTTTTTGATATATCTTTGCAGATTTTTTTATATTTTCTTCACCAAAAGGTGCAAATCCGGGTGCAAAACCGATCAGTTTGCACCCAACACTTTTAGCCGCCTGATAACAGCCTCTGAACTTCTTCACTGGCCTCCTCAAATCCCAGATGCGTGTAGGTATTCAGCGTGACACTGATATCCGAATGCCCCATGAGATACTGCAAGGTCTTTGGATTCATACGCGCTGCTGCCATTCTGGAACAATACGTGTGTCTGCATACATGGGGGGTCACTTTCGGCATCTGTACTTTATAGATCTTGTTGTATTTCTCACAGATATGCTGAAAATACTTTTCCCAGTGCATTGCCACCATGGGATGTCCGTCTTTATCCAAGAACAGAAATCCGGCATATCCATCAATCACAGGTTCCTTTTTTGGCTTCGCTCTCGATTTTATAATCCGCCGAAAACATTCCGAAACCTCTGGAGTCATCGGAATCTGTCGTATACCACTCTCCGTTTTTGGCTCTACCACTTTATAGCCCACTCCAACATAACGCTGCAGCTGATGATCCACATTGATCTTCATATTCTTAAAATCAATATCCGCCTTTGTAAGTCCTGTAAATTCAGAAATCCGCAGACCGGTATGGAAGAGAATATATATTCCATCATAATACCTTTTAAAATGCCTGTCTTCCTGAACGAACTTTAAAAACTTGCGCTCCTGATCCCGGGTAAGGGCTTCTCTGGTAACACTGTCATTATAGATTACGGTTGCAAGCTCAAAACCAAAGGGATTCTTTCGAATCAGGTCATCATCCACAGCCATCTGGAATGCCGGTCTGAGAATTCCTCGAATGGTACGGATTGTACTGAATCCCCTCCCGTTTTTCTGCAGTTGGATCAGCCACGCTTTTGCATCTGAGATACGCACCTTGTCAATGCGTCTGTGTCCAAATTCCTCTCTTCTCAGAAGATTAAGCACCGTCCTGTACCCCGCTTCTGTCGTAGGACGGACTCCTGTTTTCAAAGACACGTATTTCTCCACAAGAGCTGCAACCGTCAATCTACCGCCTTCCGGAACAATCTGATCAAACAGATCTGCAGCTATCTGTTTTTCTTTCTCCCGCAAAGATGGTTCTCTCTTTTTCCCTGCAAGCATTCGATCGTTTTTATCCAGACGCCAGGAATAAACATATCTGGACTGCCCGTATGTATCTGTGTACTTATAGCGATATCTGCCATCCGACATTTGAATCTCGCCATTGCGAAGTACCCTGCCACGGGCATCCCGTCTTTTTTCAACCATTTTATCGAACTCCTTTCCATCTCCAGATGTTTCCCAGTAATGGGATGAAAAAGGCTCCGATATAGCAATTTTTATCTTACCATATTGGAGCCTCTTTGTCATGGAAAATCGTCGCTTTATAAGCGATTCTCCTACCAGTTTTATACTGCTGTTGCTAAGTCTATATATGCTTCAAACAGTTTCCGCTTGATCTGAACTCGATTTCCAATCATTAAAACATAATCTGCATCCGGATTATCTGCTACCAGTTGACGCAGCCTGTTCTGTCCAATACGAAAATATTCTGCTGCTTCCTCAATAGTCAGTGTGTACTTATACCAAATAGGCACTTTGTTTGTCATATCTTATTCCTCCTTCAGTCTATATTTTTTGCTCTAAAACTCATTTTTATTGGACGTTCAATGATGCTCCTGTATATCTGAAAGCGTCCTAAAGCAACACATTCACCAATTTGCAGGTTCTGAATTTCCTGCACCCATCCATCTGGATCATTCGCATCTATATAGCGGCATATACTCTTTATCTCTTTTTCAGATGGTCTAAAATATAGCTGTGTTGCCGCCTGCTGCACGATTGCTCTCTCTGAAGCATCAAACATAG
This sequence comes from Lachnospiraceae bacterium, assembly GCA_009774145.1. Taxonomy (GTDB): domain Bacteria; phylum Bacillota; class Clostridia; order Lachnospirales; family Lachnospiraceae; genus Hominiventricola. Next base: position 3,073 of record VSND01000007.1, on the reverse strand, counting down.
TCAGCGTCTGAGTAGCCAGCATAACAGCCACATGATACTTACGCCCTTCCCGCAGCATTTGATCCAGAACTGCATTCTGTTTAACACTTAACATTTGAAATTCGTCACAAACTACATACAATGTGTTTTCTCTGTCTATCCCTGTAACTCTGAACTGCCTCCAAATCACAGAAAGGACCAATTCAGCTAAAAATCGCTGTGTCTCAGAAGGATACCCGGAAAAATCCAATATTGTCATCTTTCCATTTTCAAACAGATTCATCTCAGGATTGCTCCAGACTTTATCAAGTAACTCCTGATAACACTCATAAACTGTTTCTGACACCTCATCCGTTCCCTGTAAGGCTACTTTCAGTTTCTGAATATCATTTGTTCCATTTTTATCCCGAACCGCCTGTTTCACCGCCTCTCGAAGCCTGCGTTTCTGTCTTGCACGAAGATGAGAAACATTACATAAAATTTCTGTGACAGCTGCTATCAGATCTCTCTCATCTTCCACAGACTTGTCCACCTTGCACGCAGGAGATAACAATGCTACTGGTAAACCCTGTGACATTACTTTAATCCTGCGAATATCCTTACTATCCTCTATCTTCGTGAATGTGTCGTTGTAACTCAGAACCAGTACTGTCCCTCCCTGTTCCACAATTCTACGAGATAAAATATTTAGTGTGCAGGTTTTACCTGATCCTGACTTCCCACTAATCAGAATACTATTGTTCATAATATCACTCGCCAGTTTCATTATATTACCTGAATCAGTCGACCATCCTAATGTAATTCCGCTTTCCTCCGGATTCCCGTCCATCCTTTCTTCCAGTATTTCCTGCAGAGAAAAATAAGCTTTCCGGTCAATGGCGCTTCTAACCAGTTTTACCATACGCATTCTGTTGACGATCCCATATACAGATATCAATTCTGTATGTACAGTATTGTAACTTCGAGGTACACCGTTTTTGATTAATATACCTGCGTTAATCAGCTGACTCTTGACATATTTTGCACCATATGGAATATCCAGATGTTTACATATCTCCGAAAATACCGCATCAGGCAGATAATAGTAATATCTATCATAGTATGCGGATCTTCTTATTTCTTCCTCCGACATACTGGGAACTCTCTGCCGATTATACATTCGAAGGATTCCAGTTGCGCCATAAAGTGCTTTACAAAACAGATTACATATAGCTGCACTGTCACTCGGACTGTCCCATTTGCATTTCATTTTCTTTATAGCAAAATCTATTTTCTCAATATAATTTTCTGATTCTGGACTTATACCTCGATTTACACAAATAAAATCCTTTAGTATATGACCCGTTATATCAATGGTCTGTTCTGTTTCATCTTTCATCATATTTATTACTGATGCATGGTTTCCCAAAACATACTGTATTATTTCATGCAAAAACTGTTCAGAACATTGCGTATTCCTCCTGTTATTTTGTCTTTCTCCAGAAAGATAAATGAAACCCGAAAAGCATTCTGCATACTTATCTGGAATCCCATCTTCTGCAAAAATTATTGCCGTCTTACGTTGCGCTATATCCATCTCTATTTCTCCACATTTATCTCTGATATATATAAGATTATCCATCGTATATCTTCCTGTCTGAAACTCAAAAAAGGCAATTCCGTATGAACATTCACTTATGCAGTTTCTGATTTCTTTTGGCGATAACGTAAGTGCTTTTACCGAAGATTTATTAGCCCCTCTCAAGTCACTTACCATTTGAATCATAGACTCCTTATTTTCAGTAATAACAGCTATTGGTCTGTCAAATCCCAGTCCATATTCCCCTAACCATGGGTTCAGCCAGATCATAGCTTTCGTCAACAGTATATCCACTTCATCTTTATCAAAATATTCCTGCATTCCTTTATAGCATTGTATCCTTGCTACATTAGCTTGCACACCTTTCAATCTACTTTCAACCTCCTTCCATGTCATATCTTTCGGATATGCAAAATCTATCTCGTCTCCATTTCTATACCAGCCATGAGATAATGGAAGAAACTTTTCTTCAGCAATTTCCATAATTTTTGCAATCAGTCTTTGTCTAAATTGCGTCTCTTTTTTATGGCCAAAACCAAAAGATATCCCCGCTCTTTCAAACGCATCATTCACTGATCTGGCATTCATTTTTTCTATAGAAAGATACAGATCAGAGATTCTATCATTTTCAGAGACCTGCACAAACAATACCGAAGGCTTATCACCCTGCAAACAATATAATCGTTTGGAAATCAAAATTCTAAACGCCGCTCTCTCAGATAATATTCCTCCAAACTGTTCCTTTTCAATTCTAATACCACCATTTGCTTCAAGAATCATTATCGTCTTTTGCAATTCTCTACGTGACATAATGTCAAAACGATTCATGTCTTTTTGCGCTGCATAATAAGTTTTTACTATTTCATTAGCTTCTTCTTTTTGGACATTGAATAAAGCTTTTCTTCGTTCTATATCCAGTATGGTATTATCTTCATATTGAATATATGGTATCTGGTTTTTATTATCAGAATCCGGTGATACAATTAACGGCCTTTTTTGATATTCTGATTGCTGGCTAATTGGTCGAGTATAAAAATCTTTCGTTGATCGACCATTAGTCATGGTAAACGCAATTTCATGTTCAGGTTCTTCTTTCCTTGTAAAATACGAATAAGTATTACCGTCCATTTAAATTTCTCCTTTGTCCACATTTTTATCAATAATTTTTACTTCAGTCATTATTTTGACCCCTTTTAGAGACTTTCTTAGTCAGAAATCTGTATAAAAAGTGGGGACTTGTATCGTTTTTATGTTGTTCAAACTGTCTCATATCTGCTGTACAACCATTTCCATCATACCTACTTTCTATATCATTTATTTAGATTCCGTTACAGACTTTCGCAATATAGGCTATCCCGTATTAAATTTTCAAGGTACAAAACTGTGCAAAACCTTTATAATACAGGAAGCTCTATTATGTCAGTTTTACACGCTCATGATCGTTTTTAACCCACAACTTTACTCATCTCCTTCCTTTTCAAATCAATGCATGCATTTATTTTGTACGTTTATTAT
>VSND01000069.1 GCA_009774145.1 Lachnospiraceae bacterium | reverse complement strand
ATACTCCTTTTCTGCTCTATAAAAGGAGTATACCATACCATTTACTGGTTTAAAAGTTATTTATTAACAGTTCCTTACAGCAGTATTATAAGGAGTTGGGCTTTGGGCGGACGCTTTGTCGAGAAACTTTCTCGCTTATCTTTTTTCGCGGTATTCTTGTTGACAGATCCTTTGTTTGTGTGATATCCTTCTACATGAGTTAGCTAATACTAATTTATAAAACAGGAATATCAGAAAATGATATCGTCATAAAAATGCCATATGGCATTTTTTCGGACTATTGGTTAGTTTTAACTAATTAAAAAGAAAGGAAAAGACCGTTATGATGGAAGAGCTGATCGTAAGGCACTGTTCACCGACCATGGCAGGATTAAAGACCGGAAACCTGTTTAACTGCCAGACTGAAGATCCGGAGGAGCTGGCGGCAGGAATCCGTCAGATGAACCGGAAGTTCGTCCCGCGGGGAATTCGGCTGATTCCGGTGAAATACAGAGAAGGCAAAGCGATGATGTATATGTATCGTCCGGCAAAGCTGGAAGCGGATCTGGCCGACCAGACGGCACGGGAGATTCTGTCAGCCAGGAATTATCCGGTCAGTGACATGGACAGATGTGTAACGCATCTGATCCGGTGCCTGAATCATCAGGAAACCTTTCCTCATGAGATCGGGCTGTTTCTTGGGTACCCGCCGGAAGATGTGGATGCTTTTATCAAAAACGGCGCGTCAGGAGCAAAGTACATAGGAACATGGAAGGTATACGGAGATGTGGAAAAGGCAAAATACAAATTTGCAAGATTCAAAAAGTGCACCAGGGTGTACTGCGAAGCCTTCCAGAAATATCATTCGTTTGACCGGCTCGTCGTGAGCTATTCATAGATCAATAAAAAGAAAAAACAAAAGGAACAAAAAAGAAAGGATGGAAATGATTATGGCTAAGGTGGCAGTTGTATACTGGAGCGGAACAGGAAATACGGAAACGATGGCATCTGCAGTGGCAGAAGGAGCAAAAGAAAAGGGAGCAGAAGTATCCCTGCTGGAATGCAGTGAATTTAATGCATCCATGATGGATTCTTTTGATGCGGTGGCATTCGGGTGCCCGTCCATGGGGAACGAGCAGCTGGAAGAGGATGAATTCGAGCCCATGTTCAGCTCCTGCGAAGAGAAGCTGAAGGATAAGAAGATCGCTCTGTTCGGTTCCTACGGCTGGGGAGACGGAGAGTGGATGCAGAGCTGGGAAGAGACCTGTAAGAAGGCAGGAGCAGATCTGGTGTGCGGCAGCGTGATCTGCAACGATGCGCCGGATGACGAAGCGGCTCAGAACTGCAGAGCCCTGGGAAGAGCGCTTGTATGATCCGCAGAGAAAGTACCATCAGATATGCTTTCTGATCTGGAAAATTCGCTGCAGTAATGGAAGAACCAGGACAGTTCCGCTGATAATCGATAGAATTTCTCAATAAGTGAAAAAGGATGGAAAGTAATCTCTTCAGGCATTATAATGATACATACCAAGGAGGAATGCTGTATGAAATACCACAAATTCTGGGCGTGGGCGGCGGTGATCTGCATGGTCATGACGTTCTACACCGGGTGCAAGCACAAATAACGGAAGGAGAGACTTACTTATGATGGACATTTTAGAGAAACTGGATGCGAAAAAGACAGGGCTCTTTGCTGCAGGAGTACTGTTTGGAACAGCAGGCATCAAAATATTATCCAGTAAAGATGCGAAGAAAGTGTACGTTTCGTGTACCGCCGCAGCACTTCGTGCCAGAGAATGCGTCATGAAGACCGTTACTGCGATCCAGGAAAATGCAGAAGATATCTATGCGGAAGCCGTGCAGTCGAATGAGGAACGGGCGGCGGAAGAAGCAGCATTTGAAGATGAAAGCGATGAAGAGCGTGTATTCGAAGAAGTGTCAGGTTCTGATTTGGGACCGGAGACGGCTGCTGAGTAAATGATCATAACACCTGCGGGAAGCTGCAGGTGTTTTTTTCAGGGAAAAATATTTTAACAAGAGGAAAAAGGCAGGATTGGATATGAAATTTAAGATCATTCATGAAATCAGAGGGCGGATGCGGATTCACATGGCCTGCAGGCAGATGACTTTCAAAGAAGCGGATATTCTCCAGTATTATCTGTCGGGCCAGCCTTTCATCACCAAAGTAAAAGTATATGAGAGAAATCAGGACGCTGCCATCTGTTATACCGGCTCCAGGGAAGCTGTGATCAAGCTGCTGCAGCGGTTTTCTTATGAAAATATACCGGCACCGGATCATGTCTGGCAGAATTCCGGAAGACGGGTAAGCCGGGATTATGGAGACAGGATTGTGCAGAAGGTGGTACAGCGCGTGCTCAGTAAGCTGTTTCTGCCCATGCCGGTTCGGACTGCGGTGATTGGATGCCGGTCAGCCAGATATATCTGGAAGGGTGTCCGGGCGCTGCGCAGAGGGAAGATCGAAGTATCGGTTCTGGATGGGACAGCCATTGCAGTTTCTCTTCTGCGCAGGGATCTGAACACGGCGGATTCGGTGATGTTTCTGCTGGGAATCGGAGAGATCCTGGAGGAGTGGACGCATAAGAAGTCCGTGGACGATCTGGCAAAGAGCATGTCGCTGAATGTCAGCAAAGCCTGGCTTCTGGTGGACGGCAGAGAGGTCCTGACCGACATGGAGAAGATCAGGTCCGGCGATTATGTGGTAGTCCGTATGGGCAATGTGATTCCCTTTGACGGAACGGTGTTGAAAGGAAACGGAGCGGTCAATCAGTCCTCCATGACAGGGGAGGCACTGCCGGTTCCAAAAGAAGCGGGCGGATATGTATATGCAGGAACGGTACTGGAAGAAGGAGAGCTGACCATCTGTGTCAAAGAGACTTCCGGTTCCAATAAATATGAAAAGATCGTCCGGCTCATTGAGGAGACGGAACAGCTGAAATCTTCCATGGAAGGAAGAGCGGCTCACCTGGCGGACCGGCTGGTACCGTATACTCTGCTGGGAACGGTACTTGTATATCTGATGACCAGGAATCCTTCCAGGGCTCTGTCGGTGCTGATGGTAGACTTTTCCTGTGCGTTGAAGCTGGCCATGCCGATCTCTGTACTGTCGGCGATTCGGGAAGCCGGGACATATCAGATTACGGTAAAAGGCGGAAAATTTCTGGAAAAAATCTCAGAGGCGGACACAATTATTTTCGACAAGACGGGAACTCTTACAAAGGCTCATCCCACCGTGGTGGATGTGGTGCCGTTTATACAGGAAAGCCCGGATGAGCTGCTGCGCATAGCGGCATGTCTGGAAGAACATTTCCCGCATTCCATGGCAAGAGCGGTGGTTTATGAGGCAAAAAAACGGGGCCTGAGCCATGAAGAGACTCATTCCAAGGTGGAATATATTGTGGCGCACGGGATTTCTTCCATGGTTGAGGGCCATAAGGTGGTGATCGGAAGCTATCATTTTGTTTTTGAAGATGAGGGCAGTCAGGTGCCGGAAGACATGCGGGAGCGGTTTGAGAACCTCCCGGAGGAATATTCTCATCTGTATCTGACCATAGAGAGACGGCTTGCGGCGGTGATCTGCATTGAAGATCCGCTGAGAGAGGAAGCGGCGGAAGTGGTGGAATCTCTGAGAAGGGCCGGTTTTCATAAGCTTGTGATGATGACTGGAGACAGTGAACGGACAGCCGCGTCCATTGCAGCCAGAGCAGGAGTGGATGAGTATTATTCGGAAGTGCTGCCTGAGGACAAGGCGGAGTTTGTTAAAAGAGAGAAAGCAACAGGGAGAAAAGTGGTCATGGTGGGAGACGGCATCAATGATTCTCCGGCCCTGTCCGCCGCAGATGTTGGAATTGCCATCAGCGACGGCGCCGAGATTGCCAGAGAGATTGCAGATATTACCATTGAGGCGGATCGTCTGTCGGGTCTTGTGACGCTGAGGGCCATCAGCGACGGACTGATCCGAAGAATCCGGAAAAATTATGTTCAGATTGTCGGAATTAATTCCGGACTGATCCTGCTTGGGGTCACCGGAACGATACAGCCCGCCGCGTCAGCCATGATACACAATATCTCTACTCTGGCAATCGGGGGAAACAGTATGAAGAATCTGCTGTAAAGATATTTCTTCAGATTTTAACACAGGGCGAAGTCAGAAAGACTTCACCCTGCGGTATCAATAAACCGACCTGCTGCTTCAGTCGGTTGCCAGTGTAAAACGTTCTACCAGGTGCTTCAGGCTGGCAGCTTCTGCAGAAAGTTCTTCGCTGGCTGCAGCGCTTTCTTCTGCAGTGGCGCTGTTGGTCTGTACAACAGAAGAAATCTGATCGATACCTTCGGTGACCTGCTCGATGGAAACCGTCTGGTTTTCTACTGCTTCCACTACAATATCCATCTTCGAAGTTACATTGCCGGCCAGCTGGTTGGTAAGCTCCAGTGCCTGGGTAACCCGGTTGACCGCCTCGTTTCCTTCGTTGACCGTAGCAATAGAACTTTCGATCAGCTCCTTGGTGGCTTTCGCGGCTTCATCAGACTTGGAAGCCAGATTCCGGACTTCGTCGGCGACGACAGCGAAGCCTTTGCCGGAGGAGCCTGCCCGGGCTGCTTCCACAGCAGCATTTAATGCCAGAATATTGGTCTGGAATGCGATATTTTCAATAGTGGCAATGATCCGGGAGATCTCCTGAGAAGAGTGAGAGATCTTTTCCATGGCGGTATTCAGATCCTTGACATATTCCACGCTGGTGCCGAGCTGCGCACCTGCCTGACTTACGAAATGACCTGCTTCCCCGGCGGCTGCAGAGGTCTTTTTCGCACTTTCGGAGATATCGTTGATCGTGGCTGCCAGTTCCTGAATCGAGCTGGCCTGTTCGATGGATCCCTGGCTTAGCGTCTGAGCGCCCGTGGAGACCTGGCCGCTCGCAGAAGAAACCTGCGTAGCGGAATTGTCGATCTGGCGTATGGTGTTGCTCAATTCGACCTTCAGGGTACGCATGGACAGCAGAATGTTCTGGAAGTCGCCCACATAGTCCTCTCTGTGAGCAGACTGAATGTCAAAATTCTGCTTTGCCATCTCTGTCAGCAGGTAGCTGATGTCGTTGATGATGATATTCAGTCCGTTTACCATTTCTGCGGTGGACCGGGTCAGTTCAGCAGTCTCATCCCGGCCGGTGGCCTGCGGAACAGGGGAATCCAGATCCCCTTCCACCAGAAGCTTCATTCGTCTGGCACATGCGTGCATGGGTGCGCTGATATTGGAGGACAGTTTCAGTGCAACCACAATGGACGCAAGAATGGATGCAGCGATCACAATGATATTGATGATAAAGCCGAAATAAGTGTCAGCCAGGTATTCTGATTTCAGAGCAGTAACGGCAACGCTCCAGCCATCAGTACTTCCCACGGGGGCATAAGCGGCAAAGCGCTTCCCATCCGAATCCTGAAAACTGCCAAAACCGTTCTTTCCCTGCCGCATATCCGCATGGATAGAAGCCAGCTGCTTTAAGGAAGTGTTGCTCTGCGCCTCCTGCTCAATGTTCTGGGTAGTAATCGTATCCAGTGTGATATCTGCGATTGTGTCACCGGATTTATTGATCATGTAAGCGCGGCTGCTCTCGGCAACTTTGATAGAAGAAACAATATCGTTCAGAAATGTCTCCTGTGGTACAAAATAGACGACACCTGTGATCTGACCGCTCTGACTTCCTCCGGAATAGAGAGGCGCCGCAACCATGATGGACAGTTCACCGGTGATCTTGCTGATCAGCGGTTCCGATACATAGACATTGCCCTGCATGGCCTGCTTGACGTATTCACGGTCTGAGTAGTCGTTTCCATCAAAGAGGCTGATGCCGTCCATACCAATCAGGTTCCCCCTTCGAAGGCCGTGCATACGGACCCGCTCGTCGATAATGGCACGCTTTTCTTCAATCGATACCGTTTCGTCAGACAGCTGCGGAATGCAGCCAGTATCCATGGCTACATTTCGGTATGCCGTCAGTTCCTGCTCGATACGTTCTGCAGCCAGTACAGCAGTCTCGCTCATCATCTGGTCTACGGTGGCGATGGTACTCCGATAGCTCAGCGCTATACAGGAAGACCCGACTGCTGCCAGCGCAATCAGGACAGTTGCCATCAGGCATACAGTGATTTTTTGTCGGATACTGTTCATATCTCTTTTCTCCTTTGATGAACTGTAATAAATTATTTTGTAAATCATTATACCACAGTATAATAAAGGGCGTCTATGTAAAATGACTGATATCGGAAGATTTCCCGCAGATTCGTTTTTGAAAACGATATCCGTGCGGTCGAGATGGAGATTTACAGGAATGACAAGGTCGTGAAGAGCAGCTGTGCAGCACAGAAACAGGTGCTGGAAATCGGTTGCTCATGGCCCGTTCAGGGCAGAAATCAAGGACCAAAAACGAATAAAATAAGAGTGCAGATCGCAAACTAAACAGAATGTTTCTGATATTTACAGGCTATGTATTTCAGGACCAGTGTCTCCGCGATGGGAAGCATGCCTGCAGAACTGTAGAAAGCGGATCCCGGATGCCCGACATCGATCTTCTGTGTAAAAAAGGGAAGATAGAAATGGCACAGTTTTGACAGATCATTGACGCCGTCCTGGCAGATTGCCGTCAGATAAATCCCTTTTTTACGCAGTTTTTGAGCATAATCGTTCAGAACCGGATTGTTTCCGGACAGGGAGAAAAGGAACACCACATCCCCTTCCTTCATCTGGCGCATGGCCATAATCCGTTCTTCGGCTCCTTCGATGACATGCAGGAGCTTTCCCGCGAAAATCAGATAATTTTTAAATATTTTGGCAACGGATTTTTGGACGGCGCCGCTTCCGTAGGCATACAGCCGGTCCGCCTGATCCATCCGCCGAAACAGTTCGCTGCAGTCCGCCTGCTGGATGGATGTGATCGTCCTTGTAAGGTTGAAACTGTTCTGTTCGATGCTGTGCTGATTAAATGCGGGGCGGTTCAGGCTGTCCCATTTAAGAAATGCCTTGAAATCACTGTATCCGTCCATTTGGATCAGCTTCAGAAAGCGCAGGACCGTTGTAGTGGAGACTTCACAGGCATCTGCAAGCTGGTGAAGAGACAGGTTCCGGCATTCTTCCCTGTGCCGGCAGATATACTGCCAGATACGGTGATCATTATCATTCATAAGATCATAATTTTCCTGGATTAGATCATCCAAGTTCATGTTCTGTCTCCTTTCGCTGCCGATAGTCCAGATATTTGAAAAACAGGATATCAATGAGGATAAAATAAGACGTGGTAGACTCATACTGCCAGTGAATGGGAGTCTCAAAATAATTACTTTCATCAATATACAGGCAGAAATCGCACAGATGGGAGAGTGTGTTTTCCCGGTTCTTGGTAATGGACATCAGTGTTCCGCCGCGGATCCGGAGCTTTCTGGCGATCTCCACAATCTTTTTGTTTTCTCCGGATACGGAGATCAGGATACAGAAGTCTTCACTTCCGGTCATGGGAACGAGATTATACATTTCCTCGCCGCTGGGGACATCATAGAGTATTTGTCCCGCAGACATGAAAATCCGTTTAAATTCTTTTTTGATGGAAGCCTGTACCATGCCTTCGCCAAAGATATAGCACTGTTTTGCCCGGTCAAATGCGTCAAAGAGCGAATCGCAGTCTTTTTCACACATGCTGTTCATAACATTTTGATACAAATCACAGATATGTGTCAGTTCATTGTGGGCAGTTACCTTCTGTTCATCCATCTTCAGGTACAGCTTCAACTCCGCAAATCCATGAAATCCCAGCCGCTGGGCAAACCGCATGACAGCAGAGTGTGACACACAGCATTTCTGCGCCATCTTTTTAATCGCCATTTCCGCACATTCTGAGCGGTGTTTTGACAGATACGCCCATACGGCACGGTCGCTCTCGCTGAAATGTTTATAATTCTGATTCACCAGTTCTTCAATAGCCATGAGAGTTGTCCTCCTGCCTTTGCTCTGTTCCTGTTATCATATCACAGATGGCAGGCGATTGTCCAAGAAAATATCACATGCCCAGGCGAAGAGAAACGAACAGGCAGAAAGCGCCGAACAGAATCAGGAGAAAACATCCGGAAAGATCCCGGAAAAAATGATTTTTCCATTTGGCGCGCAGAGAAGAGGACGGCGTCATTCCGGTCATCTGGTATACCAGATACAAAAGATACAGCATCATGATAAGATAGACCATGTTGCGCAGCAGAAGCTCTGTGATCAGAAGCAGCGACAGATGTGCCGTCATGTATTCCGGTTCTCCATCATAAAGATGATTCTGTGCAAATCCAAGAAGATAAGCGGTAAACGGTCCCGCCATGGATGCCAGAAAAGTAACGGTGATCTTCGGATCCTGCTGCAGCACAAGCGCGAGGCTGCCGCCGCCTGCAGACGCCTGCAGACAGGTCAGCGCCACAAAGGGAGCGAGGACCAGAAGTATTTTTGCAATCATAAACCAGCGGTCATGTTTATGGTAATCCATCCGGGTACTGGTCTGTCTGGTTACTGTTTTCGTCATATCGGTCACCTCTTGATGAGTGAAATGCTGATTAAACCATTGCGTTATCAGAACTTCAGAATATGGGATATGGATCGTTCTTCGGATGGGTTTGTATCCGAAGAACGATCCGGTTCCTGTCAGGAAAGATGCAATATTCAGCCGATGGTCTGATTATTTCAGTTCCGGCCAGTAGTCCTTGTTGGCTTCGATCAGATCATCCAGGATCAGTTTTGCGACGCGTGCGCTGGGAACGATCTTGGAAAGGGTCAGAGCCTGCCACATTTTCTGATAGCTGCCCTCGATCCATGCTTCCACCACCAGCTTCTCCACGCTGACCTGCTGCTCCATGAGACCTTTCTGGAACTGCGGGATCGCACCCTGGCAGATGCGCTCGTAGCCGTTGGAACCGACGATACAGGGGATCTCCACCATGGCGGTCCGGTCAAAGTTCTCGACTGCGCCTTCGTTGGGAACGATCAGAAGGAATCTCTCTTTGGTATTCTCGGCAATGGCGCATGCAAGGTCCACAATGTAGGTGGCGTGTGCGTCTGCTTCAAAACCGCAGTCCTTTGCGGTGCCTTTCTCGATGATCTGGCGGCATGTGCCGAAGACGGTTTTCTCGCGGCCTTCCATCACTTCGTTGGCACGGGTGTGCTCCGGATTGGTGTGTTCTACCACATAGTCCGGATACAGGTAATATTTCAGATAAGTATTCGGAATGGTAGTGGGATCTACCGCATAGACATCTTTTGCTTTTGCGAAGGTCTCCTTCCAGCTGTCGTCCACATGCTGATTGGTTTCTGCGATACCGTCTGCAAAACCGTTGACTGCCATATGCTTTTTGATCTCCGGCATCAGGTCGTTGCCTGCATTATCATAGATCTTGTGCCACCATCCGAAATGGTTGAGTCCGTAGTATCCAACCTGCATTTCCTTGCGGGATTTCAGGCCGACCATACTTGCCATCTTTTCTTCCAGATCGATGGGCATATCGCAGATATTCAGGATCTTCGAGTTCGGACGCAGACGGCGGGTTGCCTCTGCCACGATGGCAGCCGGGTTGGAGTAGTTCAGCATCCATGCGTTGGGAGAATATTTCTCCATATAGTCCAGAATTTCCAGAACTCCGCCGATGGAGCGCATGCCGTATGCGATTCCGCCCGGTCCGCAGGTTTCCTGACCTACCACGCCGTATTTCATCGGGATTTTCTCATCCAGTTCGCGCATGGCGTACTTGCCCACACGGATATGTGCAAGGACAAAGTCGATGCCGGTGAAAGCGGTTTCCGGGTCAGTGGTATATCCGAACTCAATATCCGGTGCATTTTCCTTCAGATAGATTTCGCATGCTTTGGCGACGATTTCCTGACGCTCGGCATCATTATCATAAAACATGATCTTGTGGATCGGAAAACGGTCACGCTCCGCCAGAAGCATCAGTGCGATTCCTGGTGTAAAGGTGCTGCCTCCTCCGGCAACGGTAACAGCAAATGATTTCTTGGACATAATAATTTCCTCCTGACTGATATTTTATGTGAAATGATGTTACTTCCTGTAAGTAATAACGGTTGTTTCTCCTGCCCGGACATTTTCATTCGGGAGCAGCTGGACGTCGGCGCACTCATCGCCGTTTGTCATGAGAATGGGAGTGTGAGTCGGATAACCTTTCTCCTTCATCAGCTTCATATCGATCTCACAGAGCAGCTGGCCTGCTTTGACCTGATCGCCTTCTTTGACCTTCGGCGAGAAGCCTTCGCCGTTAAGTTCCACGGTATTGATACCGATGTGGACCAGAAGTTCCAGACCATCCGCGGTACTGATTCCATATGCATGCAGTGTCTCTGCAACCATGGAGATGGTTCCGTCAGCCGGAGCGCAGACCTTTCCGTCAGTCACGATCACTGCCACGCCGTCTCCCAGCGCTTTGGAAGCAAATACGTCGTCCGGCACTTCACTGACCGGAATCGCTTTTCCGTTGGCAACTGCTTTCAGCTCATGCTTTGTCATAGCAGAGGTATCTGCTGTTTTTTCAGCAGCCGGCGCTGCATCCTGCCGGTTCGCGGTATCGTCCATATTCAGCTCATACGCAGACGGATTTGCCAGAATCATCTCAAATTTTTCACGGACGCTCGGCACGCTTAAGCCTACGATGACCTGCATGGCCTTGCCGTTTTTGGAGATGCCGTGGGTACCGATGCCTTTGAAATATCCGTCGTCTTTCACCAGTGCGGCATCCTTGACGTTGACACGCAGACGGGTTGCACAGTTGGTAACATCCACGATGTTGTCGGCTTTGCCCAGTCCTTCCAGAATCATGGCTGCCAGCAGAGTCTTTTTGTCCATCTCTCCGCCGCCTGCCTGTTTTGCACGGAATTCTGCCTTGGAATAGAACCTGGTCTCTTCCGTATCCTCACGTCCGGGAGTCTTGAAGTTGAACTTCAGGATCAGGAACCGGAAGACGATGAACCAGATACCGGTATAAACCAGACCGATGACCAGCATCAGCAGATATTCTCTCCAGTGGGAGGTCATCAGCGGGATAAAGTTCAGAGAACTCATCTCGATCAGACCGCCGGAGAAGACACCGACGATGCCGAACAGGTTGATGGTGGTGGACAGAAATGCTGCCAGTACGCAGTGTACCACGAACAGCGCCGGGGCCATAAACAGGAACGTGAATTCAATAGGTTCTGTGACTCCGCAGACAATGGCTGTCAGCACGATGGGGATCAGCAGGGCTTTCAGCTGGGTCCTCTTTTCCGGTTTTGCCGTTGAGTAGAACGCAAGCGCGATACCCGGGCATCCGAAAATCTTGGAGAATCCGGTTGCGGTAAATGCCGCCTCCGGGCACAGTGATTTCAGAGAAGCGGTGGAAGCCGCCAGTGCCGGAAGCTGTGTTGCCCAGTAAGCATAGATGCCGCCCGGACATACAAGGTTGTCATAGTAGAACGGGCTGTACAGCAGATGGTGCAGACCGAAGGGGATCAGCAGACGTTCCAGCAGGATGAATACCCATACACCCAGCGCGCCTTTGGTCATGACGAAATTCTGGAACAGCTGCATGCCGTGCTGGATATTCGGCCAGATGATCACGGACAGCAGCGCCACCGGAAGCATCACGAAGAAGCCGATCATAAAGATAAACGTTGATCCGTTGAAGGAGCCAAGCCAGTCCGGAAGCTCCGTATCAAAATACTTGTTATGTAAGTAGATGACAAGACCGGACACCAGCAGCGCTCCGAACATCCCCATATCCAGCGTCTTGATGTTGGCGATCATGGTCAGACCGCTGGAACCGCCGGTCTCTGCTGCGAAATCAACCCCAAGTGCAGTTCCCCACTGAGCAAGGATGGTGCTGACGAAATAATGGAACGTCAGATATAAGACAAGCGCTTCCATGCAGCAGCGGGCTGCCTGTTTTTTTGCCAGACCGATCGGAAGACCGATCACGAACAGCAGCGGGAGCTGATTAAACACGCACCATGCACCCTGAAGGATGACATTCCATACCAGGTACCACATGCTTGTCGGGGCAGCCAGAGAGCCAAGGACTGCTTCTGTTGTACACAGCGTACCGATGCCGACCATGACACCTGCAAAGGAGAACAGCAGTACCGGTGTGAACATGGCACCGCCGAACTTCTGGATTTTTTGCATCATTGTAACAACACTTCCCTTCTTTTGATTTGATATAGCATTTTTACCGAATACCACTCTCCCGGGATGAAGTACATGAATGATATCTCGTGATGGAATTATCATAACAGTATGGGAAAAAAATTACAATATGCCGGACATAAGCTGGTAATGGGGCTACCATTTTGTCATTTGTTACAAAATCTGTGAATCGTCACACCCTTTTCACATGACAAAGGGACTGCTGCAAAATGACGATTTCCACCATTGACGGTACAGAGGATTCTGCATGGGTGGTATCGCCTGTTTTACAGCAGCCCCTTTATAGAAAAACGGCCGTATGCAGTCAGACGGAGATACGATCATGGTCTTTGCCGAACAGGAACGGCTCCGAAAAACGGTGATTGAAAAATTCGATCAGCGGTCCCATGAAAAATGCGGTGATCAGCGTACCCGCACCGGGAAGCAGGCCGGACAGAGTTCCGATGATGACACAGAGCAGGTCACAGCCGATCCGGACGAATTTGAACGGAAGCTTTCGGCGGTCGGCGATCACAATGGGGATCGCGTCATATACAGAGACTCCCAGGTTGGAAGTCATGTACAGCGAAGAAGCGAAACACATGACCAGCACGGCGACGGCCAGGAACAGGATCCGAAGAGCCAGAGAGGGCGACGGCGTGCATCGGTTGATCGCCAGACAGGTAAAATCCACGATATATCCGGTCAGAAACATGTTGACCAGAGTTGCCGCTCCCATGCATGTTCTGGCGATGACCAGATCCAGAAGCAGCATGATGCCGCTGAGTATCATGTAATAGAATCCATAGGACGCCGTTTTTTTAAAAAAATGTCCCCAGATTCCCTGGGCAAAGCACTGAAACGGGTCCACACCGAACTGTGAACACTTGAAAAATCCCACAGCAATGGTGCACAGCGTCACACCGACGGTAGTCATGACGATTCGTTTTTTAAAATTTTCCGGAAATTTCATATCCTGTGTCTCCTTTTCCTGATATCGTGAGCGGACGGCTGCTGCAGGGCATTCGCTGTCTGCTCAGTAAGTGAATCTATCATATCACATCAGAAAAAAGCTGTCATGAATATTTTTTGACAGATTTTCAATGGGCGATTTGACGATAAAACAGGATGAAATAATCGGAAATCTGTGTTATGATGATTCATATCAGGAAGATCGGAAGGACCGGCTGAGGGAAAAAATACAGGTGTGGTCCAGCGGTGCACAAGGAGGAATATATTATGCAGATCACTTACTATGACATTGGTCTGAATCTGTTTTGCCGGCAGTTTCCGGATCCGGAGAAGGTGATCCGGGAAGCGTGGGAGCAGAATGTGTGCTGTATCCTGACCGGGACAGACCGCAAAGAGAACCAGAAAATAGATGCTTTTGTAAAGACCCATGATGCCTATGGGACAGCCGGGATTCATCCCCATAATGCAGACCGTGCGAGGCAGGAGGATTTCCAGCATATGGAGCGGATTCTGTCTGAAAACGGGAAGATCGTCGCCGTGGGAGAATGCGGTCTGGACTATGACCGGATGTTTTCCACAAAGGAGAATCAGATCCGGTGTCTGGAAAAGCATATCGTTCTGGCAGAGAAGCTGGAAAAACCGTTGTTTCTTCATGAGCGCAGTGCATCTGAGGATTTCATCCGAAGGTTTAAGCGGCATCCGGATATCTGCAAAAGGTCTGTGGTTCACTGTTTTACAGGAAACAAAAAAGTGCTGGAACAGTATCTTTCCATGGGATTTTCCATCGGTATCACCGGATGGATCTGCGACGACCGCCGGGCGAAGGAACTGCGGGAAGCGGTATCGTTGATTCCTCTGGACCGGATTCTGGTGGAAACGGATGCGCCTTACCTGACACCGAAAAATGTACCGGGGCCTGGGAGGACGAATGTTCCGCAGAATATCCGGTATGTGGTTCAGGAACTGGCAAAATACAGGAAGGTGACAGAAGAAACATTGATGGAACATGCAAAGAAAAATACGGAGAGGCTTTTTCATCTGAAGACCTGAGGGCAGGGGAAACGGAATGGACAGGAATGCAGGCAGCTGCATTCTGAAACACGTATATTTACATAATAAAATTATGTAAATAATATGACAAAACGGATACCATAAAAGAAAACGGTCTGACAGGCGACACAGCACCTGCCGGACCGTTTTTCTTTCTGTTTCTTATAAATTTACATCAGATAAATACAAATCCGATCACCAGATACAGAATAACCGCCAGCGTCCCGCAGCAGAGTGCATAGGGCAGCTGGGTCTGTACATGGTCGATATGGTCAGCGGCGGAACCGGTAGACGACAATACCGTCGTATCCGAAAGAGGAGAGCAGTGATCGCCGAACACGCCGCCGCCTGCCACTGCCGCAAAACAGGCATGGATCAGCGGGCTTAAGGTACCGCCGGTAAACGTAAATGCCAGCGGAAGCGCAATGGGCATACAGATGGCAAAGGTTCCCCAGGAGGATCCCGTGGCAAAAGCCATGATCGCCGAGATCAGGAAGATAATCGCCGGAAGCAGCGCCGGAGTCAGAAAATCTTCACTGAGAGATACAATATAATTGGCAGTCCCCATGGATTTACTCAGTGCATTGATGGAATAGGCCAGCGCCAGAAGCGTAACTGCCGGAACCGCACCTTTGATGCCGTCCGTCAGTGTGTCCATGACCTCCCGGAACGGAATTCCCTGAAGGATCATGCTGATGCTCATGAAAATGATAACAAACAGAAATGCTTCCATGGTCTTGGCGGAACCAAGCGTGATGTAAGTGCCAAGGGCGATGGTAACGATCATAAGAACCGGAAGCAGGAAGTTTAAAAATACCCGCGGACGGATCCCCTCATATGCCTTCATCTCCGTCAGCTCTTTTCCAATCAGCGGAACAGCGCCGTCTCTCAATACCTTGCCTTCTTCCATGGCGCGTTTTTCTGCTTTTGCCATGGGACCGAAGTCTTTCAGGATGCCGGAACCGATGAGTCCCACCATGGCCACTGCCAGAAGCGCATAAAAGTTAAAGGGAATTGCATGCAGGAACAAAGAAGCTGCATCTTCATCTGTTGCAATACATCCGATGCCGACGGCAAGGCCGCTTAAATACGCCGCCCATCCGGTAATCGGCACAAGCACGCTGACCGGTGCGGAAGTTGAGTCCGCGATATACGCCAGTTTTTCACGGGAGATTCTTGCCTTGTCCGTGATGCTCCGCATGGTGCTTCCTACGAACAGCGGACTGAAGGAATCACTGAAATAGACAAAGATTCCAAGTACCCACGCCATGAGCTGCGCGCCCCGGCGGCTTAAGTTCTTGTCATGAATCATCTGGGAAAAGCTCTGGATCGCGCCGGTCTTCTGAAAATATGCCACAATAATTGCAATAAAGGTATTCAAAAGCATAACCCAGGAAAAGCTGGTCGTCCCAAGGCTTTCTTTTAAAAGGGTAGGGAATCCCAGCGCTCCCTGTCCGGCCAGCAGTGTACCGGTGATGCAGGCGGCTACCAGAGATACAATCGTATTTCTGGTAACAAACGAAAGTATGATGGCAATGAGTGCGGGAATGATGGATATAAATCCCATGTTGATAATTTCTGCTTCCATGTCTGAAAGTCCTCCTTCTTGTAAATGGTTTGCATTCAGAGGGCTCCGGTGTCAGCGGATAGCTCTGTCAGTCTGCAGCACTACAGCCTGATATAATGGTCAGAACGGGTCACGGTAGCGGGAGGAGCCGGATCCGGATCTTTCTCTGTGATCTTCAGAATCTCCTCCGGGCGGATCCATGGACGGTTCTGTAATGCACTGGTTTCTTCGTGGGTCAGGTACCCTTTATAAGCCGTCAGGCTTCTTCTTAAATAGCCGTCCCGGGCACATGCTTCTGCCACACCGTATGCTGCCAGACTGCGGAAGTGGGGCAGTACGGATGCCGCATAGGCGATGGAAGTGGAATGGGCGATGGCTCCGGGAATATTTCCCACACAGTAGTGAACAATGCCTTCTTCTATGTAACGGGGATTCTCATGGGTTGTTTCGTGGAAGGATTCAATGGCGCCCTGATCGTCATTGCTGATATCCACGATAACGGATCCTTTTTCCATCAGTTTCAGCATGGGACGGTCGATGAGATAATCCCTGCAGCCCTTGGGCCATTTGACACAGTTTAATACCAGATCGGTCTCCGGCAGAAGTTTTCTGATATTTTCCTTTGTGGAGATCATGGTATTGACCTGTTCCTGATACTGCCGGCTGATGGAACGCAGTGTTCCGATGTTGATATCCATAACCGTACACCATGCGCCGAGGGCGTGAAGCACGGACAGGGCCGCCTGTCCCACGGTGCCGCCGCCCAGGATCATCACCTTCATGCCGGGAGCGCCGCCCAGCCCGCTGACAAACTTGCCCTTGCCGCCGTTGATGGTCAGCATGGATTCCAGACCAAAGAGCGCGCCCTGTTTTCCTGCCGCTTCACAGTTGGGCGAGCCGTAGCGGTGAGAGTCTTCTGCCGTAAATGCGATGACCTTTTTATCCAGAAGCGCCTGTACCTCTTCCGGGTGAGCCGCCGGATGAATACAGGTAAAGACGATCTGACCTTCTCTCAGCAGATCATATTCTGACGGTTCAAATTCCTTCACTTTGGCCACCAGCTCGCAGCTGCCGTAGATCTCTTCCGCCGTATCTGCCAGGACTGCGCCTGCCGCCTCATATGCCTGATCTTCAAATGGCTTTTTTCGAACCGTGCGCCGCAGAATTCGAACAGACTTTCGATTTTTCTATTGACAAACAAATGTTCGATATGTATAATAAAGTTACAGAACAAACGTTCGCGCCAAGGAGGAATAAGTGATATGTATGCAGAAGGAACAATGACAAGGGAAGAATTCAGAAAAGCAAGAAGAGAACAGACCCTGAAGGAGCAGAACACCATGAGGAAACGCATATTGATTTTCTGCCTGACCCTGATTGTGATGTTCTGTATGGGGGTTGTCTTTGGAACGCTTCTTGCCAGAGCAGAAGAGACAGAGGCAGAACAGATGCATAAGTATTATACCAATATCCAGATCCGGAAAGGCGACACCTTATGGTCGATTGCGGATGAATATATGGATGATGAACATTATAAGAACCGACAGGAATATATTCTGGAAGTCATGCGTATGAATCATATGACGGACAGCCGTCTGACGGCAGGGAAGAGGCTCATTGTTCCTTACTACGCAGAAAAACCACGGTAATTTTGAAAATACGGACTTCTTTTTTTAAGAAATCATAAAGATTCATTTAAGATTGCCTGCGGTTTCTTGTAGGTTTTCAAAAAATGTGATAGATTGAATATATGGCATAAGAAGGAGGTCCATCATGAAAAACAAACTATATTATATTTTGGCATTCCTGTATATTCTGATATTTGGATTTATTCTGTACATAAACGGTGTATTTACAGGAACTACCGTATCCATGAGCAATCTGCTGATCAATGTGGGATTTCTGCTGGTGATCGGTATTCTGTTCTGTGTATCATTTGTGAGCTTTGCACGGCTGAATCATGTTACGGATTCACTGGTGTTTGCAGAAGAGGAGATACGGGACCGCTACAGTGCAACGCAGAAAAATCTGTGGCAGGAATACCGCCAGAAGCGGGATCTGTTTCCAAGTCCTGCATTAAATATGCAGTTTGGAAAATATCAGAAACGCATTCAGGCACATACCAGTTCCAAAGGGCTTGTTACAGAAGAGTGCCCGATCGAAGAGTACATAAATGAGGAATTACTGGATCAGGCCGGGATGACCTATTTTAATTCGGCTGTGTCCGGAACTCTTACCGGACTTGGTATCCTTGGAACCTTTCTCGGTCTCAGTATGGGAATGAGTTCCTTTTCGGGAAATGATATCTTTACCATATCCGATAACATCGCTCCTCTGCTTGATGGTATGAAGGTGGCTTTTCATACTTCCGTTTATGGTATTTTCTTTTCTCTGATTTTTACCTTTGTATACCGGAGTCTGATGTCTGACGCATATGAGAAGCTGCAGGACTTTTTATCAACCTTTCACGAATGTGTGGCCCCGCCTGTCAGCAACAGGGATGAAAATACAAGCGCCATGCTGATCTACCAGTCAAATATGGCGAATTTTCTTAAGACGATTATGGAACTCATGCGCGGAAATGCCAGGGAACAGACAAAGGGCATGGAACTGATGATCGATCAGTTTATGGATCGGCTGTCCAGTACCATGGGAACTGATTTTGAAAAGATCGGAAGATCCCTGAATCAGGCATGTGAGGCACAGGGAACTTATGCACGGAATTTTCAGCGTCTGGAAGAGAGCACCCGTCTTCTTCTGGAAGCAAGCCATACGATGAATGATACCATGAATCTTGCTCTGGAGCGGCAGCGGGAGATAGAAGAGAAGCTTTCGGATACCTGTGACAGCCTGAGCAGCGAATTATATACGTTTCATCAGATGAGGGAGTTGTATGAAAAATAAAAAAAAGACAAAGGCTGTATTTGCAGAACCCGGTTACTGGCAGTCGTATTCGGATATGATGGCCGCATTGCTGCTGATCTTCATCCTGATCATAGCGATTACTCTGGCCATTTACAAACAGAAGAGGACGGATCTGGAAGAGGCACAGCTTCAGCTGAATGCAACAAAAACAGAGCTGGAAGCTTCCAGAGCTGACCTGGAGACTTCAAAGGCCGACCTGGAAGCTTCCGAAGAGGAACTTCGGAATTCGTTAAAAGAACTGGAAGAGGCTTATGCAAAGGCAACCATGACACAGGAGGAGCTGGATGCTGCTTATCTGGAGATTGATGAAGCGCGTGCAGAACTGAGCGCTGCAAAAAGTGAACTGCGGGATATCGTCGGCATCCGGACGGATATTATCGGAGAGCTGCAGACGCGCTTCAGCAATTCTTCCATGAAGGTAGATGCACAGACGGGTTCCATTACATTTTCATCAGATGTGCTGTTCCGTTATAACAGTGCGACGCTGACAGCAGAGAGCAGGGATACTCTGAAGGAAATCATTCCCATGTATCTTGGGGTTCTTCTGCAGAGCAACTTTCGGCCTTATCTTGCCGAGATTATCATAGAAGGACATACAGATACGGACGGCGGTTATGAAAGCAATATGACCTTATCTTATAACCGCGCGAATTCTGTGGCAAGATTTTGTCTGGATGAAGCGAACGGACTGACAAAGGACCAGATTGAGCAGCTGCAAAGTGTACTGACCGTCAACGGCCGGTCTTTCAGCAGCCCTATCTACCAGACAAATTCTACAGAGGTTGATATGGCTGCTTCCAGACGCGTGGAGATCAAGTTCCGGTTAAAAGAAGAGGAGATGATCAATAAGATCACGGAAGTGCTGAATCAGGAATAAAGCCGGCTGTTTTCAATGGGAGCAATCCGGCGGGCTCCATCATCACCCGCGAAATCGATTCAGGCAGGCGAAGATTTCCTGCCTGCGCGGTTTCGCCAGACCGCAGGGAATGCAGGAACCGCAGAATGGTTCCCATCCTTTTCTCTCCAGAATGTCACAGAGAATCTGTACAATCTGTCTGACGGTGCGTTTTCCGTCTATCACCTGTTCCAACGCATAACGCAGCAGATGCGCCAGTGCACTGGTCTGCTCTGAATCTGAAAGTTGCTCTACATAGTGAAGGTCAACGGTTTCTTTGTTCAGAGAAAAAGAATCACGTCCAAATGTTTTTACTTTCATGTGTTCATGGCGATTACCGCTGTCTGAGCGATTTCCCCTGTAATCCCTGCCGCTTCGGTGTTTACTGCAGTTATAGACTGGAAATGTCCGTTGAAAGTCCGGAATTTTAAAACCGGGCGCCTGAATCCGAGGAGCGGTATGTTCTCCGCAGAGCGATTTTACATGATCGGTAATATCAATCGGATGATAGCAGTCCATCTGTAAAATTTTGTCCGCGATATAAAAGAAAGCACCGGAGCTTCCCGCCACCAGAATCGTAGAGATGCCTTCCTGCTCATACAGGTCTCTGGCACGCTCCAGAAACGGAGTGATCGGTTCTTTTTCACGGCTGATTACCTGCTGCATGAAGTCGTCCCGAAGCATAAAGTTGGTAGCAGAAGTGTCCTCATCGATTAAAAACAGGCGGGAACCTGCTTCCATATGTTCGATGACGCCTGCCGCCTGAGAAGTACTTCCGCTGGCATCCGGTGTGGAGAAAGAAGTGGTGTCTTTTTTATTGGGCAGGTCGTTGATAAAAAGAGAGATGTCCACGTTTCGGATCGACCGGCCGTCTTCGGCGCGCAGTTTAACTGCCGTATTATCCGTAATTACATATTCCCGTCCGTCCCCTGCAATATGGTTATAGACTCCGGTCTGCAAGGCTTCCAGAAGGGTTGATTTCCCATGATAACCGCCTCCCACAATCAGTGTGATTCCGCGGGGAATGGCCATTCCGCTGATGGTTCCTTTATGAGGTAACGTAAAGGTGCGTTCCATGGAAGCGGGAGAGCAAAAGGGCACGCTGTCTTTCATGGGCAGGTCGGAGACTCCGCTTTTTCTGGGAAGAATCGAACCGTTGGCAATGAAAGCCGTCAGATTTTCTTCCTCCAGAATCTTTCGGACAGCTTCCTGGTCTTCGGCCAGAAAAATAGCTGCCTCTACTTTTTTCTTATCCAGTTTGTCGTAAAAGAAACTGTTTTCTACACATCTGGGAAGAAAGTCAAACAGGATCTTTTCCAGTTCTCCTGCGTTGATGGTCCGCCCGAAAGCCGGAAAACCTGTATGAAAGCGGGCGATGATTTTTGTATTTGTGATCTGGCAGGCGCTTCGTTCCAGCACTTCCTGCCCGCAGCGGGAGATAGATAACAACCCGCTTTTTCCGGAACCTTTCGCTTTAAAATTATATTCTTCGAACTGAGAAGCGAACTGCCGGGTCAGAAAATCCTGCAGAGCGATGCGAGAGCAGTCCTTTTCATAACAGAAAGCCGGAAATGCGGCTCCTTTGTGAGAAATCTCCACATGAAGACTGGATGGAGATGCAAAAGGGTCCCCCTGTACATGATCGATGGACAGGGAAAATTTTGGAAACTGATAGATACCTGCCAGAGATTTATAGGCAGGATAGCTTTTATGATCAATGGAGCGCAGTAAAGTGCGCAGTTCACTGGATGTTTTCATCGTCTTGGATACTCCTTTTTACTGAATATTTGATTTCATGGACAACGAGTCTCGCGGGCATGACGGCACGTCCATTCGGCGGCTGCTTATTCATTAGTATATCAATTTCTCTTTTGACTCGTCAATGAGAAAATCAGCGACGGTTTCGATATTCCAGGCAGCATAGATGAAAAATCATTAACAGTACTTGCCATCCCTGCAGGAGAGTGGTATAATGAGTGCAAAACATCACGTCGCAAAATGGCAGTTTTACGACGTGATGACGTCAGGAGGAGATATTATGCCCGCATTGTCCTACCACGAACAGATGGATTTAATTAACATAAAAAAAATACGTGAACTTCAAAAAGATCTGCCGGAGTTTGCCGGATACTTTTTCCGCGCCATGGAGATCAAAAAAGCGACGAACACCCGACGGAACTATGCCTATGATCTAAGTACCTTTTTCTATTTTCTGAAAACAGAGAATCCGTACTTTCAGAACAAGGATATCCGTACGCTTCCAGTCTCCGTTCTGGATGATCTGCAGCCGGTGGATATTGAGGAATATCTGTCTTTTCTTACTTATTATGAAAAGGATGGACAGGTCTTTCAAAACCATGCGGAGGGAAAGGCCCGGAAACTGGCCACATTGAATACTTTTTTCGGATATTTTCATAAGAAGGAAATGATTCAGAAAAATGCGCCGTCCGTGGTGGATGTGCCGAGGATCAAGGAAAAAAATATCATCCGTATGGATGCCAATGAGGTTGCACAGTTGATCGACAACATTGAATCCGGAGAAAAACTGTCCAAAACTCAGAAAGTATGGCATAACAAAAACAAACTCCGGGATCTGGCGATCGTTGTTACTTTATTAGGAACAGGCGTTCGCGTAACAGAACTGGTAGGACTGGATATCTCAGATCTGGATTTTGACAACGGCGCCATGCGGGTTATCCGGAAAGGCGGAAATGAAGATATTGTTTATTTTGGGGAAGAGGCAGAAGAAATGCTCCGGAATTATCTGGATGAACGGCTGACCATGGAACCGGAGCCTGGACATGAGAATGCTCTGTTTATTTCTCAGAAAAATACCAGAATCACGGTCCGGTCCGTGGAGCGTCTTGTAAAAAAATACGCTTCCACGGCCACAGCCAAAAAAATTACGCCGCATAAGCTTCGCAGTACCTACGGCACTGCCCTGTATCAGGAAACCGGTGATATCTATCTTGTTGCCGATGTGCTGGGCCACAAAAATGTCAACACCACCAGAAAGCATTATGCGGCGATGAAGGAAGAAAACAAACGAAAAGCTGCTCAGGTGGTTCAGCTGAGAGAAAAATAAGGCACTCCCCTCTCTTCTGCTCCAAATATCGCCAGAAGATTCAAAATTACTGATAAGACCACAGATTTTTGATCTGACCATTCAGTTCCTCATAAGTCCAGCGCTTTTCACTCCTTGTCCTGGAATTTGGATCGTTTACGATAAATCCTTTTTTATCATATCCATAAATCATGATAAAATGACCCGCCGCCGTAAAATCACCTGCTCTCATGGCGCAGATGATCGGATGGCCCGCATCCAGCGCCTGCTTCATGGAACTTTCATCCAGCGAAAGCTCGCTTCCTGTCACGCCGAAGGCGGCGGCGCCATCGGTCATCAATTCCCAGGATGTTCCGGTCCCTTCAATATAATAGCCCTGTTCCTCTGAATAGCGTGCAACCTTGTCCGGTGTGGCAAGTTCATTCTCTGTCAGTCCATAGATCACCATGGACAGGCAGGTTGGTCCGCATCCGGAGATTCCGATACTGCTGGTTCCATAAGAAGCATATCCCCAACGCTTATCCCATTGGATAAACAGAGGATAATCTTCTTTTT
>VSND01000068.1 GCA_009774145.1 Lachnospiraceae bacterium | reverse complement strand
CATCGCTCCGCTTCCGCTCAGATAATACCACTTATTTCCAAGCTTCAGCCAGCCCGTCTGCATGATACCTTCTCCATCCATATAGTACCATGTATTGTCCAGTTTCAACCAGCCGGTTTTCAGTCTTCCGTCAGAATAATAGTACCACTTCCCTTTCACCAGATTCCATCCGGGTTTTAAAGTCCCGCTTGAATCATCTCCGGTGTTTCCGTCGCCTCCGCTTCCCGAACTGTCACCGCTGCTGTCTCCACTCTCTGAACCGTCTCCGGTGTTTCCGTCGCCTCCGCTTCCCGAACTGTCACCGCTCCCTGGCACTCCATCCGTATTCTGAGATACATGGGACTTAATATAAACTTTCCCGTCACTGTCATTACGATAAGTCAGATAGATCTGTCCATTCCATGAATGCCCTTTCAGCCCCAGCACAGCCCCTTTGACTACCCGGTCACCAAGAGGCTCCCATGTTCCATTAACCAGGGAATACACATATACCTGCTCTGTTTTGCTGTCCTGACAGATCACATGCGGAGCATCACCATGAAAACACAGTTCCAGATCTACAATATTTCCGCTTGCAAACGGCTGTTCTGTTACACGGGTCCACCCATTTCCTGCCGAAGTCAGAGAACGAAGATACAGATAACTGTTATCCGTATCTGCTTCACAGCCTGTCAAAAGGTAAATCATCCCTTTATGCAACCGTATGAAAGCCATTGACGCCTGTCCCGGAATCTCTCCCATCGACTTCCAGCCGGAATCATACTGCTTCATACTCCATCTGTTATCCGCCTTCCATTCACGGTACATGACTACTGTTTTTCCGTTCTCTGATGCTATAACCGGATCCATAATGTATTCACTGCTTTCTGCTGCGATTCCCATATCCACGATTCCGGATGACGTATACCTGTATGTATACAGTCTGGAATTATTTGTATCTGTATATGCCAGACAGATTCCCTGAAAATCCGCAGCTGCTGCAATCTGATTTGCCCCTGTTCCGGAATTGTATACAGTCTTCCAGCCTTCCGCTTCTTTCCACTGGAGCAGCTGTACAGAGGAACCTGTATTATATGCAACATACAATACATCCTGGTATCTGAGCAGATGATAGTCGAAACCAGAACTGTCAGGCAGTGTATCTAAAAGTTTCCACTGCGCATCTGCATACTGATAAAGATATATTTTATTATCCGGAGACATCGTTTTCTGTATATAGTAGACAGTACCGTCTGAATCCATGCAGGAATCCAGAGCAAAAAGACCTGAGGTTGTCTGCTCCGCTACAGAACTCCAGTACCCTCCATCTGCTGAAACATCATGATAAGTAATATCAAACGAAATCCGGTCTCCTGATGCACTGCCCACATTACTGATTACAATTCCACTGTTGCTTCCGTCTGAGTAAGTCAGCGCCCCATCTGTCAAAGTCGCAGCTGCATCTGCACTTCCATAAGATGTACGCCCGCATTCTTCTGATAAAAAGGAAAGAAAGATATCTCCTTTACCCGCTTCCCGGCCATAGCTGTTATACTCATCTCCCGGCCGAAACACATAAACTTTTAACGGTGTATCTTCTGCATTGGAAGCAAATTCAGATGTATTGACCCGATACACAATCAGACCAGAGCCATGGGCTATATAATCGTATTCCTTTGAATCAATCTTTGTTCCTTTTTTTCGAAACTCCAGTACAAAAAATTCTGTATCCGAATAAGGAGTCTTCAATATCACGGCCTGCTGATTTCTTGTCTCCCAGGTTGCTGCAGATGCCGCATACAGGCTGTAATCCGTGCAGGACTGCGTAACGACAGGAATATCGAACCATTTTGTATAATTGGAGCGCAGCCAGGCAAGCGGATATAATACCCCGGCGCTGACGGCGGACATAATGTCCCATCTGCCAACCGGGACACTGGCTGCACTGTACAGATCCGGATATTTCAATGTATGGAGAAACTCATGGATGATCAAACCATAACTCTCAGTCGTGCCATACAGACTGTATTCCGGCACACGCACATAATCCGCCACATTGCATCCATTGATTTTTCCGGAATCAAAATAATAAGATTTTCTCCCATAAAACCGATCGCTCACATCTTTTGATCCGCATCCCAGTACAATCGTCAAATTGTCTACATTCCCATCTCCATTTCTGTCAAGATTTGCCGTAGAAATAGTATTATTCGCATTTAATTCCTTCAATACCAGTTGTACAATACTGGAATCCGTATTCAGATCATCACCGTCATAACTTTCTGCATTACCCGGCATCGTATATGGCTCTATCTCTGTTCCATTATACTGCGGAAATATATTTTCCACCATCAGCTGTCCATATGAAATATTGGAAAGATACTCTCTCATTCCGCAGGGACTTTTCTCACTCCCATTAAACAGATCCAGCGTTTTCTCCACATCCTTCAGACAATTGTCATGTGATTGATGATCAGTATCTGCAAAGTCGACAAAAACTACCACATTGGCAAAGTTTCCTGCTGATGACCCACTGTAAACCGTTCCTGCCTTCACGGATAAAGCTTCTGTTTCAGACACAGCATCCTGCACTTCTTCTGTTTCAGCCGTTTTTTCTTCCATATCCGAATCTTTATCCGTTTCCGGAATCTCAGTTGCGTCAGACTTTTCATTTTCTTCGGCATCAGCCTCTTCGTTCTCTTCCGGAACCTCAGCTATATCAGAATCTCCGTTTTCTTCGGCATCAGCCTCTTCGTCCTCTTCCGGAACCTCAGCCATATCAGAATCTCCGTTTTCTTCGGCACCAGACTCTTCATCTGCTTCCGGAACCTCAGCTGTGTCAGCCTCCCCGTCTTCTTCAGACTTTTCCAACACGTCAGGAACTTCGTTCTTTTCCAAAATTTCACCTGCAGCGGACTCTCCTGCCTGTTCTTCAGCTGTCACTTCTTTGTCTGCACCTGCTCCACTTACCTGCTCTTCTTCCGTCTCTCTTTGAAACCCCTGAATCTCCAGTTGAATATCTGTATCAAAGACTTCTCCTGTCTCAGAGGTAAGTTCCGCCTCTGTACTGATCTTCCCTGCCCCTGTCGCATATGCTTCTATAGAAGTGCCTGAAATATTTCCCGCTGCCAGCACTGCTGCCAGCATTGCGGACCATATTCTTTTTATTTTAATTTTTTGCATAATAATCTTTTCTCCTTAAACAAATACCTTCTTCCCATTTCCAGCTTCATCCAGCTGTATTTTAAAATGCGGAAATCTCTGTATCTTCGCATCCACTTCCAGCGTCACAAAATCTCCAGCCCATTCTCTATAAGCTTTAAGTTCTGAAGTGGAATTCGCTGCCCGCATCTCAGTAGGACTTTTAAGACCGCTTCTGGGCATCCAGTTATTTCGATAGGCAGTTTCCAGAATAATTTCATCTATTTCAATTTTTAAAAATGCCGCCAGCGCTCTCGCATTCATAATGCCAAACTTAAACTGATTCCTGGCTTTCTTCCATTTATCATATTTGATACTTTTCTTGAATTCCAGAATATGTAACTTCCATGTTTCGTCACTGTCACTTTTTATAAACAGAAATTTATCTGCACACTGACATGCCCTTTTCTGTGCATCCAGATATGGTAATGTTCTTTTTTCCGGAAAATGAAATACAATCGCATCATTTTCAAAAAATCCTTCCAGCCCTGCGCGCCCTTCTTCTGCATCTTCCTCTATAAAAACTGTTTCTCCTCTGTTCAGAACAAGCGAATACTCACCTGCCCTGAACAAATCCAGATTTTTCTTTAAGTATTCTGGAATCATGCTACTGTCTCCTATATCTCATATGTCACTTCCAGCATTTTTTCAAATGCATTACTGAAAGTAGGCGTCTCGAACCCCAGTTCACCAGCCTTAAGTTCCTGTACTTCCGACTTCGTCTCATCTCTGCTGACAAACTGATACAGACCTATCTTGTCCGCATCCAGAAGATCAGACTCTTCCAGCTGAAACTTTTTCATAAGTTCTTCTTTTTTACTGCTTTTTTTCACACGTATCATATTATTAATATGCTGAATGATAATATCACTGTGAGTAGTGGCTGCAATTGGAATTCCCTCATGATGCATTCTTGCCAGAATTCTGGCAACGACTACCTGAAGCTGAGGATGCATACACATTTCCGGTTCTTCAATAAACAACTGTAATACTCTGTAAGAATATTTACATAACAAATACAACGGCGTAATCTCCGTCACCACAGCAGAAGCAAGATACATCTGTATTGTCTGCTCACCTTTTTCCGGTCTGTACAGAAATGAGGTACTCAATGCTTTCTGGATTGTCACTTCTCCATGCAAAAGTTCTTTTTCGATGAATTCTGCAATCTGTGTCAGTCCGTTTTCCTGAGGTTCTTTCTCTCCAATATTGTTCAGCAGTTTCAGGAAACTGATGACCGGTTTGGTAAAATAAGAGGGAATCTCCGGTACGTCATTCGAGAACATGTTAAAACTGTTTTCATAGACCTGATTTGTCAGCATGTTTTTTGACAGCACAAAACCGGTCCTTGAGGACGGCAGAAAAATCACATTATTTTCTCCTGCAAAAAACCCCCGCCAGCATTCCAAAAGCGCTTCCAGCACGGTCTCCACATATTTTCCTCTGTCTTTTAACAGTTCTTCATCAATAAACATTCCCACGCCGCCGCCACCGGCAAGATTCACCCACATGACCTTTTCATACTGTTTTGTCTCCTGCCTGTTTTTATGAGCATACACGATATCTTCAACAGAAATGTCTATTCTTTGATTCTGTGCGATCTGCAGCTCGAGCTTCCCAATTTGCATCTTTTTATTAAATATATCCGATACAAATGCATTTTTATTATTTGCAGCACAGACATTCAGCAGCGCCAGAAACTTATCAAACCAGATCCCTTCCAGCCGTTCTGTATTTTCCGTTGATGTAATCTTTTCCCAGATATATGACTCACATTCCTGATATACTTCTGTTCCCATGATCTCCGGCGTCAGACGTATCAGAGTTTTCCTGCTGTTACACGAAAGTCCCCAGATCAGACTCATCAAATAACTTTTTCCGCTGTTATTGTCACCAATAAACAGCATCATTGGTTTCACTTCCAGTTCAGCACGCCTGATTTTTCCAAAGTCTTCCACTATTATTCTGTTATTCATAAATCAATATTTACCTCTTTTTTTAAGCTAATCTCTTCGGAACAGATCCCTCGTATACACCTTCTCCTTTACATCATCCAGCTCCGGCTCATAACGGTTGACAATAATAACATCGCTTTTCTCTTTAAATTCTTCCAGATCATTGCATACAAGGCTGCCGAAAAAACGGCTGCTGTCTTCAAGCGTCGGCTCATAGACAATGACTTCTGCCCCTTTTGCCTTGATGCGCTTCATAACACCCTGAATGGAACTCTGACGAAAATTATCACTGTCCGCCTTCATGGTGAGACGGTACACACCCACAGTCACATGTCTTCCGGGAATACCGTTTCTTCCGTTCGGCCCCACATAATAACCTGCTTTTTCCAGTACCTTGTCTGCAATAAAATCCTTTCTTGTCCTGTTTGCTTCTACGATAGCCTGAATCAGATTTTCCGGTACATTCTCATAATTCGCAAGAAGCTGCTTGGTATCCTTCGGAAGACAGTAACCTCCATAACCAAAGGATGGATTGTTGTAGTGTGTCCCGATTCTTGGGTCAAGGCACACACCATCTATTATATTCCGGGTGTTCAGTCCATGAACCTCCGCATACGTATCCAGCTCGTTAAAATAAGACACGCGAAGAGCCAGATAGGTATTGGCAAACAGCTTGACTGCCTCCGCTTCTGTATATTGCATAAAAAGAGTAGGAATTTCTTTCTTTAAGGCGCCTTCCTGTAAGAGTCCGGCAAATGTATGCGCCGCCTGTTCCATCTTTTCATTCTGCCCCGGCATGCCTACGATAATTCTGGACGGATGCAGATTATCATACAGCGCTCTTCCTTCTCTTAAAAACTCCGGAGAAAACAGAAGCTTTCCGCACTGATATTTTTCCTGCATCTGCGCAGTAAATCCAACCGGGACGGTAGACTTCACAACAATTACCGCCTCCGGATTGCATTCTTGCACAATCCGGATCACCTGTTCCACTGAACTGGTGTCAAAATAATTTCTTACCGGATCATAATTGGTGGGTGTGGATACAATTACAAAATCCGCATCTTTATATGCGGACTCTGCATCTGTCGTTGCGGTCAGACACAACTCGTGCCCGGCAAGATACTCCTCGATTTCCGGATCCTTGATCGGGGATTTTCGGGAATTAATGAGATCTGCTTTTGCCTGTACAACATCCACCGCATATACCGGATGATTCTGCGACAGAAGCACCGCATTGGACAGGCCGACGTAGCCGATTCCAGCCACGGCAATTGTGTATTTTTTATTTACCGTTTTCATTAAACTTTATTTCTCCAAACTTAAATTCTGTTTTTCATTTCATGATACAGCATGCTGTTTCATAAGACGCCTGGTTTGTTCACAGTCTCCCATACATTTCCTCAAACCTCCCAAGCATCTCCTCCTCCGAAAACGTCTTCTCCACCCACGCTCTGCAGGCTCTTCCCTTCCCCCTCAGCGTCCTAGGATCCGCAAACGCTTCCCGGATCACCTCCGCCAGCGCCTCTGCGCTGACTTCCTTTGCCAGCCATCCGCAGGATTCCTGTACAATCTCCGGCATCGTACACACCGGAAATGCCGCCACCGGCGTCCCGCACGCCATAGCCTCAATATTCGTAAGCCCGAAAGTCTCATACACGGAAGGGTTCACCAGCAGATCCGCCAGCGCATAAAACTCATTCAGCTCCTTTTGTGTATGCAGATATCCAAAATGCCGGACCTTAAACTTGGCATTGAGTTTTTTCAGTTCCTCATTCTCCTGCCCTGCAACAAGCAGAAGATAATGTTCCGGATCCGGAATACGGTCAAGGGCTTTCAGCAGATAATCCATCCCTTTCAGCTTCTTCCCTGGGTCCGCCGCAATAAATCCGATGATATTTCCCTGAAAATCAATCCGATGTCGTACCCGTACCTCCTGCCTGTCAAGCGGCTGCCATCGCTTTGTGTCCAGGCTGTTATAAATCCTTACGCAGGGAAGTCCCTGCAGATGAGATGCCTCAAACTGCCGCTGCATCCACTCGGAAGGAACGGTAAACAGAATTTTCTGTTCCCGAAACGCCTTCTGTTTCTCCTGAAACAGCTGCCCGGCCACATCCTTTTGAAGCGCCGGATAGTTATCCAGACATTCGCACGCACGGCACCCCTCCTGCCATCTGTCATCACAGCCTTGAGGATACGTACAATGCCCGGTCATCGCCCAAAAATCATGCAGGGTCCAGACCACCGGACATAACGCCGCAAGATCCGCAAGATCCCGGATCCCAAGAAAATTATCATGTGCATTGTGCAGATGAACAACATCAATCCGATGCCTTTTGATAAAGGAACGGATGTATCGCCTGCTGTACCAGATATGGAGACTTTTATTTCCGTGATTTCCTGTAATCAGCCGGTTGAAGATCCGCATAAACCGCGAACGGTAGATCACATGGACTCCCTCCGGCAGCCTTGAATGTTTCGTATCATAACTGACGATCTGCCAGGTCTGATGTCCCCGGTTCCTCATTCCAAGCAGCAGCTGGGCGGCAACCTTTTCGGCGCCTCCGCACTGCCAGGTCGTGTTCAGGTATAAAATATTCATTTCTGTCCTGACTCCCCTCCGCAGATATCCCTCTGGATACTGCCGCGCATAAACGATTCTGGCAATATTTTATCAGACTTATACAAAATTATCAATTTTTTTGAAATTATCTGTCAAATTTCTTCTTTTCAATCGTTTATTAACAGAAGACCACAAAAGAGGAGACCTGTATCATGAATGAAATCAGATTTACCGTCAGCAAAATACCTGAAAATAACCGTGATGCGCTGATCCAGCACATCCGGAATTCCGTGCATGACTATGACGCTCAATTACAGATTGATATCGCTGTATCTGAACCGTTTCTCTGGCTTACCACCAGAAAAGGTCATTTTAAGCTTTACTATTCCAAATGCCGTTTTATTGAAACAGATGGACGCAGCCTGATTTTCCACTGCGAAGGCAGCATCCTCCGTAAGAACGGGAAGATCTCATCCATTCTTGAAAAGCTTCCGGATCGTCTGTTTTTCCGATGCAACAACAGCTATATTGTAAATCTGAATTATATCAATGTAATCATCCCGGATGGCGACCGTTACAGCATCCTGCTGCGGACCGGCGAAAAGCTTCCCCTCAGCAGAAGCCGCTATCAGGAATGCCTGTCGGCTCTGAACATATGAAAAGTACCGAATCATCCGCTCAGATCCGTACCCCTGTCCATAAAGCAAAGAAGCTGCCGCAAAGGGAAACACTTTCACACCACATGGCCGGATTTTGAAAATATCTGCGCCACATACTGTTTGAATCCTTCCGCGGCAGTTCTCCTTTTACTCTGCTACCACCTTTTTAAAATTTTTCTTGCCTCTTTTTACCACCAGACCGGCTTTTACCTGCTCCAGCGTGTAGGAAGCCGCAATATCCGTCACTTTCTCTCCGTCCACAGACACACCGCCCTGCTGCACATTCCGTCTTGCCTCGGATCTGGATGCGCACAGTCCGGACTTATGCACAATCGTCAGAATATCCGCCTTCCCGTCCCGGAAATCTTCCGCTGTCAGGCAGGCGGTCGGCATATCCTCTGCACTGCCGCTCCCAAACAGGGCCCGGGCGCTGTCCTGTGCCTTTTTCGCCTCTTCCTCACAGTGTACCAGCTTCGTCAGTTCATAGGCAAGAATCTCTTTTGCCTCATTCAGCCGGCTGCCTTTCCACTGATCCATGGCATCGATCTGTTCCAGCGGAAGGAACGTCAGCATCCGCAGGCATTTGAGCACATCCGCATCCGCCACATTTCGCCAGTACTGGTAAAACTCATAGGGACTCGTCTTCTTTGGATCCAGCCATACGGCTCCTTTTGCCGTCTTGCCCATCTTGCTGCCCTCGGAATTCAGAAGCAGCGTGATCGTCATGGCATGGGCGTCTTTCCCCAGTTTCTTACGGATCAGCTCCGTTCCGCCCAGCATATTGGACCACTGGTCATCTCCTCCGAACTGCATGTTGCAGCCGTATTTTTCGTACAGCTGCAGGAAATCATAGCTCTGCATGATCATGTAATTGAATTCCAGAAAACTCAGTCCCTTTTCCATGCGCTTTTTATAGCACTCTGCACGCAGCATGGTATTGACGCTGAAATATGCCCCCACATCCCGGATCATCTCGATATAGTTCAGCGGCAGAAGCCAGTCCGCATTGTTTACCATCAGCGCCTTTCCATCGGAAAAATCAATGAATTTGCTCATCTGTTTCCGGAAACATTCGCAGTTGTGCCGAATCATCTCCGGCGTCATCATCTGCCGCATGTCGGTTCTCCCGGACGGATCTCCGATCATGGCAGTCCCGCCTCCGATCAGGGCGATCGGTTTATTGCCGCCCTCCTGCAGGCGTTTCATCAGGCAGAGCGCCATGAAGTGTCCCACATGGAGGCTGTCCGCCGTCGGGTCAAAGCCGATATAGAACACGGCCTTTCCGTTATTTACCATCTCTCTGATCTCATCTTCATTGGTTACCTGCGCGATCAGTCCGCGGGCAACCAGTTCATCGTAAAGCTGCATCTGTTCATTCTCCTTCTGTTTTCTGTTTCCGGATGAAAGACATTCGGTTCCGTAAGATCCGGTCAGACATAAGCGGGACCGCCCAATGCCCGGGACTGCTCCTGCCTTCTCAGCGTACATGCAGGATCCTGTTTTACGCAAAACAAAAACTCCCATCCATTTGAAAGGACGAGAGTCATTCTTCCCGTGTTACCACCTTTTTTCACAGTACACTCACATGCACTGCCTCAGCAGGTACTGTTACAGGCGCAGCCGCGCGTCCCGGGCTGCTGCTTTGGCAGATACCGGTCACAATACCCTGCACGATAACGGGTGCGTCCGTCTCCTCCTACTCACATCCGCCCTGCCGGGCGCGCTTCAGAGGGAAGCTCCAGGAGGTATTCATGCATGCCCTTCCCTGCGCCTCTCATCATCCGGCCGCTTTCTGTAGGGTCCCTGCAGGCACTACTTGTTCCTTTCTTCGCCTGTTCCTATCCGTATTCTATGCAAAAAAGAACGGCTTGTCAAGCATTCTGTCCTGTTTTTATGATCCATTCTTCGGCAGCGTCCTCCGAAAATATTCAATCCAGTTTCCGCCCATCACTTTTTTCACATCTTCCGCCGGCATTCCCCGCTGCAGAAGCGCTGCTGTCAGCTCCGGCACATGGCTGTGATCCACCAGGCTGTCATGGCGTTCCTGCGCAAAAACATACCTGGGCTCTGCCTCACCATAGGAGTCGCAGAAATCCAGCCCGTATCCCACTTTGTCGATCCCGGCCAGAGCCGCCATGGATTCCACATGCCTGCAGAGCATCTCCAGAGCGTCTCCTCCATCGGCGCATCCGACGATACAGTCGCAGCCATTGAGCCCCATCATGCCGCCCTGCTCTGCCAGACGGCGGATCTGGCTGTCATTCAGATTCCGATAATTAAAAAATACCTGCCGACTGTTGGAATGGGTTGCCACAAACGGCTTTTTTGCAATCCGGCAGATATCCTCAAACCCGTCGTCATTCAGATGGCTCACATCCAGAAACATTCCCAGCCGCTCCATCTCCTCCACCGCCCGAATGCCTTCCAGGGAGAGTCCGCCTGGTATCTGTACCCGCTGTCCGGCCTTACAGCAGCCGTTTGCCAGATCGTTTCTGCGGCTCCATGTCAGAGAGGCTCCGCGCACTCCCAGCTCCCACAGGATCCGAAGAAGCCTTAAGTCCTTTCCGATGCAGTCCAGCCCCTCCATATACAGGAGAATGCCGGTCTTTCCTTCCTGCACAGACGCTTCCAGATCGGACACGGACCGGATCAGACAGAATTCCTCATTCTGATCGACCGCTTCCATCAGTACGCTGATCTGGTCCAGCGCCGCCCGAAGCCCTCCCTCCGGAAGCTGGTCATCCCTCAGATAGACCGAAGAGACGACC
This sequence comes from Lachnospiraceae bacterium, assembly GCA_009774145.1. Classification (GTDB taxonomy): domain Bacteria; phylum Bacillota; class Clostridia; order Lachnospirales; family Lachnospiraceae; genus Hominiventricola. Next base: position 12,345 of record VSND01000068.1, on the reverse strand, counting down.
AGACGGAAGCCTCCTGCCCGCAGAGGTTCCAGATAATGATCCCGGAGCGGATTTTCCTCCCCGTTCTGTTTTCTGAAATATAATTCCCCCGCCAGATCCAGATGCGCATCCACGGCAGGAAATTCCTGGTGCAGAGCCCTTGCCATCTCTCTGTATTTTCGTTCCAATACCATATCCGGTTCTCCTTCTTATCCCATTCCTGTATCTGCTTACATATACTATACCAAAACGTTTCCGGAGCGGACCTGTTCCTTTATTCAGCAACGCTCCTGCAGGTAATTATATGAACATCCTGATCGCCGGTATTCCCGGTCAGACCGAAAATTATGAAAAAGCGCTTTCCCTCTGCCATGTCTCCTTTGAGACCAGCCTCTGTCCGGCAAAGTCCGCTTCCTTTGATAAACTGCTGCTTCCCGGCGGCGGCGATATCCATCCCTCCTGGTTCGGACAGACCGATCAGGGCTCTGACGCTTTGGACGCCGAGCTGGACCGTATGCAGTTTGCTCTCCTCCACCGCTTTTTACGCAGCGGAAAACCGGTTCTTGGCATCTGCAGAGGCATGCAGATCATCAACGTCTACTTCGGCGGAACCCTGATCCAGAATCTGCCCACCGCAGACCGGCACCGTTATAAAGGGCGGGATCAGATCCATCCGGCAGACAACATGCCCGGCTCGCTCCTCTTTCAATTTTATCAGGGCTCCTGCCTGATCAACAGCGCGCATCATCAGGGCTGCAGCACCATCGGAAGAGCACTTGCCGTCACGCAGACAGCCAGGGACGGCGTAATCGAAGCCCTGGAGCATGAAAACGGGCGCATTCTTGGCGTTCAGTGGCACCCGGAGCGGACGGCCCTTCTGTCAGAAACGGCCCCTGTCGCCGACGGCAGCCTGCTCATTCATTATTTTGCAGAGCATCTGTGATCTTTTTCACCACACCGCGGATATCCAGATTTTCCTCCTCTATGATCAGGTGCGCGTATTTTTCGTACAGCGGTCCCCGGATATCCATAAGTTCCTTCAGGGTCTGTCCGGGCTTTAATACCACTCCCCGTTCGTGCAGATCCCCAAGCCGCTCCATTAAACTTTCCCAGGACAGACGAAGATAGACAACGGTCGATATTTCCCGCAGATGCTCCATCGCCTCTTTCCCGTACACAGCGCTTCCGCCGGTGGCAATCACAGAGTTTGTCACCTGAAGCCCTGCATGGACCTGATTTTCCAGTTCCAGAAATCCTTCGTCACCCAGTCCGCTGATCAATTCATGCAGAAGCTTTCCCGTCCGCTCCTGAATCTCCAGATCCGAATCCAGAAAGCGGTACCCCAGCACCTTTGCCAGAACCACTCCGACCGTGCTTTTACCCGCTCCCGGCATCCCGATCAGCGTAATATTTTCTTTCTTCATCTTCTGTTGTATCCTCCCGTCATTCCCTTTCTTTATCTCCAGATCTGCAGAACTTTTACGAGCCATGCCATAACCTTATAACGCAGATCTTCCAGCTCTCCTGCCGCCGTCTTCAGTTCCTTTCGAATCTCGATCTTCTGCGGGCAGAGCCTCTCACATTTTCCGCAGCGAATACACCCCGAGGCCGGATTCTGATTTTTCCGAAAAGCAGTTGTCATCAGATATTCTTTTTTTCCAACCCCCGCCCCGTCCGTATAGATCTCATTGTAGCAGCGGAATGTTCCCGGGATATCGATCCCCTGGGGGCATGGCATGCAGTATCCGCATGCTGTACAGCCGACCTTTACTTTTTTGTTGATCTCCTGCCTTACCTTCTGATACAGTTCCATATCTGCTTCGGTCAGTTCTCCCGTCCCGGCATCCGATGCCACCCTGACGTTTTCCTGTACCATTTCCAGAGAATTCATTCCGGACAGGACAACGGTAACGCCTGTCTGGTTCCACAGCCACCGGAAGGCCCACTCAGCCGGAGTCCGCCCGGGAACTGCCTGTTCAAACAGCGCCTTCGCCTCTTTCGGCAAAAGCTCCACCAGCTTTCCTCCCCGCAGAGGCTCCATGATCACCACCGGGATTCCCTTCTCCTGTGCATGCAGAAGACCTGTTCTTCCCGCCTGCGTATTCTCATCCATATAGTTATACTGGATCTGACAGAAATCCCAGTCATAACTGTCCAGAAGCTTTATAAAATTCTCCGAATTGCCATGATAGGAAAATCCGATATTATGAATCTGCCCCAGCCGCAGTTTTTCCCCGATCCAGTCTTTCACGCCCTTCTTCTGCAGAATCTCCCAGGTCTGTACATCGTTCAGCATGTGCATCAGATAATAATCCACATGGTCCGTCTGCAGCCGGCGCAGCTGTTCCTGAAAACATTTCTCCAGCCCTGCCCGCGACTTGATCAGATAATGCGGCAGTTTCGTGGCAATGTATACCTGATCTCTGCATCGGTTTCTCTTCAGGATCTCGCCCAGTGCCGCCTCGCTGCCATGATACACATAAGCAGTATCAAAATAGTTTACACCATTTCTGACCGCTTCCATGATTTCTTTTTCTGCCTTTTCAAGATCGATCTTCCCGTTCTTTTTTGTAAAACGCAGACAGCCATAACCAAGTATGGACAGTTCTGTTCCCTTTTTATCCTTCCGATACTGCAATCTGCCTTCCTCCTGACTCAGCGATAGGAACAGTCTAGCAGAGAGCGGCATATTCGTCAATCTATGTTGACGCACAAAAGCAGGAAACGGACCTGCCGAATGGAGGATCCGCCGGTTCAGCTGCTGGGCCGACGCCAGACCAAAAGCAGGAAACGTCCCTGCACTGTTTAGCCACAATACAGGAACAACAGACCTTTTATCAGAAAATTATATTTTTTTCAAAAAATAAGTTGACAAATCATTTTTATGTGTTATAATAAACTCATAAAACGACAGAGACAGAAGAAAGACAAAAAATAATCCAGGAAGAAGGAGCAGGAAAAGGAGGAGATTCCAATCAAAACTTAACGGAGTACCCCATAATATAACGGAAAGGATGGTATGGACCACCGGAAACAGATTTTTAACCTCATACAATTGAATATGCATTCTATTTTAATTACAAAGTTGCCGTAAGGGGTAACAGTAAAAATGTTTTGAGAAGGTAAAGGAACATACCTTGTTAATAAAAAACCCGCGTGAAAGTCCATAAAGATTTCAAAGGAAATTGCATATGGCGAAAAGGTCAGAGATGACCACAGAAAAAGGTCCCTGTGAGACCATAAAAATATAGAGAATCGAGGTTAAGTCCATTGGATATTGCAGTTTAAAAGGCGATATGAGAATTTTCAGACAAATTCTTATATCGCCTTATTCATGTCATTTTATCGGTATCTTTTCTTCCATCTTTCAAAATTCCAGGCAGCAAGAAACCGCTCCGCCGCACTCCATCCATTTTCAAACAGCGCACGGCTGTCTTCCCGGCTGATATCAAAATCCACCGCACTGATCTTATGGCGCTGTCCTCCCGCGCCTGCAGCCGCAGAGATCCGGATCGTCCTCTCATAATCCCCTTCTGAAAGATGGCTGTGATCAATGGCGTCCAGACTGGTGGATACGATCGCCTTCAGATAATCTGCCAGATTCGGCCTGGCCTGACCGTTCTGCTCCCTGCACGGTTCCCTGTCATCCACGAATTTGAATCCGAATGTAGGACGAACCGGCGCCTTTTTGCCGTCATCCAGAAGCCATATGGGATAGTTGCTCAGAAGTCCACCATCCACGATCAGATGCTCTTTTCCCTTCCGGTCCTTCCACCGGACAGGCTCGAAAAAGATCGGGATACTTACGCTCATCCGGACAGCCGGCGCGATGCAGAATTCATCCGGATCAACCGCAAAATCCAAAAGAGCGTCCGGAAGCACCAGAAGCCGTTTTTCTGTCAGGTCGCTGGCAGTGATTTTCAGCTTTCTGCCGCTTTTACCCACGTCTCCGAACTTCCGGACACCTTTGCGCGTCAGCAGTTCATCGATCCAGTCCTCCAGATAGTCCGTGTTGTAGATGCCAAGACTTAAGAGAAGCGACACGCTTTTTCCGATCATTCCGAAATGGTCCGGCAGATCCGTACCTTTAAATCTCATGTACTCCAGCGTTTCCAGTTCTTTTTTCAGTTCCTTTCCGGTATATCCGGCCGCCAGCAGGGCTGCTATGATCGCTCCGGCGGAAGAACCGGCCATATCTGCAAACTGCCAGCCTGCCTGTTCCATCCTGCAGACCGCGCCGACATGACCGATTCCCCGCACGCCTCCTCCTTCGAATACCGCATTGCATTTTTTCACCACGGAGAAGCCCCCTGAAATAAAGGTCTTTCATTATTGTATACCCGCAGCAGCGCAAATGTTCATCCCTTAACGAGGCGCAGCAGCAGTTTTTACATCTGTGGCCAGCGGTTTCTTTTTCCCTTCTTCCGGAACAAAAGAGATCCTGTTTCCCTTTTGAATGACTTCATCTGCACGGTCTGTCCCGGAATAAATACTCTCGGGAATGGAATATTCTTTTTTGTCGTCGCCGTCCACATAGGCATAAAAGCTTCTTCTTCCCTTCCCCACATATTTCACCGTACCTGTAACACGTCCGGCAGACGGTTCTGAAACACGGGACGTCTGTACTTCGGCAAACACTTCTGAAACACGGGACGTCTGTACTTCAGCAGACACTTCTGAAACACGGAGCGCCTGTACTTCGGCAGTCGGCACACGAGGCGCTTTCCTCTGCGTCTGACCCGTCTGCGCCCGCGATGCCTCCGGGAAACGCTCCGCCTTTTCTGCCGTAACCGGCATCACTTCATCATCCACAAGATCCGGATACTGCTTTTTGTACTGTCTGATGATCCGGTCCGTATCTGTGGCGACATCACAGCCAAGCCCGAGATACAGTTTTTTATCGCCGATTATATAAAACTCTTTTTTGGCACGCGTAGCCGCAACGTTCATCATATTTGGTTCGCTCACCGCCCAGCGCGCCGCTCCGCTGCTCTGCGAATCGGCGCCAAGCACGAAGAATACGATGGGCGCCTCTTTTCCCTGAAACGTATGGACCGTCCCCACATTCGTCGGTCTGCCAGGCGCATCGTATCTGGTAAAATTGATACTCCGCAGTTTCTGCGAAAGCTGATAGGCAACATTGGAGAATGGTGTAATCACATAGATTACATCCTTTTCCTTTTTATCCGCGATTTTGGGATTCTGCTCCATCATCTTTCGGATCTTCTGCAGAAGAAATTCTCCCTGCTCTTTGACGTATTTATTGTTCGCCTTTCCGCCGATATCAAACCACCCTGTTTTTCCGTTATTCTTCATTCCCTGCACCATAAACCCGTCGTAGGAAATCACATTTGAAATGGTAAACATGGGATACTGGCATCTTCTGTGCACCCAGAGCGGAATGCCGATCCAGGAATCCCCGGACCGGTCCTGCTTCCGGTAAAAACCATACTGGCTCGCTGCGTCTACCAGAGTCTGCGCAGACGCCGCAGCAGATAAATATTTTTCCGTCACTCCAAAGCAGCTGCCCAGCATGGAAAGGGTACTGGAATCCAGCGTAAGAACCGGTTTGATCTGTGAAGGATCGCCGACCACCATCACATGCCTGCTCCGGTAGACGGCGCCGACTGCAGCCTGCGGCAGCGCCTGTCCCGCTTCGTCGATAAACAGATGGCCAAGCGTCTCCGGTCCAAGGTGTCTGCACATGCGGGAAAAACTGGCAAATGTGGAACTGATCACCGGAATCGTCATATTGATCCAGTTCCACGCCGCTTCGATCACGGGCTTTTGGTCCAGATATTTCTCCGGCTGGTTCCAGATGATGAACGCTGCCCTGATATTCTTTCTGTTTTCATAAAGGAACTGTTTGCGGACCCGAAGCGCGGCAATAAACAGCTTCGACTGCGCGATCCGGTACGACTCGTCAAACCATGGATTGGACAGCTGCAAATCGTCATAATCCTGATTCATATCCAGCGGCTTCGCCCCACAGTCTCTGATTCTTTCATATTCACGGATTTTTTTCTCCAGAGCCGAGATTTTATCTTCTTCTGCTCTCTTCCAGCCGTCAAATTTCTTCTGCAGCTCTTCCTGTTTTTCCGTACTCTGCATCAGTTTCAACCGGCACACGGAAATATCGTTATTGATCTCCTGCTCCTGCCTGCTGCATTCCTGATCCTCTTCCTTTAATCCCAGAAGTTCATCCGTAATCTCATTTAATCTGCTCCTGTACTCCTCCTTCTCTTTCCTTCCCGCAAAGAAACCGGGCTTTTGCCCCATGTGCGCCTGAAGGCACAGCTCCAGACTGTTTCTGCTCTTCTGAACAGTCTCTGTGCGGCTTTTTGCCGCCTCCAGACAGGGATACAGCTGTTCCAGCCGCCGTCTGCATTCCTGACCGGTTTCCCCAAGTCTCTGAAGTTCTGCATACAGCCGCCGCTCCTTCTCCCCGGATTCTCTCCGGTAAGAGATACGGGCCTGCTCCAGCTTCTGAACGCTGTCCTGAAACGCCCGGATACTGTCTGCAAATGCCTGTGCCTCCGCCCGAACCGCCTCTGCCTCTTCATACTGTTTTAAAAACTGTTTGTATATATCCGGATCCGGCACATATATTTCTTCCAGCTCTTTATGAATGTGCTTTATATTCGTGAGAATGTTGGTCATGTTATCGGATTTTCCGCCTTCCAGAGAAAATGTTCCCCAGAATTTTTCTTCTCCCTGACCGGCTTCCATCACCAGCTCTTCCTGTCTTTTTCCGCTCTCGTTTTCTTTCCACTCTGCCGACAGTTTTGCATTCGATATCTCATAAAAATAGTCCGCCTGCTCCAGTTCCCCGATCAGAGCTTCATCAATTTCCTTACGCAGCGGAAGTTCATTTACAATGTTTTGAACGGCGCCGTTATTTGAACTTGCAACCACGATATTATTTTCGGAAATATACGCCGGAATCACCCCGATGGATGCATGCTCATAATAGACCGTCTCCTCCGTTCCCCTGATGAGATGATCCGAAAGCTTCGCAATATCATATGCCTGCTGCACAACCAGCTGCGCAAAAATATCCTTCAAAAGCGTCGTTTTTCCCGTACCAGGCGGCCCGTTGACACTTCGCATCTGGCGGCTGTCATAACCGACGGATAAATTCACCGCCACCTGCTGCATCAAAGAAAGCGCATAGGCCGTATTGCCGGGAAATCTTCCGAGCGGATAATTCTTTGGCTGCAGAATCTGTTCAAACGCACGCGGGTTGAAATTCACGGATTCTTTTTTACTGTCAAGGTTGATGCGCCGTTCCTGATTTCCATATAAATAGGCATTCAGATGATCGGTATCGATTTTCTTTGCCTTTTCCAGATCATCAATAAAAAAGGAATGCAGATTCGTCGCCTCTGTCTCTATATTTTTCAGAATCTGCATACGGCAGTTTTTTATATCGATTCCATATCGAAGAAGTTCCTTCTGCATCGCCGCATTAAATTGATCCGGCGCCTCCGATGTCTCATCAAAATCCTGCGAAAACTGCTTTTTTAAACGATCCTCAAAATCCCGGAATTCGTTCTCACGAGGAACCTTTTTGTAATACCTTATGTATGCGCTTTCTGTAAAGAATGTCATATCCTGCAGAAAATGAAAATTCCGGTCAAAATACAGCGCGAAACTGAACTTGTTTCCAGAACGGATCTCCTCTTCGGTCGGCTTCAGACGGTATTGTTCCCGAAGAATAGACACCACTTCCTGAAAACTGAAAATATCAAAATATACAACGAATCCTCCTTTTTGCCTGGAGGTGAATTTCTTTTTTTGCATTTCAAGGAAAAACAGGGAATAGAAATCCTGCCCATGCAGATCATCCAGTGTGAGAACTGATTTATCCCTGAGGCTGATGTCCCCCTCCGATAAATGTTCCACCATGATCCATGCTTCCAATATTTTATCTTTTTCTGTCATGTTTTGCATACAGCTCCTGCACTGTGACGTCAATGATCTCCGGATCCGATTTCAGGGGGTAATGGTCAGAAAATTCTGAAAATTCGGCTTTTTCGAACAAAAACGCGCATGTTTACAATTTGTTCATATTTATAGATGCTTTTATTCTACAATACATCCCATAAAAGAGCAAGCAAAATCTCAGAATCTTCTGACAGCCCCGCCTTCTTTCGTTCCTGTTCACTCCTGTTCTGCCCCAGACGCCCGCCATGGGCATATTTCCTTCCAGCCCCCGCCTGCGCTTAGGGCAGGACGCCCGCAGACATTTGAACAGTAACCTTCTCCCATTACGGCAAAAACCGGATGAGATAATTCCGGAGCTTATGCTTTCAGCAGCTCCGTCACCGTTTTCACACCTGCAATATAGTCTGGAGTCCACTCCAGTTTTTCCTGAAACAGTCCAATGGCCAGATGTGTATCCGCACCCAGTTTCCCATCAGGAACAACCCCTTTTCCCAGCAGTTTTACAATCTGGTCCCCGATCACCGTATTGAGCCGCATCTGCAGCCACTGTACGACCTGTCCGGTGCTTCCTACTGTATATCTGCCTCTGGAAGCATCAAACGCTCCCGCTTTCAGCAGTATCTTCTCCACCGCCGCACTGGTCCGGTTTCCTTTGATGCCGTCCACCTGCAGCCGGTTTCCGTTCTCGTCCCGGATACCGTCCGCGTTCAGCGCCTCCTGCAGGCTCCTGACTGCTTCCATATCCCATAAGACGGTTTCCATGGGTTCCTCCGGTTCCGGTGCAGGAACAACGGTATCATAACAGATATCCATATCCACGTTTCCGGAAATGCCGGACACCTTTCCTTTACTGGAATATTGCCAGCCGACTTCTCCCATGTTCGGTCTTAAGGATTCTTTTATGGTCCCGTCGTCTTCTGCCGGATATCTGGCAATCCAGTATTTTGCATTCAGACCGCCGCAGACGTTCTTATACCAGTCCGTGTTGCAGTAGATGTTGCACGCATATCCTGCGTCCCGGATCACTTTCATCCACGCTCCGGCAATTTTCTTTACTTTTGCAGAGCCCAGCGCCCGCTGCCTGCTCCATTCCAGATCCAGCCAGACGCCAAGTTCCAGCTTCCTTCCTGCCAGAGCCTCAATCACCTCCCGGGCCTCTTTCTGAGCCTGCGCCTCAGTCAGTGCATAGCTGTAGCGGTACACGCCTCTGCGGATCCCGGCTGCTTTGCAGCCGGCATAATTATGTTCAAAAGATGTGTCTTTCCCCTTACTGTTCAGAATCCGCAGAATGGCAAATTCCATTCCGCTTTGTTTCACCTGTTTCCAGTCCGGTTTTCCCTGATAGGCTGATACATCAATCCCTCTTGCACTCATAATTTTCCTTTCTCCGGCCTTTGTGCCGGTACAAAAGGAAGACGGTTGTACGCCTTCCTGATCTGTATGGTTTCCGATTATATTTTGTCCGCTTCCAGATACCGGCGAACTGTTCCCGGCTCCCTGTGGCTGCCGGATACACAATAATAATGTATGCATGACCTGCCGATCTGCTCCCGGTCCATATTCATCAGTTCAATGGCACTTCCTCCCTCAGGCGCAAAAAACAGCTGCCGATATGTATCGCATCAGCAGCTGCCGCTTTCGGTCCGTGTATGAAACTTACTGTTCTCCCTGTTCTCTAATCTTGCAGCAGCATTTTGCATCCAGGTGAAATGCATGCGTGTATGCCGCCTGACCAGATGCCATATCACCTGGCATCCGGTCTCTCCCTCACTTCGGAACACGGCAGAGGCCAAGCAGGAATCCAATATCCTGATACACTATTTAATGGCAACAATCACCGAAAACTTTTGATAAGAATAGACGCACTTAACCATTTTAAATCTACAGTCTTTCAACATATCCACTTCCTGTCGGACAGTACATTCTCTGTCCAATTTCCTGCGTTCTTTCCATAACTCTATGTCTTTATCTGTTAATCCACTGTTTGCTAACTGGCTTTCCCAAAAAGAATGAAACCAATGATCCATTTCCGGCTGCCCTGCACAAAACTGATCATAGTTTACGAATAAGCCGCCATCCGGCAAACTGTCATATATTCTTGCAAACAGTTTCCTCTTATCCTTATCCTCTAAATGGTGAATGGATAAGGCTGAAATAACCGTATCAAAAAGAATATCGGGGAGCTTGTGGATATAATTTTCGGTTTGATAGGATATGTTTTCAATACCCTCAAATCTTTTTCGGGCAACGTTCAGCATTTCATCGGCAATATCCACAAGCACATATTTAGAATCAGGGCATTGCTGATACCAGAAATATGTTAATAAACCTGTTCCGGCACCTAAATCAACAATTTGTTTTGGCTTCTTTATATTTGAAACAATAAATTCCGTTGTATTTTTGTAGAAGTCATCAAAGCAGGGAATAAACTTTCTTCGGTTGCTGTCATATTCTTCTGCGATCAGATTAAATTGTTTTTCTATGTTCATTTTTTCACCAGTTAAATTACTACTCAATGAAACAACTTTATTCTGTTTTTTCTAACCCTAACCGCTCTATCGCATGAAGAATGTGTATCCGCATAGCATTTCTTGCGCCCTCTGCATTTCTGCTTTTCATAAAATTCATAAGTATCCTGTGATCCGTAACCGTATCCTCTGATGCAGCTTTCTTCTTTTTCGACAAGGTTACACCCTTGTCAATTGCTTCCTGTATCACAGGCATCAGTTTGTTCATAAAATCATTATGGGTTGCCTTTGCAATGGAACGATGAAAAGCCTGTTCTTCCAGTGTCCTGTCCTTATCCTCCAATATGAGCTGCTCTATATTTTCGCCAATGGATATAATCCTTTGAAGCTCACTTTCTGTAGCCCGCAAGGTTGCATAATAGGCAGCCTCCGGCTCAAAAATCAGACGCATCTCATATAGATCATCGGCATTCATTTTCGCTGAAGTCAATACGGATAACTCATCTAAAGTATTTTCTTCAAAATTTTCTTTTACAAAAGTCCCTCTGCCCCTTTGAATCTCAACAACATTACCGGCAGCCAGAATTCTTATGGCTTCCCTTAGTGTCGTCCGGCTGACTCCAAGTTCCTCTGATAACTCATTTTCATTCGGGAGTTTATCTCCCGCTTTAAATCTTTTCTCTATCGTAATCATGGACAGTATAGAATCAGCTACATCGTCTGATAACCGTTTTTCTTTGGTCATATCATCAACTCCTGTCTGCAATTTTCCCAGCCATATTATATCAAAAGCTTGTATAGAAATCAACTGTTGTTGGACATCTGACATCTATATACCAACTTACCATATCAATCCTGTCAGCCACAATAATCCTGTCTATACAACCTGCCTCTAAAGTCATTCTGTCAACTCAGGCTTGCCATTCGAAATGTTCCCAAAGCCTCTTACACACCTGCTTTTCCACCCGCGACATTAACACGACACACTCCACATGTGTTGAGGCAGTGATTCTGATTTCCGAAAGGCAGAATTTACTCTTGGTGGAAGCCTAAATTCCAGCCATTTATCACACAAGTTGTAATTGTGCCACAGCCTGCGGCACAAGAGGACAGATAGTATGTCATTTGCCGGATGGGTTCGCCCGATTTGTTCCATCTCTATTGTTATCCTCACGGTCGTACACTTGAACATATCAAGATAAAATTTATTTACAATTTTCTTTATACCAATTCTCCATACCGGTTCTAGAAATATTTCCTTCGTATCTCGTTGTTGTTCCATCAGTATAACTTGATAGCATTTCTTTATGCTTATCGTTTAAGTTACTATAAATCTGTTCTGTTACAATAATTCTATCGCGAATTCCTCTCCCCGCTTTATTTGCTAAGTGACAAGCCGTATTCACAACATCTCCCATCCAAACAATTTCATTAATTCCACTTCCAGAATAACCTGCTTTTACCATCAATGCACGTCCATCGTCAATTCCTATTCCCACCGATATAGTATCATATTTCTTTTTCTTTAATTTGTAGTTAAGAATTTTAATCATGCTATTAAGCTGTGCTGCTACTGAAATCACATTATCGACATCTGATTTTTTGGGGGTTTCAAAAACTCCCCAAACACAATCCCCATTAATATTAATCTCTTTACACATTTCCCATGAATTCATAATTGCTACACATTCTGACAAAAATGCTCTATACATTTTTGCTAGCGTTGGTCTCTTATTGCCATCCGTCAATTTAGATGAATCCACAATATCAATAAAGATCGCTGTTACATTAACATAATATCCATTTTTATATGTAAGTTTATCTCGAGATGGTATACTGTTTTTATTGTCTTCATAATCATTATCATTTGCATCTAGTATAACGAATATTAAATAGTTGATAGTTTAAATAGTTGTTGCTTCGTCTGGATCAATTTCATCCATTTTATATG
>VSND01000067.1 GCA_009774145.1 Lachnospiraceae bacterium | reverse complement strand
ATATTTGTGTGCAAGCTTATTATACACCAAAGTGTCTCATACGGCATTTTTTTCTATAAAAACTTGTAAAGTGGTGTTACATACTGGAAAACTTCAACAGGCTGTTCGAAACAGCCTGGACGGCCCACTATCATTTTTATTATGACAACATACGCTGCACACTGGATGAATTTTATCAGAAAATAAATTTTGAATATCCTGATTATTATACGATCCGGCTCGAACTCAACAGTGATTATCTGACGGATGGCATTGCACGTTACCATTTTGTAGTAGCCACCGACGACGACCTGTCGGATGACGATATCCGGCTTTATATGAAAGATAATAGATGCTGGGGCTGCGACACCAACAACGACGGAACAGCGATACTGGAAAGTGCAGATTTTGCGGATCTGTTTGTTCCGGAAATGGTTGAAGCGGTGCAGTGGTCTTTTAAAAAACTGTATGCAAAAATGGAAGAAGAACAGTTCTTGTTTGCCCCTTCCTTTTGTGAACGGCAGTAAAATACCGGGCCGGTCTTTTCGGGAAGACCGCCCCGGCGTCATTTCAGCTCCCGCGCCCGCCGGTGTCACCCCTGGCTGTGCGGAGCCCTTTTTATAATCTCCAGAATATATCTCCACATCCTCTCCACAGAAGAAATCGACAGTCTCTCCTCCGTCGTATGGATGTCATGCATCTGCGGTCCTATGGAGATGCAGTCCAGATTCGGAATCTTGGAAGCCAGAAGCCCGCATTCCAGACCTGCATGAATCGCCTCCACCTTCGGTTCCGTCCCGAACAGTTCCCGGTAAATACTTACACAGTCATCCCGGAACACAGATTCCTTCCGGTACTCCCATGCCGGATAATCCCCATTGACCGTCATCGTTCCGCCTTCCTGATAGACCAACTGGCGAATCTGCTCCACCAGCGCTTCTTTTTCTGAAGAAACGGAGCTTCTGACCGAATAGCGGAGTATGAGTCTTTCCTCTTCCGTCTTTACCACTCCCAGATTCAGAGAAGTCTGCACCAGCCCTTTGATGTCGTCGCTCATACAGATCACGCCATTGGGCAGAGAAGTAAGAAGCGCCATGGCATGTTCCAGGGAGCTTTCCGTAAATACCTCTGCCTCTGTCCGGTTTTCAAGCTGCAGACGGACCGACAGATCCGGATCTGCTGCGCCGTATTCTCCTTTCAGGCGTTCACTGGATGCTGCACAAAGCCGCACCGCTTCCTGCTGTGCTGTTTCCGACAGTTCTTCCGGAAATAAAAGTTCTGCACGGCACGCTCTTGGGATTGCGTTGTCTTTCCGTCCGCCGTTTATGGAGATCAGCCCATATTCGGTCTCCTTTCCAAGATCTGCCAGGACAGCCGCCAGAATCCTGCCGGCATTTCCCCTTCCTTTGTCGATCTCGGCGCCGGAATGTCCGCCCAGAAGCCCGTCTGCTGTCAGGACTGCACGGATCCCGCTCTTTTTTCTGCGTTCCAAAGGAAGGCGGATGCCTGCGCTGCAGCCGCCTGCACATCCTGCCAGAAGGATTCCTTCTTCTTCCGAATCCATATTCAGGACGGTGTGCCCTTTCAGCATGGATACGTCAAGCGCTGCAGCCCCATCCATTCCGACCTCTTCACAGGTTGTAAATACAGCCTCCAGTCTTGGATGAGGAAGGCTGTCATCATCCAGAACAGCAAGCGCATATGCAATCGCTATTCCGTCATCTCCTCCCAGTGTAGTACCCTCTGCGCGTACATAGTCTCCGTCTACCACAAGCCGAAGCCCATCCTTTTCAAAATCAATGTCGCAGTCCGGCTTCTTTTCACACACCATATCCAGGTGCCCCTGAAGGATCAGAGGTTCCCGGTCCTCATATCCTGCTCCTGCTTCCTTCACGATTACCACGTTCCAGGCCTCATCCTGCCAGACTTCCAGCCCATGCTCTTTGGCAAATGCCACGCAGTAATCGCTGACTGCCTTTTCGTTTCCTGAGCCATGCGGGATCCCGCAGATATCCTCAAAATATTTCCATACGCTCTTTGGTTCCAGATTGCTTAATACGCCCATTTTTGCATTCTCCTTCTGCTCCATAACCTGCAAAAGCCTGCCGCCGTCCCTGCTGCGGGCTTTTGCCTTCTATGGAATATCATACCATATCCTGTGAAAAATTGCAAAATTCCGGAACACGCTGTCAGTCTGCAGAACCTGTCTCTTCTCCCATCAGTTCCCGAAGCTTTTTATATGCCTCGCTGATGCCGCCTACTTCGTCAATGATTCCTTCCTGCACAGCCTGAGGGCCTACCAGAACGCTTCCCACATCTTTGGTCAGCTCCCCGGTCTCCAGCATCAGTCTCATCAGCCGTTCCTTGTGTATCCGGCTGTGCTCCACGATAAATCCGCTGATCCGGTCCTGAATCTTCTGAAAATAGTCAAAAGTCTGAGCCACACCGATAATCAGTCCAGTCATCCGCACCGGATGGATCATCATGGTTCCTGTGGGTACAATAAAGGAATAATCCGTTGATACCGCCAGCGGCACCCCGATCGAATGGCTTCCGCCAAGCACCAGCGATACCGAAGGCTTACTGATGGATGCAATCATCTCCGCGATTGCCAGTCCACTCTCCACATCGCCTCCTACGGTATTGATCATGACCAGCAGGCCGTGAATCTCTTCATTTTCTTCCACTGCCGCCAGCATGGGAAGCACATGTTCATATTTTGTCGTCTTGCTGTTTGCCGCCAGACATTCATGTCCCTCCACTTCACCGATGATCGTCAGTAACTGGATATGCGATTTTTCCTTATCCTGCAGCTCCTCCGGCTGCCCGTATTTCTCAAGTCCATCCTGATTTTCCGCCATAAAAAAACCCGCCTTTCTGCCATACGAAATTACGCATAGTATGGCAGAAAATACGGGATTCTATACGATCTGTCTGTTATTCTTCCAGCAAAAAATCAATGACATTTACCTGATTGATGCCATCTTCTCCCATTGGAAATTCATCCATGGACAGAACATATTTGGGATAGTTATCAGATATTTTCTTAAGAGGCCCGAATTCCCGTTCGTATGTGGATGGATCAAGAACGGTTGCCGCTACCTGATAATATATTTTCTCATCTTCCTTTTGTGCAATAAAATCCACTTCCAGATTTCCAAGCTTTCCAATACTGATCCGATATCCTCTCCGCAGCAGTTCCAGATAAACAATATTTTCCATGATATGGCCAACATCCATGGTCCGTTCTCCAAGGATCAGATTACGAAGCCCCATATCCACCAGATAATATTTCTCCAGTGATTTTAAATACTGTTTCCCCTTGATGTCATATCTTCCCGTCTCGTAAAGTATAAATGCATCTTTTAGTGCCTGTACATACCCGTCGATCGTAACTGTTGTTGTCTTTCTGCCGCTGCTTGTCAATGTATCCGCAATCTTCTTGACAGAAACAGTATTTCCAATATTATCAGACAGAAACCGCACAACAGCTTCCAGAAGCGGCACATCTGTGATCTTCTTTCTCTCTACCACATCTTTCAGAAGAACCGTATGAAAGATGCCCCTTAAATATTCCGTACGAACCATATCATCCTGAATTGAAGCCGCATAGGGAAAACCGCCTTTTCGATAATAGCTCTGGAAAGCCGCGTGCTTTTCTCCTCCAACGATCTCATAATATTCCCGAAACGACAGCGGAAGCATACGAATCTCGATATATCTTCCGGACAGCAGCGTTGCAAGTTCTCCGGAAAACATGTATGCATTGGAACCTGTCAGATAAATATCTACATGTTCCATCAAATACAGACTGTCTACTGCTTTCTGAAATTCCGGCACTGCCTGTATCTCATCCAGAAAAATATAATTCATCTTCCCAGGTACAAGCCGATCCATAATATACTCATAAAGCCTGTGATATTCTTTCAGCTTTTCGAATCGGAGATCTTCAAAATTGACCGATATGCAGCACTGCTCCTCTGTTCCGGCTTTCATAAGGCTTTCCTGAAACATTTGAAGCAATGTTGACTTTCCGCATCGTCTGACTCCGGTAATCACCTTAATAACTTTATGATCTTTCATCCGGGTCAGCATATCCATATAATCTTTTCTGTTGACCATCGCCGTCCTCCTTGTTAATAAATACTCATTCGCCATCCATCCTGTCATTGGCAAATCCCATCATTTATGCGAATATATTAACAAAAAACAGAGAAAAGATCAATTTTTTAAAGTATACTATAAAAACTTTTACCAAAAAACTTCACCCATCTCCCAAAGCGAAGGACGCAGGTGATTCAAAACAAATCACACCTGCAAAAGCGCCTGCTCCAGATCCTCAATGATATCCTGCGGATTCTCGATTCCCACAGACAGCCGGATCATCCCCGGCGTCACGCCTGCTTCCCGCAGCTGTTCATCGTTCATCTGACGGTGGGTATGGCTTGCCGGATGCAGCACACAGGTACGGGCATCCGCCACATGAGTGACGATTGCACAGAGCTTCAGTGCATCCATAAACCGGACGGCATCCTCCCTGGTTCCCTTTAATCCAAAGGAAAGCACTCCGCAGGTTCCGTTCGGCATATATTTCTGTGCCAGCTCATAATACGGGTCTCCTTCAAGCATGGCGCAGTTGACAAATTCCACTTTCTCATGGCCTTTTAAAAACTCGGCCGCCTTCCTTGCATTACTGCAGTGCTTCTCCATGCGCAGCGGCAGCGTCTCCAGTCCCACATTCAGTAAAAAAGAATTCATCGGGGACGGAATACTCCCCAGATCCCGCATCAACTGCGCCGTTGCCTTGGTAATAAATGCCTTCTTCCCAAACTGCTTCGTGTAGACAACGCCATGATACGTCTCATCCGGCGTCGTCAGCCCCGGAAACTTTTCTGCATACGCTTCCCAGTCAAAATTTCCGCTGTCCACGATACAGCCGCCCACTGCCATGGCATGTCCATCCATGTACTTGGTGGTAGAATGCGTTACGATATCTGCACCGAACACAAACGGACGGCAGTTTATCGGCGTGGCAAAGGTATTATCCACAATCAGCGGAACCCCATGCTTATGAGCCAGCGCTGCAAATTTTTCAATATCCAGAACCGTCAGTGCCGGATTGGCAATCGTCTCGCCCACAACCGCCTTCGTATTTTCACAAAATGCCTGGTCAATCACCTCCGCCGGATCATCCGGATCCACAAACGTACAGTCAATGCCCAGTTTTTTTATCGTTGCCGCATACAGATTGAAGGTTCCGCCGTAAACTTTTGCAGAACAGACAATATGGTCTCCCGCCTGACACAGATTGGCGATGGTATAAAAATTCGCCGCCTGTCCGGAAGACGTCAGCATGGCAGCCACGCCGCCCTCCAGCTGTGCAATCTTCTCCGCCACCGCGTCATTGGTGGGATTCTGCAGACGGGTGTAAAAATACCCCTCATCCTCCAGCGCAAAAAGCCTGCCCATCTCATCGGTCGTATCATATTTAAAAGTCGTACTCTGACAGATCGGAAGCACCCGCGGCTCCCCCTTCTTCGGCTTCCATCCTGCCTGTACGCAGATCGTATCGGGCCGATATGTCTTTCCCATGTACTTTACCTCCTCCTGTATAAACTCTCACACCTGTCTATATGCAGCCTGTCAGAGACAGACAGTTCTGTAAGACCCATTGAAGGGCGCCGGTCCTTAGGCGCGGTATTTTCGCGCCTTAGTACCGCTGCGTCCCTTCATTAAGCGCAAGCGGGGTCTGAAGGAACTGTCTGTCTCCGACGGACATCTGCATACAGCTAATGGATATACCGCGCCTTCAGTTCCATCACCATCTCCTGATACCGGACTTTACAGGCTTCATAATCCTGCGCTTCGATCTTCCGGATACAGGGCAGCAGATACTCCTCATACAGATTCCGGTAGACAGCATCCCGGTCCTCCTGTCTGTCAATCCGCTTCACAATCGTTGGCGCAATGTCATAATAGGCTTCCACAAGGGCATGTCCCTCCTCTGTGGATTCCAGATAACGGTCCCTGTATTTCTTCAGAACATGCAGTTCATAGCAGTCTTCGCCCCTGCCGAGGCTCTCGCAGACTGCAGTCGTAATATAACACAGCTTCCGGTGAAAACCGCTGTCAATGTCGTCAAACCGCGCTTTTCCGATGGAAGTATCAAAAGTTTCATTCCACGACGCGATCAGCGTATCAGCAAAAGGCTCGGAGACTTCTGCCGGATACTTTAATACTGCGGGAATCAGATAGACGCTGATCAGAAAATTGTAGTCCAGAAGCCGCTGGTTTTTCTGTCCTTTGAATTTAAAGGTCTTCAGGTCCGCCTGAGCCGCTTCCATGACGCAGGAAACCATCTTATGGATCCAGGCATCCGGATTCCCGTCCTGCTGGTAAACATATTCCATCGCCTCAAACATACTGCGGTGCGAAGAATAAAAGTTCTGAAACACTCCCTCATACAGATTTTTCTTAAAATCCTGCATGGGTTTATAACAGGTTCCAATCAGCTCCTGCAGCTTTTGCAGCGCATGGTTATAATGCTCGCCATACGCCACATAATCGGTTTCTTTTTCCTCACCCAGCGCCTTCTTTACAAGAATCTCTTCTCCGCAGTACATACAGAGAATCTTCTCTCTGTCATCCGGAACCTGTATCTTCTCATGGCATCTGGGACATGTCCCTTCTCTAAACATGGCTTTTTACTCTTCCCAGTTATGGTAGACCGCCTGAACATCATCGTCGTCGTCCAGAAGATCCAGTGTACGGTTCAGAAACTTGATATCGTTCTCATCGCTCAGCGTATTATAGGTCTGAGGGATCATCGTCACCTCAGCCTGCGCCATGGCGATTCCTGCTTTTTCCAGCGCTTCCCGCACAGCCGAGAAATCCTCCGGAGTTGTCAGAACTTCAAAGCTGTCTTCCTCTTCCGAAAAATCCTCCGCTCCCGCATCCAGTGCCAGCATCATCAGGTCGTCTGCATCCATCTCACACGCTTCCCGGTCTATGATGATCTGTCCTTTCTGATCGAACATATAGGACACGCACCCGGTCGTGCCCATGCTCCCGTTTCCTTTGGTAAATGCATTCCGCACATTGGAGGCCGTTCTGTTTTTATTATCCGTCAGCGCCTCTACGATGATCGCAACGCCGCCCGGCCCGTATCCTTCATATGTAACATGCTCATAATTCACGGCATTCGCATCTCCGGCCGCGCGCTTGATCCCGCGGTCAATCGTGTCGTTGGGCATATTGTTGGCCTTCGCCTTTGCAATCACGTCCCGCAGGCGGCTGTTGTTATTCGGGTCCGGCCCGCCCTCTTTTACCGCAACCGCCAGTTCGCGTCCGATGATCGTAAAAATCTTTCCTTTTGCTGCGTCATTTTTTTCTTTTTTATGCTTTATGTTGGCGAACTTGGAATGTCCTGACATAAATATTCTCCTTTTCTTTCTTTCGCTGCGCCACAATGCTGCTCATGGCAATCCTTATTTTAGCATGAGGAATCCGGGTTGGCAAGCCTATGTATCCAATTCCAGACTGATTTTCAAAGCCGAATCTATTTTTTCCAGAATGGATGCGTCCAGATGGCACACTTTATCCTTGAGTCTTTTTTTGTCGATTGTCCGAAGCTGTTCCAGAAGGATCACAGAATCCTTCACCATATGATAGGCCGTCGCTTCCAGTTCCACATGCGTGGGAAGCTTCGCTTTATTCATCTTTGAAGTAATTGCCGCGCAGATTACCGTCGGACTGTGCCGGTTTCCGATATCATTCTGAATGATCAGTACCGGGCGGATTCCGCCCTGTTCCGAACCGACTACCGGTCTTAAATCTGCATAATAGACATCTCCGCGTCTGATAATCAATTTCTTTCACTCCGATCTGCCAGACTTTCTTTTTTATGGCTTTTTCAGTCAGAGTATTTCCAGTCGTTTCCTGTTTTATTCACATATGATTGTTTTTTTCTGTATGACAGTTGTTATTTATATATCTGACCGTATTCCGTCAGTCCCGTCACTTCAAAATAATCCTGCTCTGCCACCACCTGACCGTCCTTCCAGAACCGGCGGGGCACCCGCTTTCCAATATCGCAGGCAAGTTCATAGTTAAAACGTCCGGACAGCTCTCCCAGATCCTCCATCGTAATCCCGTTTCCTCCATCCGAACCGATCAGAATCACCATATCTCCAGGCTTTACCCCCGGTATATCCGTCACATCCACCATGAACTGATCCATGCAGATCCGCCCGAGAACCGGCGCATGCTGCCCCCGTATCAGCACTTTTCCTTTCCCTGACAGAGAACGGGGATAGCCGTCTCCGTATCCCACCGGAACCGTTGCGATCCGCATGGGCTTCTCTGCCGTATACGTTCCCCCGTAACTGACCGATGTCCCGGGTTCTATGTCCTTTACATATACCACATGGCTCTTCAGCGTAAGTACCGGCGTAATGGGTACCGCCAGCTGATTGACGTCTTCGGAAGGATACAGGCCGTAGATGGAGATTCCCGCACGCACCGCATCCATATTTGCCTCTTTCAGGTCAAAGATTCCGGCGCTGTTGGAACAGTGATGCATACGGATATCCACTCCTTTTTCCCTCAAAAGCTCCGCAAATGCCTCATAACGCGCCAGCTGTTTTCCGGCGTCCGTCTTGTCTCTTTCATCCGCCCGGGCAAAATGTGTATAAAGCCCCTCCATTTCCACATTGGGAAGGCGGCTGATCTGACGGACCAGCTCTGCACTTTCTGCATCGTCTTTCAGCCCGATCCTTGACATCCCCGTATCCACCTTGATATGTAAATAAACCGTCTTTCCCTGCCGGACCGCCTCTTCCGAGAACTGCCGGGCCGAGGCGAAGGTAAACACCGTGGGACGTATCTCATTTTGCACAATCTCCTCACAGGCATCCGGAAATGCATAGCCCAGGATCAGAAGCGGCCTGTGAATGCCTGCTCTGCGAAGCTGCAGCGCTTCCTCCACCGTAGCGGTCGCGAACCCCCACAGCCAGTCATAAGCCTCTGCCATACGGGCAATGGGAATCGCCCCATGTCCGTATCCGTCCGTCTTTACGACCGCTATCATCTTCGTGTCCTCTGACAGATTTTCTTTCATACTGTTAAAATTATATGCTGCCGCATCCAGATTGATCTCTGCACATACTCGTAAATAAGGTTTCATAGCCCGTCTTTTTCGTCCTTTCCTCTTCTCTTCATGGCTCCCGGCAGATATTCGACCAGATGACGCGCCATCAGTCCATAAGTTCCTTCTATCTCCTCGGCCAGATCTCCGGCTCTCCCATGAAGCCAGACTCCCAGCACTGCCGCTTCGTGTGCAGGTACTTTCTGCGCCAGAAGCCCTGCCAGGATCCCGGTCAGCACATCTCCGCTCCCGCCGGTGGACATTCCGTTATTTCCCGTCGTATTCACATGGCAGACACCCGTTGGAGCGCCGGTCGCAGAAGGCGCATCCTTCAAAACACAGATACAGCGGTGCTCCCTGGCAAACCTTAAAGCATGCCCCGGAACGTCAGCAAGCACCTGAGAAATGGACAGCCCGGACAGACGGCTGAATTCTCCGGGATGAGGCGTCACGACCAGATCTCCCTGACGGGACTGTAAGAGTTCCTTATGGGCGGCCAGATGGTTCAGTCCGTCTGCGTCCACAACCAGCGGCTTATGGAATTCTTCCATTGCCAGCCGGGTCAGTTCATATGCCCACGGCTCTTTTCCAAGTCCCGGTCCCACTGCAGCCACATCCGCCCAGTCCAATGCCTCCCTCGCCTGACGCTCTGACCGGTCCGGTTCTTTCGTATCAAACGTCATAAGAAGCGCCTCCGGAAGCAGGCACTGCAGGATCACCCGATTCTCTTCCGGTGTCAGTATCTTAACCAGTCCGGCGCCGGTCCTGTACGCGGCCCACGCACACAGATATGCCGCACCGGCCATATGGAGACTGCCTGCAATACACAGTACCTTCCCATAAGTTCCTTTATTCGAACGGGAGACTCTGGCCGGAAGGTATTCCAGTACCTCTTCCCCTGTTTTAATATATTCACCTTTCTGCATATAGTTGCACACTGCCTCCTTTTGGGAACATCATCCCTCTCATATAGAAGGCTGTCTTAAAATGCAGCCCGGACGACTGTCCGTTCCCGACCGCATTTTATGACAGCCCTGTCATATGCTCTATGCCTGTTCTTCCTCCGAATGGCTGATGCGATAGGAAAGCTGCATCAGACTGTCCACCAGATGAACATTTTCCACTACCACATCCTCCGGCACATCCAGATCCAGATGGGCAAAATTCCAGAGCGCCCTGATGCCGCAGCGCGTCAGGCGCTGTGCCACTTCCGCCACCCGGCTCTTGGGAAGTGTCAGGACGGCAATCTCTATCGGCTCTCTGGCAAGAAAATCCTCCAGCTGCTCCATCATCAGTACCGGTATCCCGCGGATGCATGTCCCACCCAGTTCCGGGCGCACATCAAAGATTGCCTTTGTGACAAACCCGTTCTTCTCAAAATCATAATTAGCCAGTGCATGTCCGAAATTACCGCCGCCGATAATGATCATCGGATGCGTCTGATCCACTCCCAGTATCTTTCCAATCTCATCATACAGATACTTTACATTATAACCATATCCCTGCTGCCCAAATCCCCCGAAATTATTCAGATCCTGCCGAATCTGCGAGGCTGTCACCTGCATCTTGTTGCTCAGCTCTCCGGAAGAAATACGCTCAATGCCATTATTCAATAATTCTCCCAGATACCGGTAATACCTGGGCAGCCGCTTGATCACTGCTTTCGATATCTGCCTTTCTTCCATAGAACGCCGCCTCCAAATATTCATTCTTATGCCTATTATAAATCTTTGTCAATTTCCTGTCAAATAAAAACTGCCGGTTTTAAAACCACGCGCAAAAGAATCAGTTGTGATTTTTCCCATTTTCACGTATACTGTTGAAGATTGAAAAATACCAGCGAAAACAGCGAGGAACAACATCATGCATAAAAAAGTATTATTTTTTGACATCGACGGCACTTTAATCGATCACAGATACGGCATCTTTGAGATTCCGGAAGAGGTCAGGCAGGAATTCCGGCATCTGCAGAAACTGGGGCACCGGCTCTTCATCTCCAGCGGCAGGCCAAAAGCCATGCTGGATGACAGCCTTTTAAGCGCCGGCTTTGACGGATATATTCTTGCCAACGGCGCCTACGCAGAGACAGACCATACCGTTATCTGCGAAGACCGGATGGATTACGAACTTTCGCTTCAGATGGTCCGTCTGCTGGACGATCTTGCATGCGACTATATGATCGAAACCGCCGGACATATCTATATCGACCGCAGATCGGAATCTCTGTACCGGTTCTTCTCCGGCCTTGGACAGACGCATTTATTCGTCCGCGATTTTGACAAACATGAAGTATTGAAAAGAACACTGAAAATAGAAGTAAATGTATCTGAAGAAAACAGAGAACGTGTAGAATCCCATATCCGGGACCATTTTGGTTATGTGGCGGCATTTGATTCCCACGGAACCGACCACGCCTTTGAGATCTATTCTTCCACCACCTCCAAGGCAACCGGCATTCGGAAAATGCTTGAGCATCTCGGCCTGTCCAGAGAAGACAGCTATGCGTTCGGGGACGGAATCAATGACATGGAAATGATCCAGTACTGCGGCACCGGCATCGCCATGGGCAATGCCGTCCCAAAGCTGAAGGCAGTCGCCGACCTGGTCTGCCCTCCGATCCACGAACATGGGATGGTACGCATCCTGAGAGAACTGTTTCCGTAAAAACCTGTTCCCATCTGACGGAATCGGAAAGCCCGGACTCTGAAACCCTGTACCGTTTCAGAGTCCGGGCCCGCTTTTTCTCCGGTCGTTTATTCAGCCGCGAAAAAATGTCATTCCGCCCGGCAGAGACGTCGCAGCCAGAATCCTGACCAGCAGAACGGCAACCACCACCAGCGACACTGTACTGCCTGTCAGAAACAGAACCCGGTTTGCGAATCCTTTTGCACGAAACAGCTTCAGGCAGAAGCCGCCCTTTTTCATGGGATACAGAAGCCGGACCCTTTTGTAATTAAAAAGATCCGCCGCCAGATGTGACAAAAATGCAAGCGCAAAATACGGCATCGCCGTCGGAAAGATAACGTTTACCAGTGCGGACAGCAGAAACAATGCCAGAAACGAATGCATGAAACTCCTGTGAGGCTGCTCTTTTCCAAACGCACAGATACCGATGAATGCAAGCGCTCCTGGAATGATTCTGGCAAAGCTGCTCTTCTGCATGAGCATCTGCCAGATTCCCACATGAAACACCTGATCCAGAATCACAACCAGAGCGACCGCAAACACGGACATGGCTGTTATGATGTCTGCATCCCGGTGCGCACCGGCTGCTCCAATATCAATATCGCTGATCAGCGCTCCCACCGAAGCGGCTCCAAGCCCTGTAACCAGCTCCGGAAGTGTATCCGGCCGCAAAACCGTCATCGATACGGCAATTCCCACTGCCAAATGTGTTTTTCCAAGCATCTTTGTTACTTTGCCTTTCCCAGATAAGCAGCTTTTACTTCTTCATTTTCTGCCAGTTCTTTTCCGCTTCCGCTTAAGGTAATCCGTCCGGTTTCCATGACATAACCAAGATCCGCCGCTCTTAACGCCATATTGGCGTTCTGTTCTACCAGAAGAATTGTCACACCCTGTTTATTGATCTCTTTAATAATATCAAACACACCCTGTACCACGATCGGCGCCAGTCCAAGCGACGGTTCATCCATCATAATCAGCTCCGGTCTGGACATGAGCGCACGTCCGATGGCCAGCATCTGCTGCTCTCCTCCGGACAGGGTTCCTGCAAGCTGCCAAGAGCGCTCTTTCAGCCGCGGAAACAGTTCGTGTACCCAGTTCAGGTCCGCATCCAGAGAATCCTTCCGCATGTATGCCCCGATCTTCAGATTCTCCAGCACGGTCAGATCCGGAAATACTCTCCGCCCCTCCGGGACCAGCGTGATCCCCTTTGATACGATCTGGTCTGTGGGCAGCCCTGCCAGCTCATTTTCCTTAAACTGAATACTGCCGCTTTCCGGACGTACCAGGCCGACGATCGAACGCAGCGTAGAACTCTTCCCGGCTCCGTTGGCCCCGATCAGCGTTACGACCTGTCCCTTTGGCACCACAAAGCTGATCTCCTTGACCGCTTTGATGCCGCCATAAGACACATTCAGATTCTTAACTTCCAGAATATTACTCATCCTGCGCACCTCCCAGATAAGCTTCGATAACCTTCGGATTGTTGCGGATCTCCTCCGGCACTCCCTCTGCAATCGGCTTTCCGAAGTCCAGCACATAGATCCGGTCGGAGATCTCCATGA
Organism: Lachnospiraceae bacterium; assembly: GCA_009774145.1. GTDB lineage: Bacteria > Bacillota > Clostridia > Lachnospirales > Lachnospiraceae > Hominiventricola. The sequence goes on along the minus strand of VSND01000067.1, from coordinate 10,205 downwards.
CCAGATCCATATGATGCTCGATCATGAAAACCGTCAGGCTGAACTCATCCCGAATCCGCGCAATAAACTGTGTCAGCTCCAGTGTTTCCTGCGGGTTCATGCCGGCCGCCGGCTCATCCAGAAGGAGCAGCTCCGGCTTTGTCGCCAGTGCCCGGGCAATCTCCAGATGGCGCTGCTTTCCATAGGGAAGAGAAGTCGCCGGTTCGTCCCTTACATCCTCCAGTTCCATAATCCGCAGAAGCTTTTCCGACTCCTCCCGCATCTGCTGCTCTTCCTTCGCATTCAGGCGGAAAGTCGCCGTAAAAATATTGCTGGTGCGCAGCATATGTTTTGCAATCAGAATATTTTCGAAGACCGTCTGACTCCTGAACAGACGGATATTCTGGAAAGTCCTTGCGATTCCCAGCTGTGTGATCTTATCCGGAGTCGGCGTCAGCACATGCTGTCCTGTATACTCATCCGCATTCTCTCCCCGATAGAGCTTCTTCATCCTGCCCTGAGGAAAATTCTGGATGATCTTCTTATCCTTATAATATACGGCTCCGTTGGTAGGTGCATAGACACCCGTGATGACATTGAATGCCGTCGTCTTGCCGGCGCCGTTCGGCCCGATGAGGGATACAATCTCTCCCTGATTGACTTCCAGGTTCATGTTATCTACCGCAATGACTCCGCCAAACTGCATGGTCACATTTTCCACTTTTAATACATGTTCCCTACTCATGGGAGCCACCTCCCTCTGCTGCTTTTTTCCTTCCGAACCGGGTCTGGAAAAAGTTTTTGATGCCTTCTACGGAGAATTCCTTCGTACCCATAATGCCCTGTCGATAGAACAGAACCATGACCATGATGACGACGGCAAAGACCACTTTACGAAATCCGGGACGCAGAAACGGCACATGAAAACCGCCGATATACAAATTCTCATTATCGAGAAACCGGAGCCACCATTCGGAGCAGGCGATAAACAGAAAGGAACTGATGCAGCTTCCCGTCACCGAGCCAATCCCTCCGATGACCACGATCAGCAGGATCTCATAGGTCATGGCCGACTTGAACATGGATGCCTGAATCGTTGTCTGATACATGGCCAGAAGCCCTCCGGATACTCCTGCAAAGAAAGAGCTGATCACAAATGCCAGACGTTTGTGATGGGCCAGATTGATTCCCATGGCTTCCGCAGCGATCTCATCATCCCGGATGGCCTTGAATGCCCTTCCATAAGTAGAGTTGATCAGCAGTACGATCAGGGCAATACAGATCCCGGACACGACAAACGGATAGAGTACGGATTTAAAAGAAGGGAAATTTCTCAAAAGATTGGAACCATTGGTGATCGGCCCCAGCTTATCCCACTGGAACACTGCCCGGATGATCTCTGCAAAGCCCAGCGTTGCAATCGCCAGATAATCGCTCTTCAGGCGAAGAACCGGAAGCCCGATCAGAAAAGCGAAGATCGCTGCCAGAACCCCGCCTGCTGCCAGCGCCACCGGAACCGGCACGGTAAACTGGATGATGCCGCCGTCAAAATACTGATAAACGCTTCCTCTGGATTCCACCGGTATCGTCAGGATTGCATAGGCGTAAGCGCCCAGCAGCATAAATCCCGCCTGCCCCAGAGAAAACAGACCGGTAAACCCGTTCAGCAGGTTCATGGATACGGCAACCAGTGCGTAGATTGCCCCTTTTTTCAATACAGTAAAGAACATGGAACCGGAAGGCAGCACCTGTTCCAGAACAAAAAGCGTTGCCAGAAGCGCTACAATAAGGCCCGCATTCCATGCCATCTTTGTTTTATTACTCATGCCTGAATGCCTCCTTATACTTTATCCGTTGCTTTTTCGCCGAACAGTCCTGTAGGTTTGGCGATCAGAATTACAATCAACAGTGCAAAGGTAAATGCATCGGAAAACGTCGTCCATCCGAGCCCCTTAATGATATTTTCACAGATACCGATGATAAACGCGCCGATCACGGCGCCCGGAATCGATCCGATCCCTCCGAACACTGCCGCAACAAAAGCTTTCAGTCCGGGCATGGCGCCTGCTGTGGGCGTTACGCCGGTATAGTTCGTAAAAAACAGAAGGCTTCCGATCGCCGCCAGAAAAGTACCGATAATAAAGGTCATGCTGATGACCGAATTGATTTTGATTCCCATGAGCTGGGAAGTCTCAAAGTCTTTGGAAGCCGCGCGCATGGCCATGCCGATCTTTGTTTTCTTAATAAGAAGGACCAGAAGTACCACCAGAATCATTGTCAGAACCGGTGTAATCAGCGTTACCCTCTTGGTCGTTGCACCCATCACGGTCACTGTGTCATTGATCCATGGGATCGCCGGATACTGCTGAGACAGTCCGCCTGTCACGTACAGCGCCAGATTCTGCAGAAGATAGGAGACGCCGATCGCCGAGATCATGATCGACATACGCGGCGCACTCCGCAGGGGCTTATATGCCGCCCGTTCCACCAGGAATCCGAGCAGCACCGTCACGATGATCATAAGCGGAATCGCCATGTAGATCGGCATTACAGTCGTCGCATACACCATGATCAGGCCCGCCACCATAAAGATATCGCCGTGGGCAAAATTGATCAGCCTTAAAATTCCATAGACCATGGTATATCCAATGGCAATCAGGGCATACTGCCCTCCCACTGATATTCCTGCCATCAGGTACGGCAGGTTTCTGGTAATCCATTCCATAAATAACCTCCAGTATGAAAAAACGTACAGATGGCGGGAGTCATAAGAGCCCTCCCGCCATAAAATCTTATCTTTTAAACCTGCTCTTAGTTTACTCCCTGCTCAGCTACAAAATCCCATTCCCCGGACTCTGTATTTGCGCATTTTACATAAGCGGTATCGCGTACTGCATCTCCGTTTACTTCATCAAATGTGATGCTGCCGGATACACCTGTGTAGTTGATTTTCCAGAGTGCTTCGTTCACTGCCGCCGGATCAGTGCTTCCTGCAGCCTTCAGAGCTTCCAGAGCTACATAATATGCATCATATCCCATTGCAGATACTGCAGAGATCGTATCGTCTCCTCCATTGTTTGCCGTTGCAGTCGGATCGCTGTTGATATAACCTTTAAAGCCATTATCAAAGTCCGCATTGCCGCCTTCCTGATAGAAGGTCGTTACATAGATCTGCACATCCTTGCCTCTTGCCGCATTCAGGATGACGTTGGAATCCCAGGTATCGCCTGCCATCATCGGGATGGTCATGCCCTGCGCTGCCGCCTGATCGATGATCAGAGCCGCTGCTTCTGTGGATACCGGAGCAAAGAATACCTCTGCGCCTTCATTTTTTGCCTTGGTTACATAGGAAGCAAAATCGCTGTTGCCCTCCTGGAAGGTCTCCTCAATGACCTCTCCGCCGAGCGCCGTAAACGCTTCCTTAAAATAAAAGCCCAGACCTGTGGAATAATCATCGCCCAGTTTGGTCAGAATGTATGCCTTCTTTGCAGAGAAATTCGCATCTGCGAAGTTTGCCAGTACGGTGCCCTGGAACGGATCCAGAAAGCAGATACGGAAGTAATGGGTATTGCCTTCTGTCACCTGCGGATTGGTACAGGTAACGCCGATGGCCGGAATTCCCGCCTCTTTAAATACATCCGAAGCTGCGATGGATACGCCGGAACCATAGGAGCCAAGCACTACTGATACGCCTGCACTCACAAGAGAAGATGCGGCAGACGGTCCCTTGTCATTGGAAGACTCATTGTCCACGATCTCAAGCTGTACGGAATACTCCTGTCCTCCGATCTCTACGGTGGGAGTCTCCTGATTCGCATACTGCATGCCAAGCACCTCCTGCTTGCCGCCTGCGCCGTTGTCTCCCGATGCCGGCTCATAGACACCGATCTTTACGACTCCCGCGCCGTCGGCTGCCGGCGCTTCCGTGCCTGCGCTGCTGTCACTTCCGCTTTCCTCTCCGGTACTGCTGCCGCTTCCGCCGCCGCAGCCTGCCAGCATGGTTCCAACCATGGCAGCTGCAAGAGCTACTGCTAATACACGTCTTTTCATAACTGTTTTTCCTCCTGTATGTACGCATGCCAAAGACATTTGTACGTTTTTTGAATACGTTTTTCAGTATACCATGTTTATCAGGAGAATTCAAGAAAAAATCACAAAAAACTCGCACAGCGCCCGATCAATTTCCTGTTTAAAAATACCAGATTATATGATATAATATATGGCAATGGGTGCATATTTCCATAAAATATTTGTATAAACTTGACAGGCCAAAGGAGGAGTGGATATGGATAGGCATCTGATTTGGAAAGACGAGTTCAATATCGGAGTTGAAGCAATTGATAAAGAGCATCAGAGACTGTTCTCGCTTATCAACAGGATTTTTACGCTCAGGCGGGAGAAACAGCAGGGCGGAAAAGCCTGTGAAGAAGGGATTCGATACTTTAACGAGCATGCGATCCGGCATTTCGCAGATGAAGAAAATTACATGGAGCTGATCGGACACAAAAATCTGCAAATGCACCGACGGCTTCATAAAGGTTTTCGGGACCGGACGCTTCCGGTTCTGGAAGGAGAGCTGAGGCGCTCCAATTACTCACCGGAAGCAGTCGATCATTTTCTGGCCGTCTGCGCCGGATGGCTGATCGGACACACCCTGACGGAAGACCGCGCGATCGTCGGAAAAGGCGAAAGCCGGTGGGAAGAGCTTCTGCCGGCGCAGGAACTGGAAGCCATGAAAAACGTGATCGCAAAGTGCCTCGTACAGATGTTCGGCCTGAAGTCCCGGGTCATCAGCGATACCTACGACGGTGAGAAATTCGGAAACGGCGTTTATTACCGTGTGGTCTATGGAAAAGAACAGGATCGCAAAAAATGGGAAATTTACATGGCATTTGAGGAAAAGATCCTGATCAACACGGTCGGACGGCTGATGGGCATACAGTCGCAGAAACTGGACGTGATGCTGATCAATGCAGTCCGGTACAGCGCCAGCCAGTTCGTATGGCATGTGATGTCGCATTTTCCGGTGATGGAAACCTATGAGATGCAGGAAGAAAATTTTCTGACGTACGACGAATTCCATCAGGTCTTTGAAAAGGAAAAACCGCAGGCCAGCCTGCTGTTTGGTACAGAGGAGGGATATTTCTCTTTCAGCGTTATTGCGCCGCATCTTCTGGAGACCGGAATCGGTACCCCGCTGGTCGCACAGAATGAGATAGCGGAGACCACAAAATATTTTAATATGAGAAAGAAAAGCACGAAGCCGAAGGTTCTTCTGGTCGACGATTCCATGACCATACGGGAAGGACTCCGAAGGCTTCTCGAAGGAGACTATGAAGTCTCTGCAGTCCAGTCGGGCGTCTCTGCGATCCGCGCGATCACGCTGGATAAACCGGATCTGGTGCTTCTGGACTATGACATGCCGATCTGCGACGGAAGACATGTACTGGAAATGCTCCGTTCGGAAAAAGAATTTGCAGACGTACCGGTCATCTTTCTCACCAGCCGGGATGATCCGAACAGCGTGAAGAAGGTGCTGGATCTGAAACCGGAAGGCTATCTGCTCAAACACCTGAAACCGACAGAGATCCGTAAGCGGGTGGATCAGTTTTTTAAAAAGAAAAATGCTGAACAGGCAGGAAATGTATAATGGAACACGGTTTTGTGAATAAAGAACCGGCGGAGGACTTGCAGAGCGACGTTTTACAGGACCGGGCACAGCCGCAGATGTCGGTAGATGAGGTCTACGCTCTGGCAAAACACTGCCGGGAAGAAAAGGACTATCAGATGGAAGCATGCTGGTACGAGATGCTTCTGATGTACCGGGATATTGAGAAAGAACAGCTGATAACCACGCAGTACTGCTGCGGAGAAGCCTATTTTGATGCCGGCAATGAGAAAGAGGCACTGCAGTGGTTTGAGAAAGCCGCCCGTCAGGGACATAAGAAGGCAAAGCTCCGGTGCGGCCGGATGTACGCACAGTCGAAGGAAGAGAAAGATCAGGCAAAAGCGCTGTACTGGCTGGAGCAGGCTGCAGAGGAAGGGAATCCGGAGATCCAGCAGCAGTGCGGGGATATGAACTGCCAGGGCAGAGGAACAAAGGTAAGCTATGCCAGAGCCCTGTACTGGTACGAAAAAGCTTTTCCATGGGGAAGCGCAAGCACATATTTTGCCCGCGGAATGATGTACTACACGGGAGAAGGAGTCGGGACAGATCATACCAGGGCATTTGAGTACCTGAAAAAAGCTGCGGACAGAAATCATGTCCAGGCCCAGTACCAGTGCGGATGGATGTATCAGCATGGAGAGGGAACCCTGAAAGATCCAAAAAAAGCGCTGAAAAGCTACGAAGAAGCGGTCGAAAACGGACATGTGGATGCTTTATACCAGCTCGGCGGGATGTATGATCATGGAGAAGGCGTCAAAAGGGACCGGAAACAGGCCCTGCGCATATACAGAGAAGCCGGAAACAAGGGCGAGACAAAGGCGCAGCTTCAGTGCGGATGGATGTACTACCGGGGTGACGGCACGAAAAAGGACCGGAAAGCAGCACTGCAGTGGTTCGAAAAAGCCGGTCAGAAAGACTGCCCGGAAGCCTGGCTCCTCTGCGGCAAAATGTATTTCAAGGGAACCGGAACAGACAGAGATTATACCAAAGCACTGTTCTGGTGCGAAAAGGCAGTTCAGGCATCGGACAGCCCCGAAAATCCAGAGGCAAAATATATCTGCGGTACCATCTATCTCTCGGGAGAAGGCGTGAAAAAGGACCCGGAAAAAGCACTCCTTCTCATCCGGGAGGCCGCCAAACAGGGATACCGCCCGGCCAGACTTGCTCTGAAATTCAAGTATCCCCGTCAGACCATAATGTCTGCCACATAAAAGAGAAGGGTTGAACAGACCATGAGCCGGTCCGTTCAACCCTTCTTTTAAAAAGTCCCGCATTACCGGAAATCATCCAGGCAGACAATATTCTTATACAGTATTACATGCTTTTCATCCAGTTCCAGATTTATATGATAATGTCCGCAGAACCATACCCGGTATTGCAGCTTCTGCTCCAACTGTTCAAAATAATCGGTCAGAATGTCCGGCTCATACGTTCTGTTCCCGACGGGAATTCCAAAATAACGATCCAACGCTTCCTGCATACGGCCGGACAGACAGTGCGTGATGACATAATCCACCGCATAACCTGCCCTGGACAGATTCTCTCTTCCCTCCTGCATCTCCGCCTCTGAGGGCAGTTCCTGTTCCCACCAGGACACATTCCGGACACGGTAGGACAGGCCTTTTTGATTGGCTTTCTTCCGGTCCTTCGCGTATGTGGGAGAGTTTCTGTCCAGAATTCCCCCCTGGATGTCATGGCTGGAAGCTCCGCCAAACGTAAAAAAACGCTTTCCTTCTATCCGAAAAATCTGTCCGCGTTCCAGAAGGATAATTTTATCCCGCAAAATATGACGGACCTTTCCTCCGTTCCACTGTTCCATGGGATATTCCGCGATCAGATCATAGTTTTCATGATTCCCCTGTACCCACAAAAGTGTAAACGGCAGCTTCGAAAGCCATTTGAGATTGTATGTAAGCTCTCTGTCTCTGGCCCATAAAAGCCCCAGATCGCCGCATACGATGACCTGGTCCCCTTCCCCTGGTTCAACAGACAGTTTTTCACGTTGCCGCCTTGCAAACCGGTGAAAATCTCCGTGACAGTCCCCCGTCAGATAAATCATACGCCCAAACCTGCCTTTCCATCGTTTTCTCTATCATTCCAAACGGCTCTTCAACAGCCTTCACAATTTCTGTGCCGGACGTTTCGGCTGCCGCAAGGCCAATGTCTGCGGCAAGAATCATCCGTTTTCTGTATGTCCTGTACGAGTCTTACCGTCAAAAAGAGGGCTAATCAGACCGTCTTACGACCTGATTAACCCCCTGTTTCAAGGCTTTTCTTAGAACTTCCCGGCGTCAGCCGCTTCCTGGATGGAGACAGCAAGTGCCGGATTTTCAAGCTTTTTCAGCAAAATGTGTCTTATAGGGGTCTTGTAGACAACACCCAATCCCAAATCACACCTTTCCAGAAATACTCACAACAAAGCTGCATAAAAACATGGGGCAACCATACTGTCCTGATCTTAGCATCCGGGCGAACATATGTCAAGTCACACAATAATTCATTTTTGGCATATCAGACAGTTTTAGTTTGAAGTTTTGCAAGCTCTCTTACTTCTGCAATACTGAGATCTGCGTATTCCGCAATTTCCTCCGGAGTCAGTTTTCCCCGTTTCAGCATCCTGAGTGCTGTTTCTTTTTTTGTTTCATTTTTTGTTTCATTTTTCAGCTTTCGTGCGCTTGTCTCAATCAATGCTCCGCCCATTATCTCACCTACTCCTTTCTGTATGTTTTCATATTTTTTCGTGAGCTCCTTCAGCACATCACCGGAAATCTCAATGAGCGTCCGCTTATCAAATGCCCCTATGACTTCCTGACGCTCCAGATCATCCAGCCCTGCCAGTATTTCCTGATACTCTGCCTTCAGTTTTTCCAACTCCTGCTCATTACTATTATATTTCGGAAACTTTTTCTCATGTGAAAAAATATAAAATGGAATCAGAAACAGCAGACGTCTGTCAAAAATATCTGCAAGCGAATACGCCTGTACCTTCATGATCGGTATGTCATACGCCACTGTCCCTCCCGGAGTTACGATCACATATTTCATTTTATCCGGCGTCTTCTTCTTTCTGTATGCCCTCAGATACAGCACCGCCGTATGGGGAAACGTCACGGTTAACGTTTCTTCTGTCACTTCTCCCTCATCAAGCGCGATCTGGGCATCGTACTCAAAAATTCGGACTGCCATCTTCCCGTCCGGCAGACTGCTCTCGCACTCCAGATGATATTTTTTTACAGTCTTTCCGGTCACCCTGAAATTGGTATCCGTGATCCGCTCCCTGTCCGCCGCATCCTGACGATCCAGAAAATGCTCATTGGGGAAAAACTCCACCTCTTCATCCCCGTTATACTGCTCCCCGAAAATTTCGTTTATCACCGGAAGAATCAGCTGCCTGCATACTCGTAAAACAGTTTGTGACTGATGTAATAATCATATTGGCTGCTGCCTTCTTTCTCAAATGCAATTCCAATCGGTAAAAGATTTTTAATCATCGCCTGCCTTATAAACTGTTGATCTTTCTTCATAATTCTGGCGGCTTCGACAACTGGTATCCCTTCACCTGTGAATCTAATTCCTGTGTTCATTATTAAAATTCTCCTTTCGCATTCACTGGAGCGTGTTTGATTAAAATTTGCTACATGGATAAAATCTCTATTGAGATTTCACAGGTATCTCAATCTGCACAAGAGCGTCCTCTGCCCGATCAATCACATTTTCATTGATAATAACTTCATAAGAGAACCCCGATAATGTAAGGCCATGTTCTTCGGCATAATCAAATGTCCTTTGGTAGCAAAGCACAGGGCTTTCTGTTGCATCCCTATAAAATGCCCCTACATAATCCCCGGCAGGTTGTATGTGCAATCCATCTTTCTTTATGGGGAACGGAATTTCAATAAAAAGTTTGGAATAATCCTCGAAATTCCCTTTTTTCAGACTATCTACTGCGATCATCGTACCATAGGAGGCATCATGCAGACGGCGAAGCTGATATTTTTTCGTTTCAGCAGTAATCATCTCTACCTGCTTATCAAACGTACTGTCCCGATTGATGTCTACGGTAACTAAACTGCGCTCCTTCTTCTGCACAATGGTGATTTCTGATAAGTCCATCGCCAATAATGTCTGCATATTCTGGCGGTGGTAGGACAGCGTTTTCCGAACTGCCCTCAGATGTGCCATACTGCGGTCTAAATCTTCAATTTTTTCTTTTAAGACCTGTTCCATGCTGGCAGCGGAGCGGTTTTTCATAAATACCTGGATTTCTTCAATCGGCACATCTAACTCCCGCAACAGCAGGATTGTTTCCAGAATGGCGCTCTGATAGTAGCTGTAATATCTGTATCCATTTTCTGGATGAATAAATGATGGATGAAAAAGACCAATTTCATCGTACCACATCAGAGTTTTCTTATTGATGCCATGCAGAGCTGCGAACTGACCGATTGTGAGCAATTTACTTTTTTTCTCCATTTTTAAAATACCTCCACCAGTTTACAACTTTTGAATATTTTTAAAGCCTGACAATATATAGCCCTCAATGATTTTGATTAGGGAG
>VSND01000066.1 GCA_009774145.1 Lachnospiraceae bacterium | reverse complement strand
AAAAAGACCGTTGCTATTGTAGCCTCATTGAGTTTGGGTGGAATTATCCTGCTTGTGGTATCCTCCATTGTTTTGCTGCGCTCCCCAGAGGCGCTTGCAAGACAAGAGTTCCCGGATGGTGACTATAAGGTTTATCTGGATTCAAAGTTGTCAGAACAAGAAGTCATGGCAGCAGGAAATCCACTGAATGAGGAACTCAAACAGGAAATTTTGTCTATTGACGGTGTAACCGATGTGATTGCAAAAAGGCAAAGCCTTCATATAAATTATAACGTCAACGGAATTGAATATGGTGGTATGTGTGATATACTGACTGATCAAAATTATTCTAAGGTTGAAGCTTCATTGATAGAGGGCACTATGCCGACGGATACACACAGCATCCTAATTGATTCGGCAACAAGTAACCGTGAACATATAGGTGTCGGAGAAACAGCTGAACTTATCTCCGGGAAATCAACCATTCTGGTTACTATATCCGGGGTGTTTAACAATAATCTGGATAATGGACATGGAACACATCACTTTGACGGTGTATTGGAATTTGCACCGGAAGCATTGTTCCATGAACTGCACCCGGAAATCACCTCTTTCGATTATTCATGGAGCATTGTAAGTGATCCCCAAAAAGCGGATCATGTGAGGGATGAATTAAAAAATATTATATCCGCTCATACGGATATTGCATTAGATGATATTAACACTGTAATTGAGTATGAAAAAAATATAAATTCTTTTGTATTTGGCAGTATGGAGGTACTTTCATGGCTGGTATTCCTCTTTGGCGTTATCAACCTAATTAACACGACCCTCTCTAATCAAATGTCCAGAAAACAGGAAAACAGTGTTTTGCGTTCCATCGGACTGACCCAAAAGCAGCTATGTAAAATGAATATCTGCGAGGGGCTGTGCTATGCATTCTTTGCAACATTGGCGACGCTGATCGTTGGGCTTCCGGCTTCCATCTTTGCTTGCAGCAAATTTAGTGTAGGAGCTTTTGCCGGAAAAGTAGTGCCTTACAAATTCCCGGTTTTGGAAATGGGTCTGTTCATTCTGGTATTGTTCGGAATGGAGCTGATTTTGTCTGTATGGACAGTCCGCAGACAGAAAAAACAATCTCTGATTGAACAAATGCGGGCGATGGAATAAGCGTATAAAATCTGGAGGAATTACCTATGGCTAACGATAAAAGAAAATGAACGGCAGGGCGGCGTATGCTGCCCCGCTTTTTCTGCTGCTTCTCAAATCATCCTGGCATTCCTGTGCAGACACGCAGCCGTCAGAATTCCCGACAGCATCTCTGTCACCGGCCCCGCCAGCCAGATCCCTCTCATGCCGAAAATCATCGGCAGCGTAAAGATACAGATCAGCAGGATCACGATCCCCCTTGCGATGGATATAACCGCGGAAGGCAGCGCCCTGCCGCAGGAAGTGAGATAGACGGACGCGATGATATTGAATCCCATAAGTAAAAAAGCGATCACAAGAAACGGTATCGCTTCCTTTACCATATTTTTGACTGCTTCATCCTTCACAAAAAGGCTGCTGTAGGGCTCCAGTCCAAGGAGCATGACAGCAGAAAAGCACACGCCCGCGCAAAATACGATTCTGCCCGTCCGTTTTCGAAAATCATCCGCAAGCGCATCGTCTCCTGCGCCGCAGGCAAAACTGACCAGCGGACTCATCCCCTGTCCGAATCCAATGACGATCATGCTGAACACAAAGATCGTATAACCTGCGATGGCGAATGCCGATACCCCTTCCGCCCCTGTCAGGCGCAGAATCACCCGGTTATAGCAGAACAGGGAAATGCAGGACGCCATCTCTCCCACAAACTCGGAGCTTCCGTTCAGGATCGTATCCCGAAGCACCCGGCCGTCAAAGGAAAATGCCACAAATCTGCAGATCCGGGCATACCTGACAAAAAACAGAAAACTCAAAGTCAGAGAGACCAGCCCGGAAACCACCGAAGCCAGCGCAATGCCGCAGATTCCCAGCCCCAGACGGATAAAAGCCGCATTCAGGAACACATTGACCACAACGCCGATGACGGTCACTGCCATGCCGTACTGCGGTTTTCCTTCTGCACGGATAAACATGCTGAACACGGAATTAAGCACCATAACCGGATAATAAAAAAGCATCACCCGGTAATACTCTGTAAAGTAAAAGACAAGTCCCTCATTCACACCGAGAAACCGCTTTACGGCTTCAAAAAATATCCACAGCAACAGGGAGACTGTCGCCGATACCAGAAAGGCCGTCGCCGCCGTCTGATTAAACACCTGACGGCACTTCTCCTTCTGACCGCCGCCGTTTAAGATGCCCGCGATCACGCTTCCGCCCACGCCGACCATAAGCCCGCAGGAAAGCATCAGATACACGATCGGAAGCCCCAGATTTACCGCTGCCAGAGCGTCTTTTCCCACATAGTTGCCTGTAAAATATCCGTCCGTCACAGTAACGACTGCAGACAGCAGCATGGCGATGATCGCCGGCACGGAAAATCTCATGATCCATCGCACCTTGTATTGTCTCATTTCCTCCAGATTCATATTCTTTCCTCCGTTTTTCTTTTATGATCCATGGGCCGGTCCATAGAAACGGCACAAAATTTCCGGATGCCGTACCTGAAGTATAACAGAGGAAAATCCGCCGGACTTCTGAATTCCTGCGGATTAAAAATATCATTTTCTTTCTTATTTTTCTTTGATCGGAATGCAGATGTCAAGCTCCATATACAGCGTGTCTTCGTCAATCCGGTGATAAATGTCGTAGCCGAGCCGGTGATCGATCCGGTATCCTGTCTCTGAAAGCCAGCTGCACAGCATGCTTTGATATGCCTTATAGATCAGTTTCGGATATCCCGAATACCGGTACACCGCGTATTTTCCGCCGGGAATCGTCATGGTACTGGGAAAAGTCTTTGTCTGTATCCTGCTGGTGATGCCGACCGCTGCGGTTTTCTGAAACATCAGCCGCGGGTCCCTGCGGTCTACGGTCATGCAGATATCGTACAGACAGCTGTCGTCCGGCACGATGGAAGGATCGTCATAGGTGATTTCCAGAAAAACCGTATCCGGTCCGATAAATGCTTCGTATTTCTTAAGAAAATCCCGCCAGTTTTCAGCAAGGTTGTGATAATTTCCCTTCCGCCTCTCGTACAGGACAAAATATTCCTGGTTCTCTGCCACGTGAATGTTTCTGCTGCATCTCTCATAATCCCACAGCCCCGCTTCCGGTTCATGAAAAAAGGAGCTTTCCTGAAGCTCCTGATGAATCTGCCTCCGGAAAGCTGCTGGGGTTCTGCCAAAATGCTTTTTAAACAGTGTCGCATAGTTGGAGGAAGAATATCCGTACTCCTCGCCGATGGTACTGACCGAACGTTCTTTCTCGACCTTCAGCTGGAATGCACTCTGCTCCACCTTGACCCGCTTCATGAAGGAATACATGCTCTCCCCCGTCTCCGCTTTGAAAAGTCGTTCCAGATAGTAGGGAGAATACCCGCAGGCCCGGGCCACATCCTCCACTTTCAGTTCCGACCTGAGATTCTTCATGATGTAATCAACTGCAAAATTGACCACCTGATTCTGCATGATATGCCCGTCCATCAACTTCTCCTTTCGCCCTCAGACGCTCAGCCACTCCACCGTATGCGCTTCTTCCGGCAGCGGAAGCTCTGTCTTTCTCAGCATTTTCTCCACCGCCGCTTCCGGGACTGCATCTGCTCTGGCAGCATTTCGCATTCTGCGCGTCGCTTCCTCCGTTTCCAGATAGACGATCCGTACCGATGCTCCATACTGCTCAAACAGCCGGATCTGCTTTTGCCTGATATCCCTTGAGAGGTTCGTCGCATTCCAGACAAAAGGCTCTTTTCTGCGCAGAAGCACTTTTGCCCGTTCTCTTGCCTCCCGAATCACACTTCCCTGATCACCTGCGGGGCTTACATGCAGTTCCTTTCGGATCCCGTCCAGAGAGATCATCTGCAGTTCCGGAACCTGCTGTGAGATCCAGGTATCTTTCCCGGTACCCGGAAGGCCGGACATCAGAATGACCTCTCCCCAGGTATCGTCATACAGAGACTGATCCGGCATCACATTTCTGCCGCTCAGATATGCATGTTTTGTATGACTGTCACTGTATGGAAAGGAACCATGCAGACATCCGGCTTCTTCCGCCAGAATCCGGCACAGGGCAACCTTTTCCCTGCATTCCGGTACATCGGCGGCAATCCTTCCCTTCATATCCGCATCTGCAAGCACACACAGTTTCTGCCATGTAAAATCTCCTGCCGTTTCTCCCAGCGCTGCAATCTGCCGGATGCGCAGGACGGCATCCTCCTGATCGATCATATGCGCCGGAAGCATGTGATACCGAACCAGACCGCATATGGTCTCCCGGATCCTTACGGCCTCTGCCGAACCGGACAGGCCGCAGGACTGCCACAGGAAAGTCCTCGCCATACGGCTTCCGGCGGCGGAGTGATACGGAGACACCCATCTTCCGTCTTCCAGAGTCGTCGTCCGGATCTTTCCCACATCATGCAGAAGCGCCGCCAGAAGCAGTTCGGTCTGTTCCCTCACAGAAAAAAGGCGGAATTCCTCATTCCCATACAGCGCCTCGCAGACCATTCCGGTGTGCGTATATACGTTCCCCTCGCCGTGAAACTCCGGATTCTGCATGATATCCTGCATTTCCGTCAAAAGTCCCCCAAATACAGACTGCTGCAGCCAGCCCCATACCGTTTCAAAATCCGCTTCCTGCGAGATCAGGATTCCCATTTTTTCCATCCATTCCATCTGCTCATCTCACTCTTTCCCGGCTGCTTCATTTTCAAAAAGCCGTTCGGTCGGAACCGCCAGCTGATTGGGAATGATCGGGCGGTCAATCCAGTGCGTCTCGGAAAAAAGGATGCGCTGCAAAAAGGCAGGCCGGACATATTTCAGCCGCTGTACGATCCGGCCGTTTTCCTCCACTTTCAGATAAAGCCCTTCCATCAGCCCGGAAAGCTCCGTCTCCCCGCAGCTTCGCTCCGGGTCAAGTCCCAGCCTGACTGCGGAATCATACAGGTTCTGTCTCTGATTCCCTGTTATATAGTTGGACGGTCCCAGCAGTTTCAGCAGATCCTCTTTCTGTTCAAAAGAACGCTCTGCAAGGACCGGAACCGAGGACACCGGCAGCCGGCTGGTAAACGCTCTTCTGGAAGGCGTGTCCAGATAGAGATCCTTCTCCCTGTCATAGATGTCAAATTCCATGAAATAGTGCGGAAGCGCGTCGTAAAAAATCGTATGCTTCGCATACATCCACTCGCCATACATGATGTAACGGTTTCCAAGCGCCGCGTAAAACGCATCCCTGTGTACCATCGCCCACTGCTTCATCAGATTGTAATGCCGTTCCCGGTATCCTCCGGTCAGATAATGTCCGCGGCTTTGCAGCATCAGTTCCCCGTTTTCACCAAAAGAAATCCCACTGTTCGCTCCGTCTATCTTCTCCTCTACTGCCAGATGCCGTCCCTGAATATCAGAAAACGGAATCTGATTCAGATCCTCGTCGCCCGGCTGCAGGCGCGAGCCTTCCAGATGCGGCGTGCGCGGATATTTCCGAATCATAAAATTGTCATTCACAGTATCATCTCTTCTTTCTTAAATCCATCCGTCTATACACGTTTCTTCATACAGCAGTGTTTATACTTTTTTCCGGAACCGCAGGGGCAGGGATCGTTGCGGCCAATCTTCTTTGCGTCGCGCACATAAGGTTCATCCGACATCCCGCCGCAGATTATGGTTCCCTCCGCCCGTCTCTTCTCGTCAGGATATTTCTCATAATAACGTCCGCCCTTTGACTCCTGTGACAGGCGGCGGTAAATCTTCAGAAGCCCGTCCTTCAGATAAGCCTGATCCCTGCCCGATCTCATCTTTTCCAGAAAACCCCGAAGCTTTTCATAGTAATCGGGATATTCCTTCTCAAGGATCCTGGCCTGCTTCAGAATCTCTTCACGTTCCTCCAGCATGCAGAGCTGTACATCTGCCACTGCATATTTTCTGACATACTCATCCAGCATGTCCAGACCAAAATACACCTCATAACCGTATTCCAACGTCTCTCCGATCCGCGGATCCTCCATGATCCGGCGATGATCATATTCTTCTTTTGCCCTTTCTACCAGCTCTTCCATTTCCGGATCCCCATGGCACATCTTTCCAAGAGCTGCCAGCACCCGTTCCGCCTGATGTACTTCCATAAGGCGGTTCTCTTTTGATGTCCACACGCAGGACATCATCATACAGAGCTCCGGCACATAGTCTTCCAGATAAAGGCCGTACTGTTCCAGCATCCGGCCCAGTCCGTCCGCAACTTCCGGAAGGTTTTCCGATCTCATAACGCCGCACATTTTCAGAAGTCCCATATAGGCGCTTACCAGCTCCGGCATCTCTTCTTTGGACCATTTTCTCTCCTGACGGATGACCTCCAGAAGAATCTCCACACCTCTGTCGTATACTCCATAATTATGGCACTCTTCCGCATAGATCAGAAGAAAATCCATATCCCTGCAGCCAAGTTCATACGCCTTTTCACAGGCCCGGTATGCTTTTTGCGTAAAGCCCCGCTCCATGTAAGAAACGGCCAGTTCTCTGTAAAACCACTTGTTGTCCGGCTCCTTTTGAACCAGCAGCTCCGCATTTTTCACCGCCTTCCCGGTATTTCCGCACTGCCTCTGGGCAAGAACCAGCAGATATAAGAACTGGATATCCTTCGGAAACAGACGCCATGCTTCCTCACAGGTATCCCGAAAACGTCCGGTATCTCCTTCCCTGCGGTATTTCTCGATCTGTTTTCGCATATTTTCCGCCCACGGTTCGGAAAACGGCGGAAACACCGGTCCTTCCGGTGCATTCTGCATGTTTTTCAGCTGTTCATATGCTTCGCGTATCTTCTGGAACTGCTCCGGATCCGACTCTGGAGAATACTGCCGGATCAACCGGAAATAAGCCTTCTTGATGTCTGTCTGAGAAGCGCCCGGCGCAAGTCCCAGTATTTCATAATAGGTATTCATATGACCAGCCCTCCTATTGCAACTCTCCCAGAAGTTCCATCAGATCCTCTTCTGCTTCCTTCGCCAGCTCCAGATCTTCCTTCACCAGCGCTGCTTTCAGTTCATACAGGGCGTCTTCCAGTTCTTCTTCCAGAAGCGGATCATAAGATACCTCCGGCCCCTTCAGCGCGCGTTCCACACGGCGGATGACGGTACGGAACGGTTTTGCATAAGAAGACTCTTTCCACCTGCTGACATCCGTCTGTTCCTTGGCAGTATCCGAATCTTCCATCATATTGATCTCTATGGAAGCATCCAGGCCGGTACTGAGTATGGATGCCTTTACCTGAAGCATTCCATTCATATCATAGGAAAACTTCACGCCGATTTTCTCCGTTCCGGCTTTTCTGGGCGGAACTCCCTGTACCGTAAATGCTCCCAGAAAATGATTGCTGCTGGCAACAGAACTTTCTCCCTGATATACTTCAATGCGGGCCTCTGTCTGATAATCCCAGCTTGTGAAATAGATTTCACTGCGGGTAACCGGAATCGTCACATTTCTTGGAATGATCACGCTCATCCGGTCGTCTGTCATTTTGTCCATGACCCGGATGCCCAGCGTGTAAGGATTCACATCCGTCATCAGGATACTGTCCTCCTGACAAATGGTTCCTTCGATAATTCCCGCCTGGATTGCCGCTCCCTGGGCAACTGCATAATCCGGATCCACTGCTCTGGACGGTTCCATATTCAGAAAATCCCGGATATCCTTTTCCACAACCGGCATGCGGGTAGAACCGCCCACCAGAATTACCCGATCGATCTCGGACGGCAGAATCCCGCTGTCCGCAAGCACCACCTCCATGGGACGGTGCGTCCGTTCCAGAAGCTCCCGCACCAGTTCTTCAAACTGCTCTGCGGTAACTGTTTCATCCAGCGCCAGCGGTTGTCCCGCCTTCTCGATTATCATGGGAACCAGCACATGATAAGACTCCTGTGTACTGAGGGCTTTCTTGCAGCGTTCCGCTTCCTCTTTCAGACGGACACATGCATACATATCCTTCCGAAGGTCCACGCCGTACTTTTTCTGAAACTGTCCGTTCAGCCAGTCCATGAGTTTTTCATCAAAATCCTTTCCTCCAAGCCGGTTATCTCCGTTGCTGGCTTTCACTTCCAGCACTCCGTCAAACATTTCCAGAAGCGTAACGTCGAAGGTACCGCCGCCCAGATCATAGACCAGAATATGGCTTTCCTCTTCCATATGATCCAGACCATAACTCAGCGCTGCAGCAGTCGGTTCATTTATAATACGCTCCACCTGAAATCCTGCTTCCATTCCTGCTCTCACGGTTGCCTGTCTCTGGATATCGTCAAAATAAGCCGGCACCGAGATCACTGCCCGGGTGACCTCTTCCTCCAGATATTCAGACACATACGTCCTGACATACTCCAAAAGCTTTGCGGAAAGCGCCACCGGCGTACAGCTCTGCTTTCCCAGCATAATCTTCTCGTTCGTGCCGATTTTACGCTTTACTTCAATCGCAGTATTATCCGGTGACAGAAGGTACTGCGCGCGTGCTTTCTCCCCTATCACCCAGTTTCCGCCGTTATCAATACCAACCGCTGACGGAGTGATGATCTCCTGATCCAGGTTTACGATCATGACCGGTTTTCCGTCCCGGATGACTGCTGCCTCCGTTGTCGATGTACCCAGATCAATTCCTATGATTGTACTACTCATGGTTCCTCCTGTTCTTTTCTTTTGTCTGTACTTTTCACGTTCCGGAATGTCTTATGTTTCCTGGCCGGTCATCTGATACACTGCAACCCTGGCCTTCTTTTTTACCTTTCCTCTGTACAAATATCCACAACCGTAGATATCGGCGACCCGCCTGTCCTGCTCAGCGTCTTTTGTCTCCGTTATCTGAATGACTTCATGCAGGTCATAGTCTACCATCTCCCCGCACCTGTCAATCACATCGATCCCGCACAGCCGCCGGCAGCGGTCCAGACTCTGTTCCATCAGTGCGATCTGATCCGACCACGCCTGATCTTTTGTATCTGCGAACCGCTTCAGGCTCCAGAACTGTTCCTGATAGGTTTCAAAAAGCGCCAGCAGGCGGCTCTCATTCTGCTCCAGCTCCCGAAAACGTTCTTTTACCACCTTTTCATCCGACCGTTTTTCTTCCCATTCTTCCAGCAGATCCTCCATGGCCATATCATGCTTCTGTACGGTCGTCTGAAGCCTGCCGATCTTTTCCGTCAGTTCCTCGGACTGCCTGTTTCCAGCCGCAATGCCATCCTCCAGATTCTTCAGTTTTTCTTCCATCCGCTCAAAAAAGGCTTCCTCTTTCTTCTTAAAAAACATGTTTTTCCCTCCGAACTTTAAACCATCCGCATATCAATGACATTATAGGTTATTTTTTCAGTAAATACAACGCCGAATCGCAAGGAATCTATGACAAGTATCCAAAAGTATGATATAATGGGCGTTAATGAGGTTATTTTTCACTCCGGACGCCTGTTATGGATATATATTCCTTCCAGACGTGCGATCAGGACTCTCCCCACTGCGTGGGTCCCCCCTCATCGCAGACCCCGCCTGCGCTTAATGAAGGGCAGCAGCGAGCTTATACGATATTATATACACAGACAAAACAAATACCTGAAAGTATCCAGATCAAAGTAAAGCAAAGGTGAGATTATGGACAGGAACGAATACGAGAAAATCATACATGCAATACCGACCACCGGTATCTTTATTATCCGGGAAGACAATCATGAAATTTTATACTACAACAAACGGGTAAAGGAAATATCTCCCCGCGTCCATGTGGGAATGCCCTGCCATGAACTGGGAAATCATTCCTGTGTCAACTGCCCGCTTTTGACCATCGGAGACCGGCAGGAGCATCAGGCCCTCTGTTATAACTCTCCTTTCGGAGAAATGGCAGATATTGTGGCTGTCAGAACCCTGTGGAAGCAGAAGATTCCGGCCTTCATCATTATAGTAGCGCCTCACATACAGATGATCAGCCATGCATATCATAAGATTCTCCGGGTCAATCTTACACAGGACCATTACGAGATCATAAAGACCCGTTCCGAAGACAGAGCCATCGGGTATGGAACAGATTCCTTCTCCAGCTGGCTCGGCCAGTTTATCTACAATGGAGGAATCCATCCGGATGATATGAACCATTTCATATCTTTCACCCGGCCGGAACATATCAAAGAGGCTCTCGACAGCGGCCAAGAGATCATGACCTGCTGCTACCGCAGACGCTTCGGCGAAGACTTCCGCTGGAACCTGATGGAAGTAGTGCCGGACGTTTCCGTTTCCGACCGCGACCAGCACATCTTTCTGTACATAAAGGACATCCATGAAATCCTGCAGGAAAGCCTGGAACTGGACGATGCCAGTATTCATATCCAGGAAGTCATCCGTACTTTGGGAACTCAGAATTTCGGTGTGTACGGCATTGACCTGGATACTGGGGAGACCAACCTTGTCCGGGAAAACGGCCACACACATACCGGTTGGAAATCATGGACGTTTCCATGGAACGAGCTTCTGCACACCCGCCTTACAAAGCAGATCCATCCTGCTGACCGGGACCGGTTCTGCCAGAAATTCTCGCTGGAAAACCTGCGCCGGATCAAGGAGACTTCCGTGCAGAAAACGGATATGCTCTGTCAGTGGCGCGGAGAAGAAGACCATGAATATCGTTACATGGCCGTCATCGCATATTTTGGTCAGAGCCACAGTGCAAAGAACTACACAATCCTGGCCCTGCAGAATGTGGATAAGCGCGTACGTCAGGAACATGCCCTGTCCCTTCGGGACATGCAGCTGGCCGCTATCCTCAAATCCAGATACAGCGTCATGACGACGGTCTATCTGGAAAACGGCCAGTGTGAACGAATTCTGATCAAGGAAAACAGCACCATAAAGAACACCATTACCGAAAATTACCAGCAGTATTTCCACAAGACGCTGGAAACTTCCGTCTGCCCGGAAGACCGGGAGATCTATCAGAAAATCCTGAGTCCGGAACATCTGTACCGGAAAGCTGCAGGCACACAGGATTATTCGGAAGAGATCTGCCAGTACCGCATATCCGGAACAGACCTCAGATGGATGGAGGACCATATCATCTATGCACGGCAGGGAAGCCGGATATCCATCAATATTCTGGGGCGGGACATTACCCGGGAAAAACTGGAGGAGGAGCTCCGCCGAAAGGGCGAGCAGGAGCAGGCCGATATCATCCGCACGTTAAGCGGCATGTTTTTCGCCACCTACTATGCCGATCTGGAAGAAGACACGTTCCGCAGCGCCACCCAGATGCAGGAAGCAGAACATGCGCCGGTTGGCAACGTCGACTATGCAACGGGGCTGAAAGACTATGCCGAGAACTTTATCCATCCGGATGACCGCAAGGAATATCTGGAAGTCCTCAGTATCGAGAATCTGCGGCGGACTCTGAGCAAAAAACAGCCTTATGTGACGCTGGCATACCGGAAGCTTCCGGATAAGCCGGATACAAGACCGGAAGAATACGGCTGGATCCGCAGCACCGCCATTATGTCTCAGGCGGATGCAGACGGCAAAGCCCGCTCCGTCGTCTATGCCGCACAGGATGTAACGGAAAGCAAGCGCAAGGAGATGCGGGAGCAGCAGGCGCTGCAGGCGGCCTGCGAAGCAGCCGACCACGCCAATGCATCCAAGCAGGAGTTCCTCTCCTGCATGAGCCACAATATCCGCACGCCCATGAACGGCATTATGGGCATGATCAAGATTGCAGGCAATCATGTGGACGACCCCGAACGGGTGAAGGACTGTCTGGATAAGGCATCCATATCCAGTCTCCAGCTTCTCTCCACCCTCAATGAGATCCTGGATATCAGCCAGATCAAATCGGGCGGGTTCCACCTGCATTCGGAACCTCTGAACCTGACCGAGCTGATGCAGGAAATGGTGTCTCTCATCTATCAGAATGTTCAGGAAAAAGGACTGCACCTTCATATGCCGCCTCTGCAGGTGGAACATCAAGACATTCTGGGAGATCAGCAGCGGCTCCAGCAGATGTTTTTAAATATTCTGAACAACTCGGTAAAATATACGCCATCCGGCGGCACACTGGAAATTTTCGTTGTGGAGCATGCATCCAGAGAATACGGCTGCCGCACCTATGATTTTATTTTTAAGGATAACGGAATCGGTATGGAGGAATCCTTTGTCCGCCATATCTTTGAGCCTTTCAGCCGTGCAGACGATCCAAAAGCCAGCGGAATCGACGGTGTAGGGCTCGGTCTCTCCATCGCCCAGAACATTGCACGCATGATGGGCGGAAGTATCGGCGTACAGAGCAGGCCGGGAGAAGGCTCTCAGTTCACGGTAACGATACTTCTGCGGCTGCAGAACCCGGCGGACCGTTCAGAATGTCTGCCGGCTCCGGTCAATGATGACCTTTCCGGCATCTCATTCCAGGGATGCCGCATCCTTCTGGTTGAAGACAATGAACTGAATCAGGAGATTGCCATGGAACTCATCGGAGAACTCGGAGCCATGGTAGAGTGTACCTCTGACGGCCGTAAGGGACTGCAGCGCTTTGCCGAAATGCCCGAAGGCTATTACGATATGATCCTTATGGATATCCAGATGCCGGTCATGAATGGATTTGAAGCCACGCACGCGATCCGGAAGCTGCCGCGTACAGATGCCGCGGCGATTCCGATCCTGGCTCTGTCTGCCAACGTCGCCGCAGAAGACATTGCAGCCAGCCGGGAATCCGGTATGAACGGACATATCGCCAAGCCTCTGGATATTCCTCAGTTAATGGAACAGATGCATTACTGGCTGAATCGTTAATAAAACCACAGGACTGCCAAAAAACAACAGTCCTGTGGTTTTATTTTCCGGTCCCCGCTTCCGAATGTTTCTGCCATCTTCCGCTCAGGTAATATTTGATTCTCTGAAACAGACACGCTGCTTCTTTTTCTCAGAAAGAAACAGCGGAGCCCGACTTGTCCATTTTAAAAATTCGTCGTCTTTTCTTCGAAATATGCCTGTGGATAGGAACACACCGGACAGATCTGCGGAGCCGTCTTTCCCACATGGATATGGCCGCAGTTCCTGCAGATCCAGACTGTATCGCCTTCCTTCGAGAACACCAGCTTGTTCTCCACATTCTCGAGAAGCTTCCGATACCGTTCTTCGTGTTCTTTCTCGATCTTCGCCACCAGTTCAAATTTGGCGGCAATCTGCAAAAATCCTTCTTCTCTGGCTTCTTTGGCAAAGGTTGCGTACATCTCGCTCCATTCAAAATGCTCGCCTGCAGCAGCATCTTTCAGGTTCTCTTCTGTAGTCCCGATTCCATGAAGCAGTTCAAACCACTGCTTTGCATGGGCCTTCTCATTGTCTGCGGTCGTCTCAAACAGGCAGGCGATCTGCTCATAGCCGTTTTCCCGCGCCCGCTCTGCATAATACGTATACTTGTTCCTTGCCTCAGACTCACCCGCAAATGCGGCGATCAGATTCTGTTCTGTTCTGCTTCCTTTCAGTTCCATCTCACCGGTCTCCTTTTTATTATTCAGGTTCTCCAGATCATGTCTTCAGAGATCCCGCTCAGTGTAGATGCACCGCACATGGCCATGGTATCCGCCAGCTCTGCACCCAGTTTTTCCACATAGCACTGTACGCCTTCGGCTCCGCCTCCATAGACTGCCGTTACAAAGGGTCTTGCGATCAGGACACCGTCCGCACCCATGGCAAGGGCCTTGAAAATATCCACGCCGCTTCGGATCCCGCCGTCTACAAACACCTTCATCCGGCCGCCGACTGCTTTTACAATATCAGAAAGTACCTCTGCCGTCGCAGGACACTGATCCAGCACCCGTCCGCCGTGATTGGAAACAATGATTGCCGCCGCACCTGCTTCTTCTGCTTTCAGCGCTCCTTTTGCCGTCATAATTCCCTTCACAAGAAACGGAACACCTGCCATCTTCGCGATTTCCCGAAGCTCGTCCACCGTCTTGCTGCCTGCAGGCGGCTGAAAATTTTTCAGAAACGGAAGTCCCGCCGCATCCACATCCATGGCAATGGCAAAGGCTCCTGCCTCTTTCACCAGGTTCATCTTCTCTTTCATGGTCTGAAGATTCCACGGTTTGATGGTCGGCACGCCCAGACCCTTTGCAGCTGTAATTGCCTTAGCTGCATGTTCCATGATCTTCGGATTCATGCCATCCCCTGTGAACGCCGCGATACCGGCTTTTGCACAGGCATCTACCAATACGTTATTATACGCAAGATCGTCATATTTATCACTGTAATGCATATTTACCGCACCCACAGGCCCCGCAAAGAAGGGATAACGGAATCTTCTCCCGAACAGTTCCAGGGACGTGTCCACCGGCGCATTCTCATGCAGCGTGTCCATGTTCACACGGATCTCCTGCCATTTCTGATAATTACGGATGGCCGTATCCCCCACCCCCTTGGCGCCCGGTCCCGGAATCCGGTTCCTGCACCCCATGCCGTTGCAGATACTGCACGCTTTGCAGGAATCTCCGATGCACTCCCGCGCCGCTTTCAATACTTCATCATACGTCATACTTTTGTTCTCCTTTCCCTTCTGAAAAGTATAATATACTTTATTCCTTTCCTTCCAACAACACCAGAATTATTATTTACAGACATCTACCCACGCTTTGCAGCCGGAAGTGCGTTCCAGCTCCGGCAGGGTCAGTTCCACCGCACTGTTGCTGCTTCCGCAGGCCGGATATACCGTTTCGAACCGCTTCAATGACTCATCAAGGTATACCGTTATACCTTCTTTCACTCCAAACGGGCACACCCCGCCCACTGCATGGCCGGTCATCGCTTCCACTTCTTCAAAAGCAAGCATCTTTGCCTTTGTATGAAACACCGACTTGTACTTTTTGTTATCAATTTTTGCATCTCCTGCCGCTACAATCAGAATGCAGCGGTCATCCACTTTAAACGACAGGGTCTTGGCGATTTTTGCCGGTTCACAGCCGACCGCTTCTGCCGCAAGTTCCACTGTTGCACTGGAAGTATCAAATACCATGATCTTGTCCTCCAGATCAAACTGTTTTAAATATTCTTTTGCTTTCTCAAATGCCATTTTTTAGCCTCCAACCACACATACTTATTCCCGCACATCACGTTCTTCCTGTCTCTTCTTCACTTCATTCTCCATATATATTCTCGCCCGATCCACAAACTCCTGAAATCCAGTCTGATCCAGAGAATGGTATAATGCATCAAAACAAATACCATTGATACCCGAAAAAGCGTTTTTATACATCTCCATGACATCAGCGGATATCTTCTGGCGAACGATCTCCTGCTGCAGCCGATAATACGAAAAAGACGGCTGATCGTATCGAAAAACAAGCGTTTTTATAAAATGAACTGCGTAGAGCAAAAAATCATATTCCAGTTCTCCAGATTCTCCATTCCAATCGTCTGCACTGCAACAGAGCCTATACACCTGTCAATCCACTGTTCCACATTGTAACATGGAATAATTACACTTATCTTCTTCATCATTTCCTCCCTGTTTTCTGATACCGGATATTCTGTCGGCATCTCATCCATTGTAATTTTCAAAAATCAGATTCCGTCACTTTTTTCTGTACCGATCAGCTCTCTCCACGCATCCGTCAGCCGGTCCAGAGTGAAGACCGCATTTGCAGGGCTGGAGGACGGAAGCTTTACCGCTTTGATACCGACCGCCTCTTCACAGTGTTTTTGATATAATCTGTGCGCTTTATCTCCATTGGCAAAGATTCTTGTAATCCGACTGCCCTTCAGCACTCTTGGAATATCCGCAGGCACCACATTTTTAATGCTGCTGTCGCTGGAACCAATGATGTCACAGCCTGCAATCACATCCCAGACAGCAATATGGTGTTTTAAGAGCATCGCCTTTTTCTCTTCGATGGTCTCAGGCAGCTTCTCTTCTGTCAGCCTCGCCAGAACCTTCCAGAACCGGTTCTGCGGATGCCCGTAGTAAAAATTCTGTTCTCTGGACTTTACGGACGGAAATGTACCCAGAATCAGGAGTTCGGAATTCTGGTCATAGACCGGTTCGAACGTATGTTTCACATGCTGATAACGAAGCTTATCTTCTTCTGGTATTACATCCGCCGGATCCGGCTTCTTCCTTTTGGGTTTCATCTGGTCTGCTCCTCCATTCTAACCGTTTCCATACGATATAACCTTTTTTGCTCCGATTTTCAGGAAATCGTCGGCAAAACAATTCACATCTGCTTTCGGACAATCATATATTCATCCTCTCCGCGAAAATACGGGCAGCTGTCCACCGAGCTGCTCAAAAAGCGGTACATCTCATCCTCATCCAGATCCATCTCACATACATAATAATCGTAATCCTCATCGTAAACATAATTGCTGCACATCTCACAGCTCGTTCTTACACTCATTCCACGCCTCCTGCTGGATATTTTTTCCAGCAATCCCATTATAACGTCGGCCGCATAAGAAGTCAAATGCCGTATTCCGCTGCTTTTCACAGGGCTGGCGAAACGTTGCCGTTCTGCCCCGGGCACCTGCTAAGGAATAAACATCGACCGATTCCTGAACGGTAACGGCGGAGCGCTCTCTTTCTCTGTAGTCTGCAGCGCTGTGTGGATTGGAGCGGACAGCGGAGCTGTTTTGTCCGCCTCAGGCAGATCTGTGTACGTCTGATTGAGGCGGACAAAACGGCTTTGATGTCCGATACACTCCATACGAGCGCAGACCACAGAGGAAGAGAAGCGCTCCGCTCCCCCGCCCATCCTCCCCCCTCCCTCTGTAAAAACAGCCGCAGGAGATTCTTTTATGGCATTTCCTGCATAAAACTGGTATAATAAGAACAGACGAGCCGGACGGTCTCTCACCGCCGGACAATATTATCACATATGGGGGAATATACCATGAACATCACAATCAAAAACGAACATGCTGCTGTCACCTGCCAGACACTGGGCGCAGAACTTCTGTCTTACAAGACCGCTGCGGGCAAAGAATACATGTGGCAGAAAGATCCCGCTTACTGGGCCAAGACATCGCCGGTACTCTTTCCGTATATCGGAGCCGTCCCGCAGGCTGTTGTCATTCATGGCAAAGCTTACGACATGCCCCGGCACGGATTTGTCAAAGACGCAGATTTTGAAGTAACCAGACAGGGAGAAGATTATGTGATTCTTACCACACAGACGACAGATTTTACCGCTTCCGTCTTCCCGTATGATTTTACCTTCACTGTAACCTTCCGTCTGAACGGACCAGAACTGTGTGTTACCTATGGAGTAACCAACAAGGGTTCTGAAGAAATGCCCTTCCTGATCGGCGGACATCCGGCATTTTTCTGCCCCATGGAAGAAGGGGAACGTTTCACCGAATATTTCCTCCATTTCGAAGACGAGGGAGTGGAAGACCTGCATCTTCAGTATCCCATGTTCGATCATGACGCCATTCTCTATGAGAATCTCAGCCATCGTACGGTAAAGCTGATCCACCAGTGCACGGGCAGGGGAATCCGTTTTGATTTCCCGGGATATGAGACCGTCGCTTTCTGGACTCCCATCAAAAAAGACGCCCCCTTCCTCTGCATAGAACCCTGGTGCGGCGGAACCATGGATCAGGTGCCGAACACCCATCTGCTGGAGAAAAAATATGTACAGTGTCTGCCTGCCAAAGAGTCAAAGGACTATTCCTTCTCTTTTCAGCCCTGTTAAATCTTCCTCCGTCTGCCGGACCAGAATACCGCCGGCAGATGAGCGGTTCATGATCTGCAGGAAGCCGGTTCCCGGCTGATCGGTCCGGCTCCCTGCCCAAATCAGTGAGGAGTAATATTTATTATGGAAGAACAGCATGTTTTTGACGAACTTTGCAGCTGCAGCATGTGCCATCAGGCCCCTGCAGACAGGACAGAAAATCCCAACTCCCGGCTCTGTAAAAGATGCCGCGAGCAGGCAATCCGCTACCCGCTTCCCCGGATCTTTCTTCCCGTCGCACTGGCAGTCCTGGCGCTTACCCTTTTTGCATATACACAGATGCCGAAGAGCCTGGCCGACTACCGGATCTATGCCACAGCAGAGAAGAGAATCGAGCAGGGAATGCTCTATGATACCCTTTCACAGCTGGAACAGGCAACACAGCGGCATCCGGATTCCACAGATCTGAGCGTCCGTCTCGTAACGCTCTCCATGGACTACGGACGCTATGATTACGCCGCCTACTGCATGAACACCTATCTGGTCGGCAAATCTTTGTCAGACACGGTCTATGGGGATATGATCCATTACCAGAATATACTGAACAGTTATTATGATACGCTGGACGAGCTGCAGAGCATCTTCGATCAGCTGAGCGAAGATACCGATCAGGAACCGGCCGCCGCCATAATCAAAGAAAAACTGAAGGAACTGGAAAAAAATCCGCAGATGTATCAGCCGCTGATCTGGTATTATCTGGCTCAGTTTTCTGAAGATCCCGAAGAATACAAAACATACCTTCTTCAATGTCTGGAAAAAAATCCCATGGATTTTACTGCCATGGCCGATCTCGGCACAAGACTCAGAAGGGAAGGCGATCTCGACGGAGCGCGCTCTTATTATGAGCAGGTCCTTCATTATGAAAAAGAGGAAGCGCTGGCCTGCAGGGGAATGGCGATCCTCTGTCTGCTGGACGGAAAGATGGAGGAAGCGCTCACTTTCGCCCGGACTGCCTATGAGAGCGACCCGGATGCCGTCTATGTACGAGACACCTGCCTGATTACATTTTTTGAAAACGGCATGACAAAAGAGGCAGAACAGATGAAACAGGAGATGCAGGAAGTCGGCACTCCTGCGGAAGAAGACACCGAAGCACTTCTGAACGGTGAGATCACGCTCAGAGAATACTACATAGAGGAGGATGCTTTATGATCATACCAGGGCTTGGAATCATCATCTCCATGGTCACTTTCCCGGGCATTGCCGTTCATGAATTTGCCCATCAGATTTTCTGCCGGTTCTTACGCATTCCGGTTTTTAAAGTCGTCTATTTCCGCGTGGGAAATCCCTGCGGCTATGTGGAACATGAAGCATCGGACGATCCTCTGAAAGTATTCCTTACCTCCACAGGACCGTTCTTTGTCAATACCCTGCTGGGGCTTTTGATTCTGACTCCCGTGGCTGTGCCGATCCTGAAGTTCAAAGAATATACAAACCTTCTGAACCTGCTGCTGGCATGGCTCGGCTTCTCCATCCTGATGCATGCATTTCCAAGTACGGGAGATGCCAGGAATATGGTCGAACAGATTCTGAAAAATCCGGACGTGGGTATTCTTCCGAAGCTTCTGTCCGCACCGGTCATCGCACTGATCTATGCGGGCGCTTTCGGCTCTGTCTTCTGGCTGGATCTGGTCTATGCCCTGGCAGTTGCCATGCTGATCCCGAACCTGCTTACGATATGGTAGCCAGGAGCTGCTGTTGCGCGTAAAAAAGGACCGTTGTAAAACGAATCCTGCCTGCGTGCCGCTCAGCTTCTGAAGAAGCAGAACGCGCGAAGCCAGGATGCATTTTACAGCAGTCCTTTGCTCCATATTTTTCTGTATAAACGGCACGGAATTCCTGCACTTACCATGTCTGAATCCATGTGCCGTTTATCCTGTTTCCCGGAACTGTTCATACGCCAGATATATGTATTCAGATCTCATGTATGAAGAGTCCGCTGCGAAGTTTCGGCTCAAACCATGTGGATTTCGGCGGCATCAAAAGTCCCGCATCCGCCACTGCAAATAATTCCCGGATCGATGTTGGATACATGGCAAATGCCACTTCCATATCGCCGTCCGCCCGGCGTTTCAATTCTTCTATTCCGCGGATTCCTCCAACAAAATCGATCCTCTTATCTGTCCGCGGGTCCCGGATCCCAAGAACCGGGCTCAAAAGCTCCCGCTGCAGATATGCCACATCCAGCCCTTCCACCGGATCCTCCCGCATGTATTCCCGGCGCATGATCAGACGAAACCAGTATCCGTGCAGATACATGATAATCTGCCCTTTTCTCTCCGGTTTTGCCGGACCCTCTATGAGAAACGTCTCAAATTTCTCAGAAACCATTCCCAGAAACTGTTCCATGGACAGTCCGTTCAGATCTTTTACGACCCGGTTATAGTCCATGATCATCAGCTCATCGTCCGGAAACAGCACAGACAGGAAATAATTAAAGGCCTCTGTCCCGTCATAGTCCGGATACTGTCTCCTGCGCCTCTGTCCTACCTTTACCGCCGAAGCGGTCCGATGGTGTCCATCCGCTATATAGACATTTCCCACCTGCAAAAATGCCTGCTCCAGCTCTCTTTGGAGCTTTTCGTCCGAAATTTTCCACCCGGCATGGCGGATCCCGTCCTCCGTCTCAAAAGAGAACTCCGGTTCTGACGATTTTACTTCCTGCACAATCTTCCGGATCGAGCCATGGGAACGGTAGGCCAGAAAGATCGGTCCTGTCTGCGCGCTGCATACATCCACATGGCGGATACGGTCCTCTTCCTTCTCTGCCCTGGTATTCTCATGCTTCCGGATCACCTGCTGTTCATAGTCATCAATGGAAGCACATCCCACAATACCGGTCTGAGACCGTCCATCCATTGTCAGTTCATAGATATAATAGACCGGCGACTCCTCCTTTACAAATGAGCCGTCTGCCTGCATTCCCTGCAGGCGTTCTCTCGCCGCCTCGTAGACCTCCTGCGCATACATATCCTGTTCCGGTCCAAATAATGTCTCCGGACGGTCAATGTTCAAAAAAGACAGAGGTTTTCCCTCTACCGCACGTCTTGCTTCTTCTCTGCTGTATACATCATAAGGGAGAGCCGCAATCTTTGACTCCAGCCCCCTGGAAGGATGAACACAGCAGAACGGCTTCACAACTGCCATCTTATCTCATCACCCTAACTTTCAGAACGCCTTGAATCTTCCGTATGGTATCGATCGAAGCTTCGTCTGCCTTATTCGCCAGATCCATGATCACATAACCATACTCTCCTCTGGTTACATTGCTCATTCTTTCGATATTGATGCCCAGATCCCCGAACGTTGCCGTGAATTTGGTCAGCATGTTCGGTATGTTCCGGTGAATAATCGTGACACGCATGGCATATTTACAGACCCCCATGTCACAGTTTGGATAATTTACGGAATTGTGGATATTCCCGTTTTCCAGATAGTCCTTGATCTCCTTTACCGCCATAATCGCACAGTTGTCTTCCGACTCTTCTGTAGATGCTCCCAGATGGGGAATCACAATGGCATTCTTCATGGATGCAATATCCGAGGTCGGAAAATCTGTTACATATTTCCGGATCCGGTTGGTCCGGAGCGCTTCCACGATCGCTTTCTGATCCACCAGCGGTCCTCTGGCAAAATTCAGGACGACCACACTGTTCTTCATCTGTGCAATGGCAGAAGAACCGATCATTCCCTTTGTGCTCTCCATCAGAGGGACATGAATCGTAATATAATCACATTCCCGGTAGATATCATTTACATCCGTAATGTGTTTGACGTCTCTGGAAAGGTTCCATGCGGCATTCACAGAAATATAGGGATCGTATCCATACACTTCCATGCCCAGCGCCGCCGCTGCATTGGCCACCAGGATCCCGATGGCGCCAAGTCCGACCACTCCAAGTTTCTTTCCCATAATCTCATTGCCCGCAAATGCCTTCTTCTGCTTCTCCGCAAGCTGCGGCAGCTCCTCATTCTGACGTTCAGAGCGTACCCAGTGAAGGCCGCCGACAATGTCTCTGGATGCCAGAAGCATCCCTGCCAGCACCAGCTCCTTGACTCCGTTGGCATTGGCGCCCGGAGTATTGAAAACAGCGATTCCCTGCTCGGAACATTTCCCAAGGGGAATGTTGTTGACACCCGCTCCGGCTCTTCCGATCACACATACACTTTCCGGAAGTTCCATGTCGTGCATTGCTGCACTCCGCACCAGCACCGCGTCCGCATTCGCGATATTATCCGTCCTGGCATAATTGCCGTCAAAATTCTTCAGTCCAACCTCCGCGATGGGATTCAGACAATGATACTGATACATAGTTTTAACTGTTCTCCTCTTCGAATTTTTTCATAAATGCAACCAGCGCTTCCACGCCTTCTTTCGGCATTGCGTTGTAGATGCTTGCACGCATGCCGCCCACACTCCTGTGGCCTTTCAGGTTTACAAACCCTGCGGCATCGGCCTCCCTGACAAATCTGGCATCCATCTCCTTATCTCCGGTCACAAAAGGAACATTCATAAGCGAACGGTCTTCTTTCCTCACCGTTCCCCTGAAAAGTCTGCTGCTGTCCAGACAGTCATAGAGAATCCTGGCCTTTTCCTCATTCTTCTGCTTCATCACCTCCAGTCCACCCATCTTCTTCAGCCATTGGAATACTTTTCCGCAGGCATAGATACAGAAGCAGTTTGGTGTATTGTAAAGAGAACCTGCATCTGCCTGCGTCTTATACTTCATGATGGTCGGCGTTCCCGGAAGTACTTCATCCGTAATCAGATCGTCCCGGACTACCGCGATCACCATACCCGCCGGTCCGATATTTTTCTGAACACCGCCATACATCACCGCATAGTTTGACACATCTACCGGTTCTGACAGAAAGCAGGAAGACACATCGGACACCAGGTCCTTCCCTTTTGTATCAGGAAGCGTATGAAACTTCGTTCCATAGATCGTATTATTTTCACAAATATAGACATAATCCGCATGCTCACTGACGGGGAGATCCGTACAGTCCGGAATATAAGAATAAATCTTATCTTCACTGGAAGCGATCTTGTTGGCCGTTCCATACAACTTTGCCTCTTCATATGCACGCTTCGACCACTGTCCGGTCACAATGTAATCTGCCACCCGGTTTTTCATCAGGTTCATGGGAACTGCTGAAAACTGCAGATGTGCTCCTCCCTGAAGAAACAGTACTTTATAGTGATCCGGAACCTTCAAAAGCTCCCGAAAATCCTGTTCCGCCGTCTGAATGATCTCCTCAAACGGCTTCGAGCGGTGACTCATCTCCATCACAGACATCCCCGTACCGCGATAGTCCATCATCTCCTCCGCAATTTCCTGCAGCACCTCTTCAGGCAGCACCGCAGGCCCCGCTGAAAAATTATAGACTCTTTTCATAACTCCATATCCTCTCTTGCAGGCACACAGAGGGATGCTACACTCGCCCTTCCAAATCACCCACAGCGCTTGAATAAAACTCCTATCAAGTATTGCCAGGCATCGGAAATGAACATAATGTAACATCCCCCGGTAATGTCATTTCTGCCTTTTATTTTTTTATATTATAGTACACTTTCTTGACAAAATCAATATTGAAACACAATCCTTCTGCCCGAAACTCTGTCGGTGGGTTACTGTTCAGAGGCCTGCCGGTGTTCAGCCTGCCTTGGGTATCTGTTCCTGAAAGACCCATTGAAGGGCGCCGGTCCTGAGGCGCGTCTTTTGCGCCCTTAGTACCGCTGCTGCCCTTCACTAAGCGCAAGCGGGATTTGCGATGAGGGGGGACCCACGCAGTGGGGAGAGTCCTGATCG
>VSND01000065.1 GCA_009774145.1 Lachnospiraceae bacterium | reverse complement strand
CAGCACCGTTTTGTCGTATTCAGCGCAAGGTTCAGGGTATTGGAACACACAACACGGACGGGAGTCATCGCCACCTTGATGGCCCCGCTCCCGTCATGAGTATTGCTGAATACCAGATAGGGGCTGATCTGCTCTCCGAGAATGATATACTCATGAGGAAGCTTTGCCAGCATCCAGACTCTCCGCCCGGACTGCAGGCTGCCTGCCGTCTCATAGCGTACCCCTTCTCCCAGAAGGGCGTCGGTAAACGCAAACGCATCCTCATTCTGGACCACCCGGTAGCGGTCGCTGACCACCCCAAGAAGCCGGTTGTCAGAATCCCGGACATTCGCCCGGTAACCCTGAATGGGCTTCCGGTCTCCTGTATAAATCTTTCTCTGTATCACTTTCCAGTCCAGTCCCGCCAGTATCAGCGCTTCTCTGGAATCCGGCGCCTCCGCCACAATCGTTCCCAGCCCGTGCCACGGTTTCTCTCTTGTACTGAACATGGTTTCTACATTTGCTGCCATACTGTTCTCCTTTCCATTTTCTTCAGACATACGTCTGTTCTTATTTCTGTTGCCTGTCGTCACTGCAGACTGATTTTGTTTTCTGCATCTGCTTTCTGCTCCAGCTTTATTTCCCCGTTTTTCCATTTCTCCAGAAGCTGCTTCAAAATTTCCCATATGTCTTCTTTCGAATACCCTTCGGAAAAATACATCCGAATCTCTTCTCCCAGCTTTTGAAGTTCTGTACCCTTATCGAAAAATCTGTCCGATCCGGATACCGCAGATTTCTTTTTCTGTTCCGTCTTATCTGACTTTCCTGAATAAATGTCTGTAAAAATCCGCCCGATCTGCTCCGGTGTCAAACTTTCTGTTTCCGCAGACTGCCGGAGCTGCCCTGCCTGCTTTCTGGAAATCCCATGCGGTTTTTCCTGAAGATACCGGAGAAGTTCTTCCTGCTGTTCTGCTGAAAGATACGACAGTTCCACTCCCGTCAGGAATGCCAGCTTCTTTTCATCCACCAGTTCCAGAAGTCCGGGGATCA
Source organism: Lachnospiraceae bacterium (assembly GCA_009774145.1). Lineage (GTDB taxonomy): Bacteria > Bacillota > Clostridia > Lachnospirales > Lachnospiraceae > Hominiventricola. Next base: position 22,932 of record VSND01000065.1, on the reverse strand, counting down.
GTTCATTCAGCCGGAGATACCTCTGCACCTGTCTTCCGCTGTCTCCTGCACCGGTTCCGATCTGCTCTGCGGTTTCCTTTTTCCACTTCCCGACAACCTGTCGGGAAGTGGACACAGAAGCATCCGCTCCTTTCCTGTCTCCCTGCTTTGACAGGGCTTCCATCTTCATCCGATAGGCTTTTGCCTTTTCACTCGGAAGGATGCAGGTTCTCTGGATATTGGAATCCACCATGCAGAGAACGGCTTCTTCTTCGGACATTTCCCGGATCACCGCCGGTATACTGTCGATTCCCAGCTGCCTGCAGGCGGCGCAACGGCGGTGCCCCGCAATCGTCTCATACCTGCCATTCTGCTTTTTTCGAAGAATGACAGGAACGATCACCCCGGACTGCCCGATGCTCTCAATCAGTTTTTCCATGTCTTCGTCCAGACGGACCTGAAATGGATGACCGGGAAATCCGTCAATCTGACCCAGCGCAACCTCTGTGCTTTCATCCTGCCCCAGTATTTCTTCAAAGGGAGTCAGTATCATGCGCTTCCTCCCTCTTTATCTGCCTTATGATCTGCTGCTGTTCCTGTCATTTTCAGTACAATATCCACCAGCTGCTCATATGCTGCCGCCACTTTCCCGTTCCGATCCAGCTCATAGATGCTTTTTGTACCGGAACTGAGTTCTTTGGCACGCACGGAATACGGGATCCGGCAGGGCAGGATGCCAATGCTGCTCCCATACGTATCCTCAAGAAGCTGCAGGACTTTCCTGCTGTCCCGGGTTTTGGGATTTACCATGGACGGCAGGATCCCGAGAATCCCAAGATCCGGATTTGCCCTCCTGCGGATATGGACCACCGTCTGCAGAAGCTGTTCCAGCCCCTTTGCCGCCAGATATTCTGCCTGGACAGGAATCAGTACCTGATCCGCCGCCACCAGTGCGTTGACCGTCGCCATCCCAAGTGCAGGAGGACAGTCCAGCAGGATGTAATCGTATTCCGTCCCGATCAGAGAGAGAAAACGTTTTAAAAACTGTTCCCCTCCTTCCGTCTGTGACAGCTTCTCTTCTGCAAATGCCATCTTCCGGTTTGCAGCCACATAATGCAGATGTTCGGAATGAGACAGAATGCCCCTGACAGCGTCAGTACTGTCAGGGGACTGTTCCATCATCTGAAAAATCTCTGCCATCGTAACCGGAAGTTTCTCCGGATAATCACATCCAAGGCTGATGCCCAGGCTCCCCTGTGCATCCAGATCAGCCAGAAGCACGTTCTTTCCCCGGTCTGCCAGTCCGGCTCCCAGACACAGCACCACCGTACTTTTCGAAACTCCTCCCTTTTGATTGACTACTGCTATTTTCTGTGCCATTTTTTCTCACCTCCTTCATTTGTACGGGCTTCTCCGCCCGGATCTCCCGTTCGAACCGTTCTTCCAGTTCAAACACGGATTTCCCCGTTCCTTTCATCGGTTCCGGGATCCGGCTCTGGATTCCCCGGAGCCTCTGCCAGTATTCCGGCAGATACCGGTAGATCATTTTCAGTTCCTTCAGGTTTTTGTTCCTGCAGCACCAGCAGCTTACCCGGTCCAGAATGTCATACAGGTCTATCCCGTTTTCTTTCCAGTCAAAACCTTTTTCATGACAGTAATTCAGGCAGTCCGCTTCTGTCATCCCCCACTCGATCAGCGGATATTTTCTGACCGTTCTGCCGTCCGGATAACTGCGAATGCGTTTCTGTTCATCAGATGCAATCCCAATGTATTCCACAATCGTTTCCCCCGGATACATCTCCCGGTAATACCGGTTGATGACAGACACCTTCCCTGCAGTACCCCATCGGGCACAGCCCCCGCACCACTCATAGCCATAATGGTACGGGTAAGGGCGGTCCCCCTTTTTTCGATACCGCACCGGGCGGACCAGCATATCAAACAGAAACGAATGGTCCGGACAGAGTTCTGTAAACGGAATCTTCTTTTCCATCAGAAGTTTCCGCATCCTGTCCCTGTTATGGTAAATGGAATCAAACTCCATCCCCGTATCATAGAAAACCACTTCCTCCAGAGGAAGCCCTTCCTCCAGAATCCGAAGCGTCATGGAAAGGCTGTCCTTTCCAAAGCTGCAGTTCGCAACATATTTCATACCAGCCACCTGCCAGCCCGGCATGTGGCAAACAGTCCGCCCTCCCATGCTTGCAGTTCCCGGAGCTTTCATATCCACAGATGGATGAGTTCCGCCCTCTGCTCACGCTGTTTTGACTGCTTTTACACTGCGTTCATCAGTCTCACAGAAACCGGCTTCTGCCGGATGGTATTACTCCTTTCTCTTAAATCGCATAAACTGTTTCGTATGGATCCGGGCTTCTTCCCGGTCAGTCTTCATTTTCATCATGATACTTAATCACCTCTGTCGCAATCACTGCAATCGTTGCCAGTATACTGAGTATGATCTTCTCCATTACCTGCCTCCTTCCACGGCAAAACGGGCAGAACCGTTATGACTCTGCCCGCTGTCTGCCTGCTTTTCCATTCTGGTGCAGCCCTTCCGGATCTGTCAGTGCCTCCTTTCGTGCTGATGGGCTGCAATTGTTTTTGGTGTTTATAAGATGAAAAAGGACAATGGTGATGTGCCATTGTCCTTTACACAGATATAGTATATAATTACAAAATATGTATTTTTCTGTATATTGACCTCCAGTTTAAATAATGGTGCATCACTCTGAACTCGACGAAAGGCTTCTTCAAGCAACTCATCGCCATATAATCCGACATAACAGACTCGTCTTTCCTGCGGATGTTTCCCAGTGGATAAAAGGCCATTTTCACCTGCCCTGCAGGTGGCATTTTCTCATAAAATAGGCTGTATTTTCCTCTTTTAAAGCAAAAAAGGCGTACTGCAATCTACATCTATTGTTAAACGCAGCACGCCCTCCAATATGTATCGCATTCCTTTTCCCTAATTTGAATGGTGTTAGTTTGAAAATGAAACAATAAGATGTTTTCTTCTTTAGCAATTTTTTTCAGACTATCCCATAAAGCTACCCTCTATGTATCCATTTCTGAAAAAATACTCCTGAATCCTTCAATCTTGGAACGGAATTCCTTCTCTAAGAATGCCTTTACTCCTTCAGAAAATGTTATCACGTATTTTCTCCTCCTACTTCAAAAGATCTTCCAAATTCTCTTTCTTCTTAAATACCGTTTCGTCAACAATATTGAACTTGGACCAAATCTTATCGTTGATGTGATAAACAATGAAATCATTCTCTCCACAGTCAACAATAGGAATAAGTCCTTTGGCCGAAAACTGAACATGGAGATCCGACTCAGCATCAATTATCTCCATATACGAAAGCACCCTCACATTATCATCAAAGAAAACTACCTCCTCGCAATTTGAAATAATCTTTTTCAGCAAACTAGGAAGATTTTTCCCGTATACACTTTCAATCTTGTCTACTTTTGAATCATTGATTGCAGCATTAAAAATGTTTTCTAAGTACTCCTTCTTTGTCATCAATCCATACCTCCTAACATTTGATCCAACTTGGAATAAGGACTATCTGGTGCATGAACCCCCTGTTTGTCATAATGTACCTCCGCATGTAGCGGAGTAATATTGCTCACCTCATTTTTCCCACCCATACCAAGTGGCTGAATATGGTGTGCATCATAATCACTGCCCGCTTTTCGAATTAATTTCCCATTAGACGAGTATATATCCTCTTCGTACTTGGGCCAAGGTTTACCATTTGCTTCCTCCCATTCTCTCTTCAGATCAGCCTTTTTATCATCAAATTCATCTCGCATTTCTGCGTTTTCTTCAGGAGTTCTCTTCTCTAAATCTGAGGCCTCGAATGGCTTGTCTGGAATGGTGTCTGGGCAATCCGACTTTTCCTTTAAATCTTTAAAGTAATCATCCAATGTTTGCTCAATGTTTTTCTCTTTATTATCAGATTCATCAGCCTCAGATTCGTCCAGTTCACTTTCTTTCTTTGAGGTATCGTTAAAAAAGTCATCCCAATACTGCTTTGCCTCCTGAGGTGACATATCACTTTCTGGATTTATCTTTTTGTATTCATCAACCTCTGGTTTGGAAACCTCATTCACTTCACTTTTTACAGAAACTTCTGACATTAAAACACACCTCCTTTACTTTTATAGACTTCTGTAAATCTACACAAAATGTTATTATATGACTTATCCCTCAATGTCTGTTCATATATCAGAAGTGCCATTACCAGATCTATCTGACGCTTAGAATATGTCGTAATAGATGGATCCAGATTCTCTGCCACCTTATGAACCCAAGAAGATATATCATTGCATTCCTGTGATGCTTTTATAGCCTCTTCAGCCTTGAAAAAATCATAAACCAATTCCCTCAGTGCTTTGATCATCCCCTCTCTCTCGCTATTAAGGTAATCTATAAACTCGCATTTGACGGAGGTTGCGAGTTTTGATCGTATTACATCATCTTTAAGATGTTGCAAATCCCCCTTGTCTCCTTTACGATATATCTCCTTGTTCATAATCTCATCCAACAACGAATGCGATACTTCATCTGCATCCAAGGAATCATCGATCTTTATCTTTTGCACCCCTGGCAAATCCGTTCCTGCAAAATCCTCATATTTATCAACTTTACATAAAATTGGTTCTAACCAATCATTCTGTGATATAGCAGCAACCCCTTTTTCCAATTTGGTTAGCTCCGTAATTTGTGAATCGTTCAGACCCGCAGCCTTTCCCACAAGTTCTCGATCACCTATATCAGGAAGTCTCAAAATAATCTTTGTATTAGTATTCCTAATAACAGACATATCAAGCATCCCTGGCGATTGATCTGCTATTATAAATCCCTCACCATAAGTTCTCATCTCCGCAATAGAATTCGCTAACATTTCTACCGATTTACCTATCAAATTAGAACTTTCACTTGACTGCTCAGTAGATGTCCTTTTAAGTAAATTATGAGCTTCCTCAAGTACGGTAATATGCTTCAGATCTTCATTAGCATTCTTTCCAATGCTCCTTTGCTCCATTCTATGTTCTTGTAACTTAAGAACAAGTAAGCCCATAATAAGAGATTTGGTTTCTGATGATCCAATACGACTAAGATCAACTATTGAATTTCTATCAAATAGCTGTTCATCTCCTATATCATCAGTAGTGAATATCAGTCCATTGATTCCATTTGTTAATGATCTTAGCCTTGTAACCAGAGATCCGGTATAATCCCCCTTATTATCATCTGAATAATCACTTTCACTAAGCACAGTTTTTATTTGCATCACCACATCGCTGAACGTAGGGAAAATTGCATCATCATACTTATTAGTGGATTTCTCCAGATTCCAACCACACTTAACATATGCTCTTTCCACAGAATCCTTCAAAATCGCCGGCATTGCAGCATACATTGGCCAGCAGACATTAAATATTTCAATCAGACGATCAAGATGCTCCAATACATGAGTATGTCTAGGAAATTTGAAAGGATTTATTCTGAGCATTTGGATTTTCTCCATGTCAGGATTAGTTCCATATGTCTGAACATCATAGTGCCGCCCGAAAATTTCTTTATATTCTCCCTTTGCAGGCTCAATAATCAGGAAAGATATTCCTTTTCTCTTTAATTCGCCTAAAATCTTGTATACTGTGTTTGACTTACCTGCACCAGTTGACCCTGTGATAAATGTATGCATAGTAAGACTGTTCATATCCAGTCTTATATCGGAATTGGATATCTGGCCAAGATTATACATTTTACCTAAATCAAACTGCCTATCCCCAGCATCGCTTCTCGAAATAACTTCTTGAGCAAATTGTGCATGTTCTACTACAGGAAGCCCTCTTACAGAGTGCCTAGGAAGCCCCATATGAATTGCAAGTTCATTGGTACTTACAAGTGCAGAAGGATTTACCGCAATATATCTTTCTTCATCATAACTGAACCCCTGATAAACAAACTGTGGATGTACAAAATTCCCTATATAACTTGCAAGATCTTCAACTGACTCCTCGTCTGTCCATGAATTTATTGCACTTCTTTCGATTCCACTATCTGTTCCGGCTATAACAGATTTATATGTATTAGCTGCTGTTTCAGTCTCCGCAGCTGTTTCCCCAAGAAAATAAGCTGCGAAATTCCACATTCCAAAACTTTCACACTCTTCAATTCTATCTAAATGCTTCTCTATTTGCTGTAAAGCAAGGCTAAGTGTCATATTGCGTGCGTTAAGTGTCACACTTCTTGATGTGCCGAAAGTATCAGTCATGGTTTTTGTATTGACAAGATTAAATGCTTCACCAAGAGTATCCGCTTCACCACAATTAGTAGTGATTCCCATACTCTTAGAGGCACTCTTATTTTCTGATTTTCCTATTGTCCTGCTGTCGCTGTGGCTATGCCCCTTCGACTCACTAAAACCGTGAGTGAGTGTCTTTGAAACTGAGTCAGAAACTGAATCGGTATGGCTGCTTCCCTTTGCAACCTGATGAGAAAACCCCGCCGTTATACCGTGATTTAATCCCCCACCCACATTAAAAGGACCTATCTTTATGCCAGCATTGGCTGAAACTCCTGTGTAATTTCCTACATTAACCCCATTGGTAACAGTTCTGCTTGTCCCATCTGATGTACCTGTAGTATGCGTCTTTCCATCAGCTGTGGAATCTGATTCGGTCGCTGTATGACTTAATGTTTCTGTCGTTCCTAATGACTCGCTTGTTCCTGTAGTAAGCGTTGTCCCATCTGTAACTGTTTGCGAAGTTCCCTTCGACGTTGTATGGGCAGTACTTTTAGTTGTGCCCTCACTATCACTTGTTGATGTGCTACCACCATCAGAAACAGAAAAATTTAACTGCATATCAACAAATGGTGATACCTGTGTATAAATCTGTTCATATTCACGCTTACGACTTAACAGTTCTCCATGATCTACACTATCAGCAATGAATACAGCCGTGTATAACTTGCCTTGCATTGTATATACAAATTTTTCCAATCCCTGTATGAAATCTTTATTAGACACAGAGTCTTGCTCCTGCTTATAATCTGCAATACAAGTTACACTTGATATGCATCTTATATCAAGTGAACTCATATCCTTTTTCATGTCTTCGTCATAATACTCTGTAATTCGACTTCCGGGAAAGAAACCTAAAAGGCTCTGCTTTAACATTTGAAATAATGTTCCGGCAGAATTATCCCCATTAGGTCTGGCACCAAGGTAAAAATCTGTTTTCTCTCCGTCGCTTTTAAGCATCAACACCAGAGTGCAGGGACGATTCGAGAGTGCATGAAAAACCATTGCTAACTTATCAACCGAGAATTCATCTTCCTGATAAACCAGTTCTGAAATTCTGAAAAAGTGTATCTGTTGTAAATCAGTGGTTATCGTTGTTTCGGATTTGATAATCGGCAGACGATCTAACCTTGTTACATACCCTTTCATCACTTCATCTTCTATAATGTCAAGACAGTTTCCGAGATTATCCTGCAACACAGATATATTCATCTTTTCCGGTGCAGGCTCAGCATAAAGTCGTACATCTACAGCTTGCGTTTCTATAGCCTTTTTTATCAAAGGCTGCATTACATGATTATCAGAATTATTTGATTTCTCAATATTAAAATCTTCAAATTTCATTAGCACTCACTCCTTTTCCCTATATTGGAGCATTTCTTTTAGCATAGTATGTACAATAACGTGGATTCACATCTACCTTAATGCCAAACAATCCAGACGTAACCTGAGCCATACTTTTCTTAATTATTCTTATGATTCCTCTTGACTTATCCTTGGCGTCAAATTGCTCGAATATCCAATATTGACTGTTTCTAGTATCGGGATATCTCTTCCAATTTTCGCTTTGAAATTCTATATCACTACATTTCTTAGTGTCATCAATTAAATAAAACATTGACTCTGCTCCCGAACTGTATGTTGTCTTCCTTAGTGTTGTCTTTGACAACTCCACTAAAAGTCTTTCCGACCTGTAAATAGTTGAGTAGCCTGGCCCCTTTTCAAGTTTCCTCGGATAGATAGTAGCGTTATTATATCTCGGGGACTGCGTTAATGTAGCACTACTATTATAAGTACCACTAACACTACTATTGTTATTACTGCCAGCGCAATCCCCAAGGCTTTTTTTGATTCCGAACCACCACTCTGTATGTTCTGTCTATTAGCCTCTGCCCTTCTAACTGCCTCTATTTTTTCACGCTGCTTTTTTTGTTCGGCTTCTATCCTCCGATTTTCAGTTTCAAGTGCTCTTCTTTGAGCATCTATCCGCTGTTTCTGTAAATCAGCCTGATTAGCCGTGGTATCCTTTGGTTTGGCAGCAATACACGTAAAATTATTGTTATCCTCAATATGTATCTTTCTCGATGCCTCAGCACTGGTTTTTATTTCAGGTTGTTTGGATACCGATTCAGGAATTGAAGCAGAAACAGTTTTTCTCCTATCTGTCATCAATCTTGATACCTTGTCAGCATACACTACCTGAGCAGCTAATCTCATATGTTCAAATCTTTTTTCCGAAAAATTCTTCATCAAATCAAGTTTCAGCTGTTCCCAATATTCCGTTGTCCATTTCGACTTATCACTCACTACTGGACTTATATTCACATGTTCATCAAACATCCCTGGTATCGTCTTGCAGTATTCATAATCCTCTCGATAAGTATCAAAAGTAGGATCAACATCCAGCGCATCGACAAAGATATACCGCAATCCCTTTATATCATGATTATCAGCACACTTCCTCACTTCCGCAAGCATATGTTTTTCACCTCCAGTTCACTTTATATGTCGAGAATCTGATCAATCTCAGTTCTACATGCCTCAATCCAAGCAAGAAGTTTTTTGTTCTTATTAAGTTCCTCCTCTTTTGTCTTCTGATCACTGGCACATTCCTCTAACTCTGTATATTTCTCCTGAATGAGGTTATCCAGCTCATCGAAAAGTTTTGAGAACTGATCTTTCATTCTGTTTATCTGATCTTCAGCATACCTGACGGCATCATCGATTCCCTCATCAAGACTCCTTCTAAGTTTACTAACCAATCCGGACTGAATCACCCTAATTTCTACCGAAAACTTCTCAATCTGTTCTCGTCGTTCCTCGTAAATATCCTTCATTACAGTTTTATACTTAACAATCGTATCAAATACATCCTCATCCTTGTAATCGTCTACCGTCTCATATACATCTTCCTCTATATAGTTGTCCTCCCAAAATTTCAAGAACCCAAACAGTCCCTTCTTGTTGGGGTTTCTCACTGTTCTTGTACCCGTTTTTTCACGGTGAGATCCCACTTTCACTTTCTTTGTTCCAATCTTTACTTTTTCAGTTCCGGCAACCACCTGCTCTTCTTCCTGACCAACCTTCTCGTAGTATACCTTTTCTTCATATGTCACTTCGCCCACATCATCTACGGTTTCAGCAGCAAAGTCGTCCGAGCACCATGAGGCAGCACTTTCCCTCATATTATTCAAGGCACCCTTAATCAAATCAACTGTACCAAAGTCCAAGGTCTTATCATCAGCATCCTTGTCAAGCTTCTCAAGCTTCTCTTGATACTCTTTCAGTAGTTTCTCGCCCGTCTCCATGACTTCCTGATTAATCACGCTCTCTAACTCTGATGTAAGCTCTGCTATAGAATCAGAACTTATCATTGTAAACTGGGCAACAAGACGTTTTGCTTCGTCTCTGTTAGTAATGACCTCTCCATAAGGCTCAAATATGCGTCCGGTCTTACGAGTCGCCTCAGCCTTTAGAGTTTCTGCTCTATCCTCTATCGAATCTATAGGATTTAATGCCGCAATCTTATCTTTGAATTCTGCAGCTTCTTTTCCATCAGCAATCTTAGCTTTTATAGCTGCCGCTCTTTCAACTGCGGCCTTTGCAGCTTTTTCATCGGTAGCTACCTGAGTCTTAGCTTTAGCCAGAACCTTGGTACTCTCCAAGACCTCCTGGAAAGATTCTACAAGATCTTTTACTTTCTTTGTCTTGGCATACTTCTTTACGTATGCTGTGATTGCCGCTTCGATAGAATAAATGCCACAATGAATCAGGGCCTGTTCTTTTGTGTCTCTATTTTTTTCAGCCTGACTCAGTTTAAAATCCAGCTCCCTTTGCGCACTGGGGGACAGTGTAGAATACTGTTCAAGATGCATCGACTTATAATCAATGAACTTGTCAATCATTGGAAGCGTATCCCGTGCAGCTGTAGGCAGTTTTCTCTCCTCACTCCTTGTTAAATTATCGATATCAATCTCATCAAGATATGTTTTGATATTTAGTGCAGTATACGCCGAACAGGGAAAAATCTGTGGTTCTTCAATCCCATAAGAAGCCAGATAGTGCTTTGCCGCTCTGATTGCTTTTCCAATGTCCTCTTCTTCTGGGTTAAATCCATCCATCTTATTGATGACGAAAAGGAACCGGTCCCTAACTTGCTTGCCTCCCTTTTTAATCTGATCAGCTACATATGAAAGTAATGAAGCATCATCGTTTGTTGAAAGCTGGGTTCCATTCAAGACATACAGAATCAGATTATTTGAGTCATTATTGATGGCTCTGTAGGTAGTATTCTTATGCGCCTGATTTTGTGAGTTGTTGGGTCCCGGAGTGTCTATAAGCATCAATGCCGTACTTTTTGCATCAAGAAATGGAATATTGCCCCTTGCCGCAATACGATATACATTCTCATTTTCATTCAACTCAGACATAATATCGTAGTTGAGATCCTCGACTTCACTTAGTACAACATTATCCTCATCATAAACGACAGCTGCGAACTGTTCTGTGTCATTGTCTAAAATCTCTGTTATAGTTGCAGTACAGGCCTCATTCTTAGATGGCATCATTCTCTTTCCAAGAAGAGCGTTGATTAATGTCGACTTTCCGGAACTCATGGTCGCAACGACATTAATCGGAAAAACAGACTGATTGACATTCGCAAAAGCTCTGGACAGCTTCGGATCCCTAAAGTCATCCACAGGTCCCTCCTGAAGATCCGTGAAAACATCCACAATCTTCTCACTTATAGCCTCATCCGACTTTCCCTCAATGAATTTCAGTTCAAGCTTTTTGATAATGCCATCTTCTTTTGCATGTTTAAAAGCATCCTCAAAATCATCCCAATCCAAGGACATGCCATAAAAATCAATATCAAAATCCACAGTATTCAGCTCATCTACGAGCATCTGTGGGAATTTTCCTATCCACTCCTGAAGACGCCTTCCCTTCACAACCTTATAAAGGATGCTATCCGTTGCAATGGTCTTTCCATTAACATCAATTTGGGTCTCCATACGATACGGGTTATACTTGACATATACCTGAGCCATTCTATTTACCTCCTACTGTTGTTAACGATATGATTAGCTTTTCGACATAAGCCAAACCACAGGTTTTCTGCAATCGAATTTCTTCTTTCTTTGAATCTTCTACTTTCATCCCCTTAAAGAATTTTCCATAATAGCACGGAAGATTCATTTTATCAAATTTATCTACGAAATTATAAAGCTCGCGACTTTCTGACCTAGATAAATTTCCCTCTTCAAATCTCTTGGATAGGTATCCAGCTCTTGCAGATACTGGGCATACCATGGGGTTCTTAAACCCTTTGTTTTTCAAGTAACTCACCTGACGTTCGATTGCCGCAAATAAATCTTCCTCATCCACATTAAAAGCATCGATTTTGTTTATTACAAAAAGTACGGGCGTTCTCCCAATGATTCCTTTTACATAATTGATATGTTCATCCTCATCATTGGTGCCTAATTGCGTGGCATTCATAATGTAGATAAGTAGATGATAGTTTCTCCCTTTTATTAACTTTTCAGTTATAAGTTTGTGTTCTTCGTTTTCACTATAATTCACTCCAGGAGAGTCACTTATTATAATTCTCTCATTCCCTAGCAAGCCTGCAAAATGCGTTCCGACTACAATCTTATCTGAGGAATTCAGTTCATTATCATTCATCAACTCTTCGCGTTCCGCAGTCATCTCAAGATCATAATCATATTCATACGAATACCCATCCTCATAAGCTTTATTCACGATGTTATGAATCTTACTGGTACATGCCATATTCTGAGACAAACATATATATTTACCAGTAAGAGCATTAATAAAAGTGGATTTCCCCGCACTCATAGTCGCCGTCACCATAACACCAGTAGGCTTTGTCTCCTTGAATTTTATATTTTTAAGCATAAGTTTGATATACTCTGACTCATCTTCTAATTTGTTATTCTTGGAAAGTGACTGTATTTTCTTATACTTATCCCTTCCTGTGTCCTTAAATGCACTGAAGATTTTATCAATAACAGTCCCTTCTATATCAAAACCGAAATCAGTCAATATTTTTTGTTTCACAGCTTCAAACTTGCCATCTTCTCCACGCTTTATTTCATAACCTAAAATCTGGATCACATCAAGCAAGAGAAAATATCGGTAAAAAACTATGTTATGAGCTTCTTTAATGTCGTCAGGAGCCATCACTATTTCCTCGTAAGCCAACAATTCAGCCTTTTCAAATTTCCGTCTTTCCCATTTGCCTGCACGGATATATGAATTTAAACGAGCCAGATACTCCCCCCTGAGTTCTTTTGTTTCATGCACAATAGGATTGCTAGGGATAATCTGTGCAATTGACAACAGTGAAGTATTAATATCTTCCACCTCCTGATCAATTTCTCTTTTTAGGACATGAGTTATTCTTTTTAATTCTTTTTTTCTCTGTAACACCCTGTAGCGTTTTCCATTTTTCTTCAAAAGAACCATTCCTCCCAGTCAATCTATAATCCGAACAGCATCCCTCTGACTTCTCAGCCACATATCAATTCTTGAGTCTTATTTATGATATATCCGTCAGAGAGTTTGGTATAAATTTGAAGCCCCCTTCTTATTTTATCATCTTTGATTTTTCCTCTATGCCACCTCCATCAATGGGAGTATTATATCAAACCACAGTGGCACATTCTGTCACCCCGGAATATTTTTTGTTTAAGTGCCAGTACTGTATATGTAATAAGATTTCATTACTCTTAATTCCTCCTGCATATCCTTCAACACCTTCTCCGGACCCAACACCCGAATCCAGCTCCCCTGCGACAATAGTTCCATAACCGTCCCGCGGCTGTACTCCACCATTGCCGTCAACTCCACTTCCCTTTCATCTCTTCGTACAATTTCCGCCGTTGGAAACTTGTCCAGAATCGCTTCCAAGGAAGGACCTGTATAAACAAACCGGATCCTCAGCCTTTTCCCCATAAACATATTCTGGTTATGGCGTTTTGCATCTCTCAACTCATATCGCCCGTTTATATCAAGAGAGACCTTTTGATTCAGCTCCTTTATTGATTTTATCCGGTCCAGGCGATAGTAGATCACCATCATATCATCCTTATCTGTACGGCAGGCAAGCAGATAAAAATAATACTCTGAAAAAACGACCGAGACAGGATATAATTCCCTGTCTACCAGTTCATTATCAAGCCGTTCATAGCGGATCCTAATTGCATTTCCCCTTCGTATCATCCCTTCCAGCTTCCACACCCGTTCAAACAGATCTGCGCTTTCGCCCTCTCCAGCAGAGCGATAAGATTTCATATCATCTTTAAACAGATTTTTAAAAAATTCCTTTTCCTGACGGGCATGACCCAATATCAGCTTATCCAACAACTCTTTCAGCTTCGTTTGATCCATAACCCTGCTTCCGATCAATACCTTTATGACAAAAAGCAGCTCATCTGGCTGCAGCAAATCTGTATGGTTCAAATAATAAACTTCATTTTTTCTAAGCAGCTCCAAATCACCAACCAGCTCCCGATTCTCTGAAAGGAATTGGCGAAGAATTGCAATATCTCGACGAATACTCCTTGGTTCAACTTCATATTGGCTTGCAAGTTCTTGCTGCGATATATGCTCTCCTGTCAAAAGACGATACAATATCATCAGTATTCTGCTTTTTTTATCCATAACACCTCCTACCATATATCCCAAGACAAACCTGTATATGTATTTCCCCCGCTCCATGGCAAATACATATGCAAACATATTGTTCATCAAATATATGTGTTGTTAAATACTTTTACATACTTATAAATTATAATAACCTATTTATTAGTCCATGTCAATTCCTGAAGAAATTTGTTATTATATAACGATGGAGGAAATTACATATGAAAAAAATTTATGCGGAAAAATATCGTCAGATCGGATTGAAAATTGCCTATTACCGTAAGCTTCGCGGCTTAACACAGGAAGAACTTGCAGAACTGGTTGGACTGACTCCTGCTTTTATCGGACATCTGGAAGCCCCAAATATCACAAAGGCTCTTTCTTTGGATACTTTATTTGATATTTCCGCAGTTCTTGAAATTTCTCCTCAAAAATTTCTTACTTTTGAAGATAACTGACCATATGACAAAGTAACGTACGGTCAGTTTTTCTCTAAGTCAGCAACCACCAGTTCAACTGGTGGTTTGATTTTGACCCTCAAAAGGGTCATTGTTACTGCTCGCCCCAAAGGGCGGTATCGCAGGCATTATTACCGGTCCGCTTATAAAGCGGTACTTTGCAAATCTTCCTTCCCTGATTCTTCTGCCTGCTCTTTTATATATCTTTGTACTGCTTCATCTGTGATATTACCAATGGTTTCCACATAATATCCCCCTGCCCAAAATGCTTTATCCCATCTGCTTTGCAGTTTTGGGTTTCTGTCGTAAATCATCAGCGTACTTTTTCCTTTCAGATATCCCATAAAATTTGATATACTGATCTTCGGGGGTATTGCCACACTCAGATGTACATGATCCACACATACTGCACCTGCAATAATATCTACATTTTTGTATTTGCATAATATACTGATGATCTCCCGTACATTCTGCCGCAGTTTTCCGTACAATACCTTCTTTCGGTACTTTGGGATGAAAACTATATGATACCGGCATTTCCAACGGGTATGTGATAAACTTCTATTGTCCATTTGGGCATCCTCCTGTGCTTGAAATCTGGCTTGCGACACCAATTTCATTGTAGCACAGGAGGATTTTTATTGATATCCTCACCGTCTCCAACTTACCCTGTTCTCCCCAGCATAGCTGGGGGATTAGGATTTTCATTTATGGTTCATTATCTTTTTGCCACACGCTTATTACAAAGCTCTCTTTCACCAGCCGTTTTACACAGAACTGCAAACCTGCTCCCATCCAGCGCAGTAACCATAAACACACTCTTTCTGTCATCTGCTTCAATATCAGAAATTTTCATATTATCACATTCATTGATCAGATCAAAAAGCAGATCTTTAAAGTAATTCAGCTCCATCATTTCCTCCCTTTTGTATTCCGTATTGCACATGGGTCAATATTGTTCCAGAAGGCTCCGATCGCTGATATCCCTCGAAGAAATCACCATTTCACTGCTGTAATAGTCCTCATCCGGTCCCAGCTCTCTTTCACTCACCACTTCTTCCACAAGCTTTCCGTCTGCCATGGTAATCCTTGTAATAACTTCATAACCCATATTTCCGTAAACTGCATAGAGACCATTCCCGTCCGGAGCCATGTAAAAGGACTGTTCGCCATAAATATCTCCCACTCCTGTAAGACCACTTTCTTCACTGACAGTCCAGATCTCGTTCACGTAATCCGCAGAACTTTCCCCGTGCCCTAAAATCAGTTCATATACGCCATTGCCGTCCAAATCCCACAGACAGTATGAACCGTATTCTATACTGTCATTGATCCCACCAAATGCATAATCATAAGCCATTGAGTAAATGATATTCTTTTTACCTGACTGTGTGGCATCTTCATTCATGCTTTCTGTCTGAGTTTCCTCCGAATCATCTTTTACAACAATCACACAGTCTCCAAGTTCCATCTCAATCCTCTTTAGACTGTCATAATCCGGACACTTTGCATACATTTTCCCACGGTTTCTACGGCCCGGTGCAATGACTGCGTCTGATAATGGTTCTGCCTCAGAATCTGTCGGGTATCCCGGTTCCAGCAGATAATCGTCCCCGTAAAAGACACCTTCATAATTACCCAGCGCAATATCTGTATCCCCCTGATTCTCGACATCCACTTCTACATATACATATGTATTTGATATATTTTCATGTTTACCCGCACTGATAATCGTAACCACATGACCGCTCGCAAACTGAATCGTATCTCCTACATCAAAATACTTTTCAGAAGCCGCCAATTCTTCAGAATCTGTATCCGGCGTTTTCGTATCTGATACTTCTTCTGTCGCTTCAGAGGAAAATTCATCTGAAACATCAGAACCTTCCTCCCCTGTATCAGGCGAAACTGATGGCGGCTGGCTTCCGCATGCACAGATACAGATGGAGCCTGCAATTACCATGACAAATAATTTCAGTTCTTTTAACATGTTCTCTTCATGTCTTTCCGCCCTAATTCAGTAACTTTTTCTGGCTCCTATAACAGCCAGGCGTGTACCAGGTCTTTCCTGTTCGTCTTTCCGCAGAAAGGACATACCCACTCGCTGGCACTCCCACGCCTGATTACTTTCTCCTTCTTACAATATTTACATTTTTCTGCTGTAAAAACCGGTAGCAGCATATTGTCCCATCCCCTTTCCAGTCTCTTATTATCTGATTATACATTTTTATCCGGTCACACGTGTGTCCACCTTTTAAATTTTTTTAATATTTTCCATTTTCTTCATGCATTCTTGCATTTCTGTCTCCATTATACAGTTCTCACATTGCTTTTGCAATATATTACTTTGCAATTACATATTTTTATATTGTTTATTATCTTCATCCAAGTGGATAGACTATGAAAAAGGAGGCTCCTGATGAATACCAAACACGAACGTGAATATAAGATGATCGGTCTGAATATCGCATATTACCGTAAAATGAACGGCTTAAGCCAGATGCAGCTTGCAGAAGCATCCGGCATCAGCCGTACCCATATGAGCAATATTGAAGCGCCCAATATGCCCACTTCCATTTCTTTGGAAACCCTTATGGACATTGCGGATGTTCTGGAGATACCAGTAAAAGATCTGCTGACTTTTAAACCATGATATCCTCCATCCATATTTCAGGCATATGCCAAACTTATTTTTCCTGCAGATAATCTCCGGTTATGATTTTTGCCTGTTCACATGGAAACGCAGAAAAAACATAAACCGTACAGTTCTTCCTGAGCAGCCTTGCTCTTCCAACACACTGCTCCAGTTCACTTTCAAGAGAGTAAAGCTGTATTTCCTGTAATATGGAATCATGATATGCAGTCAGCATAAAACTGGTATTTTTATATACAACCCGTCTCCATCCCGGTCTGCTGTCCTTTTTTTGGTTGACGTCTGCTCCAAGATAACAGGCAATCAGTTTGTACGCTTCCTCTACCTTATAGGGCGTCCCCACAATCCCAAGATCACATCCTGACAATGAATTGATCCCTGTCGTATTTCCGAAATGCAGCCCTTTGGAATTCATATCTGAAAGCTCAGGCAATACCCTGCTTTCTTTAAACGTTATAATCTCCAGTCCTGGATTCTCTGCCAGTTCTTTTGCAATTAAAAAAACCTGCCTTTTATCAGACAGGTCATTCCTTCCCAGAGAATGGTAAGTATACTGTACCACTTTTCCTTTATAAGCTGCTTTTTTCTCGGGATACATATAAACTCTCATATCACCCGCAAAATATGCCCGATATATTTTTTCATTGAGCGTTGCTGAAAGCACAATATATTTTAATTCCGGCAGCTTCTGTGGACAGAAGTATTTTATTTCCTCATTTCCTGTATATCTGTTCTTCAGCCTGACAAATACCTTTGCATACAACAGGTCATTTATATTATCATCTTCACCAAAACATTCCAGTTTTTCCAGCTTCTCCTCCCCCATCGGATACCCGCGCGGAACATTTATGTTTCGGTACAGGTTCAATTCTGTCTGAAGTATCTCCTTTGCCACGTCGCAGAATATGGGAATTCTTTTTCTGACCAGTTCTTCCAGACATGCGGCACTGATACTATAGATTCGGTTAAATATCTGCAGCTGCAGAATGTCCTCATCTATAATGATCGTATACTGTTTCAAAAACTCTTCCGGCATCTGCAGGAAAAAAGCATGTGTTGTAACTACTACTCTTTCATCTTTAATTGCCTTTACACCATCCAGCAGTTTCCTGTATTCTTCTTTCAGGGCAATCTGAAAATCATCTACTGTCTCTTTACAGTGTGCAGAAAGAATTTTTTTCGTCTGGTTATGAATTCCCCGCTTATGGGCATTTGCAATCTCCTGCCGGATATCATATGGTATAAAATAATTCCCCTGTATACTGGCAGTCATGAATATTTCTTCTTTAAGCAGCCCTGCATAATACAGATCCTTTGTCACCTGTTCTTTCAATATATTCGTTGGCAGTGCAATCAGAAATTTCACTTTCGGATTTTCTTTGATCAGCCTGATATACGCCGTTGTCTTTCCGAGGGAAGTCTGTGCTTTTATAAGGTGGAGCCCCACATCATAACTCTCAAAAGCATTGCGAAGATTATCCGCCAGACATTCCTGCGCTTCTTCAAGAGTATAATATCGTTCTTCTTCTGTTTTATAAACCTTCCTGTCCAAAGCCAGCGTATTTACAATAGTGCCCGCATTCTCACAAGAATCATAGTAAGGGCAAAAACTGCCGGAACACCGGCAGGAATGATATCCTTTCATATATTTGACATCTCTTGACCATTTATCATATTCTTTCTCTCCATAAAAAGCTTTTATAATATTCATAAAAAGGTTCAACCCGCCAAATATATGCAGAAGGTTTGTAAGAATAGCAAATCTGGCTTCATGAGGCAAAGCCTCGCCCCTTAGAAATTCATCCAGCAGACGGCAGATTCCTTCCTCATCATTTATTTTCAGTCTTCTTGTTTTCTCCTTACACGTAATGCTTGAGTGCATACTGTCTCTTTTTGCAATAAAAAATGGCGAATTTGTTGCATTTCCTGTTATATGTATAACAGCAGGATCAGCTTTTTCGCCAAAAATCAAATTCAGATCCGACATCCTTCCCATCATCGGAAGACCATTAAACAATAAAACGCCTGTATTTTTAGAAAATCTCTGTATGTTTCTTTTGTAATGTCCACCTGTATCCAAGGCGCGAAGAAACGGAAGATGAAGCTGCACCAAAGTAATACATGCTTCCGGGTCCACACAGATCAGTCCTTTTCCTCCAAAAAACATACGGTCAAGATTTCTACACTGACCGTCGCATTCCGGAAAGATCTTCATCAGCATATATGAGATCACTTCTGCCACAAAAGCATCCTCAATCAAACACTCATAAACAAATACGACCCGAAATCTTTCTTCCTCCGGAGAAGAACCAAAGGTATGATATGCAAATGAGACAGGAATTCCCAGTTTTTCACATTTCCTTTTTACATCTTCAAATCTGCTCCCATGGTCAAAATCCAGTGCAAACAACTGTATTCCTGTAAAATTCCGGGATGCTATACCTCCCTCCAGATGTGCCGGCACCATAGCATGTCCATGATTTCCAACCAGATCTGCCAGTTTATTCACTTCTGTCAATTTCCATCGGGCAACAGCTCTGTATTTTATTTTGGAAATCTCTGTTTTTACAGGTTTTTTATCATACGACTGATTGTCCAGGCTTACATATGCTTTCATATGCTCTATCACTCTCCTTTTTGCTTCTGCTGGCTTCAGCAGCATTGTTTTATTACAAAGTGATGTGAGTGATAACAAAATAATAATTTAAAAAAGCAGGAGGACGAAAGCATGTTTAATCAGTATCAGGACATTATGAGCGTCTATGATGTATCAGAAGCTTTATATATTGGCAAGAACCGGGTATATGAATTACTGGGAAATGGAAGCCTGAAAGGATTCCGCATTGGAAAAATATGGAAAATACCAAAAAAGAATCTGGAAAAATATGTTATGAATCAATCTGAGGAATAACAGCAAAGAAAAATAAACAAGAAAACAAACTGTATTATGGAAAAGGAAAAAATACAAATAAGAACCCCTTCAGAACAGAAATTCACTGATTCCTGAGAGGGGTTCCTGTTTCCAAGACAGAAATAAAGCAGATAACCTTCTGCTTGATAATTCCTCTTCACTCTAATGCCCTATATCATCGGGCTTATCCCATTTTTATGGTATCCTTCAAAAAACCCTTTAAAATCAACGGTTTTAAGACCCGTTTTTAGGGGGTAATTGTCAGAAAATTCTGAAAATTCATTTTTCTAACAAAATTGTGCATGTTTACAATTTATTCATATTTCAGGCACGTTATTACTTTACATGATATCTCTCATCATCCTTCCTTAACTGGCTGATAAAAGAATAAAATCAAGAGGACAGAACTTCCGCTGCTCTGCAGGCAAAAGATACTGTCCATCTTCATTACAAATATTTTTTAGAAGCCTCCTGACTCAAATGATACTGTTCCTGAATCTTAAGCAGAATCATCTGTGACGGAACTCCCAAATTCTTTAATATTGAAACAGTTCCTCTGATTCCCTGTTCGATTCCCTGTTCAATTCCCTGTTCGATTCCCTGTTCAATTCCCTCCCTTTTTATCTTTTTTGCCTCGTACTCCAAAACCTTTCCGCCCATAATCGATCCTACTCCTTCCTTAACTGACTGATACTTCATAGCAATATGCTCCAGTACTTTGTTAGACATATCAATAATTGTACATCTTGTATATTCGCTGATGATTCCCTGATTCAAAAGTTCTTCCAGTTTGTTTTTGATCTGACCATATTCCCTTTGCAATCCTTTCAGTTTCGCTTCATCCTTTTCATATTCTTCAAATCGTTTTTCGTGACAGAAAATATAGAAAGGAATCAGCATAAGCAGATTTTTCTCGAAAATTTCTTCAATTGTGTACTGTTGAGATTTCATCACCAGAATATCATACTCCACATTTCCGCCGGGAGTAACCATCCGAATCTTCAGTTTATCTGACGTTGCCGCATTCGATCGAAGAAACAGTGCAGCCGAATGTGGAAAAACTACTGTGAGAACATTTTCTCTGATCTCGCCTTCGTCAAGAGCAATCTGGGTGTCGTATTCAAAAAACCGCACCAGCATACTGTTATCTGTACTGCTCTGACATTCCAGATGATATTTTTTCGGCACTTTTCCCAATATTCTGAAAGTAGAATCCGTAATTCGCTCCTCCTCATTCCCACCCTGCTGATTCAGAAAATGTTCATTTGGAGAAAAGACTATCTCTTCTTTCCCTGAATACTCCTCGCCAAACACTTCGTTGATCACAGGAATAATTAAAGAACTGCAATCATTCAGCAGTGTACGAAATACATCATCATAAGGCGTATTCGTTATTCTTATATCATCCATTGGCATCCTTCTCCCTTGATTATACTTTACCATACTCTGCAGATTTACTCAATCAGGAAATGGCATATATCATTAAACCTGTTTCAATTCATATTTCTACTATACCGAAGCCGTTATCTTATTATTTCATGTAAAAGGTGCAAAACAGGTGCAAACTTTACTGCCAGCCACCCTCCATTTCCTGATTTTCCTTACTTTGTGCTGTTATGTTCATATGTTGCCGTGGCATATAAATAAAATTTTTATCATGGTTTCCATATCTCCTTATATCTTGGTATATCTTGGTTTTTCCTTATGTTTTCAAGGTTTTCTCTCTGACCTCAAAAACTCTATACGTCCTATATCATAGCATATCTTCCTATATCTTGTCCTCCAAAATAGGTAAAAAAAAGGTAAAATGACCTCTTTTTTACTCTTTCCAGAGGTAAAACCACCCATGCCCCCTTACTCTCCAGACAACTTTTTCTCCAACTCCCTCACTTCCTTTTCCACGTCATTAAATTTATAATGCGTGTAATATCCCAGAGTTGTTGCAATATCCGAATGACCCATGAGATATTGCAGTGACTTCGGACTGATACCCGCCTTTGCCATGTTGGTACAATATGTATGCCTGCAAATGTGGGGCGTGATTATCGGCAATTCTTCCTTGAATATCCTGTTATACTTGCCTAAAGCATACTCAAACCTTTTTTCCCAGTGTAACGCAAGGTAGGGCATACCGTTTTTATCCAGCACCAGAAAGCCGGCCTTTCCATCTACCATTGGCTCAACTTTCCATTTCTTACGTTTTTTAATCAGTTTTTGGAAACACTGGTATACTCCTTCGCTCATTGGTAAAATCCTCTCCCCGTATGTCGTTTTAGTATCTTCAATCAGGTATACACCTTCCCTTGTCCTTTGTAACTGGTGGTCTATTTTTATTTTTCTATTCTCCATATCTATATCATCCAGAGTAAGGCCACAAAACTCTGAAATTCTCATGCCGGTCTTGAAGAGGATATACATCCCCTCATAATATTGTGAATAATGCTTATCCCCTTTTATAAAATCAAGGAATAAGCGTTCCTGTCTTGGGGCGACTGCTTCCCTCCTGGCACTGTCATTGACAATTACCGTAGACAATTCCCAGTCAAAAGGGTTCTTCCTGATTAAGTCATCCTCAACAGCCATACGGAAAGCTGGGCGAAGAACCCCACGGATAGTATGAATACTACTATAATGCTTTCCCCCCTGTTGCAGTTCAATCAGTCAAACCTATCCATTTATTTTCTCCATAAACGTACACATGAAAAAAGACAGCCACCCTGTAAGCAACTGCCTTTTTGTATTCAGATACTTTTCCGCAACCGTTTTCTGTATGCGGTACATACCTCATTGGCAAGTTCCATATTGTCATTTAACTGGCAGTCGTCAGGAACTTCCAGATATGCCACCTGTCGGCTCTGCCCCATAGATGGCACAACGAGGAAAATACCTATCTTGTTCCCCTCTATTTTGGGTACTAATCGAAATGATGTATTTCCCATC
>VSND01000064.1 GCA_009774145.1 Lachnospiraceae bacterium | reverse complement strand
AAATTATCGCCGTATTGCCACGCGATACGAGAAACTGGCTGCGAGATTTCCCGGCTTTGTGCATCTGGTGTGTATTCTGGTCTGGTTGATGTGACTAAATATGCATTATTCAACACGCCCTAGATAAAATTGTACATGACATAAAAATTCCTGAGTTAAATGATATTGCGTTTCCGATAGATGACATCAGCGTAAAGGAAGAGATGCGCAACGATATAGTAGTGTGTGCAGAAAGCAGATTTATCTGCGGAAAGGAAAACGCATTTTTCGAGAGCTTGTTCAAGGCATATAAACTCGGCGGCTGGCCATGCGGATGGAGGAATGGAAAAATAATCGTATACGTTCCTGCCAATAAATGACACGGTATAGATTCGTATTTTACGCAGGAAGGAAATGACAGCATGAGGCTTTATTTGAGCGTCGATACCGATATAGAAAATCTCGAGATAGACTATATCGAAGTCAGATTGGTCACTGGTGAAATCGTGATGGTGGAGTGGGATGAGAGTGACATCGCGTGGGAAGAAAATGGTTTTGATGCCCGCTATAAGGGTGTTTATTTCGATGAGGAGTATGCGAACGGGAAGCTGTCCTGTCTTTATGGGATGCAGATTGAATATATAAACCTCTATACGGAATCCGACAGCGATTCAGATATTGTCATAACGGATATGACTTTTGAGGATGAAGGAGAACAGTATACCCCGGGACATCTCCTTCCATATGTTATCAGTATGGAAGGGTGAGATGCCATGAAAAACAAATTGGTTTGGGAACAGTGGTTAGATTTCAGTCGGGCAGATTAGGAGAATATAAAGATGTGGAAAGAACGCTTGGAGGAAATCAGACAAGAAGAAAAACGATATGGCAGCCATATAAATTGCGGTATTTCGGAGGAAGAAGCGGGAACCTTTATAAAAGCCGTCAAGGATGAATTGGATATCGCCCTGCCGGAGGAATATCTCAAAATTTTGAGAACCATAAATGGCATTGAATATAACGGTTTCATTCTTTATGGGGTTGATGAACCGCTGCTGAATGAGGCATCCAATCAGCATATAAACGGACTAATTGACCGCAACAAAGTCTGGTATGAAAATGAATGGCAAAAACAATTTCTTTTTTTAGGCGAAAGCAGTATAAGCTGGTATGTTTATGATTTGAAAACAAAGAAGTATTATGAGTTAGATAATCCGTCAGGAGAGACTGGTGAGGAATTCAATGATTGTGAGAGTATGCTTGATAAAATGTTTGAGGATTCTTTACGCTGATTGCAGCAGTGAAATAAAGGTTGGGTAGTATTATCACAAGAGAAATATTAGCGATATGCGAAGACAGATCCCAAAAAGCGGCGGCAGACTGCCGCGTGATAAAAGGTGTACTGTGACGAGGAAAGAGCGGGCCATCTTTTATTATAGGAGAATTCATTCTGCAGACGAAATTGAACGCCTGTTTTCAGGAAAAGGAGCTGAAAGCATTCCTGGAAAAACACGCGGGGAACATTGTGACTCACGGTTCTAAGAACCCTGATCATATTCGTGATAATGTTGCCCTGTTTGATTTTGCTTCTTTGGCAAAAACGATCAATGGAGGCATCATTGCATGGGAAAATTCATTCAGGATTGCGCCGATTGCGACAGTCATTGTAACTGCTTTCGCCACCCTGAAATTTACAAAGCCCGGCAAACTTCTGACCGGAAAATTGTGCTTTCAAGACAAATATTCTTGCCGCGTCTGATGCGCCATAAGAAAAGCTTACAACTGCAGCATTGCTGTATTTTTCAAAAGCATCATAATATTCTTCTTCTGAAATAGTCTTTGTTTCATTCTCTTTTTCCATGGTATAAGCAGCATTTCCATTTTCATCAAATTGCTCATAAATTCCCTCTGCCAGCTTAAGGGCACCGGATTTATCAACCTCAAAACGCTGCATACTGTGACCAGAAGCCGCATAGATGCCTGTTTCATCACAGGAAACAGGATATGCTGTTCCCATACTCTCTATCGTCCCTGTATGTTTAACTTCTTTGTCTACCGGATAATACACATCACATGCAATGGAGGCCTGTTTCCCTGTGCCGTCATCAAACACTTGGGACGTAACAAGTAAAACCGGTAAAGGGGCATTCGTATCAATCATTGCAAAGAGCTCATTATCCTCCAGGCTGCCAATAGTTTCTTCATAAACCTCATTATCTGTACTTCCTGTTTTACGTTCTTTTCCACATGCGCATAACGAAAAAATGAGCGCACAAAAAATAAAACATGAGACAATCTTTTTAACTTTATACATATTTTCAGTCTCCTTTTTTTCTGTTTTTAATCACATAACTTATGAACAATACCAGTCCGATCGCGCCTGTAATCATGGATGGTATCATTAACCGCAGATAATCAACAGGGGCATTTGCATATTGCCCTGTTGCGATATACCGGTACAGCATGTACTGAGTACTTAGCGTTGTGCTTTGTAATGCAATCACATATGCGAAATTTAATACACTGACCATGACAAAAATCAGCCCGCCTATGAGTAACAGTGTCATTCTCCTGTTATGAAGATTTATTTTCATCAAATCTTCTAAAGTGATTTGTTCGTCATTTCTGTTTGTTACACTTGTTTCCGCCTCCCCCAGTAAATCATCTAACGACACATGAAAAATCCTGCTTAATTTAACGATACTTTCCAAATCGGGAGAAGTGCTGTCTGACTCCCACTTGGAAATCGTCTGTCTGGACACGTCAATTTTCTCTGCCAATTGTTCCTGTGTCATTCCTGAAAGTTTTCTTAATTGGTTGAGTTTATTTCCAATTTTCATTTTTCTTGCCCTCCTTTCAGCGTGAGTATAAAAAATTTCCGCTATTTTGTCTATCAACATATCTTTACATTTTGGCTCAATATGGCGACATCAGGGAAAATCTCGCAATTTTCTCTGCTTCAGCTTAATCCATACCGGATATTTTCCAATTACAACATTCCAGAAAACGGATGGATGTGAAAGTATACCGCAGAAAGGGGATAAGAGAAGCGGCGGCAAAAAAGGGTGAGCTTGTCAGCAGTACCGGCAAAGAGTGAGCATGACCGTATGAAAACAAAACAGGGGCTGAAAAGGCTTTTATTTTCTCTGGTCATGAATCAGGAAACTCTCCAGCCCTGCCTTGATAAAGGAGTCAATCGTTTTCTGTATTTTCTTCCAGTCGCTGCAGTGATTGCGGGACATGAGTTTATTAATTGCCAGGCAGCCATTCATCTGAAAGTAGAAGACGGCTTCCGCCTCTTCAAACGTAAGGATGCTGTGAGACATGAGCCAGGTAATATAGTGTTCCTTATGATCCGCCATTTTGTCAATGATCCTCGTAAAGATGGTATCATCCAGGAGCAGATAACGGAACATGTTATTGCTGTGAATTTTATCACAGAACGGATAAGAACAGTTTGGAGAATCGCATTTCTGAGATAAGACATGCTCCATGACGCTGGAAGTGTCAGAGAGCATGTCATCCAGTATATCATCCAGAACATCATTCATATCATAATAATGCAGATAAAAAGTACCCCGGTTGATCTCAGCCCTGCGGCACAGTTCGGTAACCGTAATTTTTGCAAAATGATTTTTTTCCAGCAGTTTTAATAAAGTATCTTTTATGACCTGCTTCGTATATCGAATACGCCGGTCTTCTTTTTTTGTTTTTTCAGCCATGATCTTCCCCTCTGTCACTCAACAATTTTTCGATTTTGTTCAGTAATCGTACAGATTTTCCATATTGTTTCTTGTCTTTTTGATAAGAGCCATTATACTGTATCGTATAAAAATAATCAACACGTTGTTCAAAAAATATTGGAGGTAACAATATGGGACATATCATTGCAGTGGCCGGAAAAGGCGGCGTGGGGAAGACGACTTTGTGCGGACTGATGATTCAGTATCTGTGTGAGCATGGGAAAAAGCCGGTGCTGGCCGTAGATGCGGATGCCAATTCCAATCTGAATGAAGTGCTCGGCGTGGAAGTCGGCGCTACCCTTGGAGAGCTGCGGGAAGAAATTGAGCGGGCGGGAATGGATGACCGCTATCAGATTCCGTCCGGGATGACAAAACAGGCATGGCTGGAGATTCGGATGGCAGACGCCATTGTCGAAGAAGATGATTTTGACTTTATGGTTATGGGGCGCACCCAGGGACAGGGATGCTATTGTTTTGTCAATGGTCTGGTGCAGACACAGATTCAGAAGCTCCAGAGCCATTACCCTTATGTGGTGGTGGACAATGAGGCCGGCATGGAGCATGTCAGCAGAGGCCTGCTCCCTTCCATGAAGACAGCGATTCTGGTCAGCGACTGCTCCAGAAGAGGTGTACAGGCAGCCGGAAGGATTGCAGAATTGATGAAGGAACTGGGGATGAAGCCGGAAAAAACAGGAGTAATCATCAACCGTGCTCCGGAGGGCAGGCTGGATGAGGGCACAAAGGAAGAGATTGAGAAGCAGGGGCTGACGCTGCTGGGAGTGATTCCTCAGGATGAAATGGTCTACCGTTATGACTGCGACGGAAAGCCGCTTGTGGAACTGCCGGAAGAGACACCGGTCAAAAAGGCTTTGTACAAGATTCTGGAAGGGATGGGACTGTAGATGAGAGAGGATAAAAGTTTGCTGATTTCCTATCTGGAACAGCAGAAAATGGATGAAAGTCTGATTCATGACGTAATGGAATTCAGAGAGAAATACGAAACAGCGGAGGAAGTGCAGGAGCGGGTCTATATTCCGGATATGCTTTTTTATGGAAAAGACATTCTGGAAATGTCTGCGGCGGCGCTTCTGCAGGGAGAAAATCTTCTGCTTTCCGGGGCGAAGGCAACCGGAAAAAATGTACTGTGTGAGACGCTTGCCTGGATCTTTGGAAGACCGTCCTATGATATTTCTTTTCATGTCAATACAGACAGCGCTTCCTTAATTGGGACTGATACGTTTATCCATAACGAAGTTCAGCTCCGCAAAGGTCCGGTTTATCAATGTGCGGAATTTGGCGGCTTTGGAATCCTGGATGAAGTCAACATGGCCAAAAATGATGCGGTTTCTGTGCTCCATGCCACGCTGGATCACCGCAGACGCATCGATGTTCCGGGATATGCAAGGGTCAGGCTGCATCCGGCTACGCGGTTTATCGGGACCATGAATTACGGATATGCCGGAACGAAAGAGCTGAACGAAGCGCTGGTATCCCGCTTTATGGTAGTGGATATGCCGCCGCTTTCGGAAGAGACCATCTGCTTTCTGCTCAAAAAACAGTTTGCAGATGTAAAGGAGCAGGCACTTAAGCAGTTCACCGGACTGTTTCTGGATCTGCAGGCAAAGGTTTACAATGGAGAGGCTTCCGCCCGGTCGCTGGATCTGCGTGGTCTGATCGCTTCCATGAAAGCAATCCGTTCCAATCTGCCGCCCCTTTCGGCAATCCGTATGGGAATCGTGAATAAGAGCTTTGACGTATTTGAAAAAGAAATGCTGGAAGATGTGATTGCGACCCGGATTCCGTCCTCCTGGACCAGGACGGAGATCTTCGAGGGGTGACGGTATGAAAGAACGATCCTACCGGTTTTCGGAGAAAGAGGCAGAGGAGCACCGTCTGGAAATTGAGAATAGAATCCGAAATCTGTTCTGGACCATCAGCGGAGATTATACGCTGGATGTAAAACCGGATGTGAAGGCGTTTGTAAGATCCGGATCTGCAGTGCTTTATGATGCCCTGAAGCAGGGAGCGTTTGCCCGGTATTTTAACTCCGAAGAACTGGCGCTGTATATGATGAAAAAGACCTGTCTGTCGGCACAGGAGGGACCTCTTATGGAACTGGCCCAGCTCTGTGTGGACGCCGCAGTTTATCCAAGGACTGCAAAGGAGCGTCCGGGGACAGCGGACATTCGAAAAAGCGCTTTTGAAGATCTGCTAAGGCAGGAAGAACCAGTTTTATGCAAGACTTTTTTTGGCCAGGTCAAGGTTTTTATTATGAAAGATTATCTGGGGAGGCAATCGGGTCCGATACCAGATGCAGTCAGACAGACGGCAAATGAGATTGCAGCTTTAGAGCATGCCAAAGATACAGCGGATATCATAAATAAGATGGAAAACATCTATAATACGATTGTTGACAGGGAATTTGAAGAGCAGCATGGAAATCTGGAAACAGTACTTCGTGTTCCGCCCAATGCCCTGGCGAGTGCAGCATGGCAGGAATGTCTGACCGATGAGCAGATGGAGGAAATCCTTAAAAAGTATCTGGCCGGCCTTGGCAAGGATATGATGAGTCTGCAGATCAAGAACAAACAGCCGAAAAAGCGGATGCATCCGGCCGAATCCGTAAGGCAGGAGGAAGACTCCGACATCGAAGAGGAAGCTTCCCTGCAGAAGGTGCAGGAATATGTGGCATTAAATTACGGAAAAAATTATTTGTCTCCGTTGGAACAGGAAAAGAGGCGGAACCGGCTCTGCACCGGGATACATGACAACTGTCTGCTGCATGATACAAAGGGGATCCTGCAGGACCCGGTAATCGTAAATAATCAGTACCGCTTCAACCAGCTTCAGTTTGAAAAAAACAGGATGTATTATTACAGCAACAGCCGAGTAATCAAACGGAATATTAAGGCTTTGGCGGACACACTGAAAAAGGCGTTGGTTCTTAGAAGCCAGGAAGACTTTTGCCGTTCTACCAGCGGACAGCTGGCGCCGGCGAGACTCTGGAAGCTGGGAAGAACAGAAGATGAAAAGCTTTTTGTCAAAAAGATTTCCTCCGGTTCCTCAGAATTTGTAGTTGATATTCTGCTGGATTCCAGCGGTTCCCAGGCGATAAGGCAGTCGCAGGTGGCGGTGCAGGGGTATATCCTCAGCGAGGCGTTAAGCTTTGTGGGAATCCCCCACCGGGTAGTGAGCTACTGTACTTTCTGGAATCATACCATCATGCACCTCTTTCGGGATTATGATGATGAAAAAGAAAAAAATGAGAGAATTTTTGAATTCCGTGCATCAGGAGATAATCGGGACGGACTGGCAGTAAAAACTGCATATGATACCCTGCTGGACCGGTCGGAGAACCACAAGATTCTGATCCTGCTTGGCGACGGAAAACCCTGTGACATCAGTGTCAGGCGTCCGGGCATCCGGCGGCCTGCGGATTACACAGGAGAAAAGGCGGTGAAAGATACGGCATTTGAGGTACGAAGGGCAAGGACGCTTGGCATCTCTGTTCTTGGTATTTTTGCCGGGAACTATGAAGATACCGCTGCAGAGAAGAGAATATTTGGAAAGGATTTCGCCTATATCAGGGATATCCGTAATTTTTCCCGTGTTGCAGGCGCCTATCTGCGCAGACAGCTGGAAGAAGAGTAGAAAAGGAGTAATTAAAATGAGTGTGTTTGCAGACTGTCAGGACGAAAGAAATAAAAAAACGATTCAGGAAATCGACTGCCCAGAATGTATGGAAGAAGACGGACTGGAAGTGTTCTTAAAGGATGGCGTAACGGTAGGAGAAAGCACCTGCACTGCATGTGGATATGTCATACCGGAAGGCGTAAGTCTGAAGGAGTTTTTGGAAGGATAACAGGAGTTCGAGATGAAAATAGCAGTAACAGGAAAAGGCGGAAGTGGGAAAAGTACAGTTACAACTTTGCTGGCAAAAGAATTAGCAGAAAGAGGCAGAAAGGTTCTTGTCATTGATTCAGATGAATCCAATTATGGATTGAGCAGGCAGCTGGGCGTGGACCTGCCTTTGGATTTTACCGCTTATTTTGGCGGGAAACAAAAAGCGATGCAGGATATGATGCTGTCCAATTTTACGCACCGGTTTTTTCATGAAACATGGGAGATTCAGGACATACCAGAAGGATATTATTCTGAAAAGGACGGTGTAAAGCTGATGTCCAGTGGGAAGATCCATACAGCCAATGAGGGATGCGCCTGTACGATGGGGAATGTACTCACCCAGTTCATAGAACATTTAGTACTTTCCAAGGGGGAATATGCACTGATCGATATGGAGGCCGGGATTGAACATTTTGGCCGGGGAATTGATAACGGTGTGGATTTGATCCTTATGGTGGTAGAGCCTTCCTATGAATCTCTGGCACTGACAGGGAAAGTTTCTGAACTGGGCACAAGCATCGGGAAACCTGTCTATCTGGTGTTCAACAAAGTGGATGAGGAAAACCGGGAATGGATGAAGAAGAATGTATGTGAACGTGTGGAGATTCTATGTGAGATACCTGTAGAAAAGAGTATTGCGTCTGCGGGATTACAGGGGACAGAACTTTTAAACGGCTATCCGGCAATAATTCGTCTGACTGATTTTCTGGAAAAATGCGGCAGGGGAAAGGAGGCACCGGCTCATGCAGGATAACCGGGCATTTCAACAGATGCTGCTATCTGCAAAAGAACGCATATGCGTTCATGCACCGGAAGAGATTGCGCAGAAGAGCGGTGCAGTATTTTATAAGGACAAGTCTTTTTTTGAATTGCAGAGCTTAAATCAGAGGCTTCAGATTAGCTTTCCGGAGTGTATATTTCAACCACAGATCAATGAATGGCAGCAGCTGGTGATCCTGCATTATCTGGACCTGGCGGATGGAACGGAAGTCTCCCCGGAAATGGTTTCCTTTGGATCATTAAAGGATGGGCTTATCCGGGGAACGAAATTTGATCATGATATGGAAAGGGAGCTTGGAGGCTTTCTGGACGGTATGACTCATGAGCAGCTTTGCAGGGTATGCGAAGGGCTTGGAGCGCAGTTTGTAGAAGAACGGGCGGATTTGTGCGCGGTATTTCCCTTTCTGCCCCGCTATCCCGTCTGGCTGAAGGTCTGGTTTGCGGATGATGAGTTTGAGGCATCCGGAAAGTTTCTGTTAAGCAAAAGCGCAGATTATTATCTGACCATTGAGGATGCGGTGACAGTGGGAGAGCTTCTGCTCTCAAAGCTAAAGGATATTTTTAAGGAAACATAAAGAGTTTCCGTCAGAGATGCCGCTTTCGGTATTCGGTTGGGAGACATTGAAAAAATGCCTTAAACGCTGAGGTGAATTTGCTCTGGCTGTCATAGCCGACAGCCTTTGCGATTTCGGCTATGCTCATTCCTGATTCCCGCAGCATTTTGGCAGCCTCTTCCATGCGGTGCTCTTTGATGTGGGCGGCGATGGAAGTTCCATAAATAGCTTTAAAGGAGGCTTTTAAAGTAGTTGGATTGATTAAATATTGTCTGGAAAGTTCTTCTATTGTGATTCGCTGCTCTATATGCTGTGTCAGCTGTTCATGGATTTTCCGGACAATGTCAATCTGTTCGGATTGATATTCGGATAATCGCTGCTTAGGCGTGAGCTTTGCTTTACCAAGATAAAGAAGCAATTCCAGGGTCTTTATTTTCTGATAGCACAGCTTCCATTCTTCCGGCTGGTTATAAAATGCAGAAAAAATTGGTTCCGTCTGCTCATTCCCCGCAAGAAAAATCGGACTGTCATTCTGGCAGAATTTTTCCGGCAATATGGTTTCAAAAATACGGCTGTCTCTCAACAGTTCCGGAGGATTTTTGGCGGTTTCCTGTAAATCTATGCAGATCGTAAGCCCCTGATAGATACCGCCCGGAAAGTGAAGCACGGAATCCGTACAGGCTTTCATGGTATGAAGGGAAAAATCGCCCGGATTCAGATAAATATGGTTTCCATTTTTCATTTCCCATACCATCTGCCCGGCTTTACAATAGTTAATCTGAATGATGTGTGATGGGTATTTATTCCCCTCCGCAGGAAAATGGTTTCGTTTTGCGTGCTATCTGATTGATTATCTGATTATCGGATATGACATTCTGAAGAAAGTCGCAAAGAAAGTAGCAAATCAGGTCGCTTCCTCTCTTGGGATTGACGAGGTTTACAGCGAACTTCTGCCAGCAGATAAGGTGGATAAAGTGGAAGAACTTCTGCGGGTAAAGCCTGGCAAGGCAAAGCTGGCATTTGTGGGTGACGGTATCAATGACGCGCCGGTGCTTTCCAGAGCGGATATTGGTATCGCTATGGGAGCAATGGGTTCCGATGCGGCAATCGAAGCGGCGGATCTTGTGCTGATGGATGATGACCCGATCAAGATTGCAAAAGCGATCAAGATTTCGAGAAAGTGTCTGCGGATCGTTTATCAGAATATTACGATGGCGCTTGTTGTAAAATTTGCCTGCCTTGCATTAGGAGCTGTTGGTATTGCAAATATGTATCTGGCAATTTTCGCAGATGTAGGTGTTATGATTCTTGCGGTGCTGAATGCAATCCGCTGTCTGTTTGTGAAAAAACTGTAAGGAAGGAGGGGCCTTTGACAGAATATCAGGTCAGTCAAATTTATGAAGAACTGAAAGAAAGTGATTTATACATTCTTACGGAATTTTTTAAGATGCTGGGGAACCCTGCCCGTATTCGTATTCTGCTTCTTTTAATGGAGCAGGATGCGAATGTCCGTGATCTGGCAGCGCAGCCCGGAATGCCCCGGTCTGCGGTGTCACACCAGTTGAATTTGCTGAAATCAAATAAACTGGTAAGAGGCTGCAGGGGCGGAAAAATAATATTTTATGCTTTGGCGGACGAACATGTACAGCGGATTCATCGTTGCTCCGTTTGAGGATGGTGATTTTACAGTGCGGGCATGGCAAGTGTGCGTCCTCCTTTCTCCCGGATTCCGGAAAAAAGAGCGGGATAACCCGTCTGGATTTCCCGCTCTTTGCCGTCAGATTGTCGGCAGATATTTAGTTGTCCTTATATTTATTCTTTCCCATAAAAGGATTCAATCGCCCGTGCAAAAAAATCTGAAGCCCCATCTCCGTACTTTTCATCCGTCATCGGCCTGATTTTTTCATTGCGGTAATATTGCGCCTGCGCCAGCATGAATCCCTTTTCCTCTTTTACCTGTGAAAATTGTTTCATAACAAAGCCGTATTCCCCGACGATCTCTTTTACTTCAAAAGAATCCACGGCACAATCCCGTTTGGCGATCAGTTTTTGCAGAATTGCTTCAATCCGCTTGTTATAGCTTTCTGCAACTTCTTTGCTGACAGGGTTCTGGGCGGCAGATAAAAATTTGTCTTTCCCGCCGTACCATTCAACGACCTTTGCATATCCTTTCTGCATTTTTTCAGAAGATACGGCTTCCATGTAATGCTTTTTCCATTGCTCAATGCTCCCAAATTCTTTTATTGCGATGTTTCTCATGTTTTCCGGCATATGCTCCACCATAGTCTGGAACATTTCCTCAATCTCTGTTTTAGTAAAAACTGCAAAATCCATTTTGTTTTCTCCTTTCAGGATGTCGTCAATGCTGGCGATCAGGCGTTCCATGCGTTCCTTTTTTGCCGTCAGCATTTTCCTCTGCATTTGTAAAATCTGGTTCCTGTCAAGAGCCGGGTTCGCCATAATCGCTTTGATTTCCTTCAAGGGAATATCAAACTCACGGAAGAACAGCACTTGCTGTAATGTTTCCAATGCTTTATCGTCATAAAGCCGGTATCCCGCTTCACTTTTTTCAGTCGGCTTTAACAGCCCGATTTCATCATAATAGTGGAGCGTGCGCACGCTGATACCTGTTAAATTTGATACTTCTTTTACTGTCTTCATAGCTATTGGCCTCCTGTTCTTGATATATCCACTCTAACCCATGACGTCCCGTGAGGGTCAACAGGTAATTTCAAATATTTTTGAATAGACTACATTTCAAGAATGGCGAAAAGATTTTCGGTGAGAACCTGTGTCACAAGGCGCTGGGTGTCGCCACGGCGGAACAATACTATCAGGATGGTGCTGATGGTATTTCGTTGGGAACGTGGCCTGATAAACGGAAAGTTACCGCACTCCGGTCAAGATAAAATTCATCAGCTGCTCTGCATCATCCGCTTGATTTTGTTCAATAATCCTTTTCTGCAATTTTCTTCACACTTATAACAAGGTGTCAGCTCTTTTGCAATCGAACATTTTTTATTCTCCCAAAACTCATTGTCTGGACAACCGTTTGAGCCGCACCCATTACTACCATCAACAGTTTCTGTGCATAAACAACACGCAAGACCACATCTGGCAATTTCTGATTCCCGTTTCATGGGATACCTCCATAATTTCCGATTGAAACTTATAAGCACATCGCCCGTTACAATTTCTTTACAATTTCGATTGCAGAGATAATTAAATCATATCGGATATTCTTTTGCATATTCCAATTGCGGGAATCCCACTCCTCACCGCTTACATCCTCACCGGCTTATAATAACTGGGCAAGCGGAATATTGTAATACCGGGACACTGCAAAAAAGGCTGCAGCTTCCATTTCAACCGTTATACATCCCTCGTTTCGCCTTAATTCAACCATATCAGGAGTTTCTCTGTATATCGCATCGCTTGTCCATGTTTTCCCGGTTGTAAATGGAATCCCCATTTGTTCCAGACAAGAAACAACAGTCTGAACCGTTTCTTTATGGCATTCCACTTCACGGGATGGCTCCAAATAATGATAGGATGTCCCCTCATCTCTAACCGCAGAAACAGGGATAATAGCATGAAGTTCTTCGATCGCTACAGCTGCACCCGGCGCACCACAAAATGCCATTGTAATGCAAAGCTTATCTGTACCATATTTATATTCATAAACCGGTATATCAAGCTCTTCTGAATTAAGATAGCCAATGACAGGAAGATTGTTTTCCGAAACAAACTGTTCCAGTTCCTTTTTGAATTTTGGTCAGTACCATTTTTACAAAGTTAGTATAAACTAAGTCATGCGCCAAATATAATGGAAAGTAGAAACTTTCCATTATCAAATCTGATGGAACATCAGCCGTTCGATCAGCATAAATGATAGAACAGATTGCCCTGATGAGTTTATTCGTTTTGTTGCCCCATAATTTTCATCCACCCGGCAGTATAGAAAGCTCTCATTTTTTTTAGATAATGCTTTGCTTCTTCAAGCGGCATTTCATGTATAATCAGCTCAAAAAATGTGTTGAACATTCCTGTAATCAAGATATGCTCCAACCGTTCATCAATGGGCGGCGCAGGTCTGCCCAACTGTTCAAGAACCGCTAAATAATCATGGGTTCCCTTTGTTTCGATTTCCACCATTTCATCAATCAGTTTTGAAAAACGTGTCCCCTCCGAACAGCAAAGTATGAGCTTAAATTCATTCAAGTGTTCATAGGCATACAAAAGCATTTCATACATACATTCGCCGGAAGTAGAGGTAAGATTGCCAGGCTGTTCCTCCGGCGGGATTTCTGCAAATTCTTTTTGAGCTTTGCAAAAGCGTTTCAGTAAAAAGTTGTAGTGTTCGCCTACCAGTGCTTCAAATAAATCTTCTTTGCTGTCATAGTAGCCATAAAACGCACCTGTCGTTACGCCCGCCGTTTTGACAATGTTCCGCAAGGAAGCGGACTTATAGCCTTTTTCAAGAAATTCCTGCATGGCGGCTGAAAGAATGAAGTGTAGCGTTGTCTGCTCTGCTTCGCTCATTTTCTCACCTCCTGTATATAACGCCGTTATATGATACTGCAAATCAGAAAGTTTGTCAATGGATCAAAAAAATTTTGCTGCTTTATTCTGTGGCGCTGGCATTTCCAAAACTTTCCTGTATTAAGAAGCAGGGAATATAAGGGTTTCCGTGTAAGAAGCTGCGGTCCCGTTGATTCAGTTTACGGATCTGATCGGAAAATCTAAAATAACTTCGCAGCCTTTTTGTTCTTTGCTTTCAATCCGCATCGTTCCTTTGTGCGCGTTTACAATCTGATGTACAAGGATCAGGCCAAGTCCATGTCTCAAATCCAGCCTGTCATCCATGCTTTCCATGTAATGCGGTTTCTCGTTCAGTTCTCTTAATTTTTCGTTCGATATGCCTGCTCCATTATCGGATACGGAAAGGGAAATATTTTTGTCTGTACAGCCAAGGGTCAGCGTGATGCCACAGCCGCCCGGATTGTGGCGGATACTGTTCTGCACAAGGTTACCTATGGCTCTTGAAATTAAGCGGGCATCGCAGGGAAAGAAAATGGTTTCCGCCATAGGAGTGATTACAATATTTAAGGAATATTCATCAGGAAAGCCGGTATTGAGCAATTCTGCAGTATAGGAACGCAGCAGCCCTGCCAGGCTGACAGGCTCTTTATGGAGGGGCTGCATCTCGTATTCCAGCCTCGATACGAGATTAAGGTCCTGAACTAATTCCCGGATTTTGATGCTTTGCCGTCTGATGATTTCAGCCTCTTCCCGGATGTGGGGCTCCGCGCTTTTTTTCTGTGCGATCCGTTCCGCATACCCCATGATCATGGAGAGAGGCGTCCGTATGTCGTGGGAAACCCCGCTGATCCAGTTCGCGCGGGCTTTGTTTTGCAGGTTAATGATACTGGAGGCTTTATTGATGCTGTCCGCTATTTCCGACAATTCCCCGCGCACCAAAAGAGAAGCCGGTCTGCCGTCTGCGAGCGTTTCGATGGAGGTTATGATCGGCCTGGCATTTTTAAGGATTTTCCGCTTTGAGAAATAATAAGCCAGAAACAGGATAGTAAAGTCAGCCGCCAGTATTCCCAAAATAAAAAAAGGAAAGGCTTTGATGGAACGCAGTGAATAATAGTTGCCCGGCAATTTCATATAGCTGTCCTGCGGATAACCTAAAATCAGCATACCGTCCTCTGTGTTCCTGATGAAGACGGGGTAATCGGCAAGATACCCTTTTGCAAATACGGCCACATCCTGGACAGTGAAATGATCCGGTATTTGGTCCGGTGCGTCTATATCCCAGACTCTGTTTCCTTCTGTGTCAAGGTAAACGGCCCAGATATGGCTGTTCCTTAACAGCTCAGACGCTTCCTGCGGGATGCCTTTCAGGGAAGCGCCTGAGGCAGTTCTGCTTAACATACTCTGCGGTGAAAGGCTGCCGTAGTCTTTTGCCACAATCCCGTAAAATGTCCAGCCAAAAGCAATGCCGTTGATGAACAATAGAAGGAGGGTCAGCCCGGCAAAGGCTGCCAGATACTTTGATATATATTTTCCAAGCGTTTTCATGGCATCACTTCCTTATGTCCAGTTTACAGCCGATTCCTTTGACCGTGATCGGGGAGACGGAGCAACAGTTCCGGCGCATCACCCGCAGGCAGGAGTTTCTTATCTTGCAGAAAGGAATAATCCATGGCTGAAACCTCCGTGATTCTGGCAGATTATTCTGTCCTTTGCGGACATTATACCATACTCTTTTTGGTATATAAGCCGTTTTTTGAAAAAGTAAGGAAAAAGTAAGGTCACGGGAAAGTTCATGTCAGGTTGGTGCTGTACCATAGAGACATGAAAAGGAGTTGGTTTTATGAAATATATCATTACCACGGAACGGTTGACGAAAAAATATAAAAACTTTGTTTCTGTCAACAATGTTTCACTGCACATTCGGAAAGGCAGTATTTACGGATTCCTCGGCCCCAACGGCGCGGGAAAATCGACTACCATGAAGATGCTGCTGGGACTGACTGCCCCAACAAAAGGCAGTTTTGCCATTGACGGCAGGCATTTTCCGGAAGACCGGATCGACATACTGAAGGAGACAGGTTCTTTTATTGAATCACCGTCTTTTTATGCAAACCTGACCGGCCGGGAAAATCTTGATATTATCCGCCGTATTTTGGGGCTGCCGAAAGACTCGGTTGACGATGCCCTGGAGCTGGTCGGCCTGGAGGAGTTTGGAGGCCGTCTGGCAAAGAAATATTCGCTGGGCATGAAGCAACGGCTCGGCCTTGCCGGCGCGCTGTTAGGACGGCCGCCTGTTCTGATTCTGGATGAACCGACGAACGGCCTTGACCCTTCCGGCATCCATGAGATCAGGAATCTGATAAAATCCCTGCCGGATTTTTATGAATGCACCGTAATGATCTCATCCCATATGCTCTCTGAAATTGAACTGATGGCGGATGACATCGGAATCCTCAATCATGGGAACCTTCTGTTTGAAGGAAGCCTGGAGGACCTGCGGCACAGTGCGGGGAAGGCGGAAAGTACCAATCTGGAAGATGTGTTCCTGAGCATGGTGGAGCAGGACAACACCGCCAGAAAGCAGAGGGCAAAACTGTGAATGCGTTGGCTGTTGAACTTCGGAAAGAAAAACGGACGGGCGTTATCCCGCTGCTGCCGGCTGTCGGCATTCTGGGTGCCGCTTATGCCTTCCTCAACTTCCTTGTGCGGAAAGATGCCTTGCTGGGGCTCCCGCTTGCGCCGATGGATGTCCTGCTGACCCAGCTTTACGGCATGCTCATGGTTTTGAATATGTTCGGCATCATAGTTGCCGCCTGCATGGTTTATAATATGGAGTTTAAGGGAAACGCCGTCAAAAAGATGTATATGCTCCCCATAAGTGTTACGGGAATGTACGTTTGCAAATTTTTGATCTTGTCAGTCATGTTTCTGGCGGCTGTCGCTTTGCAGAATCTGTCGCTTATGTGGATCGGCATGGCCGAACTGCCGCAGGGAGCGTTTGAAATGGGGGCACTGGTTAAATTTGCAGGCTATTCATTTCTGACGTCAATGCCTGTACTGTCGTTTATGGTTTTGGTCTCGTCCCGCTCTGCCAATATGTGGATGCCGCTGGGCATTGGCGTAGCCGGGTTTTTGAGCGGCATGGCATTGGCTGATTCGGGTTCCGGCCTGCTGCTGGTTCATCCTTTTGTGGTCATGCTGAAGCCTGCGGTTGCCATGAGCGCACAGCCGGACATAACGGTTGCCACAGCCGCTTTTATTGAAACATTGCTTTTCCTCGGCACAGGGCTGTGGATGGCAAAGAATCTACGCTATGAGTAAGGAAGGATTGTAAGGATGGTTTTTTTGGAACTTCTGAAAATTGAATTCATGAAAGTAAAACGATCAAAAATCGTACCATTGATT
Source organism: Lachnospiraceae bacterium (assembly GCA_009774145.1). GTDB lineage: Bacteria > Bacillota > Clostridia > Lachnospirales > Lachnospiraceae > Hominiventricola. Next base: position 9,457 of record VSND01000064.1, on the reverse strand, counting down.
TTTATTGCCCCGCTGCTGGTGGTTGCCTCCGGGGTTGCAAACTTAAGCCGTTATTTTACTCCGGAATATACAGACGCATGGCCTGCCATGTTTATCCAGAGCGCACTGGTTTATGCTTATTATCTGTTGCCGTTCTCCATGATCGTGGTCTGTGTAATGATCGCAGGACGGGAAACGGGGAATAACGGGATCTTAAAGATGCTGGCTCTGCCGGTCAGCCGGTATCTGCTTTCCATGGCAAAATTCTGTGTGCTGGTATTTTACCTGTTTATGGAGATGGCCGTGTTTTTTGCGGTATTTATAATCGCCGGAACAGTTGCCACAAGGACAATGGGTGTGGCTGAAACACTGCCGGTTGTCTATCTGGTGAAATGGTGTGCGGGGTTGTTTCTGACAATGCTGCCGTGCGTGGGAACTATGTGGGCGATCACGGTTCTGTTTGAAAATCCGCTGCTTTCTGTGGGCCTGAACCTGCTCCTGGTCATTCCCGGCGTACTGGTCGCAAATACACCGTTATGGATAGCATATCCTTATTGCTACAGCGGCTATCTGGTGTCCTGTTCCCTGCATGATTTTACAGCGGAATCTGGCACAGCGGCATTTATGCTGTTTCCTTTTCTGCCGGTTGCGGTTCTGGTCTTTGTATTGATGTTTGTGGCTGCTGTAATAAAATTCGGAAAAAAAGAAATGAGGTAAATAATTATGGAAAACAAAAAATTGAAAACGGTAAGCAGGGCATCGCTGATTGTCAGCATACTGCCCCTGGCAACGCTCATCCCTGTGTTCCTTAAGATTACGCTGCCGGAAGGGGTAAGCATGGTATGGGCCGGCGTCAATATTGTCTGTGCCCTGGCAGGCATTACTCTTTCCATCGTCTGTGTCAGGAGTAATGAGAGCCGCAGCCTTGTAAATATTGCGTCGACAGTTATCAGTGCGTTTTGGTGTCTGCTGATGGCAGGCATTGCTGCAATGGCGTTGTTCTTGACTTTTATGCAGTAGGCAGAAGAAACTGTGAATTTTTTCAAGAAAAGATTGGCTTTTCCGGCAACTTATGATGCATTGACATCCGTCTGTATATTGTGAAGGGCAGACCGGTGTTATATAATGAAAGAACCGTTTTCTGTTGTAAACAGTACAGGATTGAGGTGAATATGGTATCCGGGAAAAATAAGCGTAAAATAGTATATGAGGAAACAGATTATTACTGGTATGTGAGAGTCAATGAACATGGTCATAGAGTGCATATTATTTCGGATGACAAAAAAGTGCATTTGGAATATCATTTCTTAGATACGGAAGTTCCTGTTACACCACAGGATATTAGAAACCATTTGAAAGAATACTATGCCAGTATCTCATAGGAAACACTTTTCTGAAAAGGGAGAAAAATAAAAATGGAGGTAGTTGGAATGACCTGTGCAGAGTACCAGGAATAAGAGTGTGGGTTGCAGAATTACGATGAATTGTCAGATAAAATGGAGACGGAAGAAGAATTTGATAAGATAATCGCTGCATGAAAACCCGTTCAGGAACCGTGTTCCATATCGGATGATGATTTGGAGGGAATACTGTCGGGCATGGAGTATTCCGTTGACTGGTGAAAAATACAGATATGCGATGGAGTTGTATGACTGGAAGAAGGAGGGTGATGATGATAAGGTACTGAGACCGGTTATCAAATATCTCTGGAAACAGGATGCGGGGCATGGAAGAAAAAGCTGCTGCAGGAATAAAACAAAGACGGTGATGGACCGGATATGGGAAGGGATTGTATGAGGAAGACAGTAATTTTCTGTGCGGCCGTTCTGACAGCGTGTACAGGAGATCATGGTGATACAAATACAACAGACGATGACAGGACAATATCTGAGGCTGTACTGCCGCCAGAACCTGAGGAAACGGAAGAACTGGAAACGGCGCTGCCGTTTGCCCCGGATCTTCCCGTGCAATATTCTCCTGACGGGAAGGCCTGTGCGGGCTTTGGGATTACGCGGAAGAAACTTCCGTTCTGACATGGATCGACAGTGACATGACAGAAGATTACATGAAGGAATACGAAAACCGGGAAGCTTTTCTGTCGGAGACGGGATTTGAAGGCGGTATCCCCATGTATCAGTATTATGACAGGTATCATAATCTGCGGCTGGAATTATATATGGATGAATCTGCAGAACGGTTCTGCGGGCTTGTGTATGGTTATTATTTTAACAGTGACAGAAAAAATGTGTGGACAGGTATGGATTTATCAAAGACGGCGTGGGAGAACGGGACTGGGAGGGAGATACTGCCTTTTCGCTGAGAGCTGTGTATGTTGACTATGGCGGGGGCTATGCGATCCCTGCAATGGAACGGTATCGCTGAAACCGGATAGAGAAGATCCCATCAACAATCCGGCAAATCTGTTCAGTAACCGAACAGATTTGCCGGATTGTTTCTTGTTTTTTCTTGCGCATCCTTATGATGTACCATATAAAAAATAATCAACACGATGTTCAAAACATATGAGTGTTTGGGATGGTCTGATACATGATACATACTTTTTTGGTATGTAAAAGGATATTTTATATGTATTTGATATTTTATGATGAAAGATTTAAAATAAAGCCGGAAAAAAGAAACGCGCTGTCATGGACAGAACAGTGTTTTTAACAGCAGGAAGGTGGTTTTCATGAAATTAGAAGATATTTTGGCAGAATTCAGTAAGGAAAAGAGAACCGGCAGGGAAAATCCTGAGTGGAAGGAGCGGTTTGATGAACTTTGTCAGGAGGCGATCCGGCTGGGGATGGAGATGAATCAGCAGTATCATACTCCGGAGGAACTGCGGGAGATCATGAGCAGGCTGACGGGCAAAAAGATAGACGATACATTTCGCCTGTTCCCTCCGTTCTACACGGATTTCGGAAAGAACATCTCGATTGGGAAGGATGTATTCATCAATTCAGGCTGCCATTTTCAGGATCAGGGAGGAATTGAGATCGGAGACGGGACGCTGATTGGACACAATGTAGTTCTGGCAACCATCAACCATGACCTTGATCCGGGAGAGAACCGGAAGAACCATTATGCTCCCATAAAAACAGGGAAGCATGTATGGATCGGTTCCAATGCAACGGTGCTGCCCGGAGTGACTATTGGAGACTGGTCTGTCGTGGCGGCCGGAGCCGTAGTAACACAGGACGTTCCGCCTATGACCGTGGTGGGAGGCGTTCCTGCAAAAATACTGAAGAGGATCAGTCCGAAAGAGAGGAAGGAGGGATGAGACGGTTCTTTAAGGTGAAGGCAGTGATGCTTCTGGCGGTGACGCTTTTGGCCTGTGGGAAAACGTCGGAAGAAGCGCTGACCGGACAGACGGAAAAACAGCAGCCTGCAGAAGTTACATTCAATTTCGAAACAAAGACCGTGATGCTGAACAGCGGATACGAAATGCCCATCTACGGACTGGGCACGTACAGCCTGACCGGCGAAACCTGCGTGGATTCCGTTATGGCGGCACTGGACAGCGGCGTCCGTCTCATTGATACCGCCTATATGTACCAAAATGAAGAAAGCGTGGGGGAGGCGGTAAGACATTCCGGCATTCCAAGGGAGGAAATTTTTGTCATCACAAAACTGTATCCCAGTCAGTTTTTCAACCCGGAAGCTGCCATTGAGGAAGCGCTCGCAAAGCTGGATATCGGATACATTGACATGATGCTGCTTCATCATCCGGGTATCGGCGATGTGGATGCTTATCTTGCCATGGAACAGGCAGTAAAAGACGGTAAAATCCGCTCCCTTGGCCTTTCAAACTGGTATGTGGAAGAGCTGGAGGAATTTCTGCCCAAGGTAACGATCCCCCCCGGCGCTGGTACAGAATGAGATTCATCCTTATTATCAGGAAAATGATGTGATTCCTTATATTCAGGACCTTGGCATTGTGGTGCAGGGATGGTACCCCCTGGGCGGCAGGGGATATACCGCGGAACTTCTGGGCAACGGGGTGATAACGGAAATCGCGCAGGCCCACGGGAAATCCTCCGCACAGGTTATCTTACGCTGGAATCTGCAAAAAGGCGTGGTGGTAATACCGGGTTCCAGTAATCCGGACCATATAAAGGAGAATACAGAACTCTTTGACTTTGAACTGACAGAAGAGGAAATGGATCGCATCCATGGGCTGGACCGGAACGAAAAACATGACTGGTACTGAAAATCGTTTTTGAAAAATGGAGGATAGGAAATATGAAGGTTCCTGGGATCAACAGCAGCGCAGGGTTTGCTTTTTGGGCATGAATCTGATATGCTGAATCATATCAGGCATGAATGCACGGGAGGAAGCTGCTTATGGAACTGAGGGTTCTTCGATATTTTTTAACCGTAGTGAGGGAAGAAAGCATTACAAAGGCGGCTGCAGTTCTTCATATTACACAGCCTACACTGAGCCGGCAGCTGTCCCAGATGGAGGAGGAGACAGGCGTTAAGCTGTTTGACAGAGGAACAAGGAAGATTAAGCTGACGAATGAGGGACTGCTGCTTTGCCGCAGGGCGGAAGAGATTCTGCAGCTTGTGGACAAGACCGAAAGAGAACTGCTCGAACAGGACGAACAGGTGGAAGGAAAAATAACCGTTGGCTGCGGTGAGATTGCATCCGTGGAACTGCTTCCGGATCTGTTTGCAGCTTTTCACCAGAAGTATCCGCATGTTACGTTTGACATTTATACGGCTACGGCTGATCATGTAAAGGAACAGATGGACAGAGGGCTGGTTGATATCGGGCTGCTTCTGGAGCCGGCGGATATGGAAAAATACGATTTTATTCGTCTGGATAAGAGGGAAAGATGGGTTGCGCTTATGCGCCCGAATGATCCTCTGGCAGAGAAAGAGCAGGTTACGGCGGAAGATCTGGTCGGAAGGCCGCTTATTCTCCCCCGCCGGATGCGTGTACAGGGGGAGCTTGCCAGCTGGTTTGGCGATTACTATGACGATCTTCATGTCCTGTTTACCAGTAATCTGAATTCGAATGCAGCAGTCATGGTTAGCAGGGGGCTGGCATATTCGATCGTAATCGAAGGATTGCTGTCGTTCTGGGATCGTTCAAAGGTTGTATACCGTCCGCTCTGTCCGGAGCTTGCTTCGACCAGCGTACTTGCATGGAAGCATGGACAGCCGTTCAGCCTGGCGGCAACAAAGTTTATTTCCCATATTAAATGCTTTTTGGGCATGGAACATCATAAAATCTAAGTATTTGATATACAGGACTTCAATATTTATAACTGAAGTGCGGTCAGGTGAGATGGGAATCGGATGTTGTCCAAAGCGGCAAAGCAGCAGATGCTGTCTGCGGGGCAGAGATGGAGGCTCCGACAAAAACTGAATAAGAGAAACCGATAGCACTTCACAGGAATGTGAAGTGCTTTCTTATTTTCAAAGCATATCTGAAAACAGAATTCAGGATGATGAAACAGCACATCGCCTGTGGGAGGAAATTCTGCGGATAAATGTTATTTTTTTGTGAATTCTCTTGAAAACCTGAGAAAAATAAGATAAAATAAGTCTGTTTTCGGACTGAAAGGAGGAAAAATCTGTGTATACTGCAAAAGAAGTTCTTGTTACTTTCAATGCAACCATCAATGGATATGAAGAAATCTACCGGGGGGTCGCCAGAACTTTTGGCTTATCTGACTGTGGATTTTGGATATTGTATTTCATACGCCAGTCGGAAGAAAAGGTCACCCAAAAAGATATCTGCAGTTTTATATACCAGCCAAAGCAGACGGTCCATTCTGCCTTGAAAAAGATGGTGAAGGACGGATGGATTGAGGTTGGGGATTACAATGGTAAACGTCATAAGTATGTCACACTGACGAAAAAAGGCGAAGAGTTTTCCAGAAAAACGGTTGATCTGGTTCTTGCGGAAGAAATTGCAGCCTTTGAGGATATGGGTGCCTCGGAAAGGGAACTTGCAATGAAATTGCTTGCGAAATACTCGGACAGCCTGTCCCGGCGAATGAGTAAGTTCAGACAGGAGTGATTATGGAAAAGAATTTAACGCAGGGAAGTATAAAAAAACTTTACTTCAGGTATCTTGGCGCCGCCTTTGGAAGCTCTATGATCTCCTGTATATACGGGATGGTGGATGTTGCCGTGGTTGGCCAGTATCAGGGGCCGCAGGGTACGGCGGCCTTGTCTGTTGTAGCGCCGATCTGGACAATTTTGTACAGTTTGGGGATTTTGACCGGCAGCGGAGGTTCCATCAAATATACATATTACAGGGCACAGGGGAAGACCGACAAGGCAAATGCTTATTTTACCCTGTCCCTGCTTCTCACTTCGGTCATAGCCGTAGTCTGCTGGATCGGGCTTACGGTTTTTGATGACCAGCTGCTCCGCCTGTTTGGTGCGGATGAGGCTCTTCTGCCATTGGCAGAGGCATATCTTCGCCCTATGTATTGCTGTTCGGATGGAAGCAAAGGAGGATGTTATCCGAGGAGCTGCTATTGCCGCCATGCTTTCCAATGTGATTGCCATGACGTATTTCATCTTTCTTTTGTACAAAAACAGAGAACGGACTGGCAGGATATTAAGAAAAACAGATGATTGCTATTCCCTTTTATCTACATGGCGCTTCAGGATAAATGCTGACACTGCTGATAGAATCCGTGCAAAAACCGTGCTCCACCAGATCATGATCTGCCCGCCGAACAAAGGCGGCAGAATAAGCATAAGCACGAACATAAGCAGCGGTTCCATAAAAGTCAAAACATAGGAGAACACACTTTTTTCTGTGGCATAAAAACTCGCGGTTGTGATACGGAGAACCGCAACAAAGGGAACGGAAACCAGGAAGACAGGAATTACCTTGGCAATTTCCGCATTCACAACATTTGATGCCCCGAATAATGCGCCGAGGCTTCCCTTTGTCAGATACATGATGATGCAGCTAATCAGGGACAGGAACAAAGCAAATGCATACGCCAGTTTTTTTGTACTTTTCAGCTTGTCATAATTTCTTTCTCCATAATACCGGCTGAGCAGGGGCTGGCTTCCGTCGCCTACTCCCTGTAATATCAGATAGACAATGCAGATCGCATAAGCGATACAGGCATAAGTAGCGACTGCCTGTTCTCCGCCATAGGACACGGAGAAACGGTTTATGATAGTCAGCGAAATGTTAGGGGACATCGTAAGCCTAAAGGGGGCAATCCCGATTTTCAGTATGGACGCAGCCACCTCTCCAAATTTGGATAGAGGAATGCTCAGCGTAAATTGCTTTTTGCGCAGTAACCAGGCAAGCGCAAAAAGCATGGTAACACCTTGCCCGATGACCGTAGCCCATGCCGCACCCGAAACACTTTGCCCCAATATCCATACGAACAGATAATCCAAAATGATATTGGTGACAAAGCCCATAATCATAGAAACCATTGCGTAAAAGGAACCGTCGTGATTACGGATGAAAGGCACTAACCCCGTGCCAATCACCTGTGTGGAAGCCCCCAGAGCGATAACCGCAATATATTCTTCTCCCAATGCAAGCAGTTCGCCGTCCGCACCTAACAATCGTAACAGCGTGCCATTCAAAAGGAAAGTCAGGATTGTCACAAGGACGCTTGAAATCATCAGCACCCACAACGCACCAGCGATATAATTTTTTGCCTGTTTTTCTTTTCCACCGCCTTATAAATGGAATAGTAGATCGCACCGCCCATTCCGATTCCAGTGCCGAGCGCCTGAAGCACTCCAACGATTGGATATGCGATATTAACAGCTGAAAGTCCTAAGTCACCTATGCGGTTCCCTATAAAGAAACCATCCACAATCGCGTAGACTCCCGACAGGGCAAAAGACAATACAGACGGGATGACATACTGAAAGAAAATCCTGATATCACGGGTTTGTTTCATTGCCATTTATACCTCCTGCTTTGTAGAAAAGTTTTGCAAATAAAGACATACTATCGTTTAGCTGCTGCATACGTTCCATGCCGATTTCCTTGATGACAGAGAGTTCCACCTTCCGCAGCGCGTTCACGATAGTGTCCGCATATTCTTTTCCTTCCTTTGTAAAACGGATTATTTTATTCCTCTTATCCTCTGGCAGCGGGGACAGTTCCACGAACCCTTTGCGCTGCAAATCTTTGGCAACCATGTTGATTGTCTGCTTGGGGATGAGCCACTGCCCGCTGATCTTTTTCTGTGTACAGCCGTTCCCGCTGTCGTAAATGGCACACAATACTAACAGGCAGTTGACGGACAGCCCGTGTGCTTTTGCCCATTCTTCGTACACATTATTATATTGCAGCCATGCATCGTAGTATTGATTTAACTGTTCCATAAGAGTGGTGTTGTTTATCATGGTCTGTCTCCTCGAATCTGAAGGTAATTAGTACGGTTCTGTACTAATTATAGTATAGTCCATAACTGTACTGATTGTCAAGATGGGGATTTTTTGCGGTATTCTTTCGGCAGGACTTTAAAATATGTTTTAAATGCTGCGGTAAATCTGCTTTGGCTGTCATAGTCTACAGCCCATGCAATCTTTAGTGCCGCAAGCGGGGATTTTGCCAAAGCTGCGGCGATATTTCTCCCCCTGCTACCTGCAACACCACACAAAGCAAAAATGACGGTGATTTGCGGAAATTTCTCTCCATTTCTTACAAAACCACACAAGCCGGAACAGGCGGGAATTTATGAAAATTTCTTTTCGCCCGCCCTCCACGGACAGCCTGCGGATTTGCCAAATGGGAGAGGAAATTTCTTTCTATCCCCTTTGCACGGCATAATACTGGCGATTTTTCAAAATGCCAAAAATGGGAGCAAAAAAACAGGAAACCTTTTTCTGATTTCCTGTCTTGGTGTGCCGTCCTGTGTAGCAGCAATCCCACTTTTTTCTCATCCATCATAAACCGGGAGCTGGCATCGAAGTTTTGGGGATTTTAGGATCGTGGCGGGGATGGCTGTTTTTTCTGCTATGCCTGGTAGTGGAAAAAGGCTGTAAGTATGACTTACAAATCGAAAGATATGGTTTTCAAATGGAGGATAAAAATGCGTCGCTCGGATAAAGAAGTAAAAGAATTTAAAGATATTGTAGCTATCATGAAAAAATGTGATGTATGCCGGGTTGCTTTAAACAATAATGGCTACCCGTATATATTACCACTCAATTCAAAGCCTATGCCTCCACGAATAAGCTGCGGAATGAAAGAATCGATCCACGGTTCTGCTATGTCACAAGGGGCTGTGCGCCCTATGTGGAGTGGCTCGGACAGAAGGAGAACCCGCAGGGGAAAGGCTGGGCGGCAGGAGAGAAGTATGGGGAGAAAATCCTTTCCATCCTGAAATCCAATCCCTCCTCTCTGTGGTGTCGTATCTTAACTCTGTTTTGGCGGGTTGGCAAGTGGGAAAATAAGTTATAAAAAATTCATAAAAGATTTGTTGCGTTAACCGATATAAAATAATAAAATAGAGATAGAAAAGTA
>VSND01000063.1 GCA_009774145.1 Lachnospiraceae bacterium | reverse complement strand
AAGTGCAGGATCAGTCAGAAATCTGTGAGGATTTACTGGCTTCTTAAGCATATAAACTTTTTACTCTCAAGTATTATGGGTGATATGCTGGAATATCTCAAGGAGCCTGAAAAAATTCTGAAAAGGCTTATAAAATATTTAAAAAAAGACGGATCTGTCATTATCAGTGTAAGGAATTTAAAGCATTCTTCTATATTATTTTCGTTAATAAAACATGATGTATTTCAATATAAGAAAATTTACACCAAAACAGAAATTCAGAATTTGCTTGCACAAAACGAATTCAATGTAGAGCCTGCAAAGGATGTTGAAATTGATAAACCTGGTGAAAGAAGGGATTTTTTAACGAAGAGAGTCAGTATAATTGTTCCATGTTATAATGTGGCAATGTATTTGGACAAATGCGTGGAAAGCCTGATTCATCAGACGATTGGGATTGAAAATATAGAGATTATTCTGGTAGATGATGCTTCTGTAGATAACGGAGCTACAAGAGCGTTGATTATGGCATATGAGCAACAATTTCCAGATCTTATCAAAGCCGTTTTCCTGCCCCGAAATATGCGGCAGGGCGGAGCAAGAAACGCAGGAATCTCCTGTGCAACGGGGGAATATATTACTTTTTGTGATGCGGATGACTGGTTATTAGAAGAGGCATTAGAGCGTTGTTATGACATAGCCAAAAAGTATGATGTGGATATTGTAGAGTTTACAAAGAAAAAGGCATATGAGAGAGACAGAGATTTGGTGCTGGAAAAAGGGGACGGCAGTGTATTTATTGAGTTGAATACAAAAGAGCGGTATAAGGAGCTGCTTTTAAATACTTTACGGGGGCCAGGGGACAATGGTTCACAATATACTTTTTTCAGATTGTCCATGATCAGAGAAAATCATATATCATTTGTGGAGCATATGTTTATGGAAGAAATTTCTTTTACATATCCTGCAAAGTTGTATGCAAAAAGGTATTATTATTTAGATGAACAGTATTATATTTATTTTCAATCACCCGAAAGTACGGTACGCAGCAGTAGCTGGGAGGACAGGAAATGGGATAATCTGCAGGCATGGTCACTTCTTCTGGAGGATCTTGCACAGAGAGGAATGCTTTACAGCTATTGGCAGGAGATAGAATATTTGTTTTTTATCATGGGCTTTGGACATAGTATTCAGCTGATATTTCAGAAGAACTGTATCATGACAAGCGAAGAATGGAATCTGATTACAAATTTCATATCAGATTTGCTTCCTGATATTCGTCAGAATCAATATGTGAGGGAGGAAAAAGAACCATTTAATCAGGCCTGGAATGAACTGTTACTGAAATTATTGGATATGGAGTTTACAGAAGAAATGGCGAAAGAGGCAAACCAGGCTGTGATAACAATTATAAAAGCTTTATATATGTTGGGGGGTAATTAAACAAATATATTTTTTGGGGAAACTTTTCCGGTTGCGAATGATCGTGTCGACACAGTATATATTTTAAGCAGTGTCTGTATTTTGACAGAAAATATTCAATGATAAGGGATGATGAAGGACATGAGGTTTATATTATTTTATTCGGAAATAGATTCTTTTAATTTTGCAGCAGATGAGCTGGAAAGGGAATTTCGTCTGCGGGGGCATGAAGTCTTTATCCTTGACCTGAAAAATCCGCCGGAGGAAGATCCGCATTCTTATCTGCATTTCACACAGTTTATGGCGCATAAAGCGGATGCAGTGGTGTGCTTTGACGGGATAGGATGCAGAGAGGATCTGTTTATTGAGATCTGGGATGCCAGCGGCGCGGTCGTTATTGATATCCTGATGGACCCGCCGCTTCGTTTTCATTCTACCATGGAAAAGCATCCGGCCAATTATTTCCTGTTTTGCTGTGATCTGGAGCATGTGGAATATGTGAAAAAGTATTTTGGGCAGTCTGTGCCATATGTTGCGTTCATGCCTCATGTGGGTGTGATGCCGTCGCAGGAAAGGCCGGTCATCCCATATACAGGCAGAAAATATGATGTTTTATTTACAGGGACCTATTATCATTATCAGGATCGGTTTGTGCAGATCAGGCAGATGTTTGCAGAGGGAAGCGATATGTATCGTCTGTATGAGTGTATGTTCGATCGTCTGGTTTGTGACAGCAGCCTGACGATAGAAAAAGCACTGTTCGATACACTGGAACAGTTTGGATGGTCTGTTTCGGAAGAGATGCTGAAGACGATGCTGCGATGCAGCGAGGCCATTGACTGGACGATTCGCACATATCAGCGTGAGACTGTCATCAATACACTTGCAGAATCGGGTATGGAACTGTACCTTCTTGGAAAAGGCTGGAAGGATTATTCCGGTATTCGGCATTCAAATGTACATATTGTGGATGGTTGGGTTGATTATAGAAGGACACTGGAGATTACAGCAGAGACGCGGATCAGTTTGAATGTCATGCCCTGGTTCAAGGCCGGAACACACGACCGTATTTTTAATGCCATTTTACAGCGCTCGGTTCCGCTTACAGATTCGAGCGCCTGGCTTGCTGAAAATTTTACAGATGGTGTAGATATTGCATATTATGATTTAAAAAAACTGGATCAGCTTCCGGCGATTGTACAGCATTTACTGACTGATGTTCCTTATGCGGAAGCGATCATTCAAAAAGGGTATGAAAAGGTGGTGCATAATCTTACCTGGTCAAACTGTGCGGAATGGATTATATCGGTGATCCAGGGACAGTGAAGAAAAGAGACATAAACTGCATAGTTGCATACATTATCATATAGAAGACCGTTTACAGTGAATTTTTCATAAAATATTCTTTATAAGGAATGTCCGGTTCCAACATAATATCTTCATGAGCAGATCCGCCCTGCACAAACTGGTGATAGTTTCCATAACATTGTGTTAAAATTTTATCATACTCTGCCGGTGCAGGGATTTGGAGATGTTCAAAAGGAAGATAAATGATATCGTGAAACCAGTCTTTTTCTACACTTTTGCAACTGACCTCATCTGGATATATTTCTTCAATCAGGTAATTTACTTTTTTTGACTGTTCAAGACAGGAGCGATTGAATGATTCAAAAATCTTGAATTTTTCCTGTACATTTTTCTGCAGATGGTTGATAAGAAAATCTGTACCAAGATACAGTTTTTGTCCTTCCTCCATCGCTTTTATTATGGCTTCCGGATTAACAATGGAGAGCCATAAAAGCTGTTGAATTTGTTCGATGGTTTCAAATTGAGGATTCACACCATCTTTCACATTGTCAAAAGGGAAAATATCGATGAAGATTCCCTGATGGAATGAGCTTCCCAGATGGCGGAATTGTGGTTCTGCGGCAGTTGTTCTGCTGTCCCGGATTTTGGACAGAGGCCACATGACACGGTCCGTATAAGAATTCTGGAAAAAATACGGTTCTGTAAATTCATCCGGAGCGATAGTCTGAAAGCGTTCATAGTCATCCCGGAACATTATCACATCAATATCATCGTCCCATGGAATAAATCCCTGGTGGCGTACAGCACCCAAAAGTGTACCATAATATACATAGTAAGTAAGGCTGTATTTCCTGCATATTTCATCAAATTTTTCCAGCATCTGCAGTTCAACCGCCCATATTTTCTTCCGCTTTTCTGTCACCAGAAAACCGGAACGTATTTCTTCTTTATAAAATGATGTATTGATTTCCATAGTCATTGATTCCTTTTATATATTCTTAGAAGTTCTTCGGTTATCAAAAATCTGATTTTAACAACATAACCTTATAATAAATGCAAATCATAAATAATTCAATTACTTTATCGCCAGTTTACAGTTGTTTCTAAGTATGTTACAATAAAAACGAAATCCATATAGCTCATTTTGTACAAAAATTATAATCAGCAGACTATGTATTTACAAAAGGGCAGGAAAGGTGTAAAAGAGATTTGAAGATACAGTTTCTGAACGGCGGTCTGGCAAATCAGGCATTCCAGTATATATTTGCCAGATATTACGAACTGTCGCATCCGGGTGAGTGCATGTATATGGATGACAGTTATTTTGCACTTCATACCGTTCATAACGGATACGAACTGGAAAAAGTCTTTGGGATCAGACCTCATATGCTGAGCAGCTGCTTTGATGAGGCGGTATGGAATGCTGTACTGGAAGGCAGGAAACAGGGGAAAAGCGTTCCGCAGATCTTCTGTGAAAATCAGATCGAGATTCAGATGATAACAGAAGCAGGAAATTACAGTGATTTTAACCCTTTTGAAGGTGAAATTTTCAGGATTCCAAACAAAGGGTATTATCCGGAGATACTGGATGTATCAGGAAATATTTATTATCATGGCTACTGGATCAATAAAAGCTGGTTTGAGCAATATCCGGATGTATTTCTCAGGGAATTTACATTTCCGGAGATCACAGATGAGAAAAACTGCGGTTATCTGAAACAGATCGAACATTCCAGTTCGGTATGTGTTCATGTCCGAAGAGGAGATTATGTGACCTTGGGATGGAATCTGGATATGGAGACGTACCGTCAGGGTATGGAGATATTTGTCCGTCAGGTTCCGGGACCATGGCATCTGTTTGTATTTTCTGACGATATTCCCTGGTGCCGGCTTCATGAACAGGAACTGGGGTTTGGCGGTTTTGCAGACATTACCTATGTTGAGGGAAACATGCATGGGAAAAATTATCTGGATCTGCAGCTGATGACCAGATGTAAGGCAATGATTGTATCAAACAGTGCGTTTTCCTATCTGGCAGCACTGCTGAATCCGAACAGAGCGTATACGCTGAACCTGAGTGACAGAATACTGTAAAGAACAGGCCGGTGAAGTTCTGTGCTTCATCGGCCTGAAAATTCCGGTTCTGTATTATCTTGAGTGATGCGGCGTCTCGCGTACGATGGCGCATGCTTTATTCAGTTCAGTCAACATGGCAATCTTAAATTTGTTCTCATAGAAATTCAAAACAGGGGACAGAGAAGTTTTGCTGATCACCACATATTTGGACGGAAGTGAGGTCAGTGCCAGAGCGCATACGTCGGCCTGACAGCGTTTACAGGTGCATACATCATGAGTTGCCAGAATCTCTTCCAGATCCTGCTGAAGAAGAAGCTCTTCCATGACGTTGAGGAAATGGAAGTTGACCTCGTCGCGGTCTCCGAATTTACTGCGGAGATCCGACACACTATTCTGCGGCTGCAGATTCGTTTCCGTATTTTCAGCAGGTACAGTCTCCTTATCCGGCTGCGGACTCTGTTCTGCCTGCAGTTCAGAAGCCTGTTCCTCGGCTGGTGCAGCCTGCGGTGCCGGAGCCTGTGTCTCTTCCTCAAGAGGAACTTCCTGCCCCAGCTCTTCTGAAAGACTGCTCAGAAGCTGTTCTGACAGCCGGTTGTTGCGGCTGTTTTCGTCCACGACAGTGACCTTTTTGGGAATTGCCGTTCGGGAAGGACTGCTTCCTGCCTCCTGGGATGTGCCGTTGGTCAGAAGATCCAGCACATGTGAAGTCTTGTTTGTTTTTTTAGCCATTATCTGTTTCCTCCTTGTTATTCAAATCTAAATGGATCGCAGGTGCGATCTCTCTGATAAATTCCAGATAGTCCAGTACCGCGCCGGAGCGCAGATTATAGGTGAAGATGCTCTCGCCGTGAGCAGGCGCTTCCGCAATGGCAACGCCGGAACGGATCTTCGTGTTAAATACTTTTGAATCGATCTGATCAGCCAGCTGATTCGCCATGTCAAGTACATCACGGGAAAGGTGTGTACGCCAGCTGAACCGGTTGAGCAGAATCCCCAGAACATTCAGATCCGGATTGAGAGTGCTGCGCACGGATTCGATGGTTTCCTTAAGCTGTGCAAGCCCCACCAGGCTGAGAATGTCGGAAGCCATGGGGATGATCAGATGATCAGAAGCCGCATAGGCATTGACCGTCAGCAGATTCAGAGCCGGCGGGGTGTCGATGATCGCATAATCATACTGATCAATGACAGGTGCGATGGCATTCTTGAGAATATATTCGCGTCTGCCGGGAATGTTCTCAAAACCGTTGCTGCTCAGGCTGATATCGGAGACCAGCAGATCACAGGTATCACTCTCGACCAGCGCTTCCTGGACCGGAACAGAGCCGTTCAGGACATCCAGAACCGTATGACGGCTTTCGGTTCCGCCGCCCAGACAGAAGCCCAGATTGCCCTGGGGATCCAGGTCGATGCCGAGAACTTTCCGGCCCGTCATGGCAATCCCTGATGCCAGAGCCGCCGACGTGGTCGTCTTTCCAACACCGCCTTTCTGGTTTGAAACTGTAATAATGATAGCCAAAACTGTACCTCCAAAAATGAAAAAAGTAAAAATGATTTCCCAAAGTATTATTTTTATTATACA
The DNA here is from genome assembly GCA_009774145.1 of Lachnospiraceae bacterium. GTDB lineage: Bacteria > Bacillota > Clostridia > Lachnospirales > Lachnospiraceae > Hominiventricola. The sequence continues at coordinate 20,263 of VSND01000063.1, read as the reverse complement.
TCATGTCGATAAATAAGTATAGTCAAAAATGATTTTTTTCAAAGCATGAGTATGGATGAATAAAGAAAGGAGCGTATAGAGAATATGGCAAGTTTATCGAGTGCGGGCAGCGTGACAAGTTCCAACAGTCTGGGAAATACATCCCTGAGAGGATTTGGAGGCATGGTGTCCGGTATTCAGCGTGATGAGATTATTGAGGCGATGACGCTGCATACCACGAATAAGATAGCGAATCAGAAGGCGGAGATCACAAAGCTCCAGTGGAAGCAGGAGGCGTACCGGGGGCTTTCAGACAAGATCCTGGATCTGACGGATAACTACAACAGTTATTCTTCACCCAAGGCATTGCTTGATCCGATGACTTTTGCAAAGAATATGATTACGGTGAAAGGGCAGGAGTCTTCCACCAATCTGGTTTCGGCTACAGGTGCTTCCAGTCTGGCTGCGAATGTGTCGCTGGCAGCAGTTACGCAGATGGCGACTTCGACAGTGCGGCAGTCCGGAACTTTTGGCGGCAGTCTGGCGATGTCATTTGGCGCCAACGGATTGGATGAGGTATGGAAATCTTCCAGACTGGAAGGAACAGAACTGGTATTTGGTACGCCTTCTTATGATGACAATGGAGATTTTACAAAAGTAACCACTGATGCGACGTTCAAGTTTGCAAGTACGTATGAGAAGGACGGGAAGACCTATACGATTGATTACACAACGGATGATTATGGGAAGTTGGCGGATCAGCTGAACGAAGCACTGGCAGCTCAGGATCTTTCGGTTGAAACAGGAAGCGGTACAGAGGATCTTGCCGATCTGATCGAGTTTAAATATAATAATTCTACCGGAAAGATTGAGATTGCAGAGAAAGCAGGAAAGAGTCTCGGCAATACGGTTATGCATGCAAATTCTACCGCGTTATCTGCGCTGGGATATGTGAAAGGATCCGGCGGGTCAGCTGCAGATTATGATGAGAAGGGGCTTAGTCTTAATGATTTCAACGCAAATGTAACAGTGAAATTTGAAGATGCGGCGATTAACAGGCCCACTGCTTTGAGTTCCATGACCGGGCAGAAACTGACTTTTAATGTTGACGGAAGCGAGAAAGAGATTGAACTGATTACAAAAGAGGAAGCGGATCAGCTCAAAACACTTCCAAAGGATGAGCAGTTAACAAAAATGGCGGAAAATCTTCAGAAGCGTCTGAATCAGGCGTTCGGTACCGGTGCAGTTACAGTTAATGCTGATTCAGACGGTCTGAAATTTGAGACTGCAAGTACTACCAGCAGTGTTTCCGTCAAGTCCAGTGATAATGCGCTGCTGAAGAACATGGGGCTCGAATACGGTTCCTCCAGCAAGATCAATCTGAGCGGGAAGCTGAGTCAGGCAGCGATTGCGGATAACATTGGTCAGATTTCTGATTATACGAATGCTGACGGTGAACTGGATCTGGAGATTAACGGTGTAAAGATCAAAGGTCTTACTGCAGACAGCAGTATTAGTGATATCATGTCGAAGATCAATTCTTCGGAAGCCGGTGTGAAAGCAACTTATGTAGATGCTACCGGAACCTTCATGCTGGTATCCAGCGAGACGGGTGAGGGCAGAGAGATCAATCTGAACTCGAAGCTGGCACAGGATCTCTTCGGGCAGAAAGGCGATGATGGTAATTATGATCCGGCAAAGGGCATTAAGGGCGGTCAGAATGCAGAGATCTATGTGGATTACGGGAACGGAAGTCTGGTAAAGATGGAACGTGCTTCCAATACTTTCAATCTGGAGGGCATGAGTGTAACGGTATCCGGTGTCTTTGGCAAAGTAAATGAGAAAGTGGAAAACGGAGTAAAAACATATGAAACGGCAGATCCTTCCGCAGTCGTTACTTTCAGCGCCAAAGCCGATATTGATGGTGTTACGGAGAAGGTAAAGAGTTTCTTCGAGGACTTTAATACGCTGGTGAAGGAGATCAACGGTCATGTGACCACCCGTCCGGACAGCAGCTACGGTCCTCTGACGGATGAACAGAAGGATGAGATGAACGAGACTTCCATCGAGAACTGGGAGAAGAAAGCGAAGGAAGGTCTTCTGTACAATGATTCTACGATTCGCAGTCTCAGCATGGACGTACAGAACATTTTTGTGGAACTGATGAACAACGGCGCCAGCTATGATGATCTGAAGAAAATCGGCATTACTTACAGTGATGATTATACGGACGGCGGAACGCTGGTATTTGATGAGTCTGCTTTCAAGTCGGCAATGGAAAGCGATCCGGATCTGGTATCCAATATCTTCACAGGCGGCGGCAATGTGAAGAAGGGCCTGATGGAAGTCGTGGATGATACGTTTACACCTTATGCAACCCGTTATGCATCCAAAAATGCGACAGATGGCGGAAAGGGTTCCTATGGACAGCTGATTGAGATTGCAGGATCGGAGAAAAAGCCGACGACGCTTCAGAAAAATCAGATCTATGATCAGCTGAAGACGATGCAGGAAATGCTGGAAACACTTCAGAGCCGTCTGAAGACGGAACAGGAACGTTATATTTCCGTCTTTACAAATATGGAGACCATGATCAACCAGTTTAACAGTCAGGCCAGCTATCTTTCTAATATTTCAGGTTAAAATAACAAAATATTTGCTGCCTGCTTTGCAGGCAGCAAATGGAGTTTTCTCAGAGAGGAGTTTTATGAACGCATACAGCAAATATAAAGAAGACAGCATTTTTTCCATGTCCGGAGCAGAGCAGCTGCTGCTTTTGTTTGATGAGACGATCAAACGTCTGACCAGGGCGGAAAGTTCTCTGGAAGATGGAAATTATGATGATTTTGAGGACTGCCTGCAGAGAACGACGAGAATTGTCCGTTATCTGATCGACATTCTGGATATGAGCTATCCGATCAGCTTTGATCTGAGACGGATCTATGTATATCTGATCTATGATCTGGGGATGGTGCGTGCCGGAAGAGAACGCCGGAAAGATGAGATCGGACGTATCCGCCATATCCTTTCAGAACTTCGTGAGGCTTTTGACGGAGCCAGCAGAAAGGTCAATGATATGCATATTGCACCTCAGAGAGAGGTAAGGGGATAGGCTATGGGGCAGTCAGAGTTTGATATGAAACAGATCATGATCCTTTTTCAGCGGCGCTACAATGCTATTTGTGAAGTTCAGAGGCTGACTGATGAACTGGCTGACGCCCTGTCGCGCAATGACGAAGTATCTGTTACGATGTTACTTGGAATGCGCGCGGAGGAAATGGCCGGGTTTGATGACTGCACCGGTGCGATCTGGCAGCTGTGTGATCACAGCAGCCGTGAGACGGTGCAGAAGATACGACAGCTGGTTACTTCTGAGCCTTCGGAAAATGCAGGAGACAGTCCGGAAGAAAAGAAGGTCTATGAGATCCGAAGAAAAACACAGGCTGTGATTGACCGGGTTCGCGCCGTTGATGAGAGGCTGAATCGGAAAGTGACAGGAGAGAAGTCATATTATAAGGCTGCGGCCAGGTAAGGGGATGCCGGGTTTATGAACCAGTTATTGAATGATGGACGTGCTCTGGAGGGGATCGTATCTTCGATCATCCGCCAGAGTACTTTACGTGCTGTTCCCAGCCGTCTGGACTGGGAGCGGATGTACCGGATTGCAGACTATCATAAAGTTGCCAATATTGTTTATCTGGGGATTTTGGGAAACAGTGATTCTGTGCCGGATAAATGGAAAACTCATTTTTTTGAACGTTATCAGGAATCTTTGCTGTTCGGCAATAATTATAAGGAGTCCGTGAAAGAGGTACTGACCTGGCTGGATATGCGCAGTATCTCCTGTATTGTGCTCACGTCGGAAGTACTGCGTGACTTTTATCAGATTCCGGAAGCGGCGTATACCGATCCGCTCAGACTGTTTATGGATGCAAAAAGCTATGATCTGGTAAGAGGGTATCTGATCGATCTTGGCTATGAAGTGGATCAGGTTTTCGAAGGAGCAGGAGAGCGTTTTCAGCGAGAGTCCGGATTGTCGATTATCGTGTATTATAAGCTTCCTTTTCGGACTGGAAGATATACCAGAAGTATGCAGAAGCTTTTGGAGAGCGCCTGTATAAGGGAAAATTACAAATATATCCGGGCGTTTACCGTGGAAGGAGAATTTGTCTACCGTATGGCTGCGGCGGTATATCATTATGTAACAGATGAGCTGACCATGCGGGAATTGCTGGAGCTGCAGATTTATCATAAATCCTTCCGGGAACATATTCGTATGGATGCAGCGCGCAGGAGACTGGCAGAGCTTAAAGTTGATGATTTGGCTGAGAAGCTTCTCAAAATCTCGTATATGTGGTTTTCTGACCATACAGACGAGTATTATGAAGGACCTCCGGAAAACAGGTCGGAATATGATACGCTGGAAGAGCGCCTGATCACAAGAGGAATCATCAACCATGAGACGGACAGGCAGGCCCTGGAACTGGAAAAACAGATTCATAAAGAACTTAATAAAGAAAAGAAGGCTGAAAGATATCAGCATTTGAAGGAGAGAATAAAGGAACGCTGGGCAAATGTCATGAAGATGCTGAGATGGATCTTTCCGGATTATCGTTATATGGCGTCTATTTATTCAGTTCTTGATAAAGTTCCGATATTACTTCCTGTATACTGGATTGTCAGGGATATGAGACTTTTGGGAAGGCTTTTAAAAAAATAGGTTAAAAAACCTTCATGATCCGATAAGATATGGATCATGAAGGTTTTTTTGTTATTCTTCAGTATCTGCAAGATTTTTCTGTTTCAAAAAGGTCTGCAGTGCAAGAACAGAATCAAGATTGGGCGCCAGAGCGGTTTTATTACTTTGTTCCGCTTCCGACAGTTCCTCACGGAGAATGGATATCTGCTTTGGTGCATCTATGGCAAGCCGGACACCGTCTCCGGCGCATTCAATCACAGTAATACGGATATTTTCACCAATCAGAAGACTTTCATTTTTTTTACGTCGAAGTATCAGCATAGTCAGATTCCTCTCAGTCCTGGTTGTCTGCAGAACCGGATTCTGCCAAAAAAGAACGGAATTCATGCCGATATCCGTAAGAAGGATTTTCCAGGATCACCTGAATTCCCTGACGCGTTTCCGAATTTACCATGATTGGACATTTCAGATTGACCGTATTATTCAGATAATCTGAATTCACCACACAGATGGAATAGCAGGAAAGATCACCGATCTCCTTTGCACTCAGGCAGGCAAGCTCCTGAGGAGTCATCTCAGGGGTATAATCCGGACAAAGTACAAACGGATTGACCAAAACAAAACCGACCTCACTTTCGTCCACGGAAACCATCAGAAGCATCGAATCTTCATTTTCATCAAGGCTTAAAAAAAGGTATCTCTTCAAATGCGGAAAACCAAACAGTCCGTCGGAAAAAATGATGAGATTTTCCTCTTCATAATCGATGGTGCCATAAGCTGTCTCTATTGTCATCTTGTTCAACGCTCCTATGTGAATAGATTGATATTGTTCCCGGCTGAATCAAGCGGGGGAACATAATTAAATTCGCCCAGATACTCAAAGTGAAGTTCCGGATACTGGGTGATGATCGTCATTACCATTGGAGGCAGAAATGTGAGATCGCCTCTGGCAACACGCATCTCCAGGGCTCCGAGCTCTGCAGTATAGGCAGAACTGCTTTCCATGGAAATATCGGTCCTGGTGCCTGAAGACGATACAGGCATGGATACAGCTGCAAAAGCCTTCGTATAAACAGTGTCTGATACTGAAATATCTGAAGACGGCATCTCAGAGGACGCAGACATCTTCACCTGCGGGACAGAAGACTGAACATTACGGAATGCAGTTTCCTGCCTGGATATATTCTGCCCTTTTGGGGCGGCAGCAGTGCGCCTGGAAAAAGTCTGGTTAATCCTGGTGATATCTTTCATGGGCATAAAACCTTTTCCGGCACTGCGCTGAAAGGACATCCGACGGGCAAGCGCTTTCCGTCTTTCCATATCTACGGAGTCTGAGCTGACCAGTCTGGCATTCTGGCTGTAACTTGCCGTACGGATCGGTACAGAGGTAATTTTTATCAACGGTTGCATACAGATTCTCCTTTCTTAAAAAATTCAGAAATTATTATCTTATGAAGTCAAACAGAGAAGAACTCATAAGATTCGAGCCTACCTGAAGAGCGGCATTATAAGAGTACTGATTGTTGAACATCTCATAAATTGCTTCATAAGGATCTGCTCCGACGGTATCCTTATACTGTACATTCAGGGAATCAAGGCTGTTATTCAGCTTTGTCTCCAGATTCTCAATGAGATGATATTTGTTTCCGAGATCGGAATAAACCGTGCTGGTTTTGTGTTCGCTTTCGGTCATCTTCTGCAGGATCGGACTTAATGTGCTGTTTAGCTTTGCACGATCACCATAGTCAGGACCATTTGGATCCAGATATTTGTCCATCGCCTGTACACCCCGGGCAGTCAGTCCCAGGGGACCTTCAGAAAGTGCATCCAAAATGGTATCAAGATCCAGAGTGCCGTTTGCATTTCCTGTTTTAACTGCTCCGGATGTAATTCCGGTCAGCAGATTCATACCGCCGGTGAAGGTATCAAGCAGTGTATCCCGGTCACGGATATCTCCATAGCCCAGATCCAGAAAGCCCTGTTCGGACATGGCCTGGATCAGCTGCGCTTCTGTTCCGGTAGAAGACGGGTCCAATTCAAATTTGCCATTATCATTCAGTTTCATGACAAAATCGGTTGCCTGTGCATCGCCGGGAAACTTATGAGAATAAGTGAGCGTCATACCATCTGCACTGAGGGAGAAGGGCGGAGTACTGGAATCATTGCCGCCATAGACATAAAAATCCTGATACTGAGCCTGCAGGTCGTTGACGATGTTGTGTTCAAGCTGAAGCAGATGATCGCGAAGCGTAGCCATAGCAGTCTCAGAGGTGGTTCCTGTAAGTGCTTTATTGATGACATTATTTTTCGCTTCTGAGAGGGTTTTCTGAATATCATAGGCACCGTCCTCCTGCTGCTCCAGCCGGTTCTTTACCGTCGTCAGAAGCTGTTTCTGACCAAGGACCTTCTGATACTGGCTGTCAATTTTCTGGCCTTTATAATAGGCAAGCGGATTTTCAGCAGCACTTTCATACGCTTTTCCGCTGGAAACTTTATTGAAGCTTTTGTTCAGTCTTGCCTGAACATTGTTCATGGAAGTAGTATAATTTCTGTATACAGATGCATTTGTTACGCGCATATCTGTTGCCTCCTTATCTTTCTTTATTGCTTATCTTCCGCAGGTTCCCGTGCTGTTGATCAGAACATCAATTACCTGATCCAGAGCAGTCATAAGACGGGAGGATGCCTGATAGGCAGACTGGAACATCATCATATTGGAAGCCTCTTCGTTCAGGCTGACTCCCGACATGGAATCCCTGGAATTCTGGATCCCGTTCAGCACGGTTACGTTTGTCTGCAAAGAAGCACTGTTTCGGTAGGAATCATTGGCCAGCGTGGTTGCAACGTGGTTTACATAATCTCCGAACGTGTTGTTTTTCAGATTCGGCACATTTGTGATAAAATTCAGATTGGTGCCCGTGTATGGCCATGTGGAGGTCAGAGCTTCCATCATGTTCAGGATCGGGGTATTCGGATTGTCGTTATTGCTTCCGGTATTGATGCTGACGGTACCGGTCACCCAGTCAGGATTGATGCCGATATTGGCGGCGGTAATCGTTCCGCCCGCACCGGTTCTGTCAACCAGAAGATCCTGACTGGTGCCTGCAGGATGATTGTGGTTATTGACGGCATTCATGACACCGGCAAGGGATTCGGCGAGTTTATTCAGCTCGTCTCGGTAATATTCGTAGCCTCTGACATCGTTGATTCCGGCAGTGGCGCCGTCCTTCCACAGCATATCTAGGCTAGCCTGGATGGAACCGCCGTTCAGCTGATTCGTGTCTTTGCTGCCGGAAGCAGCCATATTGGCTGCGGAAAGAACCAGGCTGGCAGCATTGCCGGTTACCAGGTTCTGCGCGCTGCCCTGAACCGTAAGGGTAAAACTGGTGGGATCATCCGGACTGGCAGGATCAGGAGTCAGAGTAAACTGTCCGTAATTCTGAGTGCCGTGTCCTTCGGTACCCTCCACCAGCGTAATCCGCTGCATATTGCCATTATCATCATAATAGGTCATCTCGACCCGCAGATCATCCGGCCATTCTTTTTTAAACATGGGATTGCCGTTGCTGTCCAGGTGATAGACTTCCGCCAATGCATCCTGGGCGGTCTGATTTCCTTCCGCAACTCCGTCATGCATTTTATCTTTATAATAGGTAACTTCAATGGGAATGTAACTGGATAATTCATCCAAAAGTACATTTCTCTCATCCATCAGCTCCAGGCTCTGCTGCCCCAGGATCTGGTTCTGCTTGATCTGCCGGTTCAGGTTGCCGATCTGCATGAGGATATCATTAACCTCCTGAACGGCGCCCCGTTCTGACGTATTGGTGCCGTCCAGACGCTGGCGTTCCAACTCCTCCGCCTCGGTAATCTGCCGGTCAGATTCGTTCAGAAGATTCGTCAGCGCCTGCATCTTGGTGCGGACATCGGCTTCAAAGATCGGATCCTTCACGTTGGGTGAGTCATGCATGGCCTGCAGGGAAGAGTGAAGATTGCTGAGCGCCTTGCGGATTCCCGTGACGTCGGAATTCGCCTCATCGAGAATCTTCGCCAGACTGTCCAGTGAGGTCTGCATCGCATCGGTATATCCGGATTTCTGCATCTGCGAACGGTACTGCACATCCAGATACGGATCGCGAATCTGGGAGACTTTGTTCATATGCACGCCGAAGCCTACAATAACTTCGGAACCGTTCATATAATTGGAGACAGGCGTTGTATAGTTGAGGCTGGAAGTCTCCAGCTGCTGTCTGGTATATCCGACGGTATTCATATTGGCAAGGTTATGTCCCACAATATCCAGCCGCTTCTGATTGGCCTGCAAAGCGGAGAGCGCTGTGGAAAAACCGGCAAAGGATGCTCGCACCATAGTAATTATCCTCCAAAATTTCTGATTTATTTTTCTGTTTATGAGTATACTGAGTATATTTTATACTTTTTGTTAAATATAATCCAATATTTGAAAATGTATACGGCATGCGGAACGGAATCCGGAAATCCCATAATATGACAGAACCGTATTGTGGCTATACATACGTATTGCGTATTCTGCCCGGTCCCGGGGCAGCGGTGCCTGGACTGGCATTGCCGCCATTGTCATAGGCAGCCCCCATCTGCGAAAAGACTTCCAGTTCATGAAGACGGACCTTCAGGATCCGTTCTGCTGCCTCCCGGGCTGTCTGCAGACGCCGAAGCTGCTGGTCCAGCTTCTGAAAGATCGGTTCCAGAGCATCTGCCTGCTCCGATGATGCAGTATCCAGGATCTGATGAAAAGTCAGAGAATCCCATCCCAGCTCTTTCTGGAGTTTGCTCCGGTGCTGTTCCAGCCCCCGAAGCTTTAACAGAAGGGCCTGTTCCTCCTGGATGCAGCCATCCAGTATCTCATGTCGGTTACCGGATACCGCTGCTGCCTTGGCCTCTTCTGTACGGGCGATGCCGGCTGCCGCGGCAGTCAGATTCCCGATGACGGTCATATATTCTCTGAGTGGGTCATGTGTTGTCTGGCTCATGGGTCGTTCATGGACTCCCTTCTGTTGTCATTACATACAGAAAAAACTGCCGGAGGCAGATTTTCTGCATAATATTATGTGATTCAGTTCAGTCCCAGCAGTCTTCCGGCGATCCGGTCAGCATCCGGATGGTAGGTGCCTGCCGCTACCTGCCGTCCCAGTTCCTGTACCCGTTCCATGCTGGCGCCTTCTTTCAGCTGAGAAGCAGCAGTACGCGACAGCATCTGAGCAAAACCGCTTTCCTGATCCGTCTGTGTGCCGCGGATGGTAACTGTATCATAATTTCCATTTTCAAGGCTCTTGCCGGTCAGCGCGGAGCGCTTTTTGGGAGCTGCCGCCGGTGTACGGCAGACAGGGCTTATGGTCTGAAATTTAATGTTCATCGTAAGCCTCCTTTCTAAAAAACTGACAGTACAGACAGCAGGGCTGTCTTTTCAGGCTTATATTCTGTCCTTGTTATGTTTATATTATCGGCATTTTTTGTTTCGGGATAAGATATTTGCGGACGTTTTGCATTTTTTTACTGGTTTTTTTGGATATTTCTGAAAAAAGTCCGGGTCCTGCCGCAGAAAAAGCCGGAACTTTTACTTGCCGTTCTGTCCGCTGTGGAGTATAATATGCTCAGGTATGTGCAGAACCGTCTGTGAAATAACAGAACATATAATTTTTTTCTGAAATGCGCCGATATATATAAATTGAGATAGATTTTACAAAACAGAAGCTGGAGGCAGTATGGCTAATATATTACAGGTGACGACTCCAAACCTGAATACAGATAACCGGAATATGCAGAATCCCATGGATCCGAGGGCGGCAGGGGATAATGCTGCGGTCCGTAATCCGGTGGATCCGACCCGGGTGGTCCGGGCGGACGGCAGAGACGGAGAACAGGCCGGAGATTCGGCTCAGAATGATGTGCTGGGCGCCATCAATTATGAGAGCAATTACAGTGCGTTTATTAAAGGACTTGGTGAAAACCAGGATTTGGCAGAGGCCCTGGAGCGTCTGCTTTTTACGGATACCTCCATATATCAGGCGGCGGGCAATACGGAGATCACCGCTCTGGTGGACCAGTTCCTCATGTCGCTTCGGATGGATTCTCCGGAAGATCTGCTTCAGTTTCTTCAGGGACAGCAGGAGCTTCAGGCAAGGTTCAGCGGAGATTTCTTTGCAAAGCTCCGTTCCCTCATGACGCAGAATGCTTCGGACAGCTTTAAAGATGCGGCGCTGGCTTTTTTAAAAGGATATAATAATTATGCATCCGGTTCGCATCTTCTGCAGCAGCTGCATTCCCTGACAGAGGATATTGAACAGTTGATGCTCCGGTCCTTCCGGGAGGAGTTCCGGGAGCTTGCACAGTCCATGAACTGGGAAGCGGCCAATGGAGATACCGCGGGGAATGCAGCAGTTCTGAACAGCCGGCTGATCCCGTTCCTTGCCAGATATATATCGCAGACGCATGATTATGGAGCAGTCCGGGATGCGACGATGCTTCTGGTTTTTAATGCAGTACGCTATCAGAACGGAGATGAGGGGCGTCTGCTTCAGCTGTTTGACCGTCTGCTGGATGACCGGGAGTTTGCAAGGCTGTTTCAGGGACAGGAACAGGCAAGCCTGGAGCAGCTTCTTCAGACGGGGGCGGATGCCGCGGCGGCGCAGAAGCCGGTCATGGCGGAGTTTGCAGATAATCTGGCAAAGCTGCTTTTACATGGGGCCAACGGTCAGGCCGGACTGGAAAATGTACAGCAGTTTTATACCATTATGAACGGTATGCTGATGAATGAGAGCGTATATATGCCGCTTCTGCATTTTATGATTCCATTTCAATATGAAGATAACAACGTGGTGTCGGAAATGTGGGTGGATCCGGATGCCAGACGGGGAAGCGAGGATGAGGGAAGGAAGATCAAGCTTTTCCTGAAGTTCGATATCCAGAGCCTTGGAAAATTCGAGCTGGTCATGACACTGCAGGACCGGGAGTCGAAGATGCAGCTTTTTGTACCGCCGCATCTGGCGAAGCAGGATAAAAAGATCCAGACGGATGTCTCAGATATTCTGAAGAAGAACGGGATCCGGCTTGGACAGTTTTCCGTATACGGGCGTGTACGCGACAGAAAGGTAACGGAAGTATTTCCGGAAATACGGGAGAAGGAGACGACGATCAATGTCAGAATTTGATGATTTGATGAGGCAGAAAGCGGTTGCGCTGAAGTATAATCCGGATAAGAACGGCGCTCCGGTCATCGTTGCTTCCGGTATGGGATATCTGGCGGAACGGATTACGGAGACCGCTATGGAAGCCGGAGTTCCCGTATATGAGGACGATTCACTGGCGACGCTTCTGACTCAGCTGCAGCTGGGGGCGGAGATTCCGACGGAGCTGTATCAGGCGATCGTGGATATTTATATTTATTTTCTGGGCTATGTGCCGGACAGAGAGCAGCCGGAGGGTATGGCAGAAGAGAGCGGTTCGGAGGAAATGGATCCGGTTGAGTAACATCCGGAGACCGGCAGACAGGCGCCGGATGATCAGGTAAGAAGGAGTGAGTCAGATATGATAGATGGAGTATCGTCAGTTGACTGGTATGGAATGGCCTCGCAGACAGAAGAGGTACGTGAAAAAGGGACGGCAGGCAGTACGCTGAAATTTGAAGAGGTATATGAGAAGGCTTCCGGAAGTATGGATGATATATTTGAAGAGGCAGCTTCCATATATGATGTTCCGGTGGAACTGTTGAAGGCAGTGGCGAAAGCAGAATCCAATTTTAATCCCAGTGCGGTCTCTCATGCAGGAGCGATCGGCGTGATGCAGCTGATGCCGGGAACGGCCAGTTCCCTTGGAGTTACGAATCCCTATGATGCCAGGCAGAATATCATGGGAGGAGCAAAATATCTGAAGAGCAATCTGGACAGATATAACGGAGATATCAGCCTTGCCCTTGCTGCATACAATGCAGGACCGGGAAGCGTGGAGAAATACGGCGGCGTTCCTCCCTATGCAGAGACGCAGAATTATGTGAAGAAAGTGGCTTCTTATATGAACGGTTCTCCGCTGTATGCGGGGACGCTTGTGAATCAGGCGGCAGATAGTTCATCCGGTTCTTATGATTTCGGTTATCTGTCGGCGCTGAATGGTCCTGGAAGCTATTATGGTTCCTCTCTGTATGGTCTGAGCGGCCTGCCTGGTTCTTCGGCGTCTGTCGGCAGCATGTATGATACTTCCTCTTCCGGAAGTCTGTCCGGAACATCGGCTCTGGCAGGCTTTGGCAGTACATATGGGACATCCGCATTGACAGGTATGGGAAGCCTTTATGGAATGTCCTCCATCTATGGTTCCAGTACGGATATGATGAGCATGCTGTTCGGCAGTGCGGCTCAGAGCGGAAGCGGAGACACGGTGACGGTTGATAAAAGTACTTTTTACAATATGGTACAACTGCTGCGGCTTCAGATGATGATGAATGCAGGCAGTCAGGTGGGATCGATTACGATATGATTGGCGGCGCCGCGGGGTATTTTTACAGAAGACCGCGGCGTTTGTGATGACAGACAAGAAGGAGGGGAAAAATATGAGGTTGAAGGATTGTGAAAGCTGTCTGGTCTATGGCTCGGACCGGAAGCCTTTATCCAGAGCAAGGGTAGTGGAGATCAAGGAGAATGTACTCCAGTTGTTTTTTACTACTTCCAGACTGCGCAATGCCAGGCTGAAGACAATTGTTGATTTTTATGACGGGCAAAAAGGGCTGGTTCGCAGCCTGTGCAGTCTGACGCTGAAAAAGAATCCCGGATTCTTCGAGACAGGGGAACCCTGGATGGCGGACTGTGCAATCGTAAAGGTGTACGAGGAGTTCCAGCGTCAGAAGGATGTCCGGGCGAAAGTACAGCTTTCGACAGAATTTGTGCTGGAAGACGGCAGTTATGTTGCGGGGACGATCCGGAATATCAGCGCCGGAGGACTGTTTTTCGTTACCTCCCGGGAGTTAAGACCGGGAGACCGATTTGTTTTTGTACATAAATTCAAGACGGATGTGTGCCGGGTGTCGGCAAGAGTGCTTCGGGTGCAGGAACTGCAGGGCGGATATGGCTATGGATGCCAGTTTATGGGACTGTCCCCGGGTGAAGAGGCGGATATCAGGAACTTTGTCTATCTGAAGCAGATACAGAGACAGATGGACAGGCAGAAGAAACTCGGACTGTCTGAGGAAGACGAAGTATGAAGATCAATCTTGTCATGATTGTGAAAAATGAAGAACGTTCTTTGAAACGGTGTCTGGAAGCGGTGAAGCCGCTGGTGGACCGGATGATCGTGGTGGATACCGGTTCATACGACCGGACCAGGGAGATCGCAGAGAAGATGGGAGCCGAAGTGTATGACTTTGTCTGGAACAATGACTTTTCGGCGGCGCGTAATTTTGCACTGGAACAGTCGGACGGGGACTGGAACCTGGTTCTGGATGCGGATGAGTATGTACATCCCTGCCGCCGCAGGGAGCTGGAGAAGACTCTTACAGGAAGAAAGGGACTGTGGCTGGGAGGAATACTTCGGTATGATTTCTATCCGGAGGAAGAGGGGGTAAGCGTCAGTACTTCCGTTCTGCCGCGGTTATTGCCGGGAGAAGTCCGCTACAGCGGACGGATCCACGAGCAGCCGGATGGAGCTTATTCCTGTTACCAGACTCTGCTGAAAGTGGATCATGACGGGTATCTTTATACAGATAAAGGGGAACGGAATCTGCCGTATCTGCTTCGGGAGACCGAAGATCATCCGAAAGATGCCTATTATCAGTTTCAGCTGGCGTCAACACTGCGGAATCTGAAACGTCTGGAGGAAAGCCTTCCGTATTTCCGCAGTTTTTACCGACTGTCGGGAAAAGGAGAGGCGTATCGTCCGGGAGGAACTGTACTGTATCTGTATACACTCCTGGATATCGGGAATATGAAATGTCTGAGCGAGGCAGGCGCAGTTGTGGAACAGGAGGAAGCCGTACTGGGCGGATGGTCCGACTTCTGCTTCGTATGCGGTCTTTTTTATATGAAACGGGTGCTTTCGGATGTGGAAAAGTATATTGGGCTGCTTCCTAATATTGAACGTTGTTATAAAAGGTGCCTGGAACTGGGGGAACATCCGGAACTTGGAGGGGTTGTGGGAACCGGTTCTTTCAAGGCGGCGTATAATCTGGGGGCGTGGTATGAAGTGTCAGGGCAGAGAGAGCTGGCGCTTCGGTATTACAGGCAGTCGGCAAAAGACGGATATGGGCCTGCCATGGAAAGGCTGAAGCAATATCAAGAAGAGTAAAAGCAGCGGGCTGCCGGAGAAGGGCGCCTGCTGTTTTTATATCCGAATTTTACCAAAGTATCTTATATTTAAGAAAAAGCGGACGATATACCATAATAAGAGGGTATATTTTGATATGGTTGCATAAGGAGCGATCCTTTTACAACAAAGGGCAGAGAACAGTTTTTGTATTCTCTGCTGAAAAGGTATTATGATGCCAGAAAGGAGAAAAAACATATGGCAACAAGTGGAATCGGCGGTATCGGTACAAATTATGGCTATGGTTATAATACCAGCTATAACAACGGCCTGGATTATGATTCATGGGTCAACAATGCTACAGAAAAGGCAGACGAACTGAAGGATCAGTATGCTTCTGCCGGCAATACTTCCGGTACATCAGGAACTTCCGGCAGCACCAGCAGCTCAAGCTCTGTAACGAACAAGTATGGCACAGCTTCTACCTCTTCCGCATATCTGAGAAGTTATCAGATGGCGCTGGAGGATCTGGAGGATTCGTCCAGGAAGCTTCAGACTTTTGAGAAGGACAATGTGTTCAGCAAGTATGAAGAGGCACTGGCGAAGGCAGATGAAGCGGCGAAGAGCGGTGATGCGAATGCGATCAAGGAGGCTCAGGATTCGGTGGAGAAAGCTTTTGGAAATATTGTGTCTGCAATCGAGAAATTTGCGGATGATTATAATTCCACCATGTCCTTCCTGAAGAACAATAACGGTATGACTGCGACTGCAGCGTCTGATATGGCAGGATTTGAGAGTTATACTTTGACGGACAAAGCATTGCAGACCTTTGGTCTCAGCAAGGATAAGGATGGTTTCCTTTCCGTTGACAAGAAGAAGCTGACAGAGTCTCTGGAGCAGAGTTATGATTTTGTGAAGGAAACCGTAGGCGGTCAGTATGGTATCGCAGAGCGTGTGGGAACCAAAGCGACCAGAATACTGGATTCACCGGTGGATCAGATTCTCGGTACGAACAGCACATCATCCAAGGATGAGACTTCCAAGAATGACAGTACTTCTTCCAGTACATCCAAGGCTTCATCCAGTAAGTCTTCGATGACAGATCAGTTCACATCTTTTGCGAATTTCGCAAAGAGTGGTGCGTTCAATCTCACCAACTATTATGCGGTGGGAATGCTTCTGAATACGATCGGATAGGATCGGAAGAATATTTTGTTCAGTTAAGGCGGCAGAAGGATCTGCCGCCTTTTGCATAAACAGCACTGGAATGACAGTGTTGTTTTGCAGGAATTAACAGGGGCTTTTCAGAAGAAGAGAAATGAGTTATAATCAATCTGATATGTGACAGAATTTGTGAATTTGACTTCGAAGGTGAGAAGATGAAAAAGTATCAGAAGAGGATAGCACTGGATTATGTGAGACTGCTGGAACAGATCCAGGATGCGGTAAAACAGTTGTTGGGAAATGGAGACAGGGAAACAGTATCAGATCTGCTTGGGCAGTGTCAGGAAGCAGCTGTCCAGCTGGGAACATTGATTGAGGAGACAGAAGGAGAAGATTTTACAACAGTGAAGATGCTGGAAGAGTACTGTGAACTGGCTTTTTTTCTTCATGCTTCACTCATGCAGAAGCCTTCTTCGGACATATACATTATACACGAGCGGATGCAAGAGCAGCTTGTTCAGATACAGAAGAGCGTACAGGCAGATATAAAAGACCGTCTGGAGGCAGTGTTTCTTCCATATGAAGTGTCCATGTGGGATTCCATGGAGAGTGTCTGGATGGCGGCGGAAGCAGATGAGAACTGTGATGCTTATGTTATCCCCATTCCTTATCTGGACAGTGAAAAAATATATTATAAGGGGGATTTGTATCCGGATTATGTTCCGATTACAAAGTATGAAGAATATGATTTTTCCATTCACAGACCGGATATGGTCTTTATCCATAATCCCTATGATGACCGTAATTATGTGACAAGTGTCCATCCGTTTTTTTATTCATCCAATCTGAAACAGTATACAGATATGCTGGTATATATACCTTATTATTCCACGACCGGCGGAATGAGTGAAGCACAGGATCAGTGTCCGGCTTATTATAATGTGGACTATATTGTTATACAGGCGGAAAAATACCGGAAGTATTTTGATCCTGCATTGCCACAGGAGAAGCTGGTTCCATTAGGTTCTCCAAAGTTCGATCGTGTAATCCGCCTTTGTAATAATCCACCTGTCCCCCCAAAAGAATGGGAGAAAAGATTATCGGGGAAAAAGGTGGTTTTTTATAATACCAGCATAGGAGGCCTGCTTGGAAATACCAGATCATTTCTGGAGAAAATGAAGTATGTTTTTCGATGCTTTGAAGGGAGAACAGATGTATGTCTGCTGTGGCGGCCGCATCCGCTTCTTGAGATTTCCATGAACGTTGTGCAGGATGAATACAAAGGAATATACAATGAACTGAAAAAGGAATTTCAGGAGCGGAATCTCGGGATTTACGACGATACTCCGGACATCACTGAGACCATCGCACTCTGCGATTCCTATATCGGTGATCCTGGGACTTCAGTAACTTCACTGTTCGGTATTGCAGGGAAACCGCTTTTTATTCTGAATAATGATATTCACAGTGCACCGGAGACGGATGACTGGCAGGGCGGGATCATAAAAGGGTTTTCTGCTTATGGGAGTCATGAATGGCTGGTTACACAAGGGAATAAGCTGTATCATTCAGCAAATCATGATTATCAGTACCAGTATTGTCTTGATTTGTCAGAATATGCTTACGGTTTTTATTATCAACAGGTGATCACTGTTCATGGAAAGCATTATGTATGCCCGGCAAACGCACAGGATATTCTGGTTGTCTGTGATGACAGGATTGAAAGGAGGATCCGGCTGGAGGCGTGCGTGGAGCAGGCAGGAGCATTTTACGGGGCTGTCAGCAGTGAGGACTGTCTGTTCCTGATTCCCAATCATTATCCGGCTATTGTGAGATATGATACCAGAAAAGATGAGATCCGCTGTTTTCGGGACTGTGTAGATGTATTTACAGGAGAGGTTCAGGGAGAACGACGCACCGGAGGGTACTGCGTTCAGAACGGAATTCTGTATCTTGCATCCAGTTATGACAATCGGGTGCTGGCGCTTGACGAAGCAGGAAGAGAAGAGGTTATATCTGTTCCGGCAGAACATCTGCAGGGCAGCTGTGCGCTGGTGTCGGATGGGAGAGAACTGTGGTTCCTTCCCTATGATGGAACTGTGGTTGTCAGATGGAATCCGCTGACAGGCGAAGCACATGAATATGAGGATTGTCCAAAAGAGCTGACATGTGTGCATCCTGTGAGTGGATATGAATGCATGCAGCGGCCGTTCAGTTGGGCGGCATTCCACAAAGAGGATGTCTATCTCTCCCCATGCTGGGCCAATATGTATATCCGTCTGAACAGAAGCAGCGGAAAGATGATCCAGTGGAAGCCGCCTTTCGAGGAACCGGAAGCGATAAAGAACGGCTATTATAATACATGGGCAAGAAGCGGTTTTATCTGCCGTACAGGAAACGGGAAGGAAAGCGAATGGCTTTTGTTTTCCTGTTATGACAGAAAACTGTATGCAGTGGATCTTGAGACAAACGGCTGTCAGGAGATCGACATTGGATTTGACCTGGAGGAGCTGCGGGAGCAGGAGCCAGGATTCCGGAAAAATTCTCAGTGGCTGCAGTACGCCTGTGAAGAGGATGCATTTAACTCATTGGAGGATTTCCTGAACGGGACGATTACAGGAGGAGCCTTTGACCGTGAAAAGCAGATCGAGGCATTCTGCGGGATTACTGCCAATTATGACGGAACCAGCGGAGAGAAAATCTATGAGTTTGTGCGGAATAAATTGCGGAGACGGCAGGAGGAATTGACTTGACAAAGGTAATTACATACGGCACATTTGATCTGTTTCATGAAGGGCATTACCGGCTTTTACAAAGGGCGAAGCAGCTGGGGGATTATCTGATCGTGGGGGTTACAACAGAAGAATATGATCAGACCAGAGGGAAACTCAATGTGGTGGATTCCCTGATAACGAGAATTGAAAATGTCCGTAAATCCGGCTTCGCAGATGAAGTTATTATAGAGAGTTCGGAAGGACAGAAACTGCTGGATATCAGAAAATATCAGATTGATATTTTTACAGTGGGTTCTGACTGGACCGGAGTTTTCGACTATCTGAAAGATTATTGCCGGGTCGTATACCTGGACCGGACAAAAAATATTTCCAGTACGATGCTTCGAAGTCAGGAGCAGAGGATCTGCCGGATTGGGATTGTAGGCAGCGGACGGATCGCCGGAAGGTTCGTTCCGGAAGCGAAACTTGTCAGCGGTGTCAATGTGGAGGCTGTATTCAATCCGCACAGGGATAGCGCGGAACGTTTTGCCAGAAAGTGGGAGACGGATTTTTATGAAGATATGGAGAGCTTTTATGCGGCGGTTGACGCAGTGTATATCGCAGCTCCTCATGAGACTCATTATAATTATATTCGATCTGCTCTGGAACATGGAAAGCATGTGATCTGTGAGAAACCGATGGTGTTGAAACGGCAGCAGGCAGAAGAACTGTTTGCTTTTGCAAAAGAGCGGAGTCTGGTGCTGTTTGAAGGAGTGAAGACTGCGTACTGCCCGGGCTTCAGCAGACTGCTGGGGATCGCCTGCAGCGGTATGATCGGCAGCATCAGGAACGTGGAAGCCTGCTTTACAAAACTGGAGAATCCGCAGAGCAGAGAGCTGACGGATGTAAGATATGGAGGGAGCTTTACAGAACTTGGAAGTTATGTGATGCTGCCGATCTTTAAACTGTTTGGCAGCCAGTTCGAGGATGTGCGTTTTGACATGATAAAGGATGAAAATGGCATAGATCTTTTTACAAAAGCGCATTTTCGGTATGCCAATGGTATGGGGACTGCGACCTGCGGACTTGGCGTGAAAGCGGAAGGACGGCTGATGATCTCGGGTACGAAAGGCTATATTATTGTGGAAGCGCCGTGGTGGAAGACGACGTATTTTGAAGTTCATTATGAAAATCCGGGTGAAGTGGAGAAGTTCTCGGATCGTTTTCTGGGGGATGGCCTGCGATATGAAGTCAGTGATTTTCTTTCCATGATAAATGGAAACAGTAAAAGTGAATTTAAACTGACGCGAGGGGAATCGATGGCCATGGCAGAAGTGATGGAACGTTTTCTGAAAGAGGATGGAAGGGGCTGACAGAGTATGGTTATTAATTTTTTTATGGTTCAGCCGATATAATAGAAGTATATATATTATATTTTATATTG
>VSND01000062.1 GCA_009774145.1 Lachnospiraceae bacterium | reverse complement strand
AACTGGCTGTCTACAGTTCCTCAGATGGTCATAGATCGTTTGTGTTTATGAGCGGTAATTTATCACTTTATATATAGTCAGCTTTTTCGTCCGCGGAAAAATCATGGGTAAGCTGTCTGTCATTCTCGATCTCAATCAGTTCAAAGATTCTGCACCTCAGCAGATAAAACAGAGGATTCCACCAGTAGAACGCACACAGAATATCAGCCGCCATCTTGATGATCACATCATGACGGATGCAGTGCAGCATCTCATGCTCCAGGATCATCCGATATTCCGATCTGCAAAATTCGTGTTCCGGAAGAAGGATGACCGGATGCCGCAGCCCGGTGATCAGCGGACTGGTATTCAGTCCGGTACGGACCACTCTTACGTGTTTTCCGGATGGATATTTTTCCTGAATGGCCTGCCAGACCTCCAGGATCGTTTCGTCTTCGCAGGACGGCAGTCTCCGAACGGTTTTCTGTATCCGACAGAAGAGCCGGAGTTTCTTTCCAATCAGAAATACAGCAACTGACAGCCATAAAAAGAGCAGCGTCTGCCAGACGGTTATCTTAAGATCTCCGCCGGCAACAGGATGCATCATGATATCCCGTATGAAAGGAACGATCCTGTCGACCGGTATGGTTCTGGAGAAGGGAAATTCGATTGGAAAAAGCGCCCGCAGCATAACTGCAATACAGCATGCAGCCAGGCAGCGGCCTCCCAGATTCCTCAGACAGAGCCTGCAGTTCAAAAGCGGAAGCAGGACGATCAGGAGGACAGAGAGTGACACATTTATGGTGAACACCGTCATAAAAGAGATGCTCAAACAGGATCATCCTTTCTCAGTTCTCTGTATTCCTGTACAAATGTCTCCAGATCATTCAGAAGAACGTCGTTCTCTTCCTGATTATTAATATGTACCAGAGTGCTGAGCACGGCTTTGACACCAGTCTTCTGGAACAGTCTGTGCAGCTCGCCTTCCATATAATCCTGTCTGGTAATATCAGGAAGGAAGGTACGGGCATACTTGGTATTCACAGGAATGAACCTTTCCACATGAATCAGTTCCTTCTTCAGAAGACGCGGGACCACCTGTGCGATACAGGGGATCGTCAGTTTTGGATTGCCAGAGCTCTCAGAGATCTCGTTGATGGTCATTTCTCTTTCCGTATTCCACAGAACATCCATCACCTCGTACTCTCTGTCCGTTAATACAATGGGCTTTTTCTTCATATCATCACCTGCCTTTCATATTATGATTGTACAGGTGAAATGTACATCTGTCAAGGAATTTTATTATTATAACAGAACATAAGACATAAATGTGATTTTAGAAGAAAAAATACTAAATAATTTTTATATACAAAATTAAACCTTGTTGCAAACAAATATTTTTGTATATAATTATATTTTTTATTGACAAAATATGGAAGCGATTTTATAATTTTCTTAAAAAACGTCGAATAAAGTCAAAAAACAAAAATTAAAGTAAAGAGGACAAAAAATGAGAAGAGGGGCAGAGGCGGTGCTGGCAGGCCTGAGCCTGATCGGATATCTGCTGTTATCAATTCCTGTCCACGCACAGGAATTCAGGAATGACAGGGAAGGTCTGGATGTGGTCTTTGCGGTGGACTGCAGCGGTTCCATGAAGAGTAATGACCCGGACAAGATGGGAATCCGCATGATGCAGGCGTTTATAGATACCGTCCACAGTGAGGATATTCGGATCGGATATGTGGCCTATGACCATGAGATCACGGATTCTTTCGGACTTCAGTCCATGTCAGAACCGGAACTGAGAGAAGAACTGAAGGATCAGCTGGAACAGATCGACTATACGGGGGATACAGATATGGGGCTGGGGCTGTCTGCTGCCTGTGACCTGCTTCCATTGGAAGAAGGCCGCAGCCAGGTGGTGGTTCTGATCTCAGATGGGGAATCCGATCTGGACGGAAGCAGAGGGAGGACACTGGAACAGTCGAACCTGGATCTGGAGGACAGAATCAGACGCTGCAGTGAAGAAGAGATCCCGGTCTATACGGTTGCTTTCGGGAGCTATGACGGAGATGAGGAGGTTCTGCAAAGGATAGCAGAGACGACAGGTGCAGAGGCCTTTCAGGCACAGAGCCCTGACACACTGATTGAGATTCTGTACAGCATATTGGACGGGAATCTCTCCTGCAGGATCCGGCAGTTTTCCGATGCCGTCTATGCCGATGGGGAGCAGGAGATCCGATGTGTTCTGGAAGACCGGTATATTGATGAGACAAATGTACTCCTGATATCATCCGGCGGACTGGAAGATGCAGTGCTGGAATATGACGGAACGGAAAAGCCCATGCAGTGCAGATCCATCTATGCTGCAGGAAAGCTGGAAGCTTCCGAACTTCGGGATTCGGTCAGAGATCTGACGATTCGGGCAACCACAAAGGCAGGAGAGAGTCTGAAGGTATATCTGGTCAGCTATCGTGCGCTGATTCCTTCCATGGCTCTTAATACGGAGGCTGCCAAAAATGAGGAGATTTCCTATCAGGTCTTTTTCAGAACTTTGGATGGCAGCAGGATCGAGGATGAAGCTTTTTATCAAACCTTTCAGATGGAGCTGTGTCCGGAAGAGGAGCAGAAAGCGTACAGCTTCCGTGAGACAGAACCGGCGGGGGTTCAAAACGGCATCATTCAGGGAGCAGTCTCTTTTGACCATTCTGGTACATACAGCCTTCAGGGAACCCTGACAGACTCCTGGGGAAACCATGAGTTTGGGATTCCGATCACCATATCCAATACGCCGCCCAGGGGAAGTATTCCGACCATCCGATGTACTTCCATGAAAGAGGACACAGTCTGTGATCTGTCGGAATATATCACGGATCCGGACGGAGATGAACTGCTGTTTTATATAGAAAGGGCGGACCGGGGACTGGCAGATGTCTCACTGGACCGGACAGTCCTGACGGTGTCTCCGAAACGCCCGGGAACCGGGCAGATGACGCTGTGTGTGTCTGACGGAGAGATGGAGCTTGCCTGTTCCGTCGGGCTGGAAGTCCTTTCTCCATGGAGATTTCTCTGGTGGATACCGGTACTCGCTGCCGCAGCCGGGGCAATATTCTGGTATCTTCTGCACAGACACGGACCGGAAGAGAGCAGGAAAGGAGAACTGGAACAGCTCATGGATGGGAAGGCAGGAAATCATTTTGCGGGAAGACTGGATGCCTATGTCATGGCACAGCCGGATCATACAGAAGAGATTCCGCCGCTGACCTTTTCCATGTACCGGCTTTCCTCCTCCAGCGTATGTCTGGGAGATCTGATGAAGGATTATCCTGAACTGTCCAAAGCGCTGGATCTTGCCGGGATCCGTCTGATTGCAGAAGAAGAAAGAAAAATACTTCTGTATCACAGTTCGGAATCCACCGTGATGGTCGGGAATGTCATCCTATGCAGACAGACACCGCATCCGATGTGTTTTGGAGACGTGCTGTATATCACATCCCCGGACGGGGTTTATGAACTTGCAGTCCATTATATTGCAGTATATCAGTAGAAGGATCAGTCCGTTGAAAGTATTCTGTCACAGAAAATATACTTTTGACGCTCTTATCATAAAAAGAAAAAGGAGCAGTGCATATGGAAACTATCACACAGACAAACAGAACGATGCTGTTTGCCGAAGTCAATCCGGAGCGCCTGAACCTGCTTACCCTGATCGGGGATGTCAGAGGCAGGACGAGTCTGGATGACGACAAGATGAAAGAGATCAATGAAGTTCTGGCAGTCAGAAGTTTTGAGGAATTCCTGGAAAAATTTGCACCAACAGTCTATTCCTGGTGCGATGCTTCCTCCGGTTCCATTCAGTACAGCCTGGTCAAGCCGGAAAATATTCCGCAGAGCTGTATCACGGAGATTCCGATCAATGAGGAAAACGATCTTCTGAACATGCTGATTACCCTTCTGGATGCCAAGGGAGCACAGGGACTCATGAACGTGGAGTTCAAGTTCGGACAGATACTGGATATGATATCTCCGAAAAAGATCATGGAAGATATCCGTCAGGTCCGCAGAGAGATCCAGTATACCTATGGGAAATATATGGAACTGGAGGAAGAGGACCCCAAAAGGCTGGATATCGGAGATCAGCTGAATTACCAGTTTGAGAAGGCAAGTCAGAATTACAACAATGTACTGGCAATGCTTCCTCTTGCGATCGAGGATATCAAGACCCGCCTTCTGCTGGGAGAGAGCACAAACGGCAAGAGCGGACAGGATTTTAAAGCAGGACTTTTGCGTATGGGCGAGGACGGGGAACTGAAGATTCTGGAGATGAAGCAGGAGGAGAGCACGCAGCTTGCCGTTGTGGACGATCAGGTCAATACCAGCCTGATGGAGACTTTCCGGGAGGATTACGACGCATTGAATGAGGATCCGTCCGACTATGTACGGGATCTGGTGGTCCGCACCTTCTGTCCGCTGAGCTCGACCATGGAGAGTACGGTGGACCGGGAAGTCGAGGTAAAAAATTACAACCATTATCTGGAATTTTATAAAAAGAGCAAAGATGATTTTGTGAAGGCAGTAAAACCTCTGATCGAGAAGATCCTCGGAGTGAAGACGTTTTTTGACCAGTATCAGGTGAAAGAGAAGGGGATGCAGCCCCAGCTTCTGATCACCAATACGCCGCTGGATCTGATGGTAAAATCCAGCAATCTTCCAAGACTTCTGACCTATCTGAATACGAGCAATGACAAAAATGAGTTTGATCATACGGTCTGGTTCGGCATCGTACCGGATGTGGAGCTGAATCAGACCGGAGGCGGTAAACTCAAGAGGATGCGTTTTGCAGGAAACCAGAAGGTGGAGAGAGCAGGGATCAATTCCATGGAGAGCCTTGCGATTCTGATGAATGCCGTCTGCCCGTACCGGGTGACCACGTTCTTCAGCTTTGCCGGAGGAGAGGAGACTTCTTTCAGCAGTATCGCCACCGGAGGAGTGGAGCTCTTCAAGGAGCGGTGTGCGCCGCTTATGAAAAAGGAGTACAGCGAATTCGTTGTGCCGTGCATTCCCAATGCCACGATTATCCCCAAGGATAAATCCGGGCTGATCCTGGATAAGAAGATGGTCATTGACACAGAAGGCAGAGTATCCCTTTCCGAAGAAAAGGAAGACCTGATGAAGATGTGGATCGAAGGCGTCTACGTGGGAGCAGCATACGAAGCAGCGGGCATTGTTGCCGCATGGCAGTGTCCGGAATATCTGAAACAGCGGTTTCACAATACAAGTATGGAGTATCCGGGCGTGCGCTTTGACGTGGAGGCGGATGACAACTCCCTGCTGGCGGCTACCAGCATGACCAAGGAGATCTCCGGTTTCACCAATGCCATCAAGAACTCCATCAACCATACCGGCTTCGGATTCGTATTTACCTCGGATAATGCCCAGTACAAAGGCAGGGAGATCAAAAATATCCGTGTATACAAAGCAAGAAATCTGCTGAGCAGCGGCAGCGAATTCGAGCCGATCTACAAAACTCTGGTGCTTACCTATATTGAGCGGATGCTCAGGTTCTACAGCGGTGACTTTAAACAGGACAAGATCCTGCAGTTCTTCAGCAATAACCCGAACAGCCAGAAGAGCCGGTGGGATACGAGCCGCCAGTATGTGAATTCCATCCTTCAGGACGGAGACGAGCTGGACTTTGCCATCGATGAAAAGAACGGGCTGTGCAACGTACTGGTGACTTTCAGTAATACCACAAGGAACCTGAAAGTAGAACTGACAAGGAAGGCATAAAAAGAAAAGATAAGAGGAGGAAAGAGACATGGGATTTCGTTTGAAAATCGAAGGAAGCGAGACGATCAGCCTGCAGGAGAGCAGTATCGAGAAGGTACGGTTCCGTGCGGATATTCCGCATGATTCCAACGCGCGGTCCACGGATCTTGGCAGTACGATGGAGATCACGGGCAAGATCCTGGCAGCTGTAGGAGGGGAGGCAGCGGATGATACCGGTAAGATTGCCAGATGGGCGCTGGTTCCGGCAGAGAATTCCGACTGCTACCGCAATGTACAGGTGGATGTGGTCAGCGCATCCCAGATCGTCCGGCAGATCCAGGTACCCAATGCATTTGTCGTGGGCTATAAGGAGGATTTTGACGACGAGACAGGGATCGGCGTATTCACGCTTCTGATCAAACAGAAGAAAGACAAGATGACGGCGCTGAAATTTGAAGGCGGATTCAGCGGAGAATGAGAAGCGGCCGGATAAGCAGAAAGGAAGGATAAAAATATGGGATTTACATTGAAAGTTGAAGGACCAAATGAGATCAGCCTGGGGACTACAAGCATCACCGGCGTGAAATTCGGAGCGGATATTCCTCTGGATTCCAATGCACGCTCCACAGATCTTGGGAGCACGCTCACCATCACGGGAAAGATCCTGACCGCAGTGGACGGAGATCCCTTCGACGCAACCAAACAGATCGGGCAGTGGTCTCTGGTTCCGGCGGAAAAGTCAGACTGCTACCGGAAGGCAGTTGTGGAGGTTATCGCAGCTTCTCAGGTAGTCAGAAAATACACATTCCCCAATGCGTTCGTGGTGGATTATCAGGAGGATTACGGGGATGCGGAAGGCGTCGGTACCTTTACCCTGATCATCAAACAGAAAAAGGATAAGATGGCGCAGGTCGCAGTAGAAGGCGGATACAGCGTATAGAAGTGAAGACAGGGCTGCCGGGAAGCGAAGCTCTGTCTGCATGCCTGACATTTGAATGGAATGAATCGGACGGAACATGCAGACAGGAATACATTTTGCGGCAGCCCGTTTGGAATAACGGGACAGAAGGCGGGGAGTATGGCGATATGACGGATTACTATCAGGTGCTGGGGATCGCTTCCGGCGCCTCCGAAAAAGAGATCAAGGCCGCTTATCGGAAGCTTGCGAAAGAGTACCATCCGGATGTAGTGGGGAATGATCCTCTGAAAAAACAGAGGATGTATGAGATTCAGGAGGCTTACGGAGTACTCGGAGATCCGGAAAAAAGAGCGGATTACGATCAGAAGAGGCAGGATGCGTTCCAGCCGAAGGAAAAGGCGAACGTAAAAGAAACATCAGGTCCGGTTCCGGACAGAAGCGCTTTTGAACGGTTTTTCGGATTCCAGCCGGGAAAAGGCATGGAGACTTATCAGAATCAGAAGAAGGAAGATCCGGCGGGAGCCATGAAGCCGGAGGAGCGGTTTGCCTCTTTCTTTCAGCATATCAGATGACAGGTAGCGTACAGATGAGAAAAAAACAGATGGGAAAAGCGGCCTGCGACGGCCTCATTATTCTGCAGACGGTTCTGCTGGCGGTTCTGGTATGGCATCAGCAGATGAATTCCGAATATCTGCCGTGGTATCTGGCGGCGCTGTTTCTGTGCGCGGGTACAGCAGCGGCAGATCTGTACCACCAGCTGTTCCGTAAAGGTGCCGGAGGATTATCATGGCAGCAGGAGGAGAAAGGACTGCCCGCAGTGCAGGAGCTTCTGCTTCTGGATGAACAGAATAAGCCGGTCAGGTCATGGAACATGGCAGGGCGCACCTCCATGGTAATCGGGCGCAGGAATGACGAAGAAGAGGTGGATGTGGATCTGGAGGACTGTGCATACAGTACCTTTGTCGAATGCCAGCATGCGGCGCTGAACTTCTGTCTGGACCGGTGGTATCTGGAAGATCTTGGATCCGTGAACGGCGTTCGGATACAGAAGGCGGCGGACGGATGCTGCTATCAGGTGACCAGCCGTCCCTGCCGGGTGGAAGCGGGGGACATCATCCATATAGCGAACACAAGACTTCTGCTTTCCTGAAGGATACAGAAACGAGATCGGAGGAAGAGGACCATGAGCCTGGTGAGGTGCCCGAGCGGGCATGTATACAATGCAAGACGGTATGGAAAGATCTGTCCATACTGCAATATGAAGCTTTCAGAGGAAGAGAAAGATACAAAGCCGGTTGGCTTTGAACCGCCGGTGGAGATTCTGGAAGAGGAAGTGGATCCGGTGTGCGGATGGCTGGTCTGCATCGAAGGAGCGCGGGTCGGGATGGATTACAAGATCCATGACGGCAAGAATTTCGTGGGACGCGGAGATGACATGGATGTCCAGATCCTGGGCGACAATGCAATCAACCGGCGGAACCATGCGGTGATCGTCTATGACCGGAAGAAGCGCAATACGGTGATCCTGCCGGGAGATTCTTCCGGGATCGCCTACCTGAACGGAGAAGCAGTCTATGTGCCGACGGAGCTGAAGCCCTACGATTCCATCGAGATGGGAGAGAGCCGCTTCCTTTTTCTGCCCCTGTGCGGGGAGAACTTTGAGTGGACAGATACGAAAAAATGACGGGAATCATGGAAGATACAGGATATATCATACTGCTGGCCGCAGTCCTTGCCGGTACGGTCTTCGTGCGGCTTCTGCTGCAGAGAACCAGAATGGCAGCAGATTTTGCCGGTTTTCCGGCAAAGCGGACAGAAGAAGAGGACCTGCCGTCTGACATGGGGGTCAGCCAGACGACCGGTACCTGTGAGCTGCAGTCCGACTGCGTGCAGGTCAGTAAGACCCGGGCAGGCGTTATGGCGGCCATGGCAGACGGGATCGGCCGCGCCAACACCGGAAAAGTATCCGCACAGATTGCGGTGGACACGGTGCTGGACCGGTATGAACCGTACCATGTGCTGAACAGTCCGGCATATTTTTTCCGGTCCGTATTTCAGGAGGCGAATATCCGGATCCAGAAGACGATCGGAGAGCGCCGGGGCGGAGCGAGCCTTGGAGCCGTGTATTTGAATGGAGAGACTGCCTGCTATGCGCTGGCGGGCGACATCCGGATCGCTCTGTTCCGTGGAGAAGAACTGATCCCCATCAGCAGAGGACATACCGTCGACGTTCTGGCGGCAGCGTCTTACCGGGAAGGGAAGCTTTCCAGAAGAGAAGCGCTCTGGAGCCAGGAAGAGAAGCGCGTGTGGAATTATCTGGGGATGGACGGATTCCGGCAGGTGGAGATGGGAGAGCTTCCCATCCGCTTAAAGACCGGAGACGTGGTCCTGATGGCGAGCCGGGGGATCTGGCAGGAGGTGCCGCCCGGTGAGCTGGAGGACCTTCTGCTTGCCGGAGGAAGCCTGCAGGAGAAGGCGGAACGGATCGTGCGCGCGGCGGAGGCGTCGGACAGTAAAGAGAGAGAAAACGGCAGCATACTGCTTGTGAGGGCGGAGGTAACGGATGAGACGGAGCAATTCTGAATTCCGGACAGGTTTCCTGTCGGAGGAAGGACAGGAACTGAATAACCGGGATTACTTCGGCTATGCAGAGATGGATGACTACGCCTGCTATGTACTGGCGGACAGCCTGGATGAAGAACCCCTGTCCAACAGCGCGCAGGCGGTGGTGGAGAGCCTGATCCGCAGTTTTGGCGAACATCCGTCCATGAGCAGGCAAAAATTGAAAAAATATATGTACAATGCCCACAGAGACCTGAAAAAGCAGAGGGGCGGCATGCGTCTGAAGGCGTCCGTCGTCATGGTGGTGACCGATTACCGGAAGATCCGGTACTGCCATGCGGGAAACAGCCGCTTCTACCTGATGCGGAACGGACGGTTTCTTCTTAAGACAAAAGACCAGTCTCTGACCGGAAATCTGATCCGGGAGAAAAAACTTTCTGTGGACCGGGCGGCGGCCCATGAGGAGCGGAATAATCTGTACTCCTGCCTGGGCGGCAGACACCGGCCTGAGCTTCAGATCTCGAAGAAAAGCCTGCTGACAGACGGAGATACCCTGTATCTGATGAGCCGGGGCGTGTGGGAAGCCTGTGGAGATCAGGAGCTTCTGGACATCTCAAAGGAGGCGAAAGAGCCGTCGGAGATTCTCGAACAGGTGGAGGATCTGATCCTCGGAAAGCAGGAGGAATACCAGATCGACAACTATACGCTGGCAGTGACCTTTATCGATAAGGCATACCGCTCCCCGAAGAAAAAAGTGTCCGTAAAGACGGTTCTGATGATCGCGGTTCCGCTCCTTTTGACCGTGGGCGGCATAAGCCTCGGGCTGTGGCTCCGGCACCGGAGCATCCGCAGCAAAGAGGAGCGTCTGGCGCAGTATATGGAGAGCGGAGAAACATACTTGCGGTATGATAATTATGTACGGGCTGCCGAGGAGTATACGGAAGCCGGGAAGCTGGCAGCCAGTTTGAATCATACGGAGATTTCCGAAGAATCCGGGCAGTATCAGAAGCTGTCGGAGCAGATCTGTCTGGCAGATGAAGCGCTTCGGGAAGAGGAATATAAAAAGGCGCAGGAGCTGTATCTGAAAGCAGGAGATCTGTCCCGGGAAGCGGGAAATGTGGGAAAGACCTACATAGAGTCCAGGCTGCAGGAGACCGAAGGGCATCTGGAGCTCCTGGATCTGATGGAACTGGGGACACGCAGGGAAGAATCCGGAGACCGGGACGGAGCAATCGAGGCATACAAAGAAGCGCGGAAAAAGGCGGCGGCGCTCTATGACGCGGATATCAAGGCGGAAGCGCTGGAAAAGCAGGCAGCGCTGGAGGCGCAGATCGCAGAGGAAAAGCAGGAAGAAGAAGCAGAGAGAAAAGCAGAGGAAGAACAGGAAAAAGCGCTTCTTGCCGAACAGCGGGCACTGGAAAATGAACAGAAGAGCAATGACCAGAAGAATGCCATCGATCTGGAAAACAAAGGGAATGAACTGCTGGCAGAGGGAAAATACGACAACGCCATCACATACTACCGGACGGCGCAGTCCATCTACGAACGCCTGGAGCTTACCGACCGTGCTTCCGCCATAGAGGAGAAGATCGCAGCCGCCCGCGCAGGGCTGGAAGGAGAGATGGGACCATGAGCCGATATACCTATACGCTGCATCCGGGCCGGAGAAAAGAGACAGCCGGACGGACCTATCGGGAAAGCGAACTTCAGAAGATGACCCTGTTCCAGCTTCGGGAGATCTGCCGGAAGGAATGTCTGGTCATTCCTTCCAGACTGGAGAATGACCGTGAGGGACTTGCCCGTCTGGTCATGAGATTCCGTGGACAGAGAGAATACCGGCATATCGAAGAGAAATGCGAGGGAGGATTTGAGAGGATTCAGGCGTTTCTGGACCGGTGTCCCGGGTCATCACTTCCCGACGGCAGCGTCCGTATCCCCGGGACGATCACCCTGTATGACGGGCTTGGGCTCGACGAGCTGGACGGTTACCGGATTGAGGCGGACGGCAGACTATATGAAGGCAATCTGCTGCTGGTGGATGAGCAGGATCAGATCTGCACCTGCTTTTATATCCGGGAACGGGAAGACCGTTTTTATCTGTTTAAAAGCAGGGAAGTGCCGGTTTTCGAACTTCAGAAACGTCAGTATTCCATTCTGTACTTTCCGGGAGAACAGGTATCGGAATACCTGTATGACTGCTATATGAATCACCCTGCACCGGAACCCGGATATGCAGAAAGGATCCGGATCCCGCTTCTTAATATCCGGCTCTGCCCGGTTCTGGAGGCATCGCTTCCGCTGGTACTGGATTTCGGAAGCTCCAACACGACCATGGGCATCTGCCTGCCTGACGGTTCCACCCGGATCGCCAGAGCAGGGGACGGGCATGTGATCCCCAGCGTCATCGGAGTCACGGGACAGAAGGACGGTACACAGGGGTATGTATTCGGATACGAGGCGCTTAAGCTTGGCAGCCGGAACTACCGGGATGAAGATGTGCCGGTGTTCCATGATATCAAGCGCTGGGTCAGCGATGCGGAGCGTCAGGAAAGCGTGATACTGGAGAACGGACACCGGTACCAGCTTTCCAGAAAGGAGATGCTCCGGGCTTTCCTTCTGTATCTGATCGATCTGGGAATGCAGCAGTTCAAGTGCCGTTTTCAGAGTATCCAGCTGCTGTCCCCCATCCGGCAGAAAGAGAAATTCCAGTCGCTGTTTAAGGAACTTCTGCCGGAATATCAGGTGGACTGTGTGCTGGATGAGGGGATGGCAGTCCTGTTTCACAGCATTCAGGATCTGATCGATCAGGGACGGTATGAACAGGGCCGGATGTACCGGGCGCTGGTCATCGACTGCGGCGGCGGGACTACGGATCTGACCTCCGGGCGTTTCCGGATCGAAAACAGCAGGGTATCGTATCTGGTGGATATTCGGACCAGTTACGAGAACGGAGATACCAATTTCGGAGGAAATAACCTGACCTGGCGAATCCTGCAGCTTCTGAAAGTCTGCATCGTGAGAGAACTGGGATATGATTCCGGAAAGCAGGATCCGGTACCGGATCTTCCGGCAGATCTGGAAAGAGAATATGAGCGTCTGGAGCAGTACCTGCCCACACGCTTCAAAGATTACGAAGGACGCGGCAGGGAGGAATATTTCTTTGTAAAAAACAATTACTACTGCCTCTTTGATCTGGCAGAGCAGGTGAAGAAGAAGTTCTTCCAGACGCAGTTCCGGTATGAGCTGCGTATCACCACCAGAAAAGACGAAGCGGAGGATTCGGTCTTTCTGGACCGGTGGAAGCTGTCTGTACTGGAAGGGGGACAGCTGTGTCAGATCCGGCAGGAGCTGGAATTCCCGGTCTGGCTGAATCAGCTGGAGGAACTTCTGCGCCCGGATATCTACGGGCTGATGGAGCGGTTTCTGGAACAGAAGTTCGTGTGCGGGGAGCTTCAGGACTACGAGATGATCAAACTGACCGGTCAGTCCTGCAAGTCAAAGCTTTTCCTGGAGGCGCTGAAGCAGTACGTGCCGGGGAAACTGATTCAGACTGCCAGAAAAGATGCAGACGGAACCGAGCTTAAGATGTGCTGTCTGGAGGGCGCATTGTCCTATTTCCGGAACTGCAGGCTGGGTTACATGAAGGTGGCGCAGGAATATCAGGTGGGTGCGCTCCCCTATGAGATCATGGCGTATACCCATGAGAACAAAGAAAAGATTCTGGTGGAGAGCCTGGATCCGGAAGACCATATCGGATGTATCTCCCGGTTCATGATCGGAAGACAGCTGGACCTGTACTTAAATGACGGACAGGGCAGGCGGCTTCGAACCTGTTATTTTACTTATGATACGGCAAAGTTTACACAGACCACGCAGGAAGAGATCGACCGGGAATACGGAGGAACCGTTATTCAGGAAGAGACGGATATCATTCTGGAAGGCGAGATGAAATTCTTTGTGTGGGTGTCCAGAAAGCGTTGGGGCTTTGTAGTCCTTCCCGTCCTGCGGGAAGGAGAAAAGCTGTACCGGGGAGCGGAAGCATTCTTTGATTTTGAGGACGATACCTGGGAGCAGAACTTCTTTGACGGGAGGAAATAGGATGGACCGGACAGAGGATATGAAAGAGATGATACAGCGGGAGATCCAGAATATCAAAAATCTGGAAGAACGCGTGGCGTTCAGGGAACTGATGGAAGGAGTATTCCTGCCGCTGTATGAGACCAACCGGAAGATGTATCAGGATCTGGAGGACCGGATACAGGAGGAGCTTTCCTGCGACGTGAACCGCTGCCTGATCCGGACGGGGCTGGTGGAAAGAAAGTATGTGGATGTGTCGCATCATCTGATGGGGCCGATGTTGGAAAAGGATCTGGAGAAGGAAAACTACAGTATAACTGATCTTTTGTCTTCGCTGGAGACAAAAGGAGGGTACCCGCTTATGACAGTTATGCTTCAGTGTGATTATCTGAATATTCAAGAACTGTGGAAAAAGGATCCGGAGTTTCAGGGATTCCTGGAGACCGAACAGCCAGATAAGGCATGGGAGATCACCGTCAGACTCAGAAGGAATACAAAGTATCTGGATGAAGTGGCAAAGCTGTATAAGCTTTTTATAAAAAACGGGATACCCTGGCAGACCATTAATTCACCGTATCTTTATAAAATGGCAGATGTGATGCTTACAGGGTTGGAAGATGGTCTCACCGGACAGGAGAAAATCCGGAAAATAGAGATTCAGTTTGGAAACTGGAGTTCATCGATTCAATATGATCTGGTGCCTGTATGGAATGTCCGGAAGCTCCTTTTGGACAGCATAGGATTTCCGGTACCCTGTGAAGATCATAAAAGCTATGAACACATACTGTCAGTAAAGGAATATGGTGCAGAGCATGCATATCTGGCAGAAGAGAAGGAAGAACTTCAAAATATTGTTCAAAGAGGTGAAAAACTGTGTATTGTGAGCAGCTGCAGCGAAGCAAAAAAATGGAATATCCATATGATTCAGAATGGTCGTGACAGCAGGATTGATCATTATACATGGCCGGTACTTGAAAACCGGAGGACAGAAAGCTTTTCAGAGCGATTTAAGAGAAAATGGGAAATGTGCATCCGTACACGGGCAGAGCTTGCGCGCTTTATTCAGGGCTTTGGTATGGAAGACTATGTTAGATATCAGGATTGCGAGGTATTGGATCAGTTTCCGGAGGTTCCTCAAACCTATTTTGTGAATTATTTTGTAGAAGATGAGATCCGTGATACAAAGGCGCAGAAAAAGTTGCTTCTTTCTTTTCGACCAGGTGATAAAGAAAAATGGCTCCAAAGGGATATCGCCAGTTTTCTTGTATCGGAAGTGCAGCGGCTTTATCCGGAATATGAGTGTGGAGGAAAGATTCTGTGATGTATTTATGGGAGGCAGTGCTGGGAGCTGTGGAAGAAGGAATTTCTGTAAAAGACCTTCGGTTCCTTCATTCGGAAAGAGGAAGCGCCTACATGGAAATGGCCCTTTCGTATTTGAATCAGGAAAGTTCTCTGGGAGAAAGGGAACTGGAAGTGAATACTTATTGCCGGTTTTACAATATTTTTAAAGATCTGTTTGGTCCTGATCTGACAGAATATAAGGCTCTGCGAGAAGGCCTGACAAATCTGGCACTCCATCTACTGGCGGAAAATGATGTACATAGAGGAATGTGTCGGGAAGAATATTACAAAAAACTGCTGAAAAGGGATATTCTGGAAGGAGTTTATGGCAGACTGGCAAGAAACGTCTGGAACAATATGAAGAGAGAAGAACAGGAGATGCTGCTTGGAGGAATGCTTAGGAGTTTTCGGACAGGGAGTTCGCTTTTGATCTTTATGGATATGGTCAGGGGTTTTGTTGCGGACAGTATCATTTACCGTAGTAGAGAATGTACGGATGAGATCGTTATTTATACCAGTTTTAAAAAGACCATAATTCTGGAACAGAAACTAAAACTTCTTCAGGACCTTTTTCTGGATATTCGGTATCATACAGAAGTTTTTTATGAAGTGCATTTTGGGATTATCGGGATTGAATGTACCATGAAGACAGAAGAGACAGCCATATACTGAGCAGGGAGGGGCAGATGTTTAAAAATACATATCCTCTGTTTGAGAGGAAAAAGATCCTGAAAAAAGAAATGCTGGAAAATCTTCGGGATTATCCAAGGGATTTTTTTCGTATTCTTTATCAGGATTATTCAGATGGGATATTATCCGGCTGCAGACTGAAAGTACAGGAGCCTTATGTGTGTGTGGAACCAGGAATCCTGTATTACAATAAGGAATTTTATATTATGAACAGTCCGTACCGACTGCTGTATGAACCGACGGGAAAGGAACAATATATCAAAGTCCGTTTTCTGGAAACCGCAGGGGGAGTTGAAAAAAAGGAAGCAGCTGCAAGGGTTTATATAGATGATACGCCGCCCAATAAAAAGGATGAACAGGAACTGGCACGCTTTAAACTGCAGGAAGGGGCAAGACTTCGGGATCAATATACCGATTTTTATGATTATGCGACAGAGTTTGACACATTGATTCTGATTCATGCACCATACGCCTCACCGATAAAATGTACGATTAATCCCCGGATCTCAAAGGCATATGCCGTCAGTATGATGAAATATCCGGCTAAAAATCTATGGGACAGCGCCTTCTGTCTTAATTGTCTGCAGGAAGGAGATGCTCTGTCTCATGCCATGATTCGCAGTTATCTGAATGTTCGGCTGAAGCAGGAAAAAGAAACCTATCGACCGGCAGAAATCTATGAATCCTTTCAAAAACTGCTTACTGAGGCAGAAGGGAACGGATGGTCTGCAGATCATGAGGAAAAAACAAATCGGAAAATGTTGTTGTTGTAAACAGGGGGAAAAAGAATGTTTTTAGACGAGAAACTGCTTCAGACAGAATCAAAGCGAAAAAAACAGGAGAAACAGGAGCGGCATCTGACAGAAATCAGAGAGGATATTCTGCGTCAGGAGAAGGAACAAAAAACGGTAGAAGAGCGGATTAGTGAACTGAAGCGCAAAACGGTAGAAATTGAAGGCAGAGAATTTCAGTGTGAAAAGAGACGGCTGCTGGACAGTCGCATACCGGTCTTCGTTTTCCCGGAGGATGTAGACAGAATCATGGAAGAAAACAATGTGGCAACGGTTTTATACAAAACACTGGAGATCGGATCGAACTTTACATTTATCCATCAGCCTGCAGTTATAAAAAATGAAACAGAATTCCAGAAGAAGATAACAGAACAGTATTTCAAAGATAAGCTGACTTATTATCCTTTGGAGACAGGAAATTTCCAGTCAGGTAATTACAGAATCTGTTATGCGGAGGGAGTTTTGACCAGCGCCGTAGGCGGAGTATTCATTAATAATTTTTATTGCAGCGGAAAAAAAAGAACCATTACAGGAAATTATACATGCAGAGTGGCAAAACGGTACGCGTTTGAACATTTATTTCAGGCGATGATCAGCCAGATGTTTCAGGAGGATAAATAGATGGGAGATTATGCGATTACTTATGAAAGAATCAGATTAGATGCATATCAGACTGAGCATATCCTGACTCTCGAAATGGAGGAATACGCAAACAGCCATGGCAGTCTTCATATGACGGCTGTTGTTCCGGAAGAAATGGCAGAGCAGTATGTCTATACAACTACGCCCATGATGCCGGTGACTCTGAGTTATCTGAGTGAAAATGGCAGTACGAAAATCTTATGCCGGGGAATCGTAACAAACATCCAGGTCAGTTGTCAGGGCAATGCATATTATATGGATCTGACAGTAAAAGGAAAAACCTGTGCAATGGATATTGTTGAGCGTTCACGTTCCTTTCAGAATCAGTCCATGACGGTTCACCAACTGATCCGGGAGGTGATGTCGGGATACGGGAACAGCGACTGTATCATACAGATTCCGGACGAACCAATTGGAAGGCTTGCAGTGCAGTACCGGGAAACAGACTGGGAGTTTTTGAAGCGTTTTGCCTCTCATTATGGCGCGGTTCTGGTTCCGGATATGGTATCTGACAAGATTGCCCTGTTTGTGGGAATTCCGGAAAACGGAGAATCGTATACGGTTAACCCGTATCAATATAATCTGGTAAAAAAGGTAGATGAATATCTGAACGTAAAAGGAAATCGTTGGCCGGATGCACTGGAGACGGATTTCACTGTTTTCCAGATCTGGGATTATCGGATCTATCGGGCCGGAAACCGGATTCAGTTCAATGGAATTCCTCTGATCGTGCAGTCGGTCGTG
The DNA here is from genome assembly GCA_009774145.1 of Lachnospiraceae bacterium. Taxonomy (GTDB): domain Bacteria; phylum Bacillota; class Clostridia; order Lachnospirales; family Lachnospiraceae; genus Hominiventricola. The sequence continues at coordinate 9,203 of VSND01000062.1, read as the reverse complement.
CGGATTCTGCAGGACGGGATTCTGAAGAATCAGTATGAATTAAGACCAAAAAAAGGCATGCGGGGGCTGGAACTTTTCAATGAGGAAATAGTGGGAGCTTCGGTTACCGGGCAGGTTACGGATATTTCCAGAGATAGGGTGATGGTACAGCTGGAGATTGACGAAGCCGGAAGAGCAGCTTACTGGTTTCCTTATTCGACTATGTCGGCTTCGCCGGACGGAAGCGGCTGGTACTGCATGCCGGAGAAGGGAGATCAGGTAAGAGTGTATTTCCCTACAAATCAGGAAAAGGATGCTTATGCAGTCAGTGCCATCAGCGGACACGAACCAGAACCGGGAGATGCAGAAGATCCGATGGGGAATCCGAATGTGAAATATCTGAGGACAAAGGCGGATCAGGTCATTCAGTTTGCCGAGGATGGGATCATCATCAATTCCGGAAGCGGACAGGCCACCATATTTTTGGGCAATTCCGGAGAATTGACGGTATATGGGAGTACCGATGTGAATGTGACTGCACAGAATACACTGTCTCTGATTTCCAATGGTCAGGTGCTGGTAGGTGCGACGGATTCGATCACAATGAAAAAGGGAGAAGGAACATTTATTACGATGGACAAAGAGGGAGATATCACATTGAAAGGCTCAAAGATTTACAGCAATTAGCGGAGGGTGTATGAATCGGGAAGAAGCGATACAGAAGTATCAGGAGGATGTGAAAGATTACCTGCAGAATGTTTCAGAACGGCTGGAATCCGGCTTTGCGGAAAAAGAGAAATGGTTCATGCAGGCGATGCAGCAGACGCTTCGTCAGTTGTATTCTGATCATGAGGAGAAAGGAAAAATACGATATCTTCAGATGTCGCTTCTGCGTTCGCGGATGGACGAAGCTCTCTATGAGATGCTGTTGTCTTTTCACAATGAAGCTTACTTTCTGGATCCGGCGCCCCGGATGCAGAAAATAGATATCAGTGATCTGTTTATGCCGCTGAAAGCTGCCAGAACAGCGCTCTATCAGGCGCTGAGAAGATATCAGGGGAAAGTCCAGAAGTATGATGCGGATCGGATCATTCGGGAAACAGCGATGAATGTTTATAAAAAGCGGGCGGAACGCTGCCGGTTCCTGTTCCGCGATCTTGATCTCTGGCTGTCGGAAGAGGGACTTCAGGCCGGACAGCGTCTGACGGTGAAATGGGGAGGGTTTGAAGAAGCCAGCGAGACCATATTTCTAAAAGATACCGGGAAAAAAGAACAGAAGCAGTTCCTGACATATAATGAGCCAAATACAGTAGAGCAGTGGGATTCCCGATATGTATACCAGAACTGGGAGACGGCACATTTTACTGATTTGGATACGGAGAAAAAGAATCTTCTGTTTGCAGTGCTGCGGCAGTGCAGGATGGAACGCTGTCAGTGGAAAAACTGCCTGATGCACGGAGCCGGATTCCGCAGATCTGATTTGAGGCAGGTTGCTTTTGCCGGCTGTGATCTGAGCGGCAGCGATTTCCGGGGAGTTCGGTTTGAACAGGTGACATTTCTGCAGTGTAATCTTTCCAATGCAGATTTTACAGGAACAGAACTTCAAGGCGTTGCATTTACCGGTTCCATGATGGACAATGCCGTATTTTCAAGAGACGGTTTATCCTGCAAAGGACTGAACGCAGGTCAGCTTCAGAAGATTCGGATGGAGGAAGAACCCTATGTATTTTGAGTTGGAGCAGGACACACGGATTCAGAACCGGTTTCGTTTCCGCGATGTGGAGACTGCCATGCGCGGGGAGTTTGAGCCGGAGGAGTTTGAACAGATTCAGGATATGACGGTGTTATTTACATTGGGAGACGAAGACAGTATCTATCCGGATGTGGTGGACGCGCCGGTTTTCATGGTTTCAGATGCCCTGAAGAAGCTGTTATATGCCTATGACCCCGAGGTTCGGTACCGCAGAGTTACATTGAATCAGGCAAATGGAGAAATACAAAAGAAGTACTGGCTCCTGCTGACTGAAAAGCTGGATTGTCTGGATGCATGTTCAGAAAAATATTCCAATGGCTGGGACAAACGGATTGTATTGAACAGAGAACGGATTGGACGGAGGCGTGTTTTTAAAGTAAAAGGAATACTGACCCCCAAAGTGTTTGTGAATCTGGAAGTTTCTGAAAGCATCCTGCGCCGGGAATTCCAGGGAGTTGTATTAAGGTCTGTAGAATCGGTTTGAACAGGGGAGGGATGAAAGATGGCCAGAACCAGAACGGAAATAGTGGAGGGAGCAGAGATCACAGTCGTAGAGGATACCAGAGAAGACCTTCAGGATTTTCTCGGAACGGCTCAGGAGATAGAAAGTCTGGAAGGGGAAGAACAGAAGAAAAAACTGGAGGAGATATTCGGAGAAGAAGAGGAAGAAGACCAGGACAAGAAAAAGAAGGGGAAACAGACAGAAGAAGCCGAGAAGCACCAGGAGGAAGAGATCGACCCCAGACAAAGCTCAAGAGCAAATACGGATGTGGTTCTTGCCATGCAGATCGCAGATCAGGTAGCTGCGGAAGCTGCAGCTGAAACACCGTGTTATGTGGTGCATGGAGCCAAAATACTGTGCTCCATGGGTTCCAGGGAGGCCCGTCTGGTGGTGCCGCTGGATCATGGGCTGTTGCTGGAAAAGAAACCACAGATGACCATTGATGACAGGAAATCGCTGACAAACATTATGTGTTTTGGTAACTGCTTCAGTGCGGATAATCCCAGGATGGAACAGGCGGCAGTTGATGCAACAAACAAATATAATCAGGAAAAATCGCAGACCTTCTGGGGAAAGGTTAAGTCCTTTTTTACAGGTCCGCCCAAAACCGTTGACTCTGCCAGCAGAGAATTGCAGGAACTCTGTATCTGCGAATGTGAACCATGCTTTTCAGAAGAGGCAGTCTGGGAGGAAGGCAATGAAAAGAGTCAGCTCAGAGGCGAAGCGACGTTGATCCAGCCGGATACGATTGTATGCAGATATGGAGGCGTCATCCGTATTATTGATAACGGGCAGAACGAATAAAGGAGGCAGTATGAGAAAGACATACCAGTCTATATGGATAGAACTTCCATATGCAGTCATTCAGATCACGGACGTCAGGATGACAGAAGGCATGAACTGCCATGCCTGCCTGCGGATTACAGCCATATGTGAAGATGACAAACAGAATGATGTACTGAATCAGCCGGCAGAAGGGGAAAAGATACAGGCAGGGCACATAGAAGAATGCAGAGAGAAAGCGCCGTTTTTTACAGGGCGCATTCAGGAAGTGTCTTTTACTTATGAAAAAGGGCAGCCGGTTTTGAAGCTGACAGCTGCATCCATGACGCAGGAATGGGATATTATCCGGCGCAGCAGGACATTCCAGAATACAGACGCCACTTATGAGGATGTCATCCAACAGGTGTTGTCTGCATATGCAGGCGCTTCATGGATCAGTTCCGTGAATACGAAAGTCAGGATTCCGGGCTTTCTCCTGCAGTATGAGGAAACGGACTGGGAATTCCTGTGCAGGCTGGCTTCTCATTTTGAAACTTTTCTTCTGGAAGAGCCTGCGGGGGAAGCCGGACAGATTTACTTTGGGATCCCGGAACTGAATCGAGGCAGTCAGGTGGATTCCAACTGTTATCGGATCTCGCAGAACATGGAAAAGTATCAGCAATACGCAGAGAATGTGGCACAGGGCATAATGCAGCAGGATAATCTGGACTGGCTGGTTTCCAGCAGGAATGCATATAAACTGGGAGAGACTGTCATATGGAAATATGTGTCCTGCCAGATCACCCATGCGATCATGCAGGTGGAGGGAGCGGAGATCCTGTATTATTATGGTCTGGAAAGATGTCAGGGAGTAAAAGCCAGATATTATGGAAACCGGAAAATCTCAGGCATCAGTCTTCCTGCTGTCATCAAAGAACGGAATGGTAACCGTCTCCGTGTCCATTTCGCCATCGATCCAGAATATAAGTCCGGAAATAATCATTATTTTACTTATGCCATCGAGACGACCAGCTGGTACTGCCTTCCGGAGCCGGGAAGCACGGTTCATATCTATTTTCAGAACCAGTATGAGACTACCGGGATTGCCGTACAGGCCATGCGGCCGGGAGGAGCAGCGGCAGCAGCTTCTGTTTCAGCCAGTGGTGCAGTAGAAGACAAGTCTTTTTCTACTTCAGACGGAAAGGCCATGCAGTTTACCGGTACCGGGATCAGCTTCTCATCGGTATCTGACGCTTCCTGTTTTACTGTATCAAAGGACGGAACAGTGAACATGGAAGCGGCGGATATCGTCTTCTCGGCTCAGACAGAGCTGAATGTAGGGAAAGGCATGATTCGGATCGGGAAAGAAGTAAAGGAGATCATTCCCAGAGATACGGTAATCCAGTCAGAGACTGGTGCGGTTGGGCTGGGAATTCTGGAAGTTACGGATGAAGAAGTGACGATGAAGGAAGACCGGGGAATCCTGATCGATGAGAATGCGGATATCTGGCTGATCGCTTCCGGAACGCTCTTCTATGAACCGGAGCAGCTGGATCCTCCGGGAATCCGGTATTCGGATGCGGAAATGAAAGCAGAGGATGCCGCTCAGAGAGATGCTCATAACGCAGAAGTCTTTGCAGTGCGGGAGAAGGAGTCCGCGGGAAAGATCAGGGTTGGCAAGATTGTGGCAGGACTTGGAGCCATATGTGTAATCGGGGCAGCTACCGTGTTGTCGGGCGGAGTGGCTCTGGTTGCCCTTGGCGGCGGAGTAGTTGCAGGTTTATGCGGAACTGCTCTGGAGTGGGAAGGAAGACATGATCTGGCCAAAATGGAATCCGGAGACTTCTCACAGTCTTTTAACTTTGTCCGTGACGGAGTCCTCGGCGGAAACCAGGAACTGTATGAAACGGTCATGTACGGAAGCGTTATGATCGGACTGGGCGCGCTTCTCTCTCCCCTTGCCAAAGTGCTGCCGGTTCTGCTGAAAGGTCTGGGAGTCACAGGATTGAAGTCATATGGAATCCTTGCGGCTGGCCAGGTCCTGACGGCAGGCAGCATGGCTGCGGGCACCATGTACCTTCAGGATGTCTCAGACGGTTATGTGGATGCCAGCTGGCAGGAATACGGCGCCACCTTTGGCGTATCCGGCGCTGTCGCAGGGATCGGGTTTGCCCTCGGGACTGCTGTTGCTGCGGTCGGAAGCAAATCGAAACTGGTGACAGGACTTCTGGAGAAATCCGGGAAATTTGCACCGGCGCTGATCATTGGAGGAGAAACGTTCATCGACGTTGCGGTGGACAAAGGAAGCAGCGTCGTGTTTGACCGGGAGTTCGACCTGAAGATGTCGCTTCTGACTTCCCTGGCCTCCAACATCGCCTTCTCCATCGACCCGGTCAATATGGCGACGGGCGGATTCTGCCTGACGGCTACGGACCTTCTTCTTCCCGACCTGATGGATGAGCATTTTCAGCTGCAGCGGATCTATAATTCTGTTATCCCCTGCGCAGGCGCTCTTGGAAAGAACTGGATGCTGGGGCTGGAGAGCCGGCTCTTTATCCGGGAGGAAGAAGGGCTGATTGATGTGATCTGTATGGACGGCCACGCAGAACGCTTCCGTCTGGAAGAGGGAAAGTGGATCAGCCGCAGGCAGGGCGATTCCCGGTATCAGCTGCAGGAAGCAGATATGGGAGAGGGTTTTGTTCTGCTTTACATTCCGGAGCATAAGCGGTATGATTATGACAGTATGGGGCGCCTGCTCTCCGTCCGGGGAAAGGGTCTGACGAAACTGACCGTCCGGTATCAGGAGACGCAGATCAGCCAGGTCGAGACCTCGTCCGGTTATGTGCTTGATTTTCAGTATGAAGGAGACCGGATCGCAGAGATCAGGGATGAAGCGGGCAGGGTCCTTCGCTACCGATATGAAAATAACCGTTTGACCGCAGTCAGTCATGTGGATGAGGGCGTGACCACTTATCATTATGACGAAAAAGGGCATATCACGCAGGTCGTTGACCAGAACGGACATGCCTATGTACGGAATGAGTATGATGACGGCGGGCGGGTAGTTGCGCAGCATTATCCGGACGGCACAAAGAGCATCCTGACCTGTGATCCTGAAAAGCGGGAGAATACCGTCCATATCGAAGGACTGGGAAGGACCGAACGCTATCGGTACAACAAAGACCATCTGGTGACCCATACATACCATGATGACGGAACCCGGGAAGAGACAGGCTATGACCAGTGGACCAACCGGATCTGCGAAAAGGACCGGAACGGAAATATTACCAGACGGCTGTACGATGGTCTGGGAAGGCTCCTGAAGGAGATCCTGCCTTCCGGACAGACATGGGAATACCGTTACGGCGGCGGAGCAGAACTGCTGGAAAAAAGAGCCGACACCGGGGAAGAGTTCCATTACGCTTATGATGAACACGGCTTTGTCATCGAAGAGTCGGAGAAGATCAGGGAAGGAGCGTGGAAACAGAGACAATATCAGAGAGATCCTTACGGGCGTACCATAAGCATGACCGACAGCCTGGGCCATGTCACCCGTTACCATTATGACAGCCTGGACGGACATCTCCTGCCGGCACCCTCCTGTGTGGAAGACGCACTGGGAGGACAGACCGTCTACGAATACGACGTCCTCGGGCGCAGGACCTGCATCCGGACGGATATGGGAACCGCAGAGATACGCTATAACCGTCAGAACTATCCCACCTGCGTAAGGGACGGAAACGACAACGAACAGTACAGGACTTATGATAAGATGGGGAATCTCACCGCTCTGTTTCCGCCCGCACAGGGAATGGACGGCCCCTGCTGGACGTACCGGTACGATTTCTTCGACCGGCTGATCGAGACCAGAGACCCCATGGGAAACATCTGGAAAAAAGAACGGAATGTGGCAGGCGACATCCTCTGCGAACAGATGCCGGACGGAAGGGAGATCCGTTATCAGTACGACACCGACAGCCGCAGGATCCGGACAATCTACGCAGACGGTTCCGTAGAACGCTGTTTTTATGACGGAAACGGGAACCTGATCAAAAAAGTCAGGCCGGAGAACTACATGGCAGAGACCGACGACGGTATCGGCATCACCTACGTCTACGACAGCATGAACCGGCTTGTGCAGGTGACGGACGAGGATGGACAGGTTCAGCATACTTTCCGTTACAATGCATCCGGCCGTCTGGAAGAAGAGACCGACAGCGCCGGACATGCGACCCTCTATACGTACGACCTCACCGGAAACCGCACCGGGATGTGGGAGCCTGTCGAAATGTCGGACGGCGGAGAGGTCCTGTACCGGGTCACGCTGTACGAATACGACTCCGAGTCCAACAAAATCAGGGAAAAAAGAGGACTGGACAAAGTCCGCGCAGGACAGATTCCCGTGCGGACCCACGAACTCCGCTTCACCTACGACGCCCGAAACCGTCTGACCATGGTGGAAGATCCATCTGGCGCCAGAGCAGAATACCGCTATAACAGTCTGAATCAGAAGACGTACGAAAGCTTCCGGATCAGCGAACACGTGGAGCGGGTCATCCGGTACGAATATGACGCCGTGGGGAACCTGATCCGGCGGAGCGAAGGGATCGAAGAACGGTTCCGGAAGCCCGGCAGCAGCTCCCGCATGGTCTGGTCCGTCACCCGGTATGAGTATGATCCTGCCGGCAACTGTATACACATGATCAGCCCCAAAGGGTATGAGAGAACATGGCAGTATGACATACTGGATCGTATAACGGAAGAAAAAGAAGAGGATAAAGCCGGAGGCATTCATCGAACGATTCAGTACGAATATGATCCGGCCGGAAACCTTCTGGTCCGCCGGGACTGCAGTCTGGACAGGCCCACCGAACGGCAGTTTGACTATGACGGAAAAGACCGCCTGATCCGCCTGACCGATGAAAGCGGGGCTGTCACCCGCCTGTTCTACGACCGGAACGACCGGATCGCAAAAGCAGTGCGCCCGCAGCAGTATGATGCTGTGCGGGATGACGGGGCAGGATTCCGCTATACCTATGACTGCCGTGACCGCGTAACCCGGATCACCGGTCCGGACGGGACCGTCCTGCAGGAGCAGGCCTACGACCGCTCCGGGAATATCCGGTCACAGCTGGATGCACAGTCCGTCCATACCGAATACGAACACAGCCTGTCCGGAGACCTGCTTGCCGTATACCGGGGACGCCACAATGCCCAAAAGCGTCGGGCGGTCCAGAGACTGGACTATGACGCCTGGGGGAACGTGACCGGGGCAACAGACGGGAATGGGAACCGGACGGATTTCGTTCTGGACGGCTGGGGGAGGATCCTGGAGATCCATACGCCGGAAGGCGGCGTGGAACACTATACCTACGACTGCGCCGGCAACATCACCGGCGCCACAGACGCGAACGGAAACACCATTACTTACCGCTACAACAGCTTCGGGCAGGTATGGGAGATCCGGGATCCGGAAGGACACAGCGAGTATTTCTACTGCGACGAAGAAGGCCGTCAGGAGACGCATGTCGACCGCAACGGGAACACGGAGCATACCCATTACAACATGGACGGCAATCTGTTCTACCGCCGGTGCGAAGACCGGAACGGAAAACACCCGGTGGTCAGTCAGTACCGGTACTGGTCGGACGGAAGGCTCCGGGAAGCGTCAGGCGGAGGGATCACCTACCAGTATACCTATACGGAAAACGGCCTGCTGGAAAGCAAATCCGCAGACGGAATCCCCCTTCTGGAATATGCCTACGACCGCAACCGCAACCTGTCCGGCCTGACCGATCGCACGGGAAGAACGATTCACTACAGGTATGACGCACTGGACCGTCTGACGCAGATAACGGAAGGGCCGGAGCATGTACTGGCTTCGTACCACTATCACAAAAACGGCCCCCTTCAGACGCTGCGTTACGGAAACGGCCTGCAGACGGAATATCATTATCAGGAAGACGGAAGTCCTGCCGGCCTTGTGACCATGACGGCACAGGGAAAGGTACTGCTGAATCTCCGTTACGCTTATGACGGGAACGGGAACTGCACGGAAAAGAGCGGAGAACCGTATCAGAACACCTACACCTATGACCGGATGAACCGCCTGACCGGATCCATACAGGACGGGAAAGGAGTGAGGTATGCTTACGATCCGGCAGGAAACCGTCTGAAAAAAGAAACCGGGCAGGAGACGGAAACTTA
>VSND01000061.1 GCA_009774145.1 Lachnospiraceae bacterium | reverse complement strand
CCACCCCAAGCCCGCCTTTTGCGGCTTGCGCCGCTTGAAAAAATCCACCCACGAAAGGAGGTTCACAGCCATGAAAAAATACAACACGCCCCACCGAAGCCGGGTAATCAAAACATGCTTGACCGAGGAAGAATCCGGAAATGTTCCTGGGAAAACGCTACACCCCGCACACCATGAGGCATACGACTGCCACACATATGTTGGAAGCCGGGGTACCGATTATGGCAATCAAAAATTTCCTCGGACATTCCTCGATCTCCACAACAGAACGGTATGCTGAACTTTCACAGGGAACCGTAAACAGGCATATCCGGGATTGGAACGAAAAGTGGTTTTCCCATCAAAAAGAAAATCCTGTTACGCAAAAGAACGAGAATCAGATCCCTGACTTCCTGAAATAGCTCTTACATTATCCGAGGTAACTTCTTTGAAAGCCTTTTATGTCGGCAGTTTTGAGAGTTTTCTCGGGTAATTGAAAATCTGGGATAATGCGCCCTTGTCAAGCAAGGGAGATTTAATTCTTCCCGTTTCCTTTTCTGGTTTCAAATATAAGAAAAGCAGGAAGTCCATTTTGGGATTTCCTGCTTGGTGGTGCTACTGTGAAAGTAGTAGTTATTTAGTGATTGTTTTCTCACGAATTAAGACGGTATAAAAAGTTCATCAACAGTAACACACAATTCTTTTGCAAGGCTAAACGCTAATGTTAATGTAGGGTCATACTTGTTGTTTTCGATTGCATTTACAGTCTGTCTGGAAACACCGCATTTTCTCGCTAATTCCTCTTGGGATAGCCCTAACTCCTTTCGTCTGTTTCTGATGGTATTTTCCATATCAACCACCATGCCTTTTTTTATAAAACATAAGGGCTACAAAATAAACAATGGCGGCAACTTCCAGTTGAATAAAAGGGTTTTGTGACATGGGCTGTGCTCTTACAAAATTTTCAATAACGTCTAAAATGTTTGCTCCCACCATTGCAAGCAAAGTAAAAGAACTTGCTTTCCATACAATAACTTGATTGCGTTCATCGCCCGGTTTTAAGAGTGATACCAACATGAATATATCCAATGAGGTAAACACAAATAAAACAATTCCTAAAAAAATTCCTGCACCTGCTGGCATAATACCTTACTCCTTTCAATATTAAATCGGCTTTGAAATGTCAAATACTTTTGACATTTTTATAATATCAAGTCAGAGAATAAATGTCAAGAGTTTTTGACATTTTAATTTGATAAGAGTAGATACAATGCCCGTTACCATTGTAAAATTTCCCCGTTCCCGCCTGCGCCGCTCTCGCGGGCTGTATAGGCGGTTTGGCGGTCTACATAGTGGTTTCGTTTGTCCCGGGAATGCTTTGCTGTCTTGAAGTTGACTACATCACCGCAATACTCCTGCCATGTGAGGATATGGGTCAGCGTGGCTTTGTTCCACTTGTAACGGTTTTCTGATTTTGTCAAGATTAGTTGACACATTTTTCTCAAGGGTTTTGTATTCTATGCTGCTTCTTCCAGAGAATCATAGTATCGCTGTCGTTTGATGATGGGAGGAAGCCCTCCATTAGCAGAACAGATCCTCCGGTTATTCCAATAGCTGATGAAATATCTCCAGATCAGGGTTTTCAGTTCATCTGTGCTCATCTTCTCAGTATCATAGCGGTCATATAACAGTTCTGATTTCATTCTGGCCCACATGCTTTCACAGCGGGCATTATCATGGCATCTTCCACCCGCGCTGTTCATGCTTTGTCGGATGCCATATTGATTGATTGCGTCCCGATAAAGCCGGCTGGTGTACTGGCTTCCTCTGTCACTGTGGATAATTGCTCCGCGGATGCCTGGATACGCTTCCGCCGCGTTTTTCAATGTCCGCACACATAACGGAGCTTTCATGTTTGTATCCATTGCCAGGCCAACCACGCTGGAATCGAAGCAGTCGAAAACAGCGGAAACATACAGCTTTCCATCGCTGGCTTTGATCTCTGTTATGTCTGTTACGCACTTGGACAGCGGTTCCTCTGACTTGAAATCACGTTTTAACAGATCTTCTGATTTCCGGGCTTCCCGGTCTGCTTTCGTGATTCCGTCTGGTTTACGCCTGGGATGATGGCTGATTCCAATATCCTCCATGACACGGTAAACAGTACGTTCGCTGGGAATATCCACATTTTCAGGCTGTTTTAACATTAATGCCTGATACATGCGGATCCGGCCGCAGGTGTCATTACAATCGTCTTCCTCAAGGATCTCCATCATGGCATCTGCCAGAGCCTGGTACTTCCATGGGCGGTCTTTATTTGCAAGGTACCGGTAAAATCCCTGCCTGCTGACACGAAGGGCTCTGCAGTAAAAAGAAAGATTTCCTTTTAATTCGCCGTCTTTGGTTTTAAACGCAATAAACTTCATTCTTTCGTTTTTGCTGACCTCAGACGGCTCGCGGCGAAAAAAGCGCCGGCTTCCTCAAGAAAGTCATTTTCCTTTTTCAAACGGCGGATTTCTTTTTCCTGTTCCTTAACCTGCTGTCGGAGCTTTAAGAGTTCCTCATTAAGCGTCATGGCGCTTTGCGGGGTCTGTGAACCTGCCCCAGGGTCGAGGCTGCCAGGGCGGTTGGCCCGTACCCAGCCATACATAGTATTCTTTGGTACCCCCAGTTCTTTGGCGGCTTTTGCTTGTCCGATTTCCTTTGCGGGTTTCACTGCCTGTACTTCGTATTCATGGTCGTATTGCCTGTTTTCTGCCATTTTTGTTCACTCCTTATTCTCTTGATTATATCTCAAATCCTTGAGAATGGGCTGTCAACTTTTTTTATACCATATCATTTTTGATTGCGGGAAACAGCTTGTCCTATCATATTTTAGTTGCAAGTTGTTCTTTCGCAATCGTAGCGTCTGCTGCCATATCCTCAAACAGATCCGTAAGAATATCGCCTTTGGACTGATACTCACAGGCATTATTGGGGATACCTGCAGCCGCCGTCGGCCACAGAGCTGCCGTATGATCCACATAATACGTATCAAAACCGGATTCTTTGATCTGTTCCATCGTCATATTTCTTGTGAGCTGATAGACGATGGCACAGATCATCTCAAGATGTGCCAGTTCTTCTGTACCGATATCCGTCAGTGTCGCTTTACACTCCTTATACGGCATGGTATAGCGCTGGGTCAGGTAGCGCATACTTGCGCTGAGTTCCCCATCGGGACCGCCCAACTGCTGAAAGATATGATTAGATTCTGTCCTCCTTCCTGCAGATCGCTTTTAAAAATTCTTCCCATTCTTCCTCATGCAAAGAATAATAGTCACTGATATTTCGGCTGATTTTCCGGCATATCTGTTCTATAAGTTCTTCTTTTTCTTTCTTCGGCAGCCGCTTCAGCTCTCTTTCCACTTCACTCCCGTCACCGGTTACCGACGGCAGGATCTTCAATTCTTTTCCGCGGCCCATAAACCACTCCTGTTTTCATAGGATCTCATGGAAAAATATGAAAAAATATGATTTCCTATGCCATAAGTCAAATCCGCATATCCGTTATTTACATTTCACAACGCATTCGGAGGAATAAGGACAAAGCCGCCATGAATAGGATGAACCAGAGTTTCGAAAAGGAAATCCTCACCATGCAAACCGCAGCAGCTTATATCCGGGTCTCTACCGAAGACCAGATCGAGTATTCCCCGGACAGCCAGTTAAAAAAAATACAGGAATATGCCCGAATCCACGATATTCTTTTACCGGAAGATTTCATCTTTCTCGATGAAGGGATCAGCGGCCGGTCTGCCCGCAGACGTCCCGCCTTTCTGAAGATGATCGGCATGGCAAAGCAGAAGCCCAGACCCTTTGACCTGATCCTTGTCTGGAAATTTTCCCGTTTTGCCCGCAGCCGGCAGGACAGCATCCTCTATAAATCCATGCTCCGAAAGGACTGCGGCATCAACGTCATCTCCATCACAGAACAGCTGTCGGATGACCCCACTGCCATCCTGATTGAAGCGCTGCTCGAAGCCATGGATGAATACTACTCCATCAATCTGGCACAGGAGGTTCGCCGCGGCATGAATGAAAAATTTTCCCGGGGCGGCGTTGTATCGATTCCCCCTTTCGGCTATCGGATGGGAACGGAACACTTTGAACCGGATCCGGAAAAGGCGCCCTTTATCCCCATGATCTACCAGAATTTTCTAAATGGAATGTCCTTCCGCCAGATCGCAGTCCAGTTAAATGAACTGGGTATACGTACATCCCGCAGCAATCGTTTTGAAGGAAGAACTGTAGAATACATTCTTTCCAATCCCGCCTATCTCGGAAAGCTCCGGCGTTCCATGGAAGATCCTTCTGTTCCTCCAGACATCCGCCACCGCCGCGGCAGCTGTTCCATGCATACAGTAGATGGACATCATACTGCTCTTGTGGAACCGGAAATCTTTTATGCTGTCCAGCAGAAAATCAGTGAACTTCGAAAATCACATCCAGCACCTTCACGAACCGCACCTGCCTGTTATATGCTCCATGGACTGGTCCGCTGCAGCAACTGCGGAAGCACTTTGACGCTTTCTGAAAAAGGCCGATCGCTCCAGTGCCATCGTTATGCCAAAGGATTATGCAGCCAGAGTCACCATATCCGTCTGGAGATTCTGAACCGGGCAGTCCTGTCCGGACTGGAAGCAGATCTGGATAAATATCTGTCCGGTTCAGAATCTGATTCAGGCAAATCAATGACTGCTCTGAAAAGCCATATTTCTCACAGGATCATCACTGTCCGTTCTACCCATAAACCGACCGGTTCCAGATCACAGTCCGTTGTTTTTTCCCATCTCCTGAATCAGGAATACCGACGTCAGGACCGCATACAGGCAGCCTATGAAGCCGGCATCGATACTTTGGAGGAATACCGGGAAAAAAAGGCAGCCTCCATAAAACAGATACAGAAACTGAAATCCGAAATAGCAAAACAGGCAGCTGCAGACTCCCGAATTCCAGGACACGTCCAGTTCTCACTGGCAGATATCCCTGCACTGCTGAAACAGGATGCTATGACCCAATGTGCAAAAAACGAACTGCTGAAAGCTTTTCTTTCCCATATTACCTTCTGTCGCTCCGAAAACACGATACAAATTCATTATCATAAAAAATAAAAGAATGGACTGCATCCTGCCATGCAGTCCATTCTTGTTCTTATCCTCTGTTGCTGATTTCTTTTGCCACCTCACAGGCAAGTCTGGCATTATTATATACCAGTTGAATATTCGATTGCAGACTGCTTCCCCCCGTTATACGTTTCACATGATCCAGAAGAAACGGTGTTGTCTCTTTTCCATGAATATTCTGTTTTTTTGCTGCTTCCAATGCCTGACTGATCGCATGGTCGATCGTCTCCTTATCCATAGAATACTCTTCGGGAATCGGATTGGTAATCAGCATTCCTGACTTCAGACCAACTGCTCTCTGTGCCAGAAAGGCATCTGCAATCTCACCTGGGGTATCCATTCTGTAATCCACTTTAAATCCGCTTTTCCTTGTGTAAAATGCCGGGAGTTCCTCTGTCTGATATCCCAAAACAGGAACTCCTTTTGTTTCCAGATACTCCAGCGTCAGACCAAGATCCAGAATTGATTTAGCTCCTGCACACACTACGATCACCGGTGTATCGGAGAGTTCCTCCAGGTCCGCCGAAATGTCCATTGTTGTCTCCGCACCACGATGGACACCACCGATTCCTCCTGTTGCAAACACCTGAATTCCTGCCAGATGAGCGATCAACATGGTTGTTGTCACAGTTGTCGCTCCATCTTCTCCTCGTGATAAGATCACCGAAAGATCCCGTCTGGAAGCCTTTTGCACATTCTGACCGCGTTTTCCCAGATATTCAATTTCTTCCTCTGAACATCCCGCTTTCATTCTGCCCTGGATGATTGCAATCGTAGCAGGAACTACTCCTGTATTCCGAATTAATTTTTCCACGTTTTTAGCAGTTTCTACATTTTGCGGATAAGGCATCCCATGAGAAATAATCGTAGACTCAAGTGCCACAACCGGTTTTCCATTTTTCAAAGCCTCTTTTACTTCTTCTGAAACTTCAAGATAATGATTTAAATTCATATTTTTCTCCCCTGTATTCTTTATTTATGAAGCGGTTCTTCTGACAATTCAATTTCGCCGTTTTTTATCTGTTGAAGCGCCTCCTCCACTGCTGCTTTACATTCCTCCGAAATTTCTGCATTCTCACATATATCAAAATCGCAGACTCCGGAATCCATTCCATAATCAACCCTCTGTCCGCCCTGGAAATTTCCATGTATAGCATCTTCAATAAATGCGATCACCATAACATCAAAATAATTCAGTGCACTGCCCAGTTCCAGACCATTCTCACCAAAAATATCCGGATAATGTGTATCCCATCCTACATAGAAAATCTGATTCTCATTTGCCGCCTGCGCCACACCGGAACTTGTCCCTCCTGCTGCGCCTGCAATCACATCACATCCTCTGTCCACCAGAGCCTGTCCAAGATCTTTTCCCGTTGTCGGGTCCGTATATGTGCGCGCATAAGATACATAATCTACAATATCCGGGTTTACGCTTTTCAGCCCCTGCTGCCATCCTGCAAGAATCGCATTTCCGACTGGTTCATCATTTCCCCCGATCATTCCCACTACTTTGGATTCTGATGCATACGCTCCCACGATGCCGGCGAGATAAGCCGTTTGCGTGCGATTCAGACCAAATTCCTGTATATTGGAATATGCTTCAATACCATCAATCGTCCCATCCAGACTTCCAAAATAAATATTCGGATAATCCTTCGACACGGAAACCGTTGCATCCGCCATAGAAGAATATGTGGTAATAATGATATCATATCCTTCTTCTGCAAAGCTCCTGATCGTCGGTTCGTAAGAATTCGTTTCAACAGCCTCTTTCATTCGAATTTCTACATTTTCATATTCTTCTTCATACTTCTTCACTCCTTCCACCAGATTGATCAACCATTCTGAAGCATCCAGCTCCTGATCAGATATAAAAGCTACCCGAAATGTTTCCTTCTCCTCTCTCTGTTCAGTATCTCCGTTAGTTCCCTGACCATTACCACCCCCGCATGCAGTCACCATCATCACCGCCGCAAGAATTACTGCCAAACAATTTTTCTTCATTTCTTTCCTCCATTTCTCCTGTGTTTTTATTTTATAACGGCAAACCCGCTATATTTTCATCAGCATACGTTCCTGCTGCTGTATATGGATTCTGCTCAAAATACTCTGTACCGCCATCGGAACAATTGCTGCAATCAGTGCCAGAAAATAAGGAAGCATCCCGAGCAGCTGAGACGGATATCCGTCGGCTGAAAGCACATTGGACAATGCATCCGCAAATCCAAACAACAGCCCCACCAGCAAAGCAAACAGTGGATGTGAATTGGTAAGTACCAATGCTGCAAGAGCTGTAAATCCCCGGCCGGATGTCATCCCGACATTGAACATGTTAATCGACAATGCCAGCTGACACCCGGCCAGCGCACAGAAAACACCATTTAAAATCAGCGCCAGATACTGGATTTTTTTTACTTTTAATCCCGCCGACCGGGCAGTCTCTTTACTTTGTCCGCATGCTCTCATGGAAAGTCCAATTTCTGTATACTTCAGAAATACATAAATTCCGAACGGCAGGAGCAAAGACAGATATACAAGTATGGTCTGGTTATTCAGTATTTTTCCAAGAACCGGCAGGTGATCCAGCAGCGATATATGAACCGTTGGAAGTGCCAGTTCTGAAGAAAGAATCACATTTCCGCTTGTTCCAAAGACCGGCTGCATCAGATACCTGGTCAATCCATTCGCCAGTGTGATCATCGCCACTGAACACACTACCGGATTCACTTCCCATTCCAGTACAAACACTGCATAAACCAGCGAAAACAGAACCGTACAGAGAATCCCGATGAAAAAACCTCCTGGCAATGTTCCTGTCACATATGCTCCCCATATGGAAAAAAAGCATCCAATTAAAGCAAACGCATCCAGAGCCATGTTAAAAACGTCTACTTTCAAGGCAAACAATCCGCCCATTGCGATCAGGATCACAGGCGCCGACAGACGTATTGATGAATTAAGAAGTTGAAGATAATCCATAATGTTTCCCCCTTTTTCCCAGGATCCTCAAAATATTTACTGTTGCAAAAAGCATTACAAATCCCTGTACAACCAGAACCATATCGGATGACACGTCAGTCATTACCGTCAGTGAAACAGAACCACTCTGCAGCGCTCCCAATATGATTCCGCCAAAAATAAGGCCAGAAGTAGACTGACTTCCGATCAAAGCTGCTGTCATACCATAGAAACCAAGATTTTCTGCAAATCCGTCATAAACCCGATGATAAATTCCAAGAATCTCTCCAACAGCTGACAGTGCTGAAAAAGCACCTCCAAGAAAACAGGCAGACAGTATAATTTTTCGGACCCTGATTCCATTGGCTTTTGCAAAATCGGCATTTCTCCCAGTCATCCGAAGCCTGTAACCAGGCACTGTATTTTTCATGAATAAAGCATATGCCAACATAATCAGAGCAGAGAGCCCTGCCAGTACCCATGCTTCTATACGCGGTTCAAATTCAATTGACGAAGGTGTTGTCCTTCCAGTGATCCCAATAGAGGAATTTAACAGCAGATAATTGGTTAACAGCACCAGAATATAATTCAAAAGCATGGAGACGATCACTTCATTTACTCCAAACACAAACTTCAGAACCGCCGGTATCAAACACAGAATTCCCCCTGCAATTACCGCTGCTGCTATAATCAGAAGCAGCTGCAGGCCTCTCGGCAATCCTGCCCCAACCAAGGCCGCTCCTGCTGCAGCAATCGCTGCTGCATACATCTGTCCCTCCTGACCAATGTTAAAAAAACCACAATCATTACATATTGCAAATGAAAATCCCAGCATAATGATTGGTATGGAATATCGAACCGTATTTTTCAGTCCGGTCACACTCCCAAATGCCCCCCGGAAAAGCGCCCTGTATGCTGTTCCAGGATCCTCACCCGATAAAAGTACCACAAACCCCGCGATCAAAAATGCCATAACAATCGCAGCTGCCGACGATAACGGTTTCAACCATCTTCCATGCTTCATTTACATTCCCCCATTCTGGAAACTCCACCCATCATCAGACCAATCTCTCCGTCTGATATTGTCTGAATCTCATCAGAATCAATCTCTCCCATTGATCTCCCATCATACAGGATCATAATTCTGTCGCTTAATGAACACAATTCCTCCAGATCTGCCGATACCAGAATGACGGAAGTACCTTTTTCCTTTTCTTCCAGCAGAATCTTTCTGACAAAATTAATCGCTCCGATATCCAGTCCCCGGGTGGGCTGCGCTGCAATCAGCAATCTGGGATTCTGACAGATTTCCCTGGCAAGAATAATTTTCTGCATGTTTCCCCCGGATAACTGGCCTGCCTTTTTTCCCGTACTTCCTCCTCTGATATCGTATTCCTCAATCAGCTGTTCTGCTCTTGCCTCAATTTTTCCTGCATCCAGAAAAATATTTTTTCTGAATGCATTCTCATCTCCGCATATCAGATTTTCACTGATGGTAGAATCAACAGACAATCCCACTGTCATACGATCCTCCGGAATATATCCAATCCCCAGCTTCCTTCTTTCAACATTGGACCGCTTTGTAATGTCATCTTTTCCCAGCCAAAAGCTTCCTCCTGACAAACGCCGCAGTCCCAGAATCAGTTCGATCAACTCTTCCTGTCCGTTTCCGGCCACACCCCCAATACCCAGTATCTCCCCCTTACGAACTTTTAAAGACAGATTTCTAAGCTTCGGCGTCCCCAAAGAATCAAAACACCACAGATTCTCTCCCGAAAAGCAGATCTCTTCTTCTGCTCCCCGTTTTTCATTTTGAAGCAGTACAATATTCTGTTTTCCAACCATCGCTCTTGCGATATCCGTCTCAGAAACTTTATCTGATGAAAAATGAGCAGATACTTTTCCATGACGGATAACCGTGATCCGATCAGAAATTTCCTTAACTTCCCGCAGTTTATGCGATATGAAAATGATCGACTTCCCTTCCCTGTTCAGATCACGAATAATATGAAACAGTTCTTCCGTTTCCTGAGGTGTCAGCACAGCCGTCGGTTCGTCCAGAATCAGAATTCTTGCACCAAGATAAAGTGCTTTTACAATTTCTGTTTTCTGTCTTTCCCCCACACACAGATCCCTGATTTTTGTATCAGGTGAACGGAGTATTTTCATCCGTTCCAGAAGCATACCGATCTCTTTTTTTGCTCCTGCATAATCTATAAACATCCCTTTTTTCGGTGCGTGTCCGAGAATGATATTTTCTGCTATGGACATGCCCTCGATCTGCATAAAATTCTGATGTACCATAGCAATTCCAAGTGCCAATGCCCCCGTGATATCATATCGGCTTTCTTTTCCATCTACAAAAATGCTCCCCTGATCTGCCTGATACTGCCCGTACAGCATCCTCATCAAAGTTGTCTTCCCGGCCCCGTTTTCCCCTACAATCGCATGGGTTTCTCCTGCTCTTAAATCAAAGTCTATTCCATCATTTGCTGTAAAACTGCCAAATTTTTTCGTAATTCCCTTCATTTCAATCAGGCAATCCATAAAAACCTCCCTTCTGAAACGGCTCGTTACAAAAGCTTCTCCTGCACTTTTGTCCAGCAGATATCTACCATCTGCGGAGAAATCACTCCTTCCTCTGTAATAAATCCTGTTATCTGATTTGCAGGCGTAATATCAAAAAACTGATTAATGATCTCAATTCCGTTCAATGATTCAAAATCATCCTTTGAAATGATTTCTTTTTCTGTCCTCCTTTCCAGCTGTATTTTATATCCATAACGGGTACGCCCATCCAGCTTGTACAGTTCACTGGCTATATATACCGGACACTTGCAGGACTGTGCCAGTTGACTGACCATAGCTGTTCCCATCTTGTTTGCCACGCTCCCGTCACATGCAATGGAATCCGCACCCATGATGATCAGATCTGCTGATGGCATGAATTCCCATATGGATGCATCCGTGATATAGGTTACCGCAATATCATAGCTCTGCAGTACCTTTGCAGCCAGTCTTGATTCTCTGAGCGGTCTTGACTCTGTACATATGACGCGGAATTTTTTTCCCTGTTCTGCCGCATGCGTAAATACGCTCATCAGCGTGCTGCTGTAGCTGTGCATCATAACCGTATCCTGATCCTGAATCAGATTGCAGCCGTAAACGCCCAGTTTTTCTACCGACTGCTCTGAGTGAGCAATAATGCGGCCACATAAACCGGAAATTTTTTTCTTCAGTCCCTCTGCCGGTTCCCGGCTGTATCGATCCAGATATGTATATACCAGATCTTTTGTATTAAAAATAGTTGCCATTGTCGGTTTCAGCGCTATCATCTCATCAGAAACGCCATCGAACCGCTCTTTCAGCTTTTCAAACGTATTCAGATCTTCCTGCTCGCAGATCAGCTTATAAGCCCATGCTGCTGCCCGACCGAAAGGACTTCCTCCTTTCACATTCATGTTCCTGATCTCATCAATTACATGCTGCGCTGATTGAAACTCAATATCTTTTACCAACATAATTTCCTCCCTGTTTTATCCTGCCTATTTGATTTACCGGCTTTTTAATTTTTTCTTTCAAATGTATCATATCCTTTTCACACAGACTGACCAGTACTGCTGTTGACGACCCTGCAGATTCCATCAGATCTATTTCCTGATTTTCTAATGGTACAAAATTCAGACTGCATGTATCAGCGAGCTGATTCGCTTCATATAGAGTCCCTTTAGAACCAATTGGCAATATCTCATGAACAAAGGAACATTCCGTCAGTTCCATCATGGTCTTAAGATCACAGACGCTTTCATCCCTTTCGCTGTATGGAACCCGGACTCCGCTCTGTGGAATTCCCACACATACCACCGCGTCTCCGTTCCTTGTTTTACCCAGTCTGGATTTCCTGTGGTCTAAAAGCCCAATTACAGTCACTCCCATGCCTGTCTGACTTGTCTCCATATTATCTTCTGTGCTTCCGGTAAAAGCAACCCGTTCAAGCAAACGGCATCTTTGAAGCTCTGCTTTCATTGCCTGAATAATTTTTTCCCCGGAAGGGTTCATCTCCACACAAAGATTATTTACAATCAGAAATGGAAAAGCACCGGATGCCAGTACTTCCATAAGAGGAACTTTCAAAACACTGACCGCTGATTCTTCATAAGAATTTGGATGCATGTCATTTTGTTTTTCACCATTTGAAGCGTTAGAATCGCAGGCACAGACCAACGATATCTCCCGGTACAGATGGATCAGAGACAAATCCCGGATCTTTTCAATCCGGCCCCGTTCTGCCTTTCCACACGCCATATCCAATAACTTTAAATATTCTTTCTCCATACGCATTGTCACCTTTTTAACTTTATATGTGCTTTATGCCTGTCTCCTCTTGTTCGGGATACGGATTTTTCGATGGGAACTCCCTTATCATTAAAAACAAGACGATTCGTCACAAATATAGGAAATCCAATATCCACATTCAGAAGGATCGCATCCAGTGAACTGGCAATATCTACTTCCAGGTCCTCTTCACCTGTTGCCAGTACCACGCCCGAATCTTCCAGACTTTTGTATAATGAGGCACTTGAAAAATCGATATTCTGCCAGTCCATCGCCTGTATCTCATTCACCGGCAGATAACTCACAGAAATCTGCACCGGTTCTTCGTTAATATAGCGAACCCTGTTTAACTTTAATACCTTGTCCTTGTCATTTATCTTCAATGCGTCTTTTAATTCCTCATTCGGCAGTATCACATCACAGCCAATCACCACTGAGCGGGTTATCAACCCTTTTTTCGCAGCATCTTCTGCAAATCCCTGCAGTCTGGACAACTCTTCCTCATATGGATGTGCGGTCACAAATGTGCCTCTTCCCTGCTGTTTTGAAATACATCCCTTATTTTGAAGAATCTGTATAGCATAACGTATGGTTGTTCTGCTTACGCCCAGACGCTTCTCCAGTTCCGCTTCGGTCGGCAGCATATCTCCCGGCTTCATATTTTCGATCAGCCCCATGAGATAATTTTCCACTTTCAAATACAATGGCTCATCCATAGTTCTTCATCCTTTCACTCTTCTTTATTCATCATTATCTTTGTATTGTTTTGCTGTTCATTTGTTATTATCAATATATCATACACCTTGCATAATTGCAACATTTTTTTATAATTTTACTGTATTTTCCAAAATTCATACTTATCAATCTGTATTTATCTAAAAATTGATATTTACAAATCTTAAGAACGTAAAAAAGTAGCGCCTTACGGCGCTCCTTAAATTAAAACCCCAATATAGAAACCATCAACCCTCATGGTAAGCTTTCAGATAGATCTCCTTCATCTCGGACATCAGCGGATATCTCGGGTTTGCACCGGTACACTGATCGTTGAAGGCGTTCTCCACCATCTCATCCAGCGTAGCCATGAAATCTTCTTCCTTGATACCGTACTCTTTGATCGTCCTCTTGATGCCGACCTTTTCCTTCAGATCAGCAATTGCCTTGATGAAGTTCTCGAACACTTCGTCATCGTTCTTGCCCTGAATACCGACAAATCTTGCCATCTCGCAGTATCTTTCCTTCGCATGCGGATACGGATACTGGGAGAAGGTTCCCATCTTCACCGGCGCCGGATCTGCGTTATAGCGCATTACCAGCTCGATCAGCAGAGCGTTTGCAACACCGTGCGGCAGATGATGATATGCACCCAGCTTATGTGCCATGGAATGGCAGATACCCAGGAATGCATTGGCAAATGCCATACCGGCCATGGTGGAAGCATTCGCCATCTTCTCTCTCGCAACCGGATCCTCTGCGCCCTTGTCGTAAGCACGCTGCAGATATGTAAAGATATTCTTGGTAGCCATCAGCGCAAGGCCGTCTGTATAATCCGTTGCCATGATGGACGCATACGCCTCCAGAGAATGGGTCAGAGCATCGATACCGGATGCGCTGGTCAGACCCTTCGGCTGATTCATCATGAAATCCGTGTCAATGATTGCCATGTTCGGCAGAAGCTCATAGTCAGCGATCGGCCACTTGGTACCTGTATCTGCATCTGTGATGATTGCAAACGGAGTTACCTCAGAACCGGTACCGGAAGAAGTCGGGATTGCAACAAACATTGCCTTTTCGCCCATCTTCGGGAATACATAGACCCTCTTGCGGATATCCATGAAGTCCATCGCCAGGTCTTCGAAATTGCATTCCGGATGCTCGTACATGAGCCACATGATCTTGCCGGCATCCATGGAGGAACCGCCGCCCAGTGCGATAATCACATCAGGACCAAATGCCTTTAACTGTTCCAGACCTTTTCTTGCAATCTGAAGGGTCGGATCCGGAGCCACCTCATAGAAACAGGTATGGGTAATGCCCATATCATCCAGAAGCTCTGTGATTGCCTTGGTATAACCATTCGTGTAAAGGAACGTATCCGTAACGATGAAGGCTTTCTTCTTATTATAGTAGGTTTTCAGTTCATCAAGAGCAACCGGCAGACAGCCTTTCTTGAAGTAAACCTTCTGAGGTGTACGGAACCAAAGCATATTTTCTCTCCTTTCAGCAACGGTCTTGATATTAATCAGATGTTTTACATTTACATTCTCTGATACAGAGTTCCCACCATAGGAACCGCAGCCAAGAGTAAGAGACGGAGCCAGCTTGAAGTTGTACAGATCACCGATACCACCCTGAGAAGAAGGTGTGTTAACCAGAATACGGCAGGTCTTCATGCGTGCTGCATGCTCTGCCATCTTCTCAGTCTGTGACGGATGGATATACAGGGACGAAGTATGTCCGTAACCGCCGTCTGCAATCAGCTGTTCTGCCATATCCAGAGCAGTTTTGAAATCCGGTGCCTTGTAAAGCGCCAGTACCGGGGAAAGTTTCTCATGTGCGAACGGTTCCGACACGTCTACGGAGGTAACTTCGCCGATCAGGATCTTGGTATCAGCAGGTACGGTAAAGCCTGCGATCTCTGCGATGGTTGCAGCCTTCTGGCCTACAATCTTCGGATTAACGGTTCCTGCCTCGGTCAGGATGACCTTGCGAACCTTATCCAGTTCGTCCTTGTTCAGAATATGGCAGCCGCGCTTAAGGAACTCGGCTCTCACTGCCGGATAGATATCTGCGATCGCCGTTACAGACTGTTCCGACGCACAGATCATACCATTATCAAACGTCTTGGAATGGATCACCGAATAAACTGCTGTCTGAATATCACAGCTGCTGTCCATGATAACCGGTACATTTCCAGGACCAACGCCGATTGCCGGATTGCCGGACGAATAAGCCGCCTTCACCATGCCGGGGCCTCCGGTTGCCAGAATCACGTCTACAGATTTCATAATCAGGTTGGACAGCTCGATCGTCGGCTCATCTACCCATCCGATGATACCTTCCGGAGCGCCTGCCTTTACAGCTGCCTCAAGAACAATCTTCGCCGCTTCAATTGTACATTTCTTCGCACGCGGATGCGGGCTGATGATGATTGCATTCCTGGTCTTCAGACAGATGAGACATTTGAAGATTGCAGTAGAAGTCGGGTTCGTGGTCGGAATGACCGCTCCCACAAGGCCTACCGGTTCCGCGATCTTCTTGATGCCAAAAGCCTTATCCTCTTCGATCACGCCGACTGTCTTAACCTTCTTATAAGAATTGTACATATACTCAGCCGCATAGTGATTCTTGATGACCTTGTCTTCCACAACACCCATTCCGGTCTCTTCACAGGCCATCTTCGCAAGCGGAATACGCTGTTTATTCGCAGCCATGGCAGCCTCAAAGAAGATCTTGTCGACCTGCTCAGCCGTGAAAGTAGCAAATACTTTCTGCGCCTCTCTCATCGCAGCGATCTTTTCCTGGAGCAGCTCCACCTCAGTCTTCGGTTCCGGTGCATTTTTAGCTTCCTGTTTTGCCATAAATATCCTCCTTCTATAGCGTTTATATTTGATATACCAGAATATCCCTGGTAAACCCTTCCAATATTTACAGTTGCAAAGTCGGAATTATATATTTTTTACAATTATCCCCTCTTCACTTCCAAGTCTTTAGGCACATTGTAACACACTCTTCCAGAAAAAGAAAGCACCTTTTTACTATTTCTCATAAAAATTACCAATTTCACAAAATCTTTATAAGCAGGTCGACTGTAAGACATGGCTTCGACTTGTTTCGTTAAAATATTAACGTTAATTATTTAACGTTAATATTTTAACATACTTATTCAAAAAAGAGAAGTGTAAATTTCACGAAATTACACTTCTATGAAAATATTTTTTGTTCAATCTGCCAAATTCCGGTCAGCTCCACCGTTTTCTCTTGAATCCCGCCGTGCACATGATCAGCATGGGAAAGATTTCAAGCCTTCCTGCCAGCATGTCAAACGTCAGCACCAGCTTGGACAGACTGGAATAGACGGAAAAGTTCTGGGTCGGCCCTACCTTCGAAAGACCCGGACCGATATTGTTAATCGTAGAGGCCACCGCCGTAAAATTCGTGATCCCGTCCAGACCGTCCAGCGAGATCAGCAGCACGGACAGAATAAAGATTCCAAGATAGGCAATCAGAAATACATTGATGGACCGAAGCACCTCATGCTCCACCGGCTTTCCCTCAAACCGGGTTTTGCGTACATTTCTTGGATGGTTCATCACCGCCAGCTCTTTTACGATGGTCTTTGCCATAATCGTAACGCGGGATACCTTGATGCCGCCTCCGGTACTGCCCGCACAGGCTCCCACGAACATCAGGATCACCAGAATGGTCCGTGAAAATTCCGGCCACAGCTCAAAGTCCACTGTGGAAAATCCGGTCGTTGTGATGATCGACGCCACCTGAAAGGCCACATGCCGGACCGTCTCTCCCACTCCGGAGAACATCGAACAGGTATTGACGGAGATCAGCAGCACCGACACTCCTATGATGCCCATATAGATCCGCGCCTCTTCACAGCGCAGCGCATCCTTTATATTCTTTGTGAAGATCAGGAAATATACATTAAAATTAACGCCAAACAGAATCATAAATACCGTCAGGATGATCTGAATCGCCGCATTATAATCGCCGGCGCTGCTGTTCAGCACGCCGAACCCGCCGGTCCCTGCCGTTGCAAAGGAAAGATTCACCGAATCAAACAACGGACATCCTGCCAGCATCAAAAGCAGAAATTCTGCGACTGTCAGGATGAAATAGATCGCATACAGGATCTTCGCCGTGCTGCTCACCTTCGGCACCAGTTTTCCCACAGAAGGTCCCGGACTCTCTGCACGCATCAGATACATGCTGGAAGCTCCCGCCATGGGAAGAAGCGCCAGCATAAAGACCAGCACTCCCATACCGCCGACCCAGTGGGAAAAGCTCCTCCACATAAGAACGGACCGGGGCAGAACCTCCACATCGCCCAATATGGTGGCTCCCGTCGTCGTAAAGCCGGAGACAATCTCAAACAGCGCATCCACCGGATTCGGGAAATACCCGCTGAAATACAGCGGCATCGCCCCGCAGATACTCAGCATGACCCAGCAGACCGCCACGCTGACATAGCCTTCCGACGAAAAGATCGTCACATCCTCCGGTTTTTTACCTTTAACAAGATGCCCGCCGACCACACAGAACAGTGCAGAACCCAGAAATGCCGCGATACATGTTGCCTCTTTGTAGAACAGCGCGGTGAATGCAGGAAGCAGAAAAAGAACCGCCTCCATCTGGATCAGAGTTCCGATTATATAACGTATCATTCTGTAGTTCATACATTGCCCGCCTTTGCCTGACGCGTCGCATGTGACCTGTCCAGAATGTCGCTGATATCCTTCAGTTCATTGCAGCTTGTCGTAATGATGATGACGGAATCCCCCAGCATAAGGCAGTCCTGTCCTTTGGGGATGATGACTTTTCCCCTTCTGTGTATGGCGCATACCAGAAGCCCTGGCTTCAGTTCCAGATCCAGAAGAGGAATATCCGTAACTTCTCCCTTTTCCCGAATGATAAATTCCAGCGCTTCCGCCCTGCCGTCCACCAGTCGGTAGAGTGTCTCCACATTACTGCCGATGGAATTCTGCATGGCGCGGACGTACTGAAGGATATTCTCCGCCGTGATGTGCTTTGGATGGATCACGCTTCCGATATCCAGAGTGGAAATAATATTATCATAGGTATTGCTGCTGACCTTTGTAATCTTCTTGGCCCTGCTCATCTCCTTCGCATAGAGAGAAAGCATGACATTTTCCTCATCCATATTGGTCAGCGCCACAAAGCCCTCGGTCTCCGCCAGCCCCTCTTCTGCCAGAAGTTCCTGATCGGTTCCGTCCCCGTGTATGATGATGGCTTTGGGCAGAAGATCACAAAGCTTCTCACAGTATTTCTGATCCTTTTCTATGATCTTGACCTTGATCCCCATCTCCTGAAGTCTCTTTGCCAGATAGAACGCAAGCTTTCCGCCTCCGATGATCATGGTATTCTTTACCTGGTTGGTCTGAATTCCGATCAGCTTAAAGAACCGGCTGGCATTCACCGGAGAAGCCACAATGGAGATCGTATCATTCTTCTTCAGTTCAAATTCACCGTCCGGAATCAGCACCTGCTTTCCCCGTTCCACCACGCAGATCAGCACTTCGCAGCGCGACAGTTCCGATATATCCCGGATCTTCCGGTCGCATAACGGACTGTCCTCTTCCATGCGAAACCGGAGCAGTTCGATCCTGCCCCGTGCAAACGTGTCAATATCAATGGCTTTCGGAAAACGAAGAAGCCGCGCCATCTCCATGGCAGCCGCCCATTCCGGATTGATCACAAGCGACAGCCCAAGCTCCTCCTTGATATGCCGGATCTCCTGGTGATAGACCGGATTGCGGACTCTTGCAATCGTCTGGCAGCCGCCGGCCTTCTTTGCAATCAGGCAGCACAGCAGATTAACCTCGTCCGCATTGGTCACTGCAATCAGCAGATCTGCCTTCTCGATTCCTGCCTCCTTCTGTATACTGTAGCTTGCACCATTTCCAACGATCCCTATAACGTCAGCCGCATTTGCCACATGCTGCACTACATCCGACGTTTCATCAATTACGGTAATATCGTGGCCTTCCCTGCTCAACTGTTCGGCAAGGGTTCCTCCCACCTTCCCGCAGCCTGCAATAATGATGTTCATCTCCTGGTTTCATCCTCCCGATCTGATAGATATGCATCTAATATAGCACCGACCGTCTGAAA
The DNA here is from genome assembly GCA_009774145.1 of Lachnospiraceae bacterium. Lineage (GTDB taxonomy): Bacteria > Bacillota > Clostridia > Lachnospirales > Lachnospiraceae > Hominiventricola. Next base: position 7,528 of record VSND01000061.1, on the reverse strand, counting down.
GTTCAATATTCTTATCCTGTCTTTTTACAATCGGGACCACCGAACTGGGTGATAATAAGCCTTGCCAGGGCAGGATCCGGATTTTTGATATTTACCGGATATTCCAGACGTTTTTCATAACTCCACATTCAGCACGCGCCTCCTTCCCATGGCCATGGTTCATTGACCCATTCCCACATCTGCTGGTTCGTTCTTGCGGTATCCACCGTAAGAGGGCCGTACAGTGATGCAAAATCCTTCAGCGCCTGATTTCTCAGACGGCTGTATTCCTGAAAATAAGACAAAGCTGCCGGGTCCTTCGGGTGCGTATCCAGATAGAGATTCGACTCTGTCACCGCAAAGCTGACCATATTTACCCAGTCAAGCATCTGTTTTCTGGTCGGTTGTTTCTGTGCCATTATCTGCATCCTCCTCTCACGCCAAGAAATGGTTTATCCAGCTCCGGAAAGATGGTTCCTGTGCACAGCGCTTTTTCAAGATCGTATACCGTATTCCAGCGCTGCCATGGTACATAAGCCATTGCCACCGGAAAATCCTCCGGACGAAATCCGGGCATGACCGGACGGACGCCGGGATATCTCTGACTTTGATAATCTGCCAATTTTATATTCCCTTCTTCTTTTTCTTTCTCTTTATGCTATGTTCCGAGGCAGAAATAGGTTCGGGAAAACCGGCCATTCTACTTTCTGTGCTCATGCGTAAACAGATGATCCTGACAATATTCATAATTGCCGGCACATTTGGAACAGAAGCGGAACTCCAGTTCCTCCCCGTCCTTCTCCGTACGGCCGCAGACTGCACAGCGGTGCCTGTTGCTTCTGGCCGCCGCCGCTTTTACCTTCTTCCCATAAGTACGGCGGCGTTTGAGATCCTTCGGCGAAAAGCGGCTGCGCCGCATGGCAAGGAAGAAGATGATAAAGTTCAGAAACGACACCAGAGCCGCCACACTGTTGGCAGGCGTTGCCAGAATTCCGAACTCGATCAGGGACCGCCAGGTCGGAGTCCCGATCGGCACAATAAAACCGGCAACGATCGTGATGATAAAATAAAGGCCGTTGGCATACCCCAGATATTTGCATTTGATCGGAATGATAAAGAACAGTAAAAACTGCACATCCGGAAACAGCGCCGCAAATGCAAAAAAAAGCGACATGTTCAGGTACATGGTCCCATAGGACATATTATATCCGGTTACCAGATAAATGGCCAGACAGACCAGTACATGCAGGATCAGTCCGGAAAAGAAATACATGTTGAACCGGAAAGCTCCCCACTGATATTCCAGCATCTTCCCGATCATATAATAAAGATACAGCGAGAAAAATATGAAGATAAAGCTTCCGGTGGGCGGCTGGATGATAAAGGTAAAGATCCTCCATACCTCCCCCCGCAGGATCGCTGCAGCATCCAGCGCCAGATACTGATAGTAAAGTTCCGGAGAAACCACCTGCACAACAAACCCCAGCGCATACAGAATAATAATATAATACATCAGATTCGGAATCGCATACCTTCCGAATCTGCGTTCCATTTTATCAAGCCATCTCATAGCATAATCCTTTCCTGATTCCTGTTCTCTTATTGGTTCGATGATACCTATTATAATTTTTCTCCGTCCCTTTGTCAACGAGATGGCGCATGTTAGAGTAACTAAAGACCAGTCTATTACAGACACATCAATTACCCATATGCGTCTGTTCACGGTTTATAGTTCCTGTATTTTTTGTGAAAATCTTTATGAAATCTTCAAAATCACAGGATATGCTGTTGTTACAATCAAGAAAGGGGTTGATTATATGGATATGATCTTAAAAACAACTGTCCTCTGTAAAAGCTTCAAAGGGCAGATGGCCGTGAACAATGTGTCATTGAATATTCAGCGCAACTCAATTTATGGGCTGCTGGGGCCGAATGGTGCGGGGAAATCTACCATCTTGAAAATGATTACAGGTATTCTCCGCCCCACCTCTGGCTCGATTGAATTTGACGGCCATCCATGGAGCCGGGCAGATTTGGAAAACATTGGTGCTTTGATCGAGATGCCTCCGCTCTATGAAAATCTCTCGGCCTATGAAAACCTGAAAGCCCGAACACTGGCCCTGGGGCTTTCAGAAAGCCGCATCAAGCAGGTGCTTGGTATTGTGCAGCTTGAGAATACCGGGAAAAAACGGGCAGGCCATTTTTCGCTGGGAATGAAACAGCGGCTTGGAATTGCCCTGGCTCTGTTGTCACAGCCCAAATTGCTTATCCTGGACGAACCGACAAATGGGTTAGACCCGATTGGTATTCAAGATTTGCGTGAGCTTATCAGAAGTTTTCCGCAAAAAGGGATCACCGTCATATTGTCCAGCCATATACTCTCCGAAGTTGAGCAGATTGCTGACCACATTGGCATTATGTCTGCCGGACATTTAGGCTATGAAAACGAAATCCATAAGAACCACGATCTGGAACGTATTTTTATGGATGTTGTTGGCGCACACAGGGAAAGGAGTGAGAAATAATGTTCGGGATTGTACGTTCGGAACTTCTTAAAATGCGGCACAGCTTCTCGATGAAATTGATTTTTGGTGCGCCGTTGGCAACTGTACTTGTCGGCTTTTTCTTGAGCAGTCATGCAGTACAATATTCGGCTTACAACTGGTGGTGCACTATACTTCTTCCTGTTGTAATCGCACTGTGGGCCGCAGGTACTGTGATCCGTGAGAAAAATACAGGGCTGCAAAACATTGTCTGTTTGCCGTTCCCTTCTGCGAAAATATGGATTGGCAAAGGACTTGCCCTGACTGCTGTGCTTTTTATCAGCAATCTGCTCATGTGGTTATTTACTACGGGAATTGCCGGTTTTACGACTATGAACATTTCGCCGCTGGACAGCATGATCGGCTGTATGCTGCTGTTCCTTACTTGCCTGTGGCAGCTTCCTTTTGTGATGCTGATTGCAGGCAAAACAGGGTATCTTCCCTCTGTGCTGATAACTTTTGTGGCGAATATTGTTTCATCTGCTATTGGCGCAGAAAAAGCATGGTTCTTTCTGAATCCATACGCTATTCCGGCCCGCGTAGTCTGCCCGTTTTTCAAGATACGTCCTAACGGACTTCCCATTGAGGACGGTTCTCCGTTATTGGCTGTTGCGCATATTTTTCCCGCTCTTGCTATCAGCCTGGCATTAGCTGCTGCCGCCTTCTGGATTTGCTCTAAATTGCTTGGAAGTGGGGGAAAGTCCAATGGCTAACTATATCTGCTGTTTGAAAAGTGATTTATACAAATTGTGTCATTCCTGTTTTTTCCTTCTGCACGCTATTTTTGCCGTATGCGGGGCGGCTATGATGTTACTGTATGCGGGCGTTTCCCAAAGCAATGACATCAATAAACTGGCTGCTTACTTTCAGATCATGGCCGTTGCTTTTCCCTTTGCGATCGGGATTGTCTGCTATGTTGCAGCAGAACAGGAAGCAAAAGCAGGGCATTTTCAAAATATATTGACACTTCCGTACAGACAGAAAGCCGCTCTTTCCAAATTGACTGTTTTGCCTGTGACTGGACTTTTGGCAACCGTATTGAGTAGTGTACTATTTGGCGTGCTATTTCCACTGGTTGGCGGCACAACAGAAATTCCTTCCGGATTTTATACAGTAATTCCCCTTGTCCTTTGGGGCAGCAACATTTTGCTGTATGGTATTCATTTCGTATTAGCAATTCGATTTGGTAAAAATTTGGGAATAGGGATTGGCGTGTTCGGGAGCCTTTTGGTTGCGCTTCTCCAAACAGGATTAGGCACGGGCATCTGGTTTGTCATCCCTTATGGTTGGGGTATTCGTTTTTCTTCTTACGTTCTGGAAACGACCTTTGGCCTAATGCCGCCAGACAGAATAGGTATGGATTTTGGCATCCTCTTTTGCATATTGTCAACTTGTGCTATAATAGGAATTGCAGTCCTCTGGTTTTCCAGATATAACGGAAATCGGTCAGCCGATTGAGCGTGGAGGTAGAACTGATGAAATGGTTGGGCAATATTATTTGTTTCTTGTGCTGCGGGCTGTGGCAGGGAATTTCCTGGCTGGTTGCCGGTGTTTTATGGAGCATTACTATCATCGGTATTCCGATTGGCCGTCAATGCTTTAAGTTTGCATCATTTGCTTTTTTCCCTTTTGGAAAAGATGTGAATTATGGCGGCGGCGCTATGTCCGCGATTGCCAATATCTTGTGGCTGCCTATCAGCGGTATCCCTTTGGCGTTGGCGGCGCTGCTGAATGGGTTGCTTTTGTGTTGTACGATTATCGGTATTCCTTTCGGAGTACAGTGCTTCAAAATGGCAAAACTGGCGTTGATGCCTTTTGGCGCAACAGTAATGTAGATGTCCTTGGAGTGCAAATAGGGCCATGAAAAAGAGGTTATCTCAAGCGGGATATATAAACTTGGACAGAGAGGTGAGATCATGGCGCATATATTGGTAGTGGATGATGATATGGCTATGCTCCAGCTTGTCAGGCGCGTTTTAGAAAAAGATCGGCATTTAGTTACACTGCAATCAAACGCCAAAGCAGTCACAGAAATGGATTTTTCAAAGTTTGGCTTGATTTTGCTGGATGTTATGATGCCGGAAATTGATGGTTTTGACCTCTGCAATCAAATCCGTGACCGTGTGGATTGCCCAATTATTTTCCTTACTGCAAAAACGCAGGAAAGTGAAATTGTTCAGGGATTAGGACTTGGAGCAGATGACTATATTACGAAGCCCTTTGGGACAAACGAACTTAGAGCGCGGGTAAATGCTCACTTGCGGCGTGATGTAAGAGAAAAGAAAAACAGCTTTTCAATATCCGGCGTCATTTTCCACCTCAATGCAAAAGAAGCTGAAATCAACTCAAAAAAGGTTCCGTTGACAAAAAGTGAGTACGAAATATGCGAATATCTGGCGCGGCATCATGGACAAACATTTACGCGGGAGCAAATCTATGAGGCGGTCTTTGGATTTGACGGAGAAAGTGATAGTTCTGTTATCTCTACTCACGTCAAGAATATACGCGGGAAGTTAGCTGAATTTCACTTGTCAACGATTGAAACAATTTGGGGGGTTGGCTATAAATGGGTGTAAGAAAACTGCGTACTGTTTTTATGAAGTATGCGATATTTCTTGCGCTTGGTGTCTTTCTGGTTGCTTTTGTCAACATAGCCTTCTATCTATTTGGCGTTGAAATTGGATTTATATACCCAATAAATAGAATGAGCGCAGAAATAGAAAATGCGAGGGGAAGTTTACAATCCACAGATCGGATTACAGAAAATGAAATACCACCCCTTTGTGAATATGCCCTTTTCACAAAAGACGGAAAGTATATTGGCGGTTCGCTCGATCAGGAAGAACCAGCTTCCGTTTGGAAAATGTGCATCGTGAACAATCAGACAAGCAGCAAGCCTTATCTGTATGCTGTGATAGACAGGACTGACGAAATACTGATTTTAAGGTATAGAATGACCGCCCAGTTCAGCAATCCACTGCTGCATAGAATATTTCCTTCGGCAGACTGGGTTTTAATTGCTGTCATTATATTGGAAATTCTGCTTTTCTTGATGGTTTTGTCCTGGCTATTCGGGAAATACCTTGGGAATAAAATGGATAAATTGCTGACTGCTGTAAAGAAAATTGAGCAGCAGGATTTGAATTTTGAGATTGAAAAAAGCCATCTATATGAAATCGACTTAACTCTTGATGCACTCAATCACATGAAACTGGCACTAAAAAAATCGCTTACAGAACAGTGGCAGGCCGACAAACTGCGGCAAGAACAGATTTCTGCATTCGCCCATGATCTCAAGACACCGCTAACCATCATCCGAGGCAATACGGAATTGTTGTACGATACTGACTTAACAATAGAACAGCAGGAATGTGCTGACTACATCACAGACAGCTATACGCAGATGCAAGTTTATGTGAAAACCCTGATAGACCTGTCTACGGCTTCAACAGGGTATCAGCTGAATAAAGAAATCTTTCATCTTCCTGATTATCTAAAGCAGGTGAAGGTATCCATAGATGCTTTGTGCAGGACAAAAGAAATTCATTTGCGAATGAGTACGTCCAACATCCCAATGCAGCTAACCGCAGATCAGGTTTTGTTAGGACGTGCCATTCAAAATGTGGTAAATAATGCGTTGGACTATTCCCCGCAAGATGGAACACTTCATATAGATGTCTGCGGAAAAGACAGCTTTGTTGAAATTTCAGTCACGGACGAGGGGAGAGGATTTTCTAACGAAGCGTTGCAGCACGCACAAGAGCAATTTTTCATGGACGACCAAAGCCGTAATTCAAAGCTGCACTTTGGTATGGGCTTATATATTGCAAAATCCATTATGGAACAACATAATGGTGAGCTTATATTAGAAAACTCCAAGAGCACAGGCGGTGCAAAAGTAATTTTGAAAATTCCATTTTGATAGGATGGGTGGCTTCTATGGCCACCCATTTTTTGCAATACCAGACCACTAATTATAAAGCTTATTGCAATCATCCCGACTTAAAAAATGTTGTTTTAGATTTCGAAAAGGGGAATTTGTTATAAATTCTGAAAGCATTCGCAGGAATGCCTATTACCGCCGCCCTGTTTTAGTTTTTTATCTGCATGACAGGCTGGAAGATATGGTACAGAGTTATCATGGAAATATTAACCATATTCTGGATGAACTGATAAACGTCTCAATCCAGGCTTACTCCGCCAATACGCTCGTTGCGCAATAATCTTGTCCACAATATATGCATGAATTTTTTGAGGCTCATCCAAAAGGGACAAAATTTGTGCCAACATTTCTTCTGCCCCATCTATTGGGACACGCTCCAGCGCCCGACGGACTTTTGGCTCAAGTTCAAGGCACAAAGGAATGTCCCCTGCCAGTGCGGCAGTCATAAACTGATTCCACGCAGGCCAAAAGGGCGCAATTACACTGCTTATAAGAGGTATAGTCTTAGCTGTTTCTGGGTCTGCAAGTGTCCGATACTCTAAAATTCGTTCCAGCGCAGTTTCCGCTAAAGAAGTAATCTCTTGCGAGAAAATTTCTACGTTTCCTTTATATCCGACCCATGCCCCCTCTCTGGCTTCCCGTGTGCCACATACGGTAAACAAATATTCCCACTCGTTCCATAGATGTTGCATTCCTATGTTCAGATAACTCCCCCGGTCGCACCAACTGCCCTGAAATTCCACAACCGTGAAGAACCAGCCATTATCATCTATCCATATCCGGGCAGAACCTTTCTGGAACATCCCTTTGGGTTTCAGCACTGCCCGAACCGCTTGTTTGATGAGGGTATTGTAGTTTTCTTCCATATGCTTTTCCTCATTTCAAAGTCATATCAAAGCCTGGCCTAAACTCCCATTAACTATATGTTGTAAGGCTTTGTATAGTTTTTATCTCATTACAAAACATCTTCTCAACTCCAATTTGTCAATTATAATATATAGCACATCTCATCACCAAAAACAATCGTGTTATACTACTTACCCACGAAAAGGACTTCTAACCG
>VSND01000060.1 GCA_009774145.1 Lachnospiraceae bacterium | reverse complement strand
AAACACAGGATGCAAGAATCAAACTGGCAAGACTGTATCCGGTTATACTTTAGAAACTAACCGGATACAGTACTAGTTCCCTGTGTAAAATTGTATCTACACGATAATGGTTATATTTAAAAGCTTTCATCGGGATATAGGTACAAATAAGCAATTGTGTCTACAAAGGATCGTAACTGTGTCAAACATTGATAAATCAATAAAAAATATATGTAGATACAATTTTCTACCGGGAACTACGGGTTATTCTTTTGTGGGTGTGTCACATGGAATCATCTGACATTATAAGCTGTTTCTATTCGACAGGTTTTCTGAAATCTTACTATACTTTTTTTATGGGATAGCGTATAATGAAGCTAAAGACAAATTGGTATTTGAAAATGTGAACTGGAAGGTACAACAAGATGGTAGAAAATAAAAATGGGGTGCGATTAGGTGATGGGGTAGCTGATGAATTGAAACAAGCTGCAAATCAAGAATTATCAGATATAGGTAAGATGCTCATAGGTATTATTTCAAAATTTGTAAAAGAAAAAATCCAGGGGATTAATATTGATGAATTATTTAGTAAGAAAAATGAAGAAGATTTATTGGATCTATGGTCAAATCAGCTCGTAAAAAAGGGGTTTATTCCACAAGAATATGCTGGATTGCCGGGAAAATATCTAATTCACAATATGCAACAAACAGCTTATTTAGATGGTATATATACTGGATACATTCTTACTATGATGTCTTTGGTGGACAACGAAGCTCCGGAAAATTTGATTTTTTCTGTACGAAATGGTGTTTTTCCAAATCTAGTACAGCATTATAACAACAGAGAAGAAATTTATAAACGTTATAAAAGTGAAAAGTACGGATGGACAAATCAAGCAAGTAAAAAAGATGTACCTGAAAAATAAATTCGAGTTTACGGAGATGTTTTGCTAATGAGCTTAAAAGGCTGACAACTGCTTGGAAAAAGCTTTGCCATTGACGTTCTGCCAGTAGTAATGGGCAGTTTTTCGATGTTGAATGCTATTTTCTGAACGGCCTTGTTATATAATTAAAGAAAGTCAATGGTGAGGGTTGAAAAACGAAATTACATCTTGGGATTAAGATTTCTCTCCATCACTGATTTATAATTGGAAGCGAGGGTAAAAACAAAATTATGATGATATCTGAATTGCAAATTTATAACTTCCGCCGATTCAAGTCTGTGGATGGCACTCCTGGCTTGCACATCACTTTTCATAAAGGTCTAAATGCCCTGATTGGAGAAAATGATTCTGGAAAAACTGCAGTAATTGATGCGCTTAAGCTGGTTTTGCTAACGCAGAGTAATGAGTACATCAGACCAATAGATGAGGATTTTTATAATTCTACCAATGGTGATACTTGCTCTGAGTTTAGGATTGATTGCACGATTACAGAGTTTACTCAGAATGAAGCGAAGAACTTTATCGAATATTTGAGGTTCAAAAAGAACGGTGAAAAAGTTGAATACACGCTCGAACTTCATTATCGTGCATGGAAAGAAGGACACAAAATCTTTCAGGAATTGCGCGTAGGTGATGTAGACGACGGTGTTTCGATTGACGGAAAAGCAAGAGATTTGCTGAAAGCTGTCTATTTGAAACCACTTCGGGACGCTGAACGTGAGATGAGCTCCGGACGCAGTTCCAGAATTTCACAAATACTTCTCAATCATCCTGTTTTCAAAGGTAAGAAGGAACACATCGTTTTGGATATTTTTCAAGACGCAAACAAGAGGATAGAGGATTACTTCACGGATGATGCAGAGGGAAGGCGCATCCTCCAAACAATTCGTGATAATTTGGAATCCTTCAATGACAAAGGACAAGCCAGCAACGCTGAGTTGAAAGCATCAGATATTCAACTCAAGGCTATACTTGAATCCTTATCGTTGAATGCTCCAGAGATTAACCCAGGGTTGGGAGAATTGAATCTGCTATTTATTGCAGCAGAATTATTACTCCTTAAAGATGATACTGATGGAGGCATGAGACTGGCTCTGATTGAGGAATTGGAAGCCCATCTGCATCCACAGGCTCAGCTTCGATTGATTAGCTATCTTCAAAATGAATATAATGAGAATGATGTTCAGATTATCATATCCACACACAGTCCAATTCTTGCCTCAAAAATTAACCTTAAGAATTTGATTCTGATGAAAAATGGTGTCGGATATGATTTGACTGAGGGGATGACTGGACTTCAAAAAGGAGATTATCTGTTTCTTCAGCGCTTTCTTGATTCAACGAAAGCCAATTTATTTTTTGCTAAGGGTATTATAATGGTAGAAGGTGACGCAGAGAATATCCTAATTCCAGTAATTGCCGATATTCTTGGTTATCCGTTGGAGAAATATGGAGTATCCATTGTGAACGTGGGCAGTACGGCTTTTCTTCGATACAGTGGAATTATGGTAAGGAAAGATGGAAATACCATTGGGATTCCGGTTTCTGTGATTACAGATTGTGATGTGAAACCATATGATGTTGACCCAGAGACGAAGGAAAGGAAGTTCAACGAGAAAACAACTGAATCGGCACAGGCTGAAAAAGAAAAAAATAGGAAATACACTAACGGTTCAGTTCACGGATTCACTTCACCGAGGTGGACGCTGGAGTATTGCATTGCCATGAGCAGTCTTTCAGAAGATTTCCATAAAGCAGTTCATTACGGAATGAAAATTTTAAATGCACGAGAATATATCTCATTAACTGATAAAAAAATCACCGAAGCAAATCAAGCTGCTGAAGAAGAAACAAAGCAGTGGCATGATTTGTCTCAGGCAGAAATGGCATACAAGATTTACGACTTAATGCTTAATGGGGATGGAAAGAGCAGTTTAAAAGCAATCGTAGCCCAATGCTTAGCATCAATCTTGCGTTGGAAAATATCAGTAATACCGAGCAAGCTCACACAAGAGAAGATGTTTGATCTTGATTTGTATGCTCTGAAAACGGATGAGCAAAAGAAATCCGAGCTGAAATCCAAGATTGAGAGAGATCAATTTTTAAGTTACATAGTGAACGCTATCAAGTATGCAGCAGGAGAAGCTGTGTAAATAAGGGGGATTCTATGGTGGAATGGGAAATTTCCGATCAGGATATTGAATTGACTGAGAAGCTTCTTTTACCAGAAGGAGCACGCTTTCCAGAGGATGCAAGAAATGTTATACGTTGTTGGCATTCAGCCGACGTGGTGGCTTGCCCGGGTAGTGGAAAAACAACTGTTCTTCTCGCAAAGTTGAAACTGCTGGTTGACAGGATGCCGCTTGAAAATGGTGCGGGAATTTGCGTCCTTTCTCACACAAATGTTGCTGTAGATGAAATTAGAAAACGGCTTTCAGGCTATGCTGGTAAACTTCTTAGTTATCCAAATTACATCGGAACAATCCAATCATTTGTTGATAAATTTGTAACGATGCCATATTTGCGAAATATTATTGGTCGGAATGTACAAGCGGTTGACAATCTCACTTATGCACAGCATATGTTAAACAGAATGCAGAATAACGCAAAATACAGGACTCTTGATTTTGTGACAAAGAATAGTTTTGAAACTGGTGGTCAATTTACCGAGCGGCTTGAACATATACAGGCACTGTATATTCGGGATGATGGTGCCCTTTGTGTAGGGAAACAGAAAAGAGCGTTGGCCGGCGTAGACAAAACTTCTACCAAACAGTATAATGTATTGATTGCAGATCTTTTAAAATATGAAGGTATAATGCGGTATCAAGATGCCTATTCATATGCCAAAACCGCTGTAGATGCTCTACCCGAAACATATACGGATCTTTTTTCATCACGATTCCAGTATGTGTTTATCGATGAATATCAGGACTGCGATAGTATTCAGCGACAAGCAATAGCTGCAATATTTAACTCAGCAAAATGTACGGTAATCAAAATTGGAGATTCAGACCAGGCTATCTATAACTCTTCAGAAGACAAAACACCAGATTGGGTACCTCAGGACGGCTTCTTGTCTATCATGAACTCTTGCAGATACAGTCAGGAAATTGCTGATGTGATCTGCAAACTAAAGAAAGCCAACAAAAACATCGTTACATTTGCAGGCAAGACTGGTGTTAAACCGATATTACTCATTTTTGATCCTGAGAAAATCGACAGAGTGATTAGTGGATTTATCAATGCAATGGAGACTCATGGACTTTATGATAATAAAGGCATATATAAAGCTATCGGTGCCGTCAGAAAAAAGGACTCGTCTGGGCTCAAAATAGGAAGCTATTGGTCTGAATTTGACAGCTCTATGAAAAAACAGAGTGAGTATAACTATTGGGTATTAGTAGAGGATATCACCACAAGTTTATTAGAAGGTAATTTGTATAAAGCAGAACGCATTGTTCGTAAGCTTTTATGTCGCATCTTCCATTATGCTAAAGTTATACATCCAATATCAGGCAAAGAGTATTCAGTAGCTACAATAAAAAGGTCGCTTGACGATGAATATCGGGAAATATATCGTCAGTGGATTTACGAAATGTCAAGAATGCAGAATATTAAGAGGGAAAATATTGACTGTCTAATGCGGCAAAAGATAAATGTGCTTTTGAAAATTAAGAATCCTCACGCAGACGATATTTTTGACAGCCTACCAGAATATTTTCTTGATAAGGTTGTTGTTGTAAGTCAGACGGAAAAAACCGAGAAAAATATATTCATTGATCCAATCAGAGGACGCAGGATAGAATTTGATACAATTCACGGGGTCAAGGGTGAAACGCATGATGCGACCCTTTACCTTGAAACTGATAGGCAAGGGGCATCAGACTTAAATAGAATCCTTCCATATTACGGCATAGGCCAACTCGGAAGTTCGAATCTGTTTGATTATAGTCGCAGGCTTGCCTATGTTGGCATGAGTAGACCTAAGAAACTGTTATGTGTGGCGATGCAATCTAAAACATATGAAAAAAGCGAGGGCGCATTCGCTGATGATTGGGAAATTATTGATCTAAGGAAATAAGGATTTACATGATATTTGATATAGACAGTAGATGACTACTCATAGAATGATAAAATTCCAGTTTATCGAACTGATAGTCTGTCAAAAATTGAATAATTAACCGCTAAACAGCAAGAAACCTAAGTAGGAAATCTTTTGACAGGTATCCTGCTTTTTCTTTTGCCCAATAAGAGAGAAGGGAGGACGCACACTTGCCATGTCCGCACTATGATATAAGAATCGTTCAACGAAGCAAGAACGAATCCGCTGTTGCCTACCAGAGTGAAGAAAAGCTGTTCTCTGAATAGGTAAAGGTACTTTAGACTAATGAAGTAATCTGGATGTGGCTGACAGAATAATCAAAATGCAGTTTCATTATTTTTTAAGCATATATTATAAAAGGGATAGTGGTATATATCATTTCATGAAGTTGTAGTAAATTTATGAAACAAAACCACATTTATAACAAAGGGAGAATCCGCAAAGGGTTCTCCTTTTGAAGTTTGTTAGGAAAGGAGTGAGGAAGAATGAGGATTCTGGTGGAAGATGGTGAGAGAAGCATCGCATTGACAGAAGAACAGATGGAGCATACACTGTCTGACTTCTATCGTTGTGTAGCGGAGGAAGCTGGGCATGAAGAGACAGAAGATACCATGTACGACTGTACAAGGATTCTGGTTGCCCCAGATGTGCAGGATGCCATAATACAGGCTTATCAGAGGAAATGGCCGGATGCGCCGATGAATGCCATTATTATAAGACTTGCAATCAGCGGACCAAAAGTGTGTGACAATCTGCATTGTGGAGAAGTTGTGATACAGAAAGGATTTATCTCTATGCGAAATGATAGCTGATTCTTTCAGAAGAATGCAGGATATGGAAATAGTTTATTGGACAAGCAGAGGAGGGAAGCCATGAAAAATACTAATTTTCAAAATCTCAGAGATCTTTTGAAGGGCTATGTACCAGAAACTTTTGGGTTTGTAACTGACGAGGAGTGCAGCCTGATAAGGAACAGTCTGGAATTAGAAGGGATGCAGATAGTAGACCTTCGGAATCTGAGGGATTTTGTTGTTTTGTTCTTTTCAAGGAATGGTGATGACAAAGCGGATATGGCAGATATGGATCGGATGAGTGCGATTACAGCAGTTATTGATATGGAAATCATAAAGCAGGGAGGTGAGGTGTAATGGCAAAGACGGAGGTGCTTCATTTAAAATTTTTAGGAAGGGATTCATGGGACAGGCCTGTATATATGGATGATGACGGAACCATATGGAAGGATGTTGAACCGAGGGCAGACAGGAAAGCATCCTTATGCACATCAGTTGGCAATGAATTTGACGGAGAGCCGGATACAGGCATGGAACAGTTTCAGAAGTACCAGAATATATCGGTAGTATTTGTGCCTGGCAGGGATGTATGGTAAATGCTTTAAAAGCAGGATTCTTATGAAGCAGGAGGATTTTAGATGATGAAAAAACCCATGACGACGGAGGAACTGTTTAACAGGATACGTGGCATTTTGAAAGAGAAAGATAAATTGCCTCATATCCTAGACTATGGACTGGCGACACATGCGCCTGTACCGATTACCAACTATGAGTTTGACCTGAAAAGTAATCTGGGTTATGGCGGTAATGAAGGAATTTATTTAGACCTTTGGATTGAGTATTATGAGGACAGCCAAAAACTGCAGAAAGGGCTTGGCATTTTTAAAACATTAAACACAGATGATGAGGCTATGCATATCATGGCGGCCCTGCTGGCAGATTTCATCATTGAGGAATGCGCCTATGTCAATGCGAACCTTGATGATTTTACATGGAAGGGTGCTGATGTCCATCCCATTGGTGAAAATGGAAAACGTATCAGCTGGGGGTATTCCTGTGGCAGCATGGAGGCGGCTTTGAAGAGGAAAGATGAGTTTTTGAAAAAATATCCGAAGGTAGCTGTAAGAGATAACGCGACACGGAAAGAAAAAATTTATGAGAGAAAAGCGGAGGGATGAAATTATGAAGGGAAAACAAACAAAACAAGGGGATGCGGAAAAAATTATGGCACTTGTCACAAAAATGAACCAGTACCGCTATGAGTATTACAATCTGGCATCTCCGAGTGTATCGGATGCAGTTTATGACCACCTTTATGATGAATTGCAGGGATTGGAGAAGAAGACAGGCATTATCTACAGCAATTCTCCAACACAGACAGTAGGCTATGCCCCGGCCAGCTCGTTGGAGAAGGTAAGGCACCCTATTCCGTTGTTAAGCCTTGACAAGACCAAGCAGACAGAGGAACTAATGCAGATGTTAAGGAAAGCAGAGGCGCTCCTTATGCTGAAATTGGATGGGCTTACCATTAAGCTCTGCTATGAGGATGGGGAACTTACAGAAGCGTCCACAAGGGGAGATGGTGATGTGGGGGAGGTGATCACCCATAATATTCCAGCGTTTTATAATGTTCCGGTGAAAATCCCCCATAAAGGGAGGCTGGTTATCACCGGGGAGGGGCTGATACATAATGACTATTTTGAAAAGCTCAAAGATAAGGCTTTTGGAAATGGCGGAAAAGAAGCCTGTAATGCAAGGAATCTAGCAGCAGGGTCAATCCGTGTGCTGAATCCATCCATCTGTAAGGGACGCTGTGTGTATTTTTACGCATTTAATATCATTGAAGGAATGGAAGCGTTTGGAGGACTGGCAGACAGCCGTGGGAAACTGTTACAAGCGGTACAGGGACTGGGGGTTGATATATGTCCCTTTGTATCTATGAAAAAGAATGTAGCATTAGGAGAAGTCAAGGCAGAGATACAAAAATTGAAAGCGCTTGCGGAAGATAAGCGGATTCCGATCGATGGCATGGTATTGCGTTATGACAGCCTTTCCTATTCAAAAGAATGCGGCAGGACTGGACACCATTACAAAGACGGTATAGCCTTTAAATTTGAGGATGATACTTATGAAACGGTATTCCGATCCATCAAGTGGGAAACAAGCCGTTCTGGTGAAATTGCACCTGTCGCAATATTTGATCCAGTGGAGATTGATGGCTGTTCCGTATCAAGGGCAAGTCTGCATAACCTGTCATTTATCAAAGATTTGGAGCTTCATCCTGGCTGCCGGATACTCGTTTCAAAAAGGAATATGATTATCCCCCATATTGAAGAAAACCTTGACAGGGGAAGATTCAATAAGAACCTGATACCGAAGAAATGCCCATGCTGCGGAAAGGCGGCAAGGGTTTATTCGAGGGTTGGGGATAAAAGGCGGCTGATTGAAACGCTCCATTGTGACAACCCGGACTGCGGAAGCCGTATATTAAGGAAATTTGTGCATTTTGTAGAGAAGAAGGCTATGGATATATCCGGCATTTCGGAGGCTACGATTGCCAGCTTTATGGAAATGGGATTTCTGCATACGTTTCATGACTTCTACCATTTGGATCGCTATCATAAAGAGATTGTCCAAATGGATGGATTCGGTGAGAAGTCTTGCCAGAAAATACAGGAATCCATTGACAGGAGCAGGAACACAACTTTTGTAAGATATGTGGTCGCTATGGATATTCCCATGATCGGCAGGACGGCGGGCCGTGCGCTGGATCAGTATTTCGATGGGGATTTACAGGAGTTTACAAAGGCAGCGGTGGACTGCTTTGATTTTACAGCCCTTCCGGACTTCGGAGAGACCATGAGCCATAATATTTGGGAATGGTTCCATGATGGGGAGAAACTGAAACTATGGAAATCATTACAGAAGGAATTGAATTTTGAGAAAAGAGGGAAAAATTTTATGGAGAATAAGAACAACACAGGCAGCAATCCGTTTACTGGATGCACGATTGTAGCAACAGGGAAATTGGAAAACTTTACCCGTGACGGTATCAACAGCAAGATTATCAGTCTCGGTGCAACAGCAGGAAGTTCTGTCACCAGAAAGACGAATTATCTTATCTGTGGGGAGAAGCCGGGGAGCAAGCTGGTAAAGGCAAGAGAACTTGGAATCCCTGTCCTGACTGAGCAGGAGTTCCTTGAAATGATTTCAGCATAGGAGGCATGAGCATGGTTCACTTAAGCAATGGACAGTATATCGTAGGCTTTGACAATGGCTACCAGTTTGGAAAGACGGCGGAGGCATTATTTGAAAATGGCGTCTATGCGTTAGGAAAGGTAGAGCCATCTGTTAAAGAACACTCACTAAAATATGAAAGGAAGTATTATAAGGTGGGCGAAGGAAGGGCGGCGATCACGGAGGATAAGGTTTCGGATGAAAATGCACGGCTGTTGACAATGGCCGCTATAGCGAAAGAGTTTTCTCCAGCAGGAATTCAGAAAGCGGATATTATACTTGCAGTAGGGCTTCCGTTTTCCGATTATGGGAGGGAGAAACGGCGGCTGTTGGAGTATTACAGCCAGAAGCCGGTATTGAAATATGAATTTGAGGGAGTCCGGTATGATGTGAACATCAGCCGGACTTTCGTGTTCCCGCAATGCTATTCTGCGGTTGCGCCACGTCTGAAAAATATGGAGGGAGGTTATCTGATTGTGGACATAGGGAGCAAGACAACGGATGTGGTTTATCTGGAAAATGGAATCCCAATTGAGAGGAAGTCCGTTACGGTAGAAAAGGCGATGGTGAAATGGATACGGCAGATACAGGGGAACCTGCAGGTGCAATATGGAAAGGAGGTTTCCGAGGGCGAGATATTGAAGGTCATCCTGAAACAGGAGAACCTTCTGCCAAGGGCATATGCAAATCGAATCAGGGCAGATATCAGGGAGCAGATTTACATGCTGGAATTAGAATTAAGGGAACGGGAGTATGACCTTGATTACTGCAACGTCATTTATGTGGGAGGCGGCGCGGTGGCGGCAAAGAATTTTTCAGAGCGTAAGCCGAATACCGCATATGACTGTGACATCCATGCCAATGCAAAAGGATACGAATACCTTGCTAGGCAGATATTGAGGAACCAGGGGGTATCATAGCATGTCGGATGACAGGATCATAACGCTGCGCTTTAAACCAGAAAATGTGCCGGATATGGAGCTGTACAGGGAACTGGAGGCAGAGAAAAAGCGTCTCGGCCTGTCTATGCCTGTTTATGTAAAGGATATCCTCCAGCAGCATTTTAAAGATGGGGAGAGGATGTGGACAGATGGATGCATGGAACGGATACGGGAGATTGTGCATGGGGAACTGGCCTCCCAGAATGCTGTTTTTGCAGGACAGCTTGAAAAGATAGCGGCTGGAATCCCAGGCGGCATAAAAAACACTGGACAGCCTCCGGAGGAAGAAACCTTACCGGAATATAGCGACGATTTCCCAGAAGGGCTGAATGGCGTGTTGGAAAAGTTTATGTAGAGCATGGGGCATACCGGAATATGGTACGCCCCAGTCCTTTCTGCCTGACATATGCCCAGAGATAATTTGCTATAAATATTTAGCAATATCAAATAATTTGATGCAAATTTGCAGCAGGCTGTCTAATCCTAAAAATCTGAAAAAAATTTAGCAGGATAATATGGAGGGGATAATTTGATTGCTATACATCCAGCAGTTTTGGATAAGAAAATATCTATTGCATACATGAGATAACTTGCTTTCTTTTTTCTTCTATATAATTCAAGAGTATGCTTATGCCCTGAAAAATACTTTTAAGAAAGAATGAGGTAAAACAGATGAAAAAAAGAAAGACAACAAAACTATGGGTAGTGCTTGCGCTGGTTATCTCCCTGGTGGCAGTCCAGACGGTACAGATCATTGCGGAAGCATCCGACGAAGATCCGGTAACATCAGACTCTCCTGTTATTGCCGGAACTGTATCAGAATTGATCAGTGCTGTAGAAAATGCGGCAGATGGGGATGTGATAGGGATTGATTCGGAGATTGTCATTGATACGAACGTTGGGCAGATAGGAAGTAACGGAGGCGGGAAACATATTACAATCCTACGTATGGGTGCTGACGGGTGTTTTAATATTGCTTATGATGGAAACGTTACTTTCAGTAATATAACATTTGAAGGGAATAATTCCAATGTAGTTGGCAACAGAAGTTTGTTTTTGGTGATGGGCATAGTTAATATGAATGATGTTGTTATCCAAAACCACAGTACGGCCGCAGGAAGTGGCGGGGCAGCATTTGTAGAAACAACGGGAGTGTTGAATGCAGACAGAGTTGTATTTGATGGAAATACCGGATACCAAGGTGGGCATATTTTCACAAGAGGGAGTGTGTCTTTGCGAAATTGTACATTGCGAAATGGTGTATCTTCATCAGAGGCTGGAGCTGTTATGGTTTCCGGCAACGGCATGTTAGATATGACAGGCTGTAAAGTATATAGGAATGTGGCAGCATCCAGCGGAGGGGGAATCCATAACAATGCTACAGCTACATTGACACGCTGCGCTTTTTTCGCAAATACGGCTGCTGCAGGCGCAGATATAGCAAATGATACCAGTGTTAAGGCTTTCAATATGGACAGCATAGCAGAAGCTTCTTCTTTGTATGAGGAAGAAGGGATCACGCCCATAGAGTGGGTGCTTGACAGCGAAGGATATACAGAAGATATGATATTCCATTTTGATTTATCCAATCCCAGTTCACTCATGAAACTGGTATATGAAGATAATTCTGCTGGTGGTAATAGCGAAGGTGAAGGTGGCGGTGACAACACCGGAGATGGAGGCGATACATCAGAGGGCGGTGACAACACCGGAGATGGAGCAATACATCAGAAGGTGGTAATAACACTGGAGATAGCGGAGACAATACTGAAGGCAATGGAAACGGGACAGAGGATGGTGATAACACTGAGGACAGCGGAGATAAGCCGGAAGATGGCGGTGGCACAGGAGATAGTGAGAACAAGCCAGACGGTGACGGCAACACTGGAGAGAGTGGGGACAAACCAGACGGTGATGGTAATACAGGAGATAGTGGGAACAAACCGGACGGTGATGGCAACACCGGAGGTACTGAGAACAAACCAGAAGATGGTAGCAGCACCGGGGACAATGGAAACAAGCCGGAAGACAGTGGCAACACTGGAGACAGCGGAAATAAACCAGGAGACAGTGCCAACACGGAAGGTAACGGAGATAAGCCCGGAAGCAGTGACAGCAATGGAACGTCATCTGATACAGGCAATTCCGGCACTACAACAAATACCACAACGACTAACAATGATGACAGGTCTACTACGGAGAACTATGAAGATAAGTCTGCGGCAACCTATAATTATTATACTTACAATATCCCATCAACGAATACACAGGGTTCGCAGGGAAATGGAAGTGTGAAAACAGAGCCGGGAACAGGGACATCCACTGCCACAGCTAACACAGGGGTATCAGGAGAGACAGGAGCCTCAAGTGCGTCTGACAACACGGCTTCAAATGCCACAGATGATGTGACCGAAGCATCTGCCTCTGCCCAGATTCCAGATAATATCAAATTGGATTTGGGAAATGTGGATATTGTGTATGAGATGAATGATGGGATTTCCAATATTGCAATCAGCAATAGAAGGGAAGCTGTTGGCGAGACAGAAAATGTGG
Source organism: Lachnospiraceae bacterium (assembly GCA_009774145.1). Classification (GTDB taxonomy): domain Bacteria; phylum Bacillota; class Clostridia; order Lachnospirales; family Lachnospiraceae; genus Hominiventricola. The sequence continues at coordinate 15,954 of VSND01000060.1, read as the reverse complement.
TAGAAGTCCCAGCATCAGGCCAGGAGGGAACCCTTACAAATACCCCGCCACTGAATTGGTATGAGGTAGTTAAAATGCTTCTGCTTGCTGCTATTTTTATTGTAGTCATTCCTAAGCCGAACCTGAAAAAGAACAGTTAAAAACTGCTGGCATGGAACCAGTAAAAAAATGTAAATTAAATGAAAACGGCATAAGCATACATATGGGGTATCTTCGCATAGAGATGCCCCTAAAATTATGTCCATACAAAGTGAAACAGCAAGATTGCAGCGATTGTTGGGGGCAGATTATTATAAAACATAATCTGCAAACTGGAGAGTGTAAAATAAAGAGGTTAGCTGATGGTATAAGAACAGCTAACCCCTTTATTTTTTGTCTTCGTCTGCAATCACCTCAAACAAATCCTCTAATGGGCAATCCAGAATTTTCATCATGCTGTCAATTATGTCATAACGGATGGAATGGGTTTCGTTTTTAATCATTTTGTTATAGTTGTCATAGCTCATGCCAAGCCGTTTCCATAGCCAGTATTTGCTAAGGTGGCGTTCCTCCAGAAGTTCAGTTACCCGGAGCCGGACCATATAGAGTACCTCCTCTTATAATAGGTTTTGCTGAATGAAATAGGATATTCATGTTTGCATGACTTAATTATAGATAAAATATCCTGATTGCATATTTCCCAATCAAGTGATACACTTTTAAATGATATATTATGAAAAAATAATATAAAAATCGAAGGTGTGGACAGAATATGTCCAACCTTATGAGTATAATGAATGAAATCCATACAAAGGGGATGAAGTTTATGGAAGGAAAGGAATACCCCAAAAGCAGCCGGATACTTTGCCTGTATTCGGAGCTGGTGAATGAGGGGCTTGTAAAAAAATCAGAAGCGGCCAAAAGGTTCCGTGTAACCGAAAAGAGCATCCAGAGGGATTTGGATGAGATCAGGGATTTTCTTGACAACCAGACTGCGGAAGAAGGTATCCGGAAATATCTCATTTATGATTATCAGAAAAAGGGCTATTGTCTGGAACAGGATGGAAAAGTGGGGCTGTCCAATGATGAGATACTGGCTGTCGGCAAAATTCTTCTGGAAAGCCGTGCATTTACAAAAAAAGAAATGATGGGCATATTAGACAAGTTGATAGCAAATTGTATTCCGAAGGAGAACCGCAGGCTTGTGAATGACCTGTTGTCGAACGAACGGTTCCATTATGTAGAACTGCGGCATCATAAAACTTTTCTGGATAAGCTGATGCCGCTTGGACAAGCAATACGGGAGTGTCGGTGATACATATAAGGTATGGCAAGCTAAAGGGGAGAGCTACAGTGGAACGGAGACTGGAGCCTCTGGCAATTCTATTTTCCGAATATTATTTTTATCTGGTGGGGTTCATAGAAGGAATCAACAAGGAAGAAGAGTTTAAAAATGCAGATGATCCGTTTCCGACCATATACCGTATTGACCGGATCAAGAAATTGGAGGTTCTGGAGGAACGGTTCAAGATACCGTATGCGAACCGTTTTGAGGAAGGTGAGTTCCGTAAACGGATTCAGTTCATGTATGGCGGAAAGCTGCGAAAAGTACGGTTCAGCTGCCAGGGAGAAGCTTTGGAAGCCGTGCTTGACAGGCTGCCTACTGCTAAAGTATTGAATGAGGATAATGGGTTTTACGTGATTGAAACAGAGGTATTTGGTGAGGGAATTGATATGTGGGTGAGAAGCCAGGGAGAGCGGATCAAAGATTATATTGTTTTGCAGAATGGAGGAAAGAATGAGTAGGATTGATGAATTACGAAAGCAGAACCGGGATTCCCACCAAAGCGCAAAAGAGCATCTGGCAGTATTGGATGAAATGAGTGCAGAAGCAGAGCGTGTTGCGGATGTCGCCAAGGATGTCCATATCATTGTAGGAGATTTGGACAGGCAGTTTGAAAAAGCTACGGGTCTGCAATGGCAGGATGTAAAGTTTTTATTTTTTGCAACAGCATTGCAGTGCATAAGACAGTATGTTTTGACAAAGTTTCCTGAAAGGCTGGATGACAAAGCAGCCGCTGATCATACATGGGGGCATTGGGAAGAGCATTCCAACCGACATCACAGATACTATAACCCTTCTCTGGAAGAAATTATAACAAATCCGGTTCCCTTTGATGCGAATGTAGGGGCTAATGGGGCATTAGCCGGAGGCGGACGGATGGGGCACAGGGTAACAGCGATTGGGCATGACCCTATATTGGGATATGTATTTGGGACGGCTAATATTGCCACATCAACTCTGACAAATCATCTGCTCCAGTCATACCATATAGCGACAGGGGAAAGAGGGGACTATTTCAGGAATCAGGCCAGCACTGCGTTGGTATTGATCCGGACAAAGGACAAGCTTCTGCATGAAGGATGGGAAGGAAAGAAAAAAGTTGCAGTTTCTTTGTTGAAAGAAGCAATCCATTTGAAATCTGATATAGGAACAAAACATAGTCTTCCTTTACCGATGATTTCCCTTGTAGATGCACATCTGGCCTCTGAACTGGCTGAAAGGGGATTAGATATGGCCAATGCTGTCACAGTCGGGAAACAGGCGGCATTTGCGGTAATGCTCAACGCTTTTATCGCAATGCTCCACGATATATGTTATGACGGGAGTATGAGCAGCAGGAAACTGTATTCTGTAAAGACAAGAAAAATTCTGATGTATTCTAATATGATCGCCACTGTCAGTAATGTTATCATTACAGCCTTGTCGGCATATGTAGGGGCAGGAGATATAGCAGCAAGAAACTTTGACATGGGAGGATTTATGGTAACGGTTTACCGTATTGTCAATGACAGAAACTTTATAAAGGAAATCAAGCAGGAATTTCTTGCGAATGAGTTCTACAGCATTGTGATGGGATAAAAAACAGGAGGATTGAAAAATTATGGGCAGAAAAGATTTTAACAAAGGAATGGAAGCGGGAGCGAGACCTTTTGAAGATAAGTTCCGGCAGATGGGACAGGAGTTTAAAGACTTCTCTGGCAAAATGGAAGAGGACGTAGACAAAATCAAGAGAACTAATGAGGCGATTTTGGATGAGATGGATTCTATGCAGAAGAAGCAGTTTTATAGGAATAATACGGTGGCAGACATTGCCGCATTGGAAAAAGGGGATAGGGAAACATTGCTTTCTCTTCTGTATACCTTGGCTGAAACAGAAGAAAACGTAAATAAGTACCAACAGCTTTTTATACGCTCCGTAAAAAAGTATCTTGAAAAAGCAGAGGACGATAAAAAGCCTGAAAACTGGTCTGTCTTAAAGTATGGGGATTGGTCTATCATTGAGACAATTATAGGAATTGAGGAAACCAAAGCGATTGCACAGGCTGTAATGGAGTTTTTGTTTTTGGGATATGGGAACCACGAAGAATACTTTGAGGAGTATGGAGATTTATTTGATTGTTTCTGCCTGAACCGGAAGGGGTTTGGAGAAATCAGAGTGTATATAGATAATATCTGCCGGGCAACAGGCTTTGAGGGAATTGCAGAGATGTATGGGTATGTGTCGGAAAAAGAAGATGATGAAGAAAAAACGGAAGGTGAAAAGGACATATCAGAAAAATATGGCACCAGAGGAGATTTAACACAGCTTAAAATCACGGATGAGATTGAAATAGGCCCGGGACAGGAAAAAATATTTGAAAACAGCAAAGTGATTTTTGCAAATGGGATGAAACTGGATGATGGCGCAAAGCTCTGCTTCCGCAATTGCGAAATTTGCCTTGATGGATATTCATATGGTAAAAATATCATCATGTCAAATCGGCTGCCTTCCTATCAGGACAAATGTATCCTGCTTGGGTCAAACTGTAGTATCCATTTTGAATCGTGTACAATAGGAAAGACGAGTTATTACACACGAGATATGTTTGGAAAAAATATAGATTATTTTATATATGGTGGGAATGGTTCAAAATTAACCATAGAAAACTGTTGTTTGGATGGATGCCATAATTTGTTTTGGGGAACATCGGTATTGATCAAGGATTCTTATATCAATTGGATAGTGGAAGGTTTTAATGAGATAGGAAAAGGAAGAACCGGAGAGTTGGTGACAGGTGATAATATTGAAGTTTCTGATACAGTGATTTGTGAAAGTGAAAAATATACAGATTGCTATCTGCCTTTATTTGAGGCTCGGCAGTACCTGCATATTGATAAATGCCGTTTCAAGAATTGTTTTCGATTGAAGTTTGAATTGATTGATACCATTATAAATGATTCTGACTTCATGGAATGTGTTATTGATAAACCAGAAAAAGATAAGTCTTATAACAGCAAAGATGGGAAAATTCTGTTCAAAGATTGTCGGTTTCAAGAGTGCATGTTTAAGGAAGAAGGAGAAGATCATATAGGAGGCATGAAATTTGAAAAGTCAGGGTTTATATCGTGCATAGGGCAACTGCACACGGATTATATGAATGATGTCTCTGTTGATGGAGGTTTTTTAGTAATGAGAACAGACATTGCCGTGGAAATAAATAAGTGCAGATTTTCTAATGGCTCATTTGAGGTTTCTGATAATATGAAAGTTTATCAAGAGAACAATCGCCAGGCATTTGGCATCGGAAATGGAAGCCAGGTATTGAACTGCATTTTTGAAAATATGAATTTGGGAAAGATGAGCCTGATAGGCAGTTCTGCAAATCAGCCAGGGGCATCATGTAGTATTGAAAATTGTACTTTCATAAATATAAATACCAAATGCGGTCAGATAATCAGCAGGCAGTATAAATATTATAAGGAAGGGATATTTACATCTAAGTTGCTGGAAGAAAGGTTTGAGGTGCATCTGCAAAATTGTACTGGCTTGTAACTTTAAATATGTAGCTATGGTGGGCGATGTTAAATGCTGATATAGCGGTAGAAAATTGCACTAGTATAATCCACTTTAAATAAAACTACGTTTTATTGCTACTATTTGTTCTGTCCCTGACGTTTCCTTGTTCGGGGCTTGGGAGCACGCTTATCCTTATCACACGCATTGGCTGCTTTATGGTTTACAACTTCATATACAATCTGACTGATATCTTCTTTAGCAAGATCTATATCATCAAGTTTGTAAGACCAGTGATATGGAACAGGGACTTTATTGATTTCATCAAAGTATTGATAAATCCGACCTTCCAATTCCTCTTTGCCTGAAACCCTGATGCCATTCAGCATCTGCTTTGTGAGCTTGCTGAAAAAGCCTTCCACCATGTTTAGCCAGGAGCCATGGGTTGGCGTAAATACAAACTCAAATCTTCCAGGCACTGTATTGAGATATTCCTGCGTTTCCCTTGAGGTATGGGCAGAATGATTGTCAAGGATGAGGCGTATTTTATCGCCAGCAGGGTATTTCTCGTCCAGAATCTTCAGGAAGCGGACGAAATCAGAACTTTTGTGGGTCGGACTTACAAGGGGGACTGCTTCGCCAGTAAGCAGGTCAATGGCTGCAAGCAGTGACAGCGTGCCCAGACGAACATATTCATAGTCCCGGTATACCGTGCTGTTTTTATCTGTCCCTGGAACAGGAGGCTTATCGTCAGCAGTTGTATCCAACGCCTGCATTCCGGGCTTTTCATCATAAGACAGGGTATGGACCGGCATCCCTTCAAAAGGCCGAAGATTCCCTTCTTCGTCAAACTGCAGGGAAAGCTGTTTATAAATAACAAGGACATCGTGCATCTTGGAATCAAAATCCGGGTCACGTCTTTCACAGTAGTAAGATATCTTAAAAGGACGAATCTTTGCATTTGCCAGTATCTTACGCAGCGTTGTCCCGGTTACAGACGCCATACGGGGATGCCCTTCCTGCTCTGCAATGGAATTGATAAAGCGCGTGAAGCTGGCTGGGTACCACAATTCGGCCGAATACCCGAAATCCTTTGGTTTCTGGCAGGCTTTGTTTATGACCCAGGTAATATCAGCATCTGTGATCTCTGCTTTACGCCCGCGCCCTTTATTGTCCTGCAGGGCCGCTTTAATGCCGCCGGCATTATATTTATCAATACATAACCTTACAGCTGTAACGCAGATGTCAAGTTTGTCCGCAATAGATTCATTTGATCTGCATTCTGATTTGAGCAGCAGTATTTTAGCTCTGATATAGGTCCTTGCTTCCACAGTACTTTGGCGGAGAATACCCTCTAAAGTGGCTTTTTCGTCATCTGTAAGGTTAATGGGCTTTACTAAATTTGGCATAACATGACCTCCCTTGGATAAGGCCATTATACCACAAATTTAAACATATGTCTAAATAAATTGGATTATACTAGGCAGTTCCGTAGATGAAAACGGACACTGAAAACACTGGAAAATGTGATTATATATTATAGCCATGTAACAATATAAAATATTTTCCGGAGGAAAGGAGAAAGAAATGAAAGGTATTAAAAAGACACTAAAAATCGTAGGGATTGGTTTTGCGGCACTGATTGTACTTACAATCGTTATCGGTGTATTTTCTGGCGGTTCGGATTCGGCAGAGGAAACATCAAAGCAGCAGACGGAAGAGAGCCGGGAAGCGGAGGACAAAAACGAGAGCCAGGAAATGGACTATGTGGCTATTGTTCAGACGGGATATTTGGGGGAGTTTACAGATGCTTCCGTTAAAGATATTCTGGATATGAATTTTGGCTTGAGTGGTTTCACATTAGACTGGGTTGCCTCGGATATGGATGGGGAGGAGTATGTGGCGTTTTACGCATATCCTTCTGATAAAACCTTGGAGGATGGAACCACGATATTGTTCCAGATTTGTTCTGATGAAACATTTAAAGTATCAGGCTATGCCGATGGCGGCAATGAAGATTTTGAATCAACTGAAATTGCAGATTTTCTTAACAATTGGTATATGAACTGGTATATCAAAAATAAGATCGGGGTGGATGCGTCAGAAGATGAAGCCATGGAGAAGATGCAGGAGCTTATACATAACCGTTTTGACAAGATTACTGGTTCTGCAGTCCTTTATGGTGCATCAAAAGATTATTCCGGCGATAGGAAGAATCTTTGTAGAGAAATTGACAATACTGATCCCATTGGGATGACTGTGACAGAGCTTATCAATTACTATGATGGCAATATGCTTGATATATATGTTTCAAAAGAAATCGACAGTAATGAGCAGGAGAATGGTGGCTTATCTGATGTGGAAGTATACCTGGACACACTGTATTCTGTAGAAGGCGGAGACGATATTGTGAGTCTGTATACGGATGATAATGGAAGGCTTTGTGTGTGGTATGGCAGCACATCCAGCGAAGAAGAATACTACTCCTGTACCTATGAATCCTATACGGTTGAAGAGGGTGTTCTGTATGGAGATACAGGAACGGATACGGACGAATTTGTCTTTATGGAAAACGGACATGTGGACATCCTGTTAAGCGGATACGGTTCAACCCATTACCAGTCCTATATGCGGGAGGAAGTGTATTTTAGCGGAGGAGTGGAATGAAGTTTAAACGGATAAATCTGCGTGAACTTATTGAAACCGATAGAAATTATCCGGTGGATCAATCGAATGCCAGATATTTGGGTTCAAATCTGCTTGGAACTGTTTTGGAAACAGCAGGGATAAAGCAGGAAGATTCCGTCGGAGGAAAAGAAACATACGATACAAAAAGATAGCGCAAAGACGGATATCTGAGTATAAGGCATAATTGACAACACATTTATCCCCATCAGGCAAGTCCTGATGGGGCTTCTTCTCTCTTCTTTCTTTTTTGTAGAAAATCATAAGCAGGATTATACAATTTTAGGAGCTGGCATTATGTTGCAGATGGAAAGCAGGGAGATAAGACGCCAGGAACTTATAAAAACGGCAGCTTTCTTGTATGCGGCTATTACTGTTACGAGTTTCCACAGTGCAACACAAAAAGAAGATGAAACTGGTAGTAACAGTTAATCCGAAAATGTGATTTAAGGGAAAAAATAAATTGGATGGAATATCATGCCTGGAGAAAGGGGAGTCTCCAGGCATGTATATGGTATGTGGATAGAATTGAACTTTTACGCACACATTTTTACGCTCTTACTGGTTCCGTCATAGATATAGCAATGATCTGACAGGCGTTCCGTAACATCAACCTGGGTATGGTTTACTTCCCAGATGATTCCGTTTAGTTCGTCAGCCTCCATTTCGTCTGATACAGGAACAATGATGGCTTCATGGATAGAGGAAGGCAGGATGAAGGAAGTCATGTTGCCTAGGCAACGCTCCAACAGCTTTGAATCCAGAAGGCCGGCAGCACCATAAAATTTTTTCCCGTTCGTCAGGACGTACATCCTTCCTGCTTCCAGTTCAGATATGTCTGATAGTTCGTCCCGGAGTGCTTCAGGAACGGTGCTGCGTAATATTTCCATTATGTTTTCCATTTCATAGCCGTCTTTCTCTAAGTTTTCCATAGCCTTCCTGTGCAGTCCGGATTTTTCAATCCCATAGGCATTGAACATGGCATTTGTGATTTTTACACTTGTATTTCCAGCATTACCATATTCTTTGCGGACAATGTAAATTGTGGCAAGGTCAAGGAATGGTGTATAGACCAGATTTTTCAGAAGTTTCTTATTATCTGACACTGAGATCAGGGCCGGATAGATGCAGTCCTTTACACTATTCCAGTTGAGCAGCTCCGTCGCTAAGCCCTCCAGGCTGCCGTCTGCCTTAAATTCTTTTCTCATGCTGGCAATCATGCCAATACATTCATCCATTGTCTTGCTCCCGTCAGAGAAGGAGGCAAAGATGCTGTCCAGATAAATGATCGGGCTGATGGATTCCCCGCTTCTGGTAAATGTGATGATAAGACCGTCCCTGTGTACATTATTGTTCTGGATTACATTTTTTATCTCAACAGTTGCTTCCCTGCCGTAAAGTCCTTCCAGTTCTTTTACGACGGTTTTCAAAAATTTTTTATAATTCATGGTTCTGCTCCTTTCTATGCCGCCTTTGCTTTTGTCTTTCTTAGGCTGCTCATAGCTTTCCTGTAAGTGGCATTATCCATTTCCTGAATGCTGGAAACGCCATAGCGTTCCAGAACAGCGTCTAACGCCACGCCTGTCCTCGCAAGTTCCTTGTTGATTTCAAGCGTCCTGTCCGGCTCCGTTTTCTGTTCGGTTTTTGTTGCAGCAGTATTTCCGGATGGAGTCTGCCCCGTTTTCGCCGCGGCAGCATTTCCGGACGCTTTTTGTGCAGTATCTTTTTCTGCCAGATGATAAACCACATTTCCGTCCTGGTTGATAACGGTAAGCCCTGTAATCTCCCTGTTCCCATTATAGGAGATGCCCTGGATGGAAAACTTGTCATAAGTATAAAATTTCTCGTTCCTTCCATCTTGTTTTTTCTGGATGCTGACTTTCTGCGCTGAAACCCATATGAACGGGGCGGTATACAGTTCCCGCCCTATCCCCAGGCTGACACATGCCCTCTTGAACGAATCCGAAGCCTGTCCTTTTTCCTTTTCCGTATAGCTCTCCGTGCCGACATCCATCTTGGAGATCCATTGTTTTTTATCATCATCCCAAATACTGACGATACAATACAGATTGCTCCCAATCATTTCATGTCGCCGCTGCCAGTTCAGGGGGCCATAGACTTCATCCAGAATCTTCATGTCTGCCCTTGCATCCTTATATAACAGCAGCGATACGCCTTTTTCGCTGATCGTGCCAATCCGGCACTCGATTTCATCAGCCCGCAATAACCGTATCTGTTCCATAATGAAGCCGCCTCCTATCTTTCTGTAATTGTGCCGTCATCATAGACCCGGAAACAGATGTTATCGCCTCCGGCTTTTCCGTCTATCTGTACAAAGTCAGGAGCTTCATATACGTCTGTCACATATTCCATGCATGTTTCGGATAAAACCCTGTCCTGGGCCTTGTCTGCCCTCTTGCTTATTGCCATTTCCCACACTCCTTTCTACGCTGGTATCATGTCAAGAAACTCCTGCTCCGTCAGGACGGTTACACCAAGTTCCCTTGCTTTTTCCAGTTTGCTGCCGGGTTTCTCGCCGCAGATGATATAATTTGTCTTTCTGGTGACGGAACTCCCGGCCGATGCACCAAGGCTGATGATCTTGCTGTTGATCCCCTCCCTTGTAAAATTTGTGAGTTTCCCTGTTGCTACGATAGTGCATCCAATAAATGGGTTTTTATTTTTGTTTTCCATTGCTTTTTCTCCCTTCTCTTGTCCTGATAATTTGCTGCAGCCGCTTGGAACTGCCGTATTGACCTTGCTGATAACAGCTTCTATTTCATCTTCTACATGGTCTTGTAGTTCCTGATAGCTGCTGTCATCTTTTTTCAGCCACATCTCATAAAGCTCCGTCAGGATATTCCGGTGTGGCAGAAGAGCAGCCAGAGTATCTTCCGGCAGCTCCTGTACTTTTTCCATAAGAATCTCATAGATATTTACGACCGTATCGATCTCATAGCTTTTTCCAAATATTTCTGTATTTGACAGCCCCAGTATGTCTGCCCTGTAAGCCTGGTACTCGCCGTAAATCCGATCCAGTAAATGTTCTCTCATAAGTCCAGCCACAGCCTCCTTATGCAATCGACAGCCTTCTGTAGCTGCTGTCCTTTAGGAAACTGTTGTAAACCTCCGGCTTTTCAGATTTCAGCCGCTTGGTGTCCACGGTGTTCTTGCTGATGAGCTTCCATGTGACCTTCCTGCCGCCGACGGTTCCGGCTTCTGCTTCTTTCAGATAGCTTTTTAACTGGTTTGCTGCAGCGTTTTTCGCTTTTTCCAGCTTCTTCATTTCTTCGGAAAGCCTGTCATATTCCATGCAGACAGGCAGCGCCTCTTCCGGCAGCGCGATCGTCTCGCCGTTGGATTTGCTGAATCTGCTGTTGAAATAATTCGTTGTTGCTTCCGAACCGTCCGGCACAGGCTCCACGCCGTTCAGGACATGCGTATTCCAGAAATATTCTTCCATGGCGATGATCTTCCCGATCATTTCCTCGTCACGCTCCACCACATGATGGTAGAAATGGTTGCCGCCAACCAGTGCGGCGATATAGGTCTTTTTTGCGCCTGTTACTGCCATGTAATGCTGCACCTGTAAGATATATGGGGCAGGGATGCCTTCCTCCCATACTTCCTGTTTATAGGCCGAAGCGGTCTTTGCCTCAAAGACTGCCTGTTCACCGCCGTCATTGATGACGCCGTCCAGGTCGGCGAACATGAACGGATGCTCTTCGCTCTGCAGGAGCATATGTTTCTGGCGCACTTTTAACCCAGTCCTCTCCATAAATTCTTTCCGTACGATCGGCTCTAAAAGTGTCCCGAAATGGGCATATTCACTATCGGTCTGTTCAGGCCCGGCCTGTCCTGTCTTTTCCAGCCAGAGCTGGTGTACGGACTTAAAAGGATTGATACCCGCAATTATGGACACATCAGAACCGCCTATGCCGCCTGTCCTGTATTTCAGCCATTCTTCACGGCTGAGGCTGTTTGTTTTCACTACTACTTTCATTGAAGCACCTCCTGAAAAATGAACAGATGGACAGGAGCCTTCCGCAGGATAGATTCCCTGACAGCCCTCTGTCCATCAATGTTCCTGTTATTGTTATAAAACTCATTCTTTATGCCGCCATTACCATCTGGTAAGCCTTGTCTATCATCGGGTTGCCGTCTATTGTCTTGGAGAACAGGCTCTCTTTAAAGTTCCCGCGTTCCCTGATCGGCCTGCTGTGTGTCGCAAAGTCACTCACAGCATTCACGAAACGGTATCCGCCCTTGCTCACGCCTGCCAGGTCAGGGGCATCAAAATAGCGCATCTTCAGATCTTCCCTGAGCCTCCTGATATTCTTCTTCTGGGTGTCGGTAGCTTTGTCTGGTTCCGGGATCAGCATTTCAATATATTCCATGACCTTCTGGTCTGTAAGCTTGATTCGGTTGAGCTGGTCAAAGCTTTTCCCAAGCTCCGCCATATATTCAGAAGCATGGAATAAAGTGTCCCTGGCCTCCAGCATCTTGTCGGAAATATCCCCGGTATGCATACAGCTCCAGGTACGTTTCGCTGTCCGGAGTGCGAGGTTCAATGTATTATTGCAGACCACACGGATGGGGGTGACCGCACATTTAATGCTGCTGCTCCCATCATGTGAGTTCATGAATACGAGGTAAGGCGATACCTCATCCCCATTGATGATGTACTGGTGTGGGAGCCTTGCGAGCATCCATGTCTTCCGTCCATCCTGTAGGGAGCCTGCGGTTTCATACTTTACGCCATTCTCCAATAAGGCGTCCGTGAAAGCAAACGCTTCCGAGTTCTGCACTACCTTGTAGCGGTCAGTGACCACACCGAGCACCCAGCGGTCTTTGTCCCGGATATTGGCCCTGTACCCAGGGATCATTTCATTGTGCTTTGTGAGTATGGGTTCCTGGATGACATTCCAGTCCAGCCCTGCCAGACGGAGCGCGTCTTCTGATGTAGGGGCATCCTGAATGATCTCACCGAGCCCATGCCACGGCTTTTCCCTTACGCTAAACATTGTTTCAACCATTGCTGCCATTTTTTCTTCCTCCTTTTTCTGCTTGACAGTTTAATCTTAATCTTCCTCATCTTTTATAACTTCGCCAATCACAACTGCAATGAGGCTTAACACTGCGAAGATGATCTTGTCCATTTTTTCCTCCCTTCCAAAGAAAGAGTGTATCTTAATTAAGTTCCACAGTTCCCATTAGTTCATACTGACCAGCCCCTTTCCGAAAAAATTTTGTGATATATCTTTCAGACCAAAGGATAGGATGACAGGTATATAACCTGCATCTTACCTATATGGTATATAATTGTGCGTGTCCATTTTTTCCGCGCTTTCTGTAAGCTTAGGCTTTTGAAAACATAAACCATAGTAGTGGAGGGGCTAGGGTGGTACTAAATCTGACATTATGGGAAACTGTCCTAAAACCTTTTGTAAAATCCCATAAAATGGAGTGTTTCTAAAGTACATTTTTAATGGTGATTTTATAGTAATTTTCGTTTATAAGTTTATCCTGTTGTAGTGTAAACGGTAGATAGTGCGTACCTCGACTATGGCGGCAAAATGTGTGACAATAGACTATATTTCTATCATGGGTATTAAAAGTTAAGTCTCAACCTTTGATACCGCTATACGGAGGTAAGTCTATGAGTTCAGAAACAACGGTAGTAGCTGTACAGTACCGTTTACAAGAATGGGCTGCACAGATCAGGGAATGCCAGAACCGTCCCGCAGGCATGAGTGTCATCGATTGGTGTGCCGGCCACGGCATTACGAAAGCAAACTATTATTACAGACTGCGCCGCGTAAGGGAAGCGTGTCTGGAATCCCTTGCGCCAGAGGCTCCGGTGCAGCAGATTGTCCCGGTAAACCCAGGCTTTCTGCAGCAGGAAACACAAAGCGGCAGCGGTATACAGCAGGGGCTTTCCGTTTCTGTAAATGGTTTTTCCATCCACGTAACGGAATCCACACCAATGCCGCTGCTTGCGGCAGTCCTGGGGGTGGTGCGGGATGCTCAATGACGCCACCTGCTTTAAAGCCGTCTACATTGTCTGCGGCTACACCGATCTGCGCGCCGGGATGGACCGGCTGGCGGCACTCGTGGAAGCACAGACCGGGAACCGGCCGTATATAAAGGACACCCTTTATCTTTTCTGCGGGAGACGCACAGACCGCATCAAGGGGCTTGTATGGGAAGGGGACGGATGGCTCCTGTTATACAAGCGGCTCTCAGAAAGCCGGTTCCAGTGGCCGCGCACCCCGGAGGATGTACGTGAATTAACGCCGCAGCAGTTCCGATGGCTGATGGAAGGGCTGACGATCACCCCGAAGAAATCGGTCAGGCCGGTGGAACCGCCGGAATACATGGGATGACTTTGTGCAAAACGGAGAAATTTTCGGACGTTTTTCCTGCTGGAAAAAATGTCCCGCCTTATTCCTGCAGAACCACGCTGCACACCATAAAAGGGTCCGGAATGGACGCAGACATGCTTTTCCTTCCCGAAAAGGGTTCCGGAAACAGCATCGTACAAAGGCAGCATCCGCTGTTTTAACCACAGGCATTATGACGGACATCCGGCAGCGCCGGGTTCGCAAAAATCCCGTATCCATGGTATAATAAGGCTATCAGGATACCGGGAGAAAACAGCATGGCCTCAAAATATACGGAAGAACAACTGAACAGCCTTGACAGGGAAACGCTTACCAGGCTGTTCCTGTCGCAGCAGGAGCAGCTTGAAAATATCGACCATACGCTCCAGCTTGTTCTGGAGCAGATGGCGGATTTAAAACGGCACCGGTTTGGCAGGTCATCAGAGAAACATGAAACCGAAGACCAGATGTCCTTTATGGAAGTGGATGGGAAGATCGTATTTTTTAACGAAGCCGAAGCTGTTGCTGCAGAGGAAAACACACAGGAAGAACCGGAAAGCGTTTCCCGCAGAAAGCCGAAGAAAAAGCAGGGCAAACGGGAAGAAGACCTGGACGGGCTGCCGGTAGTTGTGGTGGAACATTCCATGACGGATGAGGAACTGGAAGATAAATTTGGAAAAGACGGCTGGAAACAGCTCCCGGATGAGGTATACCGCAGGTACAGCTTTACCCCGGCGAAGATCGAGGTGGAGGAACACCATGTAAAGGTGTACGCAGGAAAGGAGACGGAAGATGTCATAAAGGCGCCGCATCCGCAGACTTTATTAAGGGGGAGCCTTGTTTCCCCTTCGCTGGAGGCAGCGGTAATGAACGCCAAATATGTCAATGCCGTCCCGCTTTACCGGCAGGAACAGGAGTTTGAACGTTATGGCCTGCACATTTCAAGACAGAACATGGCGAACTGGACGATCCAGTGCGCAGACCGTTACCTTGCGGTTCTTTATGATTACCTCCACGAAAAGCTGTACGGCTACCATGTCCTGCAGGCAGACGAGACGCCCGTGCTGGTGAATAAGGACGGCCGCCCTGCCGGGAGCAAAAGTTACATGTGGGTATACCGCACCGGACGGATGTATACGGAATGTCAGATCGTCCTGTATGAATACCAGAGGACGCGCAACGCCAGCCATCCAGGGGAATTCCTGAAGGATTTCAGCGGGGTATGCGTCACGGACGGCTATCAGGTTTATCATACGATCGAAGATGAACGGGAAGATCTGAAGATTGCCGGGTGCTGGTCCCATGCGAGGCGCAGGTTTGATGAAGCAGTAAAAGCGCTGCCGAAAGCAAAGCAGAAGGACAGCCGCGCATATCTTGCGCTGACCATGATACAGGCCATCTACCGGGAGGAAAAACTGCTTAAGGATCTTCCGGCAAAAGAACGTATGATTCGCCGCCAGCTGAGCGTAAGGCCCCTGGTGGAGGCTTATTTCGTATGGGTGCGTGAAACCCTCCCGAAAGTGCCGCAGAAAAGCAGGACGTGGGAAGGTTTCAATTATTCCCTGAACCAGGAAAAATACCTGAAAGTGTTCCTGGACGATGGCGAAGTGCCGATGGACAATAACGCTGCGGAACAGTCCATCCGCGGATTCTGCATCGGCAAGAAAAACTGGGTGATGATCGATACCATTGCCGGTGCAAAGTCCAGTGCCATCATCTACAGCATTGCGGAAACCGCAAAAGCAAACAATCTGAAACCGTATGATTACTTTGAGTATCTGCTTACCGAGATCCCGAAACATCTGGATGTTCCCGACCGCAGCTTTTTGGATGACCTGCTCCCCTGGTCACCAAGCCTGCCGGAGAACTGCCGGAAGCCTGGTAAGAATGAAGTGAAATAAGGACTGGAGCAAATCTGTTTCTATCATACAGGTTTGCTCCAGTTTTGTATAGGTACTCACTATCTACCGTATACGTTGTAGTGTTGCTACTCACGGTAAACGCATGATTTTATGTCTATGCGTCGCTGAAAAAAACGGATATATTATATATTAGTAACTGACAATCTT
>VSND01000006.1:102051-123803 GCA_009774145.1 Lachnospiraceae bacterium | reverse complement strand
AAGGACTGAATACAGGTATTGAATCATAGTGCCGAATTAATGCCACTTGAGAAGGGAAAAGCTTGCGTTTGCCGTGTATTTGTACATCTGATCTGTTGCATTTCAAAAGGAAGTGTGCTATATTATGTATAGCTTCGCAGGAAGCGGGATGCAGGTGCTGTGCTGCCGGAAGGCAGTGCGGTGAAAAGGGAAACAGGTGAAAGTCCTGTGCGAACTCGTCACTGTAAACAGGGAGCGGGATGCCATAGAGCCACTGAGCGATTGGGAAGGCGGCATTGCTGTGAGGATCTGTAAGTCAGGAGACCTGCCTGCAGAAGATTCGGGAAGCGTTCCGGTGTCAGAATATCAGAGTTCTGGCAGGAACCGGTATGCAGACCCCGGGGCCACGAGTAACTGGTCGCAGATGTCAAAAAAGATACAGCATCATTGCGTCCTCTTACCAGATGCCTCTCCAGATTCCGGAGGGCATTTTTATATTTTATCAGAACGGCCTGCGACGTTCAAAAAGGAGGAACCATATGAGAAGAAACATGTCAGTTTTGCTGGCCGCGCTTTTGGCGCTTGCACTCTGTCTGAGCGGATGCGGCAGCAACGAAACCCCGTCCGCAGCGGAACCTGCGGCAGATTCTGCCCCTGCAGAGGAAACACAGGAACCTGAGGAAGCTGAGGTGCCGGAAGGATCAGAGGAAGCTTCTGATCAGGAGAAGGCGGATGAAGCAGCTGCTCTGATTGACGCAATCTATGTACAGCAGAGAACCGACGAAACCGATGCGCAGTGTGCGGCGGCGAAGGCGGCGTGGGATGCACTGACCGATGCGCAGAAGGAGCTTGTGGAAGGTGAAGAAGCGGATCCCGATTACTTCGGCAGAGATACCGGTGATGCTTCCAAAGACGATCCGCGCAACCAGGACGAGATCAGAGAGAATGAACTTCTGGTCGTCAGCTTCGGTACATCTTTTAATGACAGCCGCGTGGCGGACATCAAAGGAATCGAGGATGCGCTGGCAGCAGCAAATCCGGACTGGTCTGTAAGAAGAGCGTTTACAGCCCAGATCATCATCAACCATGTGCAGGCAAGAGACGATGAGAAGATCGATAACATGCAGCAGGCGCTGGACCGTGCAGCAGCCAGCGGGGTGAAAAATCTTGTGGTGCAGCCCACTCATCTGATGCACGGTGCAGAGTACGATGAACTGATGGAAGCTGTTGAAGGCTGCAAGGATAAATTTGAGTCTGTAAAAGTTGCAGAGCCGTTGCTGGGCGAAGTGGGTACGGATGCCACAGTCATCAATGCGGACAAGAAGGCAGTTGCAGAGGCGGTTACGGCAGAGGCTGTGAAAGATGCCGGTTATGACAGTCTGGATGCGGCTAAGGAAGACGGCGTTGCATTTGTGTATCTGGGACATGGAACCTCCCATACGGCAAAGGTTTCCTACAGCCAGATGCAGACCCAGATGAACGATCTTGGATATGACAATGTGTTTATCGGAACGGTGGAAGGAGAGCCGGAGGAGACGGCCTGTGAAGCAGTCATAGAAGCGGTTGCCGGGGGCGGCTACCGCAAAGTAATCCTGCGTCCGCTGATGGTAGTGGCAGGAGATCATGCGAACAATGATATGGCCGGTGGCGATGAGGATTCCTGGAAAAGCATGTTTACAGCATCCGGTAAATTTGACAGTGTGGATGTGCAGATCGCAGGACTTGGCCGGATTCCGGCGATACAGGATCTGTATGTTGCGCATACGGCAGCAGTAATGGAATAAAAGTCAGTTGTCTGCCGGAAGAATAAGATGGACGGACAGCAGGAAAACAGGAATTGGAAATATGAAAAGAAAAATCATCAGATTCGTCAGTGCAGCTGTTGCAGCAGCCACACTTCTGACCGGCTGTATGTCCCCGGACGGCCGGGAAGGGGCAGGAGATCATAAGACAGCAGAATCACAGGAACTGGCAGAGGATCAGGAGGCGGCAGGGGCATCGGAACCGGAAGCGGTTTCTGACGCAGAGACAGAAGCGCCGGAGGAAAAAGCGGCCGTACCGGCAACGGCACTGGAGGATGGCGTCTATACGGCGGAGTTTAATACGGACAGCAGCATGTTTCACATCAGCGAGGCATGTGATGGAAAAGGTACACTGACGGTGGAAAACGGTGAGATGGTGATACATGTCTCTCTGGCTTCCAAAAATATTGTGAATCTGTTTCCCGGGCTTGCAGAGGATGCGCGCAGGGATGGAGCAGTGCTTCTGGAGCCGACGGTCGATTCCGTTACCTACAGCGACGGTATGACAGAAGAGGTCTACGGATTTGATATCCCGGTTCCGGCGCTGGAGGAAGAATTTGACCTGGCACTGATCGGAACAAAAGGAAACTGGTACGATCATAAGGTCTGTGTTACGAATCCCGAGAAGCTGGAATAGAGCATACATATCGGACTTTGAATGATGAGCATTCGGAGGCTGCCGCAGAAGCTGAAGGCTTTATTCTGCGGCAGCCTTACATTTATATTTCAGGACTGGAGTGATCACTATGAAAAAAGGAATACGGTTTTGGAAATTCAGAATACCGGCATATGCAGTTCTTCTGGGCATAAGTCTTCTGGCTGTGCGCCTGTCTGTTCTTGGGGCGGAAGGGACAGAAGGCCCGGAGGCGGCGCTCATTGAGATGGAGGATGGAGAATATGCCATAGAAGTGGAGTTGACAGGCGGAACAGGAAGAACGACGGTGAGTTCTCCGGCGGGGCTGACGGTGCTGGACGGACACGCGTATGCCAGGATCCAGTGGAGCAGTTCCCATTATGACTATATGCTGGTGGACGGCAAAAAGTATCTGCCTCTTTCAGAAGAAGGCTATTCTACATTTGAAATTCCCATTACAGTATTCAACGAGCCCATGGAGGTCGTGGCGGATACAACGGCCATGAGCACGCCCCATGAGATTGCCTATCAGCTGACGTTTGATCTGGATGGAGTTATGTCCAAAAATGAGACGCCTCAGGCAGCGGCCAGGAAGGTCGTCGGTATGGTGTTTCTGGTTATTCTGATCTGTATGACTGTTTCCTGTGTAAATAAAAGAAAGAGAATGGGCAGAAGATGAAAAAGAAGTGGATGGCGGCAGGCCTGATGATCCTGTCCGTATGTGTTCTGACCGCCTGCATGGCCAGACAGCAGAGCACGGACTCCCCCGATAATAAAAATATCAGTGCAGAGCTTGTCTGGGACAGCAGCATGGAACTTCGCTATGCCACAGAATTTCAGGTGGACAGGTATGAAGGAGGCTATGAGCTTCTGACCATTGTTCAGGACGGCCGTTATCTGGTGGTGCCGGAGGGGAAGGAGGCCCCGTCGGATCTGAGTGAGGATATTGTGGTTCTGCAGCAGCCCATTGAACATATTTATCTGGTGGCGTCTGCGGTTATGGATATGTTCGTGTCGCTGGATGCGCTGGATCGGGTTGGATTTTCCGGTTTAAGGGCAGATTCTTGGTACATAGAGGAGGCCAGAGCGGCCATGGAGCGCGGAGAGATCCTTCATGCAGGCAGTTATTCGGCGCCTGATTATGAGCAGATCGTGTCGAAGGGCTGCGGGCTGGCAGTGGAAAATACGATGATCTATCATACGCCGGAGGTGAAGGAGCAGCTGGAGAAACTGAAGGTTCCTGTGCTGGTGGATTATTCCAGCTATGAGAGCAATCCTCTTGGCCGGACAGAATGGGTCCGGCTGTATGGCGTGCTGGTGGGGAAAGAAGAAGAAGCGAAAAAAGCCTTTGAAGAAGAGGTTCGGGCCTTTGAGGCTGTCGATCAGGAAGAAAAGACGGGAAGTACAGTGGCTTTTTTCTATATTTCGACCAACGGCGAAGTCAATGTGCGCCGTTCTTCCGACTATCTGCCGAAGATGATCACAATGGCGGGGGGCAGTTATGTGTTCGAGCATCTGGGAGAGGAAGAGGATACGGCTTCCTCCAATGTGACCATGCAGATGGAGGAATTCTATGCGGCGGCCAAAGACGCAGATTATATCATCTATAACAGCACCACCACAGAGGAGCTGTCCTCCATAGAGGAGCTGCTGGAAAAAAGCAGTCTTCTGGAAAAGTTCCGGGCGGTGCAGGAGGGCAACGTCTACTGTACCACCAAAAATCTGTATCAGTCCTCCATGGAGCTTGGGACGATTATATCCGACCTGCATAAAATGCTCACAGGCAGGGGTGATATGACTTATCTGTACCAGTTGGAGTAGACAATGAAAAACAAACGATATGTACTGTCATTTATGATACTGGGAACTCTGACGCTTTTTTTTCTGGCGCTGAATCTGTGTGCAGGAAGCGTGAGGATTCCCCTGGGAGAGGTGCTGAACATTCTTGGAGGCAGAGAAGCAGACGGGACATTTACGGATATCATTATGGAGATCCGGTTTCCCCGGGCGCTGGCAGCGGCCGTTCTCGGAGGAGCGCTGGCGCTGTCCGGATATCTGCTGCAGACCTTTTTTCAAAATCCCATTGCAGGCCCCTTTATTCTTGGGATATCTTCCGGAGCGAAGCTGGTGGTGGCTCTGGTGATGGTGTGTTCTCTGGGGCGAGCCGTTCATGTAAGTTCCATGGTGATGATCGCAGCCGCTTTCGTGGGGGCCATGATCTCCATGGGTTTTGTTCTCCTGATGTCCCGTATGATGGATCGGATGTCCATGCTGATCGTGAGCGGCGTGATGATCGGCTATATCTGTTCCGCGGTGACAGATTTTATCGTGACCTTTGCAGACGATTCCAATATTGTGAATCTGCACAACTGGTCAAAAGGCAGCTTTTCCGGGATCAGCTGGGAAAATGTCATACTTCTGTCGGCCGTCACCTTTTTGTCGTTTCTTATGGTATTTTTCATGTCCAAGCCCATCAGCGCCTATCAGATGGGAGAAGCCTATGCCAGAAATATGGGGGTCAATATTCCGCTGTTCCGTTCCCTGCTCGTAGTCCTGTCCAGCGTGCTGTCGGCCTGTGTGACCGCATTTGCCGGACCGGTCTCCTTTGTGGGGATCGCGGTGCCGCATCTGGTGAAGAGCCTGTTCCGGACGACGAAGCCGATTCTGATGATTCCGGGCTGCTTTCTGGGGGGAGCGGTCTTCTGCCTTTTGTGCGATCTGCTGGCGAGAATTCTGTTTGCGCCTACGGAGTTGAGTATCAGCACGGTAACGGCTGTATTTGGAGCGCCCATCGTGATCTTTATCATGATCCGGCGAAAGAAAGGGAAAGCAGAGTAAGGCGTATGGAAGAGTTTTATTTTTATACCGAGGGCCTGACCGTAGGCTATGAGGGCGTTCCGCTGATCAAAAATATCGGGATCCGGCTGAAAAGAGGAGAGATCCTTACCCTGATCGGGCCAAACGGAGCAGGAAAGACAACGATCTTAAAGAGCATCATCCGTCAGCTTGCGCCTCTTGAAGGTATGGTGTATCTGGACGGAAAAAAGATGCAGGAGCTTTCGGGAAAAGAGCTTTCAAAAAAGCTTTCCGTAGTTCTTACCGGGCGGGTGCGTCCGGAACTGATGACCTGTGAGGACGTGGTGGCGACGGGCCGCTATCCCTACACCGGGAAATTCGGAGTATTGTCAGAAGCGGATCGTCGGATCGTCCGGGAGTCCATGGAACTGGTTCATATTGAAGAACTGGCGGACCGGGATTTTACGCAGACCAGCGACGGACAGAAGCAACGCGTCATGCTGGCCCGTGCCATCTGCCAGGAGCCGGAAATTATCGTGCTGGACGAACCGACTTCCTTTCTGGATATGAAATACAAGCTGGAATTTTTATCCATTATCCAGAACATGTCCAGGACCCGGAATCTGTCGGTCATCATGTCCCTCCACGAGCTGGATCTGGCAGGACGGATTTCTGATAAGATTGCCTGTGTACGGGGCGATCGGATCGACCGGCTCGGAACGCCGGAAGAGATCTTTTCCGAAGGATATATTCAAAAGCTGTACCAGATGACTGCCGGCTCTTATGATGAACGGACCGGCAATCTGGAGCTGGAGCCGGTACAGGGAAAGCCGGAGGTGCTGGTCCTCTCCGGCAACGGGACCGGCACGGCCGTCTACCGGAGGCTGCAGCGGGAAGGGATTCCTTTCGCCGCCGGGATTCTATGGGAAAATGACCTGGACTATCCGTCTGCAAAAGCGTTGGCGGCAGAGGTGGTCAGCGTGAAGGCGTTCTGCAGAATCGATGAAAAGGCCATGAAAAGGGCGAAAGAGCTGATCGATGCGTGCAGGCAGGTAATCTGTACGATGGATGAACTGGAGACAGGGGAATTCTATCAGGAGCTGACGGAACTGATGGAGTATGCGAAGAGACAGGGGAAGTAATCCATGAAATTTATATATCTGGCATTTGAAAATTGTCGGAAAAGTATGATAAACGGCACAGAGATCAAAGCTTTGTGCGTGCAGGAATTCAGTGCCGTTTATAGAGAACGAAAAAGGGGCAGAATGCCCCTTTTTGCGTTATGAAAGTTTTTCGGGTTATACAGATACTGGTTTTGATGGCCATATATCAAAATACAGTAAGTATCAATATGGTTAAGTCCGATCACAGAAAGGGAGAAAAAGCGGATTCGTAAGTCGGCATGTGAATACATATGGTAGTCCGTTTTACAGGAACTTTCTGCATCCTGCTTTTTACCATGAATGACGCATACAGAACCATAGTTGTGCTTACCATATCCAGATTCGTCCTTGCCGGTATTGGGGATTTTATCCTGATAGGGAGATACGGCGATCTGGGGGCGGTATATTCGGATATTATTACGAACGGTATGGTGTCTGTGGCTGCACTGGCCTGCGCCGTCCGGGGCGGCCTCATCCGTCCTGGCAGGCCGGACCGGGCATTTGCCGTGTCATGGCTCAGAATCGGGTTGTTTGCCGGAATGCAGATTTTTCTGGACAATTTCATTTATGCGGTTCTGGTCTGCAGGATGGTAAATGCCGTATCCGAGAGCGGAAATTACTGGGTCGCCAATAATTTTATATGGGGCTGGATGCTCATACCGGTATCCTGCTTTGTACAGATCATACAGAAAAACAGACTTGGAGCAATGACGTGGAAAAACAGTATGAGATATATCCTGCTGTTCTGTTCTCTGTGGTTTGTGACGATGCCGTTTTGGAAAGTGTTTCTTACCTATGGAATGGGAGTGAAGGATGCGGCGGACGTCCTGCAGATCCTCCGGTTCATGGTGCCGTTTTATGTCTGTTATGCGGTGTCGGCCTGCATCGACGGATGGTTTGTTTCGTATGGAAAAACCGTATACATATTGATCAATTCAGCTGTGGTAAATATCGGTTTTTACGGCATCCTGTATGTGCTGTTCCGGAGAAATGTATTTCCGGGGAGCATGATCTTTATAGAGATGCTGTTTGGCACTGGCATGGTTGTGCATCTGGCGATATCGCTGATGCTGTATATGAATGAGATGAGAAAACAGTTTCATCATACTGGATTTTAAATTTGTCAGGATTGTCTCTGGTATTATTTTGCATTGAAATATCCGCCGAATGGAATTCTGTGATGCATTCAAAAGAACAGGTGTTTTGACCATTTTGGAAAAAAGTACTTCTCTTTCCATGCGGTCTGTGATATACTGACACCAAAGTCTATCGTCTGTCGGTTTAAGAAAACGCAGAGTTTTCAGCCGGCGGGTCGAGCGGCTTTTACTTTGCGTGTTGATAAAAAAATATCAAAAAAGGAGCGACAGAAACGTGACGGGAAATCAAGAGGGCTCCCGCACCAGCCGGGGGATGAAACGAAGTTTGAACGGAAGGATATTGAGACATACTACATTCAATATTCTGATGCTGGTGGTTGTATGCTGTGTGATCATGGCTCTTTCCATGCAGTCACTTGCCAAAAGCATTTTGCTGGACAGTCTTCAGCCAATGGCCCGACAATCGGCTAAAACAATGGAGGCGAACATACATATGCTGGCGGACCGTATGATGACCATTGCCGCCGATTCCAGGATGAATACCGTGACCTCCATCAACGGAGCAGAGGGAGAGGGAACACTCCGGTCGGACGACGGACTGACCAGGGAAAATCGTATGGCCGTGCTGGAGGAGGCTGCTGAAATTTATGAACTTTACACCATCGCGCTGTACGATCTGGACGGAGGGCTGGTGCTTGGGATTGAGGATGCGCCGGAGAGCCTGGATGGCAGCTTTTTCGGGCTTTTGAAGGAAACCGACAATCTCACAACCGATTCCTCCACCATCTTCCAGGGGAAACTTGGGATCAGGATGGGGATGCCGGTGAAAGAGAACGGCGAAACGGTCCTGTACGTGGTGGGTGTCTATAAATACGATACGATCAACGATGTGATCAGCAGTATCAACCTGGGAAAAACGGGTATGGCCTATATGGTTAACGAGGAAGGCATCGTGACCGGGCATCCGGATCAGTCTCTGGCTCTCAATAAAAGTACACTGGGACAGCTCAGCGGCGGCAACGGGAACGCGGCGGAGCGTGTAACCACCGGTGAAACGGGGGCATCGGAATATCCCGTTGACGGAAAGCAGATGCTGGTGGCGTTCTCTCCCATTCGCGGGACCCAGTGGTCGCTGGTGATTCAGATTCCCGAATCGGATTACAGCAGCCTGATCAACGGGGCGATGCTGGTATCGGTTCTGGCGACCATGGCAGTGCTGGTTATATCCATGCTTCTGGTTCTTCGACTGGCACGCTCGATTTCCAGTCCGGTGAAGAGCGTGACAGGACGAATGGTAGCCCTCTCCGACGGCGATCTCCATACAGAGGTGACGCCTGTTTACAGCGGGGATGAGCTGGAGGTTATGACGCAGACCCTGGATGCTACCCTGGAAAGCGTGAACAGGTACATATCTGACATCCAGCAGGTGCTGACGCGGGTTGCAGACGGAGATCTGCGCACCGGGCCCCAGGTGGATTACAAGGGCGATTTTGCGCTGATCCGCAGCAGCCTGTGTACGATTACCGGGTCCATGAACGAAACGCTTCTTGGCTTCCGAGGTGCGGCGGCGCGTCTGGCGGAGATGGCGGCGCAAATGAATGGACAGTCCGCTCAGCTGCATCAGGCGTCGCTGGAGCAGAACCGGTCCACCGAGGAGCTGGTTCATGAGGTGACCCATGTGAAAGAACGGCTGGTGGATGTCACGGAGAGCAGCGGTCAGACGCGGGTTCAGACGGAGGAGATCACGCGGCGGGTTCAGGGCGCCAACGAGCAGATGGAGGCCCTGTCCTCCGCCATGGACGATATCAGCGCCAATGCCCAGCAGATTACAAAAATCGCCAAGGACATTGAGGACATCGCGTTCCAGACCAATATCCTGTCCCTCAACGCCTCCGTGGAGGCTGCCCGGGCCGGAGCTGCCGGAAAGGGGTTCGCGGTGGTGGCCGGCGAGGTGAAGCAGCTGGCAGCCAAGAGCGCAAGAGCCGCCCAGAGCGCCACGGAAATGATCCGCAACACGCAGTCCATTATCCGGACCGGCGTAGCGCTGACTGCGGATACTGCAGATTCCCTTCATGCGATTTCTGCCGTTTCTTCACAGATCAGCGTTATTTCGGACCAGCTGACAGAGGCGGTACAGGGGCAGGAGACGGCTCTTGCCGTCATGGAGGAGCGGATCGACGCCATTTCCGCCATTGCGGACCGCAACCTGCAGAACGCAGAAGAAACGGAGCAGTCCAGCGGACTGCTGGAGAGAGAAGCCGAAGCGCTTAAGTCCCAGGTTCAAAAATTTATTCTAAAGGAGATATGCGGCAGATGAAACGAATTTTTACCATTCTTTTGAGCCTGCTGCTGGCGTCGTTTTTGACGGCCTGCGGCGGTCAGACCGGTCTTCAGGACGGCTATTACACCGCTCAGGCGGCTGAGTTCAATTTCGGCTGGAAGGAATATGTTACGATCCTGGTGAAGGGCGGGAATATTATCTCCGTGGAATATAACGCGGAGAACGCCAGCGGCTTCATCAAAAGCTGGGACAATGCCTATATGCAGACGATGCTGCATACGAACGGCACCTATCCCAACGAGTACACCCGATATTACGCCGGCCAGCTTCTGGACGGCCAGGGGGAAGGCAGTATTGACGCACTCACCGGCGCCACCTCCTCCCACGGGACGTTTCAGGTGCTGGCCCAGGCCGTGCTGGAGCAGGCCAGACGGGGAGATTCCAGCATTGTGTTCGTTGACACAGCCCACTGAGAACCTTCTGTCCGCCTGATCAGACAAAAAGTCCCGGCAGGACAGAAGAACAATCGTGAAGACAGAGTAGAAAGCGGCGGTGAATTCGGGAACGGGGATAAAGCGTCCTGAATCGCAGCGATTAAAACGGAGAGAAAGCAGAGAGAACCGCTAAGGGCGGTTCTTGCTTTATCATAGTGTGAACAGTAACCAGAAAGGCAAACGAAAGAGAACGAATGTTCACTTTCGGTTGCTTTTTTTCTCTTTTCTGTGCTATAATGTCACCGAACTGAGCAATACGGATCAATAACGACAGGAGTGAATCATAGATGACAGAAGAAAGAAGAAAATTTATCAAAATCCGGGGCGCCAACGAACACAATCTGAAGAATATCGATCTGGAGATTCCACGCAACGAACTGGTCGTCATGACCGGATTAAGCGGTTCCGGCAAATCTTCTCTTGCCTTTGATACGATCTATGCGGAGGGGCAGCGGCGGTATATGGAGTCTCTGTCTTCCTATGCCAGACAGTTTCTGGGACAGATGGAGAAGCCGGACGTGGAGAGCATCGAGGGGCTTTCTCCCGCGATCTCCATCGACCAGAAGTCCACGAACCGCAATCCCCGTTCTACTGTGGGAACAGTGACGGAGATCTACGATTATTTTCGCCTGCTCTATGCCAGAATCGGAATCCCCCACTGCCCGAAGTGCGGCAGGGAGATCAAAAAGCAGACCGTCGACCAGATGGTAGATCAGATCATGGACATGCCGGAGCGGACGAAGATCCAGCTTCTGGCTCCGGTGGTCAAGGGACGGAAAGGCGAGCACGTCAAGCTTCTGGAGAAGGCCAGACGGAGCGGTTTCGTGCGTGTGAAAATTGACGGGAACATCTATGACCTGTCGGAAGAAATCAAACTGGAGAAAAATATCAAGCATCTGATTGAGATCGTGGTGGACCGTCTGGTGGTGAAGCCGGGGATTGAGAAACGCCTGGCGGATTCCATTGAGACGGTGCTGGGGCTGTCGGACGGCCTTCTGGTGGTGGAGGTGATCGGCGGAGAACTTCTGACTTTCAGTTCCAGCTACGCCTGCCCGGACTGC
The DNA here is from genome assembly GCA_009774145.1 of Lachnospiraceae bacterium. Taxonomy (GTDB): domain Bacteria; phylum Bacillota; class Clostridia; order Lachnospirales; family Lachnospiraceae; genus Hominiventricola. The sequence continues at coordinate 112,496 of VSND01000006.1, read as the reverse complement.
GGCATCAGCATGGAGGAGATCGAGCCCAGAAGCTTTTCTTTCAACAATCCCTTCGGAGCCTGCCCGGACTGCTTCGGGCTTGGCTACAAGATGGAATTTGACGAAGAACTGATGATACCGGACAAGTCCTTAAGTCTGGCGGAAGGTGCGATTCAGGTGATGGGCTGGCAGTCCTGCACGGATCCGTCCAGCTTTACCTACGGGATCTTAAAGGCGCTGTCGCAGGAATATTCGTTTGATCTGACGACACCTTATCAGGAACTGTCAGAGGATATTCAGAATGTTCTGCTTTACGGGACCGACGGCAGGGAGGTGCAGGTACACTATAAGGGCCAGAGGGGTGAGGGCGTTTATGCCGTGGCCTTTGAAGGACTGATCAAAAACTGTGAGCGTCGCTACCGGGAGACGGGCTCGGATACCATGAAGCAGGAATATGAGACGTTCATGCGCATCACCCCCTGCCGCGCCTGCAGGGGGCAGAGGCTGAAGCCGGGCTCTTTGGCGGTGACCGTCTGCGATAAGAATATTTATGATGTGACGAATCAGTCCGTACGGGATCTTCAGGTCTTTCTGAACGGCATGACGCTGACCAGGCAGCAGCTTCTGATCGGCGATCAGATTTTAAAAGAGATCCGGGCACGAATCAGTTTCCTGATGGATGTGGGGCTGGATTATCTGTCCCTGACCCGGGCGACCGGGACACTGTCCGGCGGAGAGGCACAGCGGATCCGTCTGGCGACCCAGATCGGTTCCGGACTGGTGGGCGTGGCGTACATTCTGGACGAGCCCAGCATCGGCCTGCATCAGCGGGACAACGACAAGCTTCTGAATACGCTGCGCCATCTGCGGGATCTGGGCAATTCAGTGATCGTGGTGGAGCATGATGAAGATACCATGCGGGCGGCGGACTATGTGGTGGATATCGGTCCGGGAGCCGGAGAGCACGGCGGACAGGTAGTGGCAGCAGGCACGGCAGAGGAACTGATGAAGAATCCGCAGTCTGTGACAGGGGCTTATTTAAGCGGCAGGATTCGGATCCCGGTGCCGGAAAAACGGAGAGTGCCCGCCGGCTGGCTGACGGTCAAAGGCGCAAAAGAAAACAATCTGAAAAATATCGAGGTAAAATTTCCGCTGGGCGTGATGACCTGCGTCACCGGTGTATCGGGGTCCGGGAAGAGCTCTCTGGTCAATGAAATTCTGTACAAGAGCATGGCAAGGCAGCTGAACCGGGCCAGGACCATACCGGGAAAATACCGTTCCATCGAGGGGATGGAGCAGCTGGACAAGGTCATCTGCATCGACCAGTCCCCCATCGGAAGGACGCCCAGGTCCAATCCGGCCACGTATACAGGGGTATTTGACATGATCCGCGATCTGTTTGCATCGACTCCGGATGCAAAGGCAAAGGGATATAAGAAAGGCCGCTTCAGCTTTAATGTCAAGGGCGGCCGCTGCGAGGCCTGTTCCGGCGACGGGATCCTGAAGATCGAGATGCATTTCCTGCCGGACGTATACGTTCCCTGTGAAGTTTGTCACGGAAAGAGGTATAATCGGGAGACACTGGAAGTAAAATATAAAGGCAAAAACATTTATGACGTACTGGACATGACTGTGGAGGAAGCGCTCGCCTTCTTTGAGCATGTACCTTTTATCCGCAGGAAGATAGAGACGCTTTACGATGTGGGGCTTTCCTACATTAAGCTGGGACAGCCGTCCACGACTCTGTCCGGCGGAGAGGCACAGAGGATCAAGCTGGCTACGGAGCTGAGCCGCAGAAGCACGGGAAAGACGGTCTATATCCTGGATGAGCCGACGACCGGACTTCATTTTGCCGATGTGCACAAGCTGACGGAGATTCTGAACCGGCTGGCAGAGGGAGGCAACACGGTCATTGTCATCGAGCACAACCTGGATGTGATCAAGACGGCGGACTATATCATCGATATGGGACCGGAAGGCGGAGACGGCGGCGGTACGGTTGTGGCGCAGGGTACACCGGAGGAAGTGGCAGAGGTTTCCTCTTCCTATACAGGACATTATGTGAAAAAGTATTTGCAAAAAGGAAAAACTGTTGTATCATAAGAAATTGAAATGAAAAAAGCAATGGTGGAATCTGAAATGTTGGAAATTTTGCAGAAACTGGTGGGAACGGAACAGGTATGGGCGCAGGAACCGATGAAAAAACATACTACGTTCCGGGTAGGCGGCTGTGCGCGTTATCTGGTGGAGCCTGGGGATGTACAGCAGCTGTCGGCGGTAGTGAATGCGTGCCGGGAACAGAAGGTGCCTTATTATGTCGTTGGAAACGGAAGCAATCTTCTGGTCAGTGACGCTGGTTATAACGGAGTGATCATTCATCTGTTTAAAAATATGTCGGAGATTCGGACAGAAGGGAATCATATGATTCTTCAGGCGGGGGCGCTCCTTGCGCGGGCTGCCCGTACTGCGTGCCGGGAAGGGCTGTCGGGGCTGGAGTTTGCTTCAGGTATTCCAGGGACTGTCGGAGGGGCGCTTGTGATGAACGCAGGCGCATACGGCGGAGAGATGAAGGATGTGGTCAGCCGGGTGACAGTGCTGACTTCGGAGGGAGAGCCCCGGGAATATACGAAAGAACAGATGGCATTCGGTTACCGCAGAAGCCGGCTTACGGAAGAAGCGGGCATCGTGCTGGAAACAGAGTTTACGCTGCATCCGGGAAGAACAGAAGAGATCCAGGCCAGGATGGAGGAACTGAAGGAAAAGAGAGTGTTGAAGCAGCCGCTGGAATATGCCAGCGCCGGAAGCACATTCAAACGTCCGGAAGGGCATTTTGCCGGAAAACTGATTGAGGATGCAGGACTTCGCGGCTTTCGGATCGGAGACGCGCAGGTATCGGAAAAGCACTGTGGTTTTGTGATCAACCGGGGAAATGCCTCTGCATCAGAGATCGCGGAAGTGATCCGGCAGGTGCAGGACAGGGTATATGCGCATTCCGGAGTGCGGCTTCAGACAGAAGTGAAATTTCTGGGCTGGGAGTAAGCCGGGCAGAAAGAACAGACATCTGCAGGAACAGACAGGAGACGTTTATATCAGGAGACAGAAGATATGAGACTGGTAATTGTGACCGGCATGTCCGGTGCAGGAAAGGCAACAGCGCTGAAAATACTGGAGGATGCAGGCTATTTCTGTGTGGATAACCTGCCGGTTCCTTTTGTGGACAAGTTTGCGGAGCTGACAGCGTCCGGCAACAGTGAGATCACAAAGGTGGCCATTGGACTGGACATCCGAAGCGGCAGGGCCCTGAGCCAGATGGAACCGATTCTGGAGCATATGGCGGCCAGGGGGATTTCTTATGAGATTCTCTTTCTGGATGCCGGCAATGAAATTCTGGTGAAGCGTTATAAGGAGACCAGAAGGATGCATCCGCTGGCGGAATCCGGAAGAATCGAACAGGGCATCATCCTGGAGCGGGAGCGCCTGATATTTTTGAAAAAACAGGCAGACTACATTGTTGATACAAGTCAGCTTCTCGTCCGGGAACTGAAGCAGGAGCTGGACAAGATCTTTGTTCAGAATCACGAGTTCAAAAACCTGATGATTACGGTGCTTTCTTTCGGGTTTAAGTATGGAATTCCCAGTGATGCGGATCTGGTTTTTGATGTGAGGTTTCTTCCGAATCCTTACTATTATGAAGAACTTCGAAGACTCACAGGCAATGATCCGGCGGTTCAGGACTTTGTCATGGGCTTTGAGATGGCTCATGTCTTTCTGGACAAGCTGGACGACATGGTTCGGTTTCTGGTTCCCAACTATGTGCTGGAAGGCAAAAACCAGCTGGTGATCGCCATTGGCTGTACCGGAGGCAAGCATCGTTCTGTCACTCTGGCCAACAGACTTTATGAACGGCTGCAGGACCAGAAAGATTATGGGGTAAAGCTGGATCACCGTGACATTGGGAAAGATGCTGCCCGCGGAAAATAATCAGTGGCAGAACAGATTATATCTGATTGCCTGTAAAAGGACGGGGTCATGGTAAGACATGCCGCGACGCCCCGGCCTGGCAAGGAGGTCGTCCATGTCGTTTTCATCAGAGATCAAAGAAGAGCTTTCCCGCCCCGCATCCATGGGACGGCACTGCAGGCTGGCAGAAACTGCTGCTATTATAAGCCTGTGCGGAAAGATTATCATTACTGAAAATGACCGCTTTTGCGTAAAAATACAGACGGAAAATCTTCCAGTTGCAAGAAAGTACTTTACATTATTGAGAAAAGCATTTAATATTAAAGCGGAAGTTGCCATTCGAAAAAACAGGGAGGTATTCTCCTGCTCGGTAGTGGTCCGAAAGGACCGGGAAGCAAGGAGACTTTTAAAAGAAACGTGTCTGCTTGATTCGGACGGAAACATTCATGAGTGCATGTCACTGATACATAATCAGCTGCTGAGACAGAACTGCTGCAGACGTGCTTTCCTGCGCGGAGCTTTTCTTGCCGCCGGATCCGTCAGTGATCCGGAAAAATCCTATCATTTCGAGATGGTATGCTCGTCGCAGAAAAAAGCAGAGCAGATTCAGGAGCTTCTTGTACAGTATCAGATTGATGCAAAGACCATATTGCGGAAGCGCCATTATGTGGTTTATGTAAAGGAAGGATCACAGATTGTGGAGCTTCTGGGGCTTATGGGGGCTCATGTATCGCTTATGCAGTTCGAGAATGTACGGATTGTGAAGGAAATGCGCAACTCTGTAAACCGAAAGGTGAACTGCGAGACAGCGAATCTGAACAAGACGGTTTTTGCAGCGGTCCGGCAGGTGGAGGATATCCGGTATATCGAACATCATAAAGGATTGCATCAACTTCCGGAAGGCCTGGAGGAGACCGCCAGGCTGAGACTTGAACATCCGGACGCCAGTTTGAAAGAACTGGGCGATATGTTATCCCCGCAGGTGGGAAAATCCGGAGTGAATCATCGTCTGCGTAAGCTGAGTCTTATTGCAGAACAATTGCGTAAGGGCGAGGAGGAGTAAAATGATTAAAAAACCAATCACCATCCAGATTGCTGATGGATTGGAAGCCAGACCGACAGCGTTATTGGTACAGGTGGCCAGCCAGTATGACAGCAGGATCTATGTGGAGATCGGAGACAAGAAAGTCAATGCAAAGAGTATCATGGGAATGATGACGCTTGGGCTGTCTGCCGGTGAATCCGTGATCGTATCTGCAGAGGGCAATGATGAGATGGATGCAATCGAAAATATTGAAAAGTATTTAAGCAGTAGTAACTGACCAACAGGAATACGTATACGGCTGATTCAGGATAGAGAAGCGGGGGTTTGTATCACAACCTCCGCTTTGTTGCAGGAAAAAGAACATGGCAGATATCCGGAAAAAGGGAGGATGGATTGTGGAAGCATACACGGGCTTTGCAGAGGTATATGATTTGTTTATGGAGGATGTGCCATATGAGGAGTGGGGCAGTTATCTGGAAGAACTGCTGACGGAATACGGAATTGAGGATGGTCTGGTTCTTGACCTGGGATGTGGGACAGGAGTCCTGACGGAGTTTCTGGCAGCTGCAGGATATGACATGACCGGCATCGACCGGTCGGAAGAGATGCTGGAAATCGCAGCAGAGCGCCGGGAAGCGTCCGGGCATGATATTCTCTATCTGTGTCAGGACATGCGGGAATTTGAACTTTACGGAACTGTGCGGGCAATCGTCTGCAACTGCGATGCCATGAACTATATACTGGAGGAGGAAGAACTTCTGGGGATTTTGTCTTCTGCCGCACAGAACTATCTGGATTATGGGGGACTTTTTATCTTTGACCTTAACACGGAATACAAATACCGGGAGCTTCTGGGAGAGCAGACCATAGCAGAAAACAGGGATGAGGGCAGCTTTATATGGGAAAATTATTACGATGAAGAAGAAATGATCAATGAATATCATCTGACACTTTTCATACGGGAAGATTCGGGTTATTATAGAAAACAGGAAGAAACACATTATCAGCGTGCTTATCCGCTGGATACGGTACGAAGGCTGGTGGAGCAGTCAGGGCTTCAGCTTCTGCATATGTACGATGCATTTACACATGAGCCGGCAGGACCCCGTTCTGAACGGGTCCATGTGATCTGCCGGAGACGGATGCTGGTATCAGGAGCAAAGAAGGAACCGATTTGTGCCGCAGGCATTGGGATTGCAGAAAATGGAAGACAGGCAGAAGGGACAGGAAACCGATAAAGGAGAACGGGACATGAAAGATTATCTGGTAAGGGCAACGGCAGCGGAAGGACAGATCCGCGCGTTTGCCATAACATCAAGAGATACGGTGGAAACGGCGCGTGCCAGGCACGATACCAGTCCGGTGGTGACGGCGGCGCTTGGAAGGCTTCTGACAGCCGGGGCCATGATGGGCGTGATGATGAAGGGGGAAGACGATCTTCTGACTCTTCAGATCAAATGCAGCGGACCGGTGAAAGGACTGACGGTGACAGCGGATTCCAGAGGACATGTCAAAGGCTTTGCGGATGTACCGCAGGTTATGCTTCCCCCAAATGCAGAAGGAAAGCTGGATGTGGGAGGGGCTCTGGATCTGGGCGTGTTAAGCGTTATCAAGGATCTGGGGATGAAAGAACCCTATGTGGGGCAGACCGAACTGAAAACAGGGGAGATCGGCGACGACCTGACCTGGTATTTTGCAAATTCCGAGCAGACCCCATCCGCAGTGGGACTGGGAGTCCTGATGGAAAAGAATAATACGGTGAAGCAGGCAGGCGGATTTATCATCCAGCTCATGCCCTTTGCATCCGAAGAGGTAATTGCAGGACTGGAGAAAAAGCTGACGGCCATGCAGTCCGTCACGGAATATCTGGACCGGGGCTTTACGCCGGAACAGCTTCTGGAAGAACTGCTGGGAGCATTCGGCGTGGAGTTTCTGGAACGCACGGATCTGTCTTTTTCCTGCAGCTGCAGTAAGGAACGCGTGGAAAAGGCGATCGTCAGTATCGGCAGAAAAGAACTGAACGAGATGGTGCAGGAAGGAAAACCCATTGAGGTGAAATGCCATTTCTGCAACACACCATATGAATTTACAGTGGAAGATCTGAAGAATATCATAAGAAGGAGTAAATAAGATGGGGTACGGATTTGTAAAAGCAGCGGCGCTGGCGCCGAAGATCAGGGTTGCGGACACCGGGCATAACGCACAGGAGATCATCCGGCTGATGAAAGAAGCATGGGAAAAAGGCGCAAGGATTCTGGTATTTCCGGAGCTTTGCCTGACCGGGTATACCTGCGGCGAACTGTTCTTGCAGGAACTTCTTTTAAGAAAGGCAAAAGAAGCGCTTCTTGCAGTGATCGAAGCCAGTGAAGGGATGGACGGGCTGTTCTTTGTGGGGGTTCCTCTGGAGGTGAAAGGAAAGCTCTATAACGTGGCGGCAGGCTTCTCGGACGGCAGGCTTCTGGGTCTGGTTCCCAAGACCTGCATTCCGAATTACAGTGAATTTTATGAGGCGCGTTATTTTACAAAAGCGCCGAAGGAATATACATTTATTGACTGGCAGGGTTTTAAGGTGCCCTTTGGAGCCAATATTCTCTTTTCCTGCAGAAATATGCCGGGACTTCTGACGGCGGCGGAGATCTGCGAGGATGTATGGGCGCCGGAGCCGCCCGGAGTGCGCCATGCGCTGCATGGGGCAACTGTGATTGTAAATCTGTCTGCCAGTGATGAGATCACGGGCAAGGAGTCTTACCGAAGGGATCTGATCCGGATCCAGTCCGGAAGGCTGGCGTGCGGTTATGTCTATGCCAGCGCCGGAGAGGGGGAGTCTTCTACGGATCTGGTATTCGGCGGGCATCATCTGATCTGTGAAAACGGAAGTCTGCTGAAGGAATCCCGCCGTTTTCTGAATGAAACGATCTATGGGGAGCTGGATATTGAGCGGCTGACAGGGGAACGCAGGCGCATCTCTACCTTTGAAGCGGCAGCGGATGCGCCGGATTATGCAGTGGCGCCGTATGTCATGAAGCCTCTGGACGGTCCGCTGGAACGGTATATAGATAAAGCCCCATTTGTTCCGGGCAATAAGGAAGAGCGTGAAAAGCACTGTGAGGAGATCCTGATGATCCAGTCCATGGGATTGAAAAAACGGATCGAGCATACCAGCTGTAAAAGCATGGTCATCGGTATCTCCGGAGGGCTGGATTCCACGCTGGCGCTTCTTGTGGCAGCCAGAGCCTGTGACCTTCTGGGACTTTCCAGACAGTGCATCCGGGCAGTAACCATGCCCTGCTTCGGGACGACGGACCGGACTTACCGGAATGCCTGTGCACTGACAGAAAGGATCGGGGCAGAACTTCAGGAAGTGCATATTAAAGAAGCAGTTACCGTGCATTTCCGGGATATCGGACATGATAAGGACACTCATGATGTGACTTATGAAAATTCTCAGGCAAGAGAGCGCACACAGGTCCTGATGGACATTGCGAACCAGACCGGCGGAATGGTCATAGGAACCGGCGACATGTCGGAGCTGGCGCTTGGATGGGCAACCTATAACGGGGACCATATGTCCATGTATGGAGTGAATGCTTCCGTGCCAAAGACGCTGGTGCGCCATCTGGTCCGCTATTATGCAGATACCTGCAAAGACGGGGAGCTGTCCGCTGTCCTTCTTGATATTCTGGATACGCCGGTCAGTCCGGAGCTTCTGCCGCCGAAGGACGGGGTAATTGCCCAGAAGACAGAGGATCTGGTAGGCCCGTATGAGCTTCATGATTTTTATCTGTATTATATGCTCCGGTTCGGTTTTGCTCCGGACAAGATTTATTATCTGGCGCGGCAGGCTTTTGCAGGAGAGTATGAAGATTCGGTCATTCTGAAATGGCTGAAGACCTTCTGCAGACGTTTCTTTGCCCAGCAGTTTAAACGCTCCTGCCTGCCGGATGGTCCGAAAGTGGGCAGTGTGGCAGTATCTCCAAGAGGCGACCTGCGTATGCCCAGCGATGCCAGTGCGGCTCTCTGGCTGGATTGTCTGGAAAATCTTGTATAGACTCGCTGCAAACCGGACAGAATGTGTAATGAAAAAGGACCTCGTTCATATATTATAGAAAGGTTGATGAATATGAGGTCATTTTATGCCAGAAAACGAATTCGAAAATACCCCCCGCCTCCCGTCAGAGGAAGGACAGCTTCAGGTACGTCTTACAGAAGGGCGAACCATGAAGCCGATTCCGGGAGCGGAGATAGAGATTTCCTATGAGGGTGACCCGAACAGTGAGATCCGGAGGTATACGACAGATGCATCGGGAATGACAGAGATTCTGACGCTGCCTGCACCGGCAGAACTGTACAGTACGCAGTTCTCGGAAGAGCAGCCTTACTCGGAATATACGATTCGCGTGCAGGCGGCCGGATATGAGGACGTGGAGGTTGCCGGAACGGAGATCCTTCCGGGGGTCACGGCGATTCAGGAGATTCGGATGCAGGCGGCTTCGCCGGATGAGGAATTTGAAAGGATTGTCATAGGTCCGCATACGCTGTTCGGCACTTATCCGCCGAAGATTGCGGAGGAGGAGATCAAGCCGACGACAGAGACCGGGGAGATCGTGCTCAGCCGGGTGGTTATCCCGGAATATGTGATTGTCCATGACGGGGCTCCGTCGGACACCAGCGCCCGGAATTACTGGGTACGCTTTAAAGATTATATCAAAAATGTGGCTTCCAGCGAAATCTATGCCACCTGGACAGACGCGGCCATACGTGCCAATGTGCTGGCGATCATGTCCTTTGTCCTGAATCGTGTGTATACGGAATGGTATCGCAACAAGGGGTATGATTTTACGATCACATCCTCCACTGCGTTTGACCAGAAATGGATACAGGGCAGAAATATTTTCCAGACCATATCGAACGTGGTAGACGAGATGTACGGCAATTATCTGTCCCGCCCCAACGTAAAACAGCCGATCCTGACTCAGTACTGCGACGGAAAGCGAGTGACCTGTCCGAACTGGATGAGCCAGTGGGGCGCTCAGAGTCTGGGAGAACGCGGGTATTCCGCCATAGAGATCCTGCGCTATTATTATGGAGACAGTATCTACATCAATACGGCAGTGGAGATATCCGGAGTACCCTCTTCCTGGCCGGGGTATGAGCTGGCAGAAGGCGCCAGCGGGGCGAAGGTACAGCAGATGCAGGAGCAGCTGAATGTAATCTCCGGATCCTATCCGGCGCTTCCCGGAATTGCGGCAGACGGAATCTACGGACCGGCAACCAGAGCGGCTGTTGAGAAATTCCAGTCGATCTTCGGACTTCCGGTCACGGGGATTGTAAATTACCAGACCTGGTACAAAATATCCGAGATTTATGTAGGCGTGTCCAGAATTGCAGAATTAAGTTAAATAAAGTCTTTTCTTTTTGGCAAAGATTGGGTATAATATAACACATGAAAAGCGCTGAAACG
>VSND01000006.1:80339-101951 GCA_009774145.1 Lachnospiraceae bacterium | reverse complement strand
CTTTTCATGTGTTAACGACAGAAAATGAGAAGCATTTTCTGGAGTCTTCTCCCGGCGCTGAAACGCTTTTCATGTGTTAACGACAGAAAATGAGAAGCATTTTCTGGAGTCTTCTCCCGGCGCTGAAACGCTTTTCATGTGTGAACGACAGAAAATGAGAAGCATTTTCCGGAGTGTGTACAGACAATAAGAATAAGTAAATAACATGCATCATTTAAGATAGACAGAAGGAACGAAAGGAGAACATAATTATGGCAGGAACAGATGTTGGAATTGATTTGGGTACAGCCAGTATTCTTGTATATATTAAAGGCAAAGGTGTGGTATTAAAGGAGCCGTCAGTTGTGGCTTTTGACAGAGATACAAGCAAGATCAAGGCAATTGGTGAGGAAGCGCGTCTGATGCTCGGCCGCACACCGGGCAATATCGTTGCAGTCCGTCCTCTCCGGCAGGGCGTGATCTCGGACTATACAGTCACAGAGAAAATGCTGAAGTTTTTCATCCAGAAGGCCGTGGGCAAGAAGACGTTTCGGAAACCGAAGATTGCGGTCTGTGTACCAAGCGGGGTTACGGAAGTAGAGAGAAAGGCAGTGGAGGATGCCACCTATCAGGCAGGAGCGAGAGAAGTTTATATTATTGAGGAACCCATAGCGGCCGCCATCGGCGCCGGGATCGATATTGCCAGACCCTGCGGCAATATGATCGTGGATATCGGGGGAGGGACTACAGACATCGCAGTCATCTCCTTAAGCGGTACCGTAGTCAGTACTTCCGTTAAGATCGCAGGAGATGATTTTGATGAAGCGATCGTACGTTTTATGCGTAAAAAACACAACCTGCTGATTGGCGAACGGACAGCAGAGGATATCAAGATCAAAGTTGGAAGCTGCTTCCCCCAGGCGGAGGTGAGCAGTATCGATGTCCGCGGACGTAATCTGGTGACCGGTCTTCCCAAGACGGTGACGGTAACTTCCGAGGAGACCGAGGAGGCATTAAGAGAGTCCACAGCTCAGATCGTTGAGGCAGTCCACAGCGTGCTGGAACGCACACCGCCGGAACTGACGGCAGATATTGCCGACCGGGGGATTGTGCTGACCGGAGGCGGGGCCCTGCTGCGCGGACTGGAGGAGCTTCTGGAATCCAAGACCGGCATCAACACCATGACAGCGGAGGATCCCATGAAGTGCGTTGCGATTGGGACAGGCAAGTATGTGGAGGCGCTGTCCGGGAACTATCATGATGTGGAGAGTAAATAAATACGGAGTAGGAGGCGAGCTGCTGCGAGACGATTGCGGCAGCTTCTTTTCATTGGCAGGAGGTGGTTGATGGAAGAACGCAGAGGATATGTGGAGCATATTGTATTTCGGAATCATGAGAATGGTTATTCCGTGTTTCAGCTTATAACAGACGAAGAAGAACTGACCTGTGTGGGGACGTTTCCGGTTCTGGCGGAAGGCGAGCTGGTTCAGGTGGCGGGCTGTATGAAAGAGCATCCGCTGTATGGGAAACAGCTTCATGCAGAACGGTGTGAAATACTGGCTCCGGAAGACGAGGTGGCCATGGAGCGCTATCTGGGAAGCGGTGCCGTAAAAGGGATCGGTGCAGCTCTGGCAGCAAGGATTGTCCGGAGATTTCGGGGAGATACGTTCCGCATCATAGAGGAAGAGCCGGAACGTCTGGCAGAGATCAAAGGGATCAGCGAACGCAGAGCGATGGAGATTGCAGAGCAGATGGAGGAGAAGCGGGAGCTGCGCCAGGCCATGATGTTTCTGACACAGTATGGAATTACCGTATCACTGGCTGTGAAGATCTATCAGAAATACGGACAGCGGACCTGTCAGGTCATGAAGGAAAATCCATACCGTCTGGCGGAGGACATCTCCGGCGTCGGTTTTAAGACAGCAGATGAGATCGCAGAACGGATCGGGATCCATACGAATTCCGATTACCGGATCCGAAGTGGCCTTTTGTATGTACTCCAGCAGGCAGCCAGAGAAGGACATACCTGCCTTCCGGGAGATGTTCTGCTGAAACGGGCCGGAGAGCTTCTGAACGTGGAGGCTTCGGAGACGGAGGTCCAGATGATGAATCTCTGCATGGACCGGAAACTGATCATAAAAGAAAATACGCAGGGGACGATGGTGTTTTACAGCCGGAATTATTACATGGAGCTGAATACGGCAAAGATGCTCCATGACCTGAATCTGGAGTGCGGGATTGAAGAAAAACAGATCCTCAGAAAGCTTCAGAAGGTGGAAGAACAGTCCCGGATCCGTCTGGATCCGATCCAGAGGCGTGCGGTGGTGGAGGCCGTGAAGAACGGGCTTCTGATCATTACCGGAGGTCCGGGAACCGGAAAGACCACGACCATCAATGCGATCATCCGTTATTTTGAAACGGAAGACATGGAAATTCTTCTGGCGGCGCCTACCGGGCGTGCGGCAAAGCGGATGACGGAAGCGACAGGGTATGAGGCGCTGACGATCCACAGGCTTCTGGAGCTGTCGGGGGCGCCTGCAGAGGACCGGGATCAGGCAGCTTTTGAGCGGAATGAAGAAAATCCGCTGGAGGCAGACCTGATTATTATTGATGAGATGTCCATGGTGGATATTTACCTGATGCACGCCCTGCTTCGGGCAGTCAGCGTTGGAACGCGGCTGATTCTGGTGGGTGACATCCATCAGCTGCCCAGCGTGGGTCCGGGCTGCGTCCTGAAGGACCTGATCGCATCCGGCGCATACCATATGGTGATGCTGGAAAAGATTTTCCGGCAGGCAAGCCAGAGCGACATTATCGTAAATGCACATAAGATCAACCGGGGAGAACCGGTCGTGCCGGATAATAAAAGCCGGGATTTCTTTTTTTTGAAAAGAGAGGATCCAAATGTCATTCTGCGCGTGGTGCTTGCGCTGGTTCAGGACAAGCTTCCGCGTTATGTAAATGCAAAACCCTTTGATATTCAGGTGCTGACTCCCATGCGCAAAGGCACGCTTGGTGTGGAGAAGCTGAATGAGATGCTTCAGAGATACCTGAATCCGCCTTCCGGAGAAAAGTTGGAAAAAGAAACCGGAAGGGGCCTGCTGCGGGAAGGCGATAAAGTCATGCAGATCAAAAACAACTATCAGATCGAATGGGAAGCCAGGAACCGCTACGGAATCGCCGTTGATAAAGGGATGGGAATTTTTAACGGGGACATGGGAATCATTACACAGATCAACCGTGTGGCAGAGACTGTGGAAGTCCTGTTTGATGACTACCGTACAGTAACCTATGCCTTTGCCCAGCTGGAGGAACTGGAGCTTGCATATGCAGTGACCATTCACAAGTCGCAGGGAAGCGAATATCCGGCAGTTGTCATTCCGCTTCTGTCCGGGCCCAGGATGCTGATGAACCGCAATCTGCTCTATACGGCGGTGACCCGTGCCCGTGCCTGTGTAACACTGGTTGGAAGTGACAGAACCTTTGACATGATGATACAGAATACGTCGGAACAGACCCGTTTCAGCGGCCTTCTGGAACGGATTCTGGAGGTGGAAGAATATGGAAATGAGGATGAAGAGAATCCGTAAAGGAACAGGAGAGAAGACCGGTTATTTTTCGGATCCTGTGGGACTGCTCTTTCCGCGCAGATGTCCGGTCTGCCAGGAGGCAGTGGAGGAAAAAGGAGCACGGATCTGCGATATATGCAGAACGAGACTGCCATACATAAGAGGGCCTGTCTGTATGAGATGCGGCAAGCCGCTGTTTTCGGAGGAGCGGGAGTACTGCGGGGACTGCAGCAGAAAAAGAAGATGGACAGACCGGGGCAGGGCGCCTTTTCTCTATGATGCGGTCATGAGAAGATCCATCGCCGGCTATAAATACGGCGGACGGCGGGAATATGCAGCGTTCTATGCAGAGGAGATTTTAAGAAGGTGTGCAGGAGAGATAAAGGGATGGGGTGCAGAGGTATTTGTTCCGATTCCTCTGCATGCTTCGAGGAAGAGAAAAAGAGGATTTAATCAGGCGGAGCTTTTGGCAGAGGGACTGTCAAAACGCAGTGGGATTCCCACGGATGCAGGGCTTTTGAAGCGTGTAAAGAAAACGCATGTGCAGAAGGAGCTGAACGACCAGGAACGGCTGACAAATCTGAAAGATGCCTTTTCCGTTCGGAAAGGGAAGGTTCCCTATCAAAACATAATACTGGTGGATGATATTTATACGACAGGGAGCACTGTGGATACAGCAGCAAAGGTATTGAAAGAGCATGGTGCGCAGAAGGTATACTCCGTCTGTATCTGTGTCGGGAACGGAAACTGACGGCAAAGCGGAAGCTTTCTGGTTGAATTTCCGGGCGTTTGTGTTATACTATGGTGTATATGAGGTGGAGACTGTTTATATGGTAAATGAAGAAAAAGTAATTTTGATGACCCGGGCTGCTCTGTATGAGGAAAAGTCAGGTAAGGAACATCTGAAGATTTCAAATTATTTCCGGCATGACTATATCAGCCTGCAGATTCTGTACGGCTGGTTCTTTGCAACGGTCTGTTTTGTGCTGGGCGCGGTTCTGTGGGGAGCATGCCGTATGGAATATCTTCTGAATAATCTTCATAAAATGGATTTGAAAAGTTTTGGGCTGACGGTAATGTTTCTTTATGTGCTGGTAGTGGCAGTATATCTCTGCATCCTGTATGGTGTCTGTTCTTACCGTTATTATACGGCAAAAAAAAGCGTGAGTTCCTATGCGCAGTCGCTTCGGAAGATTTCTGATATTTATGCGCAGGAAAGGAAGCGCGGAGCTTCAGGCGTTGTGATGGAGGATAAGAAACATGACAACTTTACTTGAGATGAAACAGCATTTGAAAATATTTTATTCCAGGTATGACATTTACCTGATACCTGCGCTGAAATTTATACTGGCATTTTTCGTGTTTATGATGATCAACGGTCAGATCGGGTTTATGGAGAGGGTGGCGAGTCCTGCAATATCGCTGCTGCTGGCTCTCTTATGCACGCTTTTGCCTGTGAACCTGATGGCGGTTCTGGGAGGACTTCTGGTATGTGCACATGCATATGCGCTTTCGCTGGAGACTTTCGCCGTCACAGCCGGGATACTGTTCATGATGTATGCAGTTTATTTTCGGATTGCGCCGAAGCACGGGTACATACTGGTGCTGACGCCGGTTGCATTTTTTCTGAAGATCCCGTATGTGATGCCGCTGGTTCTGGGGCTGATCGGCGGTCCTGTATGCGCAGTGCCTCTGGCATGCGGGACACTGTGCTATTATCTGATCTATTATATTAAAAATAATGAAAAAATGCTGGCCAGTTCAGAAGCAGAACAGATGTCGGTAAAGCTTATGTACCTGGTGGAAAATGTACTGAATAACAAGAACATGTTTCTGACAATTCTGGTATTTGCAGTTACGCTGGTGGTGGTCTATGTGATTCGCAGGATGAGAATTGATTATTCCTGGTATGTGGCGATCTGTGCCGGCGCGGTGCTGAATGTGGTGCTCTATCTGATCGGCGGGCTGCTTATGGGAGTCGGTGTGTCGATTGGTTCTGTTGTGCTTGGAAACGCGGGAGGGGTTCTGGTCGCACTGGTCGTAGAGTTTTTTGTGCTGAGCGTGGATTATTCAAGAACAGAGTATACGCAGTTTGAAGACGACGAATATTACTATTATGTAAAGGCGATACCGAAAATGTCAGTTGCCGTATCGGAAAAAAAGGTGAAAAAGATCAATTCCAGGAGCAGGTCAGGAAAGAAAAGACGCCCGTAGGAACGGATCCTGTGGAAGAAAGGATGTGGAAAAATGAGTCTGGAACAGCTGAATCAGTATATCTCGTGGGATGCGCTGAACATCACGAAGACTGATGTGGCAGAGATCATTATTTTATCCTTTATTATTTATCAGATCATGAACTGGATCAAATCTACGCGGGCATGGAATCTGCTGAAGGGATTTTCCGTTGTACTGGTCCTTCTGGCTGTTGCTGCTTTTTTCCATATGAGTACGATTCTGTGGATCGCAGAGAATTTCTTCAGTCTTGGAATTACAGCCGTGATCATCGTATTTCAGCCGGAGCTTCGCCGGGCGCTGGAACAGCTGGGAGAGAAGAATATCCTGACATCCATTGTTCCGTTTGACAGTTCCAGAAAAGAGGAGGAAGGAATGACAGACCGGACGGTCTCCGAACTGATCCGGGCCTGCTTTGAGATGGGAAAGGCGCGGACCGGAGCGCTGATTGTGATGGAACTAAGCGTCAGCCTGCAGGAGTATGACCGTACCGGAATCTCTGTAGATGCGCTGGTATCCAGCCAGCTTCTTCTGAACATATTTGAAAAAAATACACCTCTGCATGACGGGGCAGTGATTCTTGCCGGTAACCGGATCCGTTCTGCAACCTGTTATCTGCCGCTGTCAGACAATATGAAGCTCAGCAAGGCGCTTGGAACAAGACACCGTGCGGCAGTAGGGATCAGCGAAGTCAGTGATTCCATAACGATCATCGTATCGGAGGAGACCGGATCCGTTTCTCTGGCAAAGGGCGGGCGCCTTTTGCGCAACCTGAACCAGGAACAGCTGAAGGAACAGCTTCAGAGCCTGCAGGCAAAGCCGGAGGAAGGAAGAAAGATCAAATTGTGGAAGGGGCGGGGCAAGAATGAAAACAAAGGTGTTTGACAATCTGCTTCTGAAGGTCCTTTCCGTGGCTGCAGCAGTGATTCTGTGGCTGGTAGTCGTCAACATCGACGATGCCGTCGGCAGCAGGCTCATCCGGAACGTGAAGGTCAGCATGGTGAACATGGAGGCGCTGACTTCGCAGGGGCAGATGTGCCGGATCGAGGAAGGTACGGATGTGGTGGATCTGACGGTCTATGCAAGGCGCAGTGTCCTGAATAATCTGAAATCGTCGGATTTTGTAGTGACTGCGGATATGCAGAAGGACCTGCAGTACGGCAGCATGGTGAAGATCGAAGTGAGCTATGTGGGAGATGCCACGATTGAGCGGGTGGAACAGAACCGGGAGAATGTACTGGTCAGCATCGAAGAATCGGTGACAGAGCAGTTTAAAGTCGTGGTCAGACAGAAGGGGGAGCCGGGCAACGGGCTGGTTAAGGGCTCTGCGGTTCCGGAACAGACGCTTCTGGAAGTCACAGGTCCGGCATCTGTGGTGGAGCGGATCAAACAGGTAGAGGTGGAGGTCAATGTTGCCGGTATTACCGGAACTGTAGTGCGGCCAGGAAAGCTGACGCTGATGGACAGTGACCGGAATCCCATTGACGGAACGTATCTTGACTATTATGGGAAGGATACGGATTTCAATGTAACCGTTACAACGCTGAACAAGAAAACCGTGGGGATCAGTTTTGACATCAGTGAAGCGGCTCCGGAGGGATACAGCCTGAGTGCGATCTCCTATACGCCGGAAACGGTGACGATTGCAGGAACAGAAGCTCAGCTTCGGCCGATCCGTAATCTGGACATTCCGGCGGAAGTGCTGAATCCGGAAGGGACAGTCGGAAAGTTCGAACAGACGGTAGATATCAGCCAGTATCTGGATGAAGGACTGCTGATTCCGGATGAGGATGAGCATGAGATTGTTGTGACGATGGATATTACACCGCATGAATCTGCAAAATATATGTATTACAGCCAGCAGATCCGGTTTCTGAATCTCTCAGGGGGACTGGAAGTGTCGGAAGCGGGTCCGCTGGAGGTGACGGTCAGCGGGGCGCAGACGGATCTGGCGGCGCTCACCACGGAAGATATCGTGGTCAGTGTGGATCTGTCAGAATGCAGAAGAGCGGGAACGTATACCATGCCGGTGACCGTGACGGTACCGGAGAACATCCGGGCACTGGAAGGGCTGGAGCTGACGGTAACGCTTTCCAGGACGGAAGGTAATTAAATGAAATAAACAGGTATGGGGACTGTCGCAGGATACAGTTCCTTCCTGACAGAAGGAACATGCGGTTCTGTCAGTGAGGAGCTCTGTTCTGCGGCAGTCGTGTATCACAGGAACTGTGATGCGGCGCACGGTTGTCCGTGCACAGAGAACCGATGGCTGCGGGGTTATGGAGATGAGATTGGAAAAGAAGAAAAAGCTTTTGTTGATATGGACAGGCATCTGCATCCTGGTGATGCTTGCAGGCATTCGAAAGCCGGTAGAAAGACTTTGTTCGCAGGGGCTGGAAGGAGCAAATCAGGCAAATCTGCGTTCCAGAACCGAAGAACTGACAGCAGGTAAAACGCTGGAATTCGTTCTGGAGCCGCCTGCGGCTACAGTGCAGCAGATCGGTTTTTTCTTTACTGCCAACGGACATGATTTTCAGGAAGGCAGTTTGAGAATTCTTGTTCTGGATGATCAGGAGGTCCTGATCGGCGGTCAGGAATATGCACTGGATGGAATGACAGACCAGCAGTTTTTGTCAGTTCCGGTGTCTTTTGCAGAACTGGACCGGATACCGGAGCAGCTGAAGGTGCGTATCGGCACTGATGTGGTGAAGGAAGGACCCTCTGCATGGCTGAACGAGACGACCCGGACTCCGGGAAGCGCGTCCGTCGACGGGGTTTTGCTTTCGAAAAGCCTGGTGTATAATCTGACCTATACCATACAGGTGCATTCGTATCAGAAACCGTTGTTCATCGGCCTGATTCTTTTTCTCTTTGGCCTTGGAGTCTATGGTGCAGGCGGTTTTGCGGCCGTGGAAAAAAGAACCAGAAGGACCAAAGACCGCCGGTTCCCCATGCCGTCCGGACGTGAGATGATCGGGCTGGCGGCGGCAGTTCTGGCGGTGGCGGCAGTCTTTCTGTATCTGTATGATACGCAGATCCGGATCGCACAGAATACAACGGAAAAGGCGGCGGTGATTCCGGCGGACGGAGAAACCATGCCTGTGAATGAGGAAAACCGGCTGGTGAGTCAGACTGTGCGGCCTGGAGAGGACATGCTGACCGGTCTGGGGGTGCGGTTTTATATAGACCCGGAGCATGAGCCCGGGCTGACAGAGGGCAGTATGCATGCCTCTGTAACGGATCTAACCCTTGGGCAGACGGTCTGCGAGACGGATATTGCAGCGGGTCAGTTTATTTCCGGCGAATACGTGGGACTTTTATTTCATGATTCTCAAACCGGGGTTATGGATCATACGTACCGGATTGATCTTGCATTTTCCCCGGAACTGTGGGACAGCGGACTGGAGATTATGACAGGGGAAGAGGGCATCTGTGTAAATGCCTACCTGTATTTCAACATTTTTTTGAAAAGATTTTTTTTCTTCCTGTTTCTTGGTGTGGAAGCCTTTCTCTGCCTGTTCTGGTATGCGGTTATCGTAAAGCGGGTCCGTCTGGAACATGTACTTTTTATTACGCTTCTGTTCTGCGGGCTTGTCTATAACGTGCTGCTGGCTCCGCAGATGGTTCCGGACGAAGCGAAACATATCGATATGGCATACCGTTACAGCAATGAGCTTCTCGGGTATGAAAGCCTGGGTGATACCCGGTGCCTGATGCGTGCAGAAGATGCACAGACAGAATTTACAGCATCGCCTTCTTTTCAAAATTACAGGAACATCTATTACGGACTGTTTTCTGCCGTACAGGATGATACCCTGGTGGAGACAAAGATCAGCAGCAACATAGAGGGAAGCTTTCTGCTGTATGCGCCGTCTGTTCTTGGTATGACTCTGGCCAGAATCCTTGGGTGGGGGACAGTACCCATGCTTCTGTTTTCCCGGTATCTGAACCTTCTGCTGTTCGCGCTGCTGGCGCAGGCAGGCATGAAACGTCTGCCGTTTGGCAGGATGACGCTGTTTGTGCTGGCGCTTCTGCCGGTGAATATACAGCAGTGCACCTCGTTCTCTCATGATGCCGTGGTGCATGGAATCCTGTTTTTCTACTGCTGTCTGTGTCTGCAGGCGATCTATGAAGAAACGCCCATGAGCGGTCAGCGCATGATGCTTCTCGAACTTACGGCGCTGTTTCTGGTGTACTGCAAGAATGGAAGCTATCTTCCTCTGTGCTTCCTGCCGGTCCTGATTCCGCGCACGCAGTATGCGGGAAAAAGGGAGAAATATACGGCGACTGCTGCGCTTCTTGGAATTCCTGTTCTGGCCTTTATGATGAACCATATGCAGATGGTATCCGGAATTGTGAATACAACAGAGGCTACCAGTGTGGTCAGTACCGGAGGCGGTTCCGAATACCTGGCCGGATATACCATCGGATATTTCCTGAAGGAACCCATGGAATTTGTCTACATGATCGTCAATACCGTGCTGGACAAGACAGGCTTTTATCTGGAGTCCCTGATCGGCTACAAGCTTGGGTGGGTGGAGATTGAGACGTCCATGGCAGTGGTGCTGCTGTTCTGGTTCCTTCTGTTTCTGTCCACCTGTGACAGCCGGGGGGAAATTGTGAAGATCGGAAAATTTCAGAGGTTCTGGATGGGATTGCTGTGTATGGGCTGTACAGGGATGATCCTGCTGGGCATGCTGCTCCAGTGGACGCCGTTTGGCCATGTGTCCATAGAAGGGGTTCAGGGAAGGTACTTTCTGCCGTTTCTGCTGATTTTTCTGACTGCCTGCAAGAGCAGCGGCATCCTTCTGGAACGGAAGATCGACCGGGGGATCGCAGTGGCGGCGGTATCCGGTCAGTTTGTAACGCTGATCTGTATCATCCGTCAGATAACAATGGTATAAGGAGCTTTCTATGGATAAAAAAAGACTGGCAGTGAATATGGCGGCGCAGCTTCTGGCGTTTGCCGTCAATATGGGAATCAGCTTTTTTCTCGCCCGCATTATAGAGGAGCAGATTGGGGAGAATACGTATGGGTTTGTGGCGCTTGCCAATCAGTTTGTACTGTATGCCCAGATCGCGGTATCCGCATTGAATACCATGGCGAGCCGGTTTGTGACGATTCATATTCACCGGGGAGAGAAACAGACGGCAAGTGAATATTTTTCTTCGGTATTTTTTGGAAATGTCATTATGGCAGGGATCTTTCTTGTTCCGGCGCTGGTGCTCGTCGTGTTTATGGGCTCCATGCCGTTTCTGAATGTGCCAGGGGAAATACTCAGGGATGTACAGCTTTTGTGGGCGTTTGTATTCGGAAACTTTTTCCTCAGCATCATTACCTCTGTATACGGGGTATCGACCTATGCCGCGAACCGCCTGGACCTGACTTCCATACGGACCATGATTGCGGATGTGATCCGGATCACATTTCTGTTTGTAACCTTTTTTGTGTGGAAGCCGACGCTCTGGTATATTGGCGCTGCTTCGCTGATCAGTACTTCCTATATCGCATTCTGGAACCGGCGTTTTACAAGACAGCTTCTGCCGGATATCCGGATGTCCGCATCCTGTTTCCGGTGGAAAAAAGTATGGGAGCTGGTTTCGCTGGGGGCGTGGAATTCACTGACCAGACTGGGCCAGCAGCTTCTGGACGGACTGGGAGTTCTGCTTTCGGGCGCTCTGATCCTGGATGGAAACGCCTCCATGACGCTTCTGGCGCTTGCGACTCAGGTACCCACTGCCATTACAAATCTGATGGGAACCGTCGTAGGCGTATTCAATCCGCAGATTACGATCGCCTATGCAGAGGGGGACAAAGAGAAACTGGTCGGCATGATTAAGAGCAGCAACCGGATCCTGATCTTTCTCATGAGCATTCCCATTGCATTTCTGACAGCGTACGGGCTGGACTTTTACAGGCTCTGGCAGCCGGCCAAGGATCCGTGGGCGCTGCAGAAGCTCTCGATTCTGTCAGTAGGAGTGCTTTACATCAGCATGAGTATTCAGGTGCTTTATCATGTGTTTATCATTACGAAAAAGGTAAAATGGAATTCTCTGGTGCTTCTGGGATCGGGAGTGGCATCTTCTGTCATGTCTTTGATTCTGCTGAAGACGACGGATCTGGGCGCTGCATGCTTCCCGCTGTCCAGCATGGTTACCGGGCTTCTTCGGAACTTTGTCTTTACCCCGATTTATGCGGCAAAATGCCTGGAAATCCGCTGGAACCGATTCTACAGTGATATCCTGCTTGGATGCTTTTCCATCGGAATCATCACCCTTCTGGGGCTTTTTTCCCGGACGGTCTGCCCGATTCATTCCTGGGGCAGCCTGATACTGACAGGCGCTGTGATGGGACCTTTGTCTCTTATGGTCAATTTTTTTATTATTCTTCGCAGAGAGGAGCGAAAAACCGTGATTCAGATGATTCGTTCCAGAGTGAAAGGAGCGGCGTAGGATGTACAGTGTGGTGATACCGGTCTATGAAGCGGCAGCACAGGTGGGGCGCTGTGTGGCTTCCTGGCTGTCGCAGACAGAGAAGGATCTGGAGTTGATTCTGGTGGATGACGGTTCTGCGGACGGAAGCGGCAAAATCTGTGATCAGTATGCAGAAAAAGATCCAAGAGTCCATGTAATTCACCAGAAAAATGCCGGCGTGTCCGCGGCGCGCAATGCAGGGATGGAAGCGGCGGAAGGGGAGTACCTGCTTTTTACGGACAGTGATGATTACGTGGCGGAGGATTATCTGGAAAAGATGGCGTCCTGTCAGAGGGAGTCCGCAGCGGATCTGGTCCTGTGCGGGTTTCACCATCTGTATGACGGCGCGGACATCCGGAAGATTCCAAAACCTGCCGGAACCTTCAGAGTTTCGGAGGAACCGGAGGATTTTCTTCGTCTGTATGAACAGGGCTTTTTCAATATGCCGTGGAACAAGCTGTATAAAAGGGAACTTGCAGGCAGATTTGACATTTCCATAAGTCTTGGGGAAGACCTGCTTTTTAATCTGGATTACCTGCGAAAATGCAGGACGGTCTGCGTGCTGGCAGAGCCGCTCTGTTATTACATTCAGGAAGAACAGAAGACCACGCTTTCGTCCAGAAAGCGTCAGGACCGCCTGTCTCTGGCCAAAAGGATCTGTGAGGAAACGGAAAGATTTTATGAGCAGATCTGCAGGGAGGAAAATGCGGAACGAAGGAGCATGGGGCACAGGCGGATCTTTACCAGATATATGAATGAAATCATGGATGAATGTGAGAAAATGCCAACAGAGAAAAGTCTTACCAGAAGGGAAAAGATGCAGGTTATCCGGTTCTGCGCGGAGGATCGATGGGTAAGGGAGAGAGGTTGCGAAGCAATTTTTTTATATCCGGATTACAGGATTCTGTGGTTTTTTCTGCACCGGAGGCAGGCGGGGATGGTCTATCTGCTGTGTGTGCTGAGGTCTGCGGTTGTCCGGGCGGTGCATTTTATGAGAAGAAAGAAGGGAGGAACCATATGGAACCTTTGATCAGTGTCATCGTGCCTGTGTATCGGGTGGAAGCCTATCTGGACCGGTGTATGGCGAGTCTTCTTGCCCAGACCTATGAGAATCTGGAGATCATTCTGGTGGATGACGGTTCTCCGGACGGGTGCCCCGGGCTCTGTGATTCGTATGCGCAAAAGGACAGGCGGGTGCGTGTGATCCATCAGGATAACAGAGGCCTTTCCGGCGCCCGGAATACCGGGATTGAAGCAGCGGGAGGGGATTATCTGGCATTTGTGGATTCGGATGATTATGTGTCCCGGGATTTTATCCGTACCTTATATGAACTGCTGGAAGAAACGGGATGCGCCATCAGCCAGTGCCGCTTTGCTTATGTGAAGGGAGAGCCTCTCCGGGGGACGAAGGACCGTGACTATCATATGTACCGCGGGGAAAGTCTGATGGGACAGCTGTACGGTCCGGAGGAGGAAGCGACCTGTTTTGTGGTGGCATGGAATAAACTGTATAAACGGGAGCTGTTTGCCGGGATTCGGTATCCGCTGGGGCGGATTCATGAGGACGAAGCGACGACCTACCGGCTGTTCCATGAAGGGAAAAAGCTGGTATTTACGGAACGGATTCTATATGGATATTATACGGAAAATGCAGGGAGCATTACAGCGGTTTTTTCCCGGAAAAGGCTCCAGTGGCTGACGGCGCAGGAAGAACGGATTCTATTCTTTCAGGAAAACGGGTATGAGCGACTGCTTCCGGCAGCTTACCGAAAACTGTGTGATGCATGCATTACCTTTTACCTGCGGTGTACAAAAGAGACGGAGGAACAGGCGGCGGTGCAGAAGGATCTGATGGAAAGTCTGAAAAGGTATTGCATACAGGGAGACAGATGGATCCGGAGGCTTCCGTTTCGTACGCGTACAGGCTACCGGCTGTTCTGTGTGAGTCCGTTTCTCTATGAAAAACTGTTGAAAGGGATGCAGGGATCGGTATGAAAGAGAAGATCAGTGTGATTGTGCCGGTATATGGCGTGGAAAAGGTACTGAAACGGTGCGTGGACAGCATTCTGGCACAGACTTATGAAAATCTGGAGATTATTCTGGTAGACGACGGTTCCCCGGACCGGTGCCCGCGGATCTGCGACGCCTATGCAGAAAAATATCCCAATATTGTCGTTGTTCATAAAAAAAACGGAGGGCTGACTTCCGCATGGAAGGAGGGAGTCCGGCATGCTTCGGCAGATCTGATCGGTTTTGTAGACAGTGACGACTGGATTGAACCGGATATGTATGAGCGGCTGGAACAGGAGCTTGTGCAGCAGGAGGCGGATATTGCCATGGCGGGACTGGTCTTCGATTATGAGGAACCAGGATATCCGCCGCGGAAAGAAACCAGCCGGATGGATATGACGGTCTATGACCGTAAGGAGCTGACGGAGATCTTTCCGGTACTGCTCAACGACAGGAGCTTTATCGGACGGATGATTCAGCCGTCCCGGGTGACCAAGCTGTTCCGGCGCAGGCTGGTAGAGAATAACCTTGTGCTCTGGGATGACCGGGTGACCGTGGGAGAGGATCTGCAGATGGTTTTTGCAGCTGTACTGGATGCAGAGAAAATCTGCACGATTCCGGACTATTATCCCTATCATTACTGGTATAATGTATCCTCCATGACCGGCGGACATGACCCGTGCTATCTGGACAAGATCAAACTTTTAAGAAAACGTATGGAAGCCATCTCGGACA
Organism: Lachnospiraceae bacterium; assembly: GCA_009774145.1. Classification (GTDB taxonomy): domain Bacteria; phylum Bacillota; class Clostridia; order Lachnospirales; family Lachnospiraceae; genus Hominiventricola. The sequence goes on along the minus strand of VSND01000006.1, from coordinate 86,952 downwards.
CAAAAGGCGTCTACGATTTCCGGCCTCAGATTCGGAATGATTTTCTGAGTCTTGCAGTTATGGCAGTCAAAAATGAGATATGGAGGAATCATACCGATTCATTTCGGGAGGTTCTAAGACATGTGAAACAGATGTGCAGGGATGAGAGCGTTCAGGAAGCGCTGCAGAACCACACCATGGACCGGATCGGGCTGTCGGTGAAGCTGTATATCCATATGATGAAACATGGATGGTATCTGCCCTGCTATGCGGTGACGAAGGTGTTTTTTTCGCTGTATTATCGGGTTGGTTCCGGGCATGGATGAAAGGAACCATTATAGGAAGAATCAAAAAGGATGTGTTGCTTGCTATGAAAAAAGAACAGATAAAGAATGGAATCGGGGCGGTACTGACCTGTTTTGCGCTGCTGGTGTCGCTGAACGCAGATCTGAGCGGAATCAGTGAAGAAGCGGCAGCAGGAGGTTTTCTGACGGTTCTGGCTGTTCAGATTAAAAAGCTGGAATATCTTCTTCCGGTCTTTGATTACCGGAATGCAGTTCTGGCTTTTCTGGTGTTTGTCTTTTTTTTCCGTACGGATGAAGAATGGCAGGTGTATCTGCCGAGATGGTCTTATCGGATACCGGCACTGCTCAGTGCCTTTTTTATGGTGTTCGGATACAGTTTTCGTTATACGGATTCGTGGAATCTCATATGGATGGACGGCTTTCATCTGCTGGTATCTGCAGGGATGATGACCGGATTTTTCCTGCTGTTCAGCCGGATCTTCTCTCTTTTGATCAGATGGGTCTGCCATATTTCGGGAGAATCGGAGGAGCCTTTTGGGAAACTTACCGAATGGGTTATGGAAAGACATGCTTTCTGGGGTCCCATGCTTGTGATCCTGCTGTTCTGGTCTCCATATATTCTTGCCAAATTTCCCGGAGCAGCCATGCCGGAGACGCTGGCAGAGATGCGGCAGTATTACTGGAATACGATCAACAACTATTATCCGCCTCTTCATACAGTTCTGTTAAGTCTCCTGATGGAGCTTGGAAATGTTCTGTGGTCTTATACATTTGGATTTTTTCTGAATCTGGCGGTACAGCTTGCTCTGCTGCTGTCGGCGTTTTCCTGCGGCTTCGTGTTTATGAAGCGGTGGCGGACGCCATATCGGCTGCGCTGGCTTGCACTGATGATTATCAGTGTGGTGCAGTTTTTCCCGATGGAAGCGACGATCGTGGAAAAGGATGTGCCCTACACGGCATGTGTGATCTTTCTTGTACTGCAGCTCTACGAGCAGGTGCGTACCATGAGAACAGGAGGGCGGATGACGCCGGGACAGGCGGCGGGGTTTGTGCTGTCAGCCATGGGAACGGCGTGCCTGCGGAATGAAGGCTTTTATCTGACGGCTGCATCGGGAATCTGCCTGTCCGTATATGCGTACAAAATGCTGTGGAAAGAAAAACGTTCGGAATGTGTGAGAATCCTTGCAGCAATGCTGCTTCCGATCGTTCTGTTTGCAGGATATCAGAAAGTGCTGCTGCCTGCCTGCGGTGTAGAGGACAATGGGCCCAAAGAGGCACTGTCGATTCCGTTTCAGCAGACGGCACGTTATGTCAGGGACTACGGCTATGAGATAACGGAAGAAGAGGAAGCAGTCATTTCCCGGGTGCTGGATGGAGAGCATCTGGCAGAGCTCTATGACCCGATCACGTCGGATCCGGTGAAATATACTTACCATGCAGAAAACACGCAGGATCTGACGGATTATTTTGCGCTCTGGTTCCGGCAGCTCTTAAAACATCCGGGCAATGCGTTGCAGGCAACCATGAACAATGCATACGGCTGGTTTTATCAGGAGGGATATGCACACAACTATATGATGGATGCTCAGATTGAAGGCCATGAAGTCCGCTGGGAGATTGTTCAGCCGGCAAAGCTGGCAGGCGTTCGGCATGTTATGGAACGGGTTGCGAAGCTTTTATCCAGAGTACCGATTGTCAACTGGTTTGAAAATGCAGGCTTTGTGTCCTGGATGACGATTCTTCTGATTTCTTTCTGGGCAGGAGCGGGAAAGAAACGTTATATCCTGTCGGTTGTTCCGCTGATTCTGGCGCTTCTGGTCTGTATTGCGGCGCCGACGTTCAATTATCAGATGCGGTATATTATGCCCGTGATGTTCAGCGTGCCGTATTATATACCAATGGCGTTACAGAGCTTAAGAGAAGATACTCTGGAAAGAGAGGACAGAGCAGATTCATAGAGAGACCTGAAAGATACAGCCCTGGATTTCAGCGACATGTCGTGAAATCCAGGGCTGTATCTTTGTATTCGTATATTATGGGAATTGAACAGTGGGAGATTATTGACTGGAGTTTACAAACTGCCGCCCTTCATGATCCATTTCATAATTCTGTTTATAGATCAGCTGCGAGATGGGAACAATCTCAAACCCCTTCTCCTGCAGGCCTGAGATGACGCGCGGGAGAGCATCCTTCGTATATTTGGCGCCATTGTGCATGAGGACAATGGTGCCGTTGCCCAGATGTTCGTGATCAAGGACTTTGGATACGATTGCGTCAGCGCCATAGTCTTTCCAGTCCAGACTGTCCACATCCCACTGGATCACATGGTATCCCAGCTCATTTGCAGCATCAATCAGAGTATCATTGTAGTCTCCGTAAGGAGGGCGAAACAGGATCATGTCTTTTCCGGTCAGTTCTTTTACCTTATCATGGACTTTCTGGATTTCTTCTTTACATTCTGCCATGCCAAGCTGTGACATCTGTTTGTGGTTCTCGCTGTGATTTCCCAGATCGTGTCCGGCTTCTGCAATGGCCTTTACATCATCCGGGTAGGACTCCACCCAGCCGCCGGTCATAAAGAAAGTGGTCTTTACCTGATATTTGTCCAGGATGGCCAGAAGGTCGGCAGTGTCTTCGTTGCCCCATGCGGCATCAAAGCTGATAGCGACTTTGGGGGCTTCGGTCTGTACGCAGTAGATGGGCAGTTTTTTGTTTTCAATTCTGGCAGAAACGGGCGTGCTTTTTTTCTGAAAGGCTCCGATGCCGGCGATAACAAGGAGCAGGCACAGCGCCAGAGTGCCGATCTGCTGTAAATATGGTCTGTTCATGGATACTCCAGAGAGTGGTTCTTATTTTTATTGTATTCTGTAAAATACGGGAAATACCTGTATTTTTACATCCGTTTGCAGATACGGTATATGCCAACTGGAAAGAAGTTTCTTCGTTGTACATAAGAGAGGCTGTTCACACAGACAGGATCACATTCTGCCGCCGCCGCTTTCTGCTGTTCGGAAATTATGGAATTGATACAGAAAGATCAGGATTTCGGGGAAAACTGTCAGAAGGACAGTTGCCGAAAACAGGAAAATATGTTACTATTGGCAGCAGTGCAAATGGATAAGTCTGTCATATGGACATGGAAAGGAAATTATGAAATATATTCGACAGTTTTTATGGATCCTGCTGTTTTCTTTTGCCGGAGAGCTTTTAAAATTTGTGATCCCGTTACCGGTGCCGGCTTCGATTTATGGGCTTCTGCTGCTTCTTCTGGCGCTTGTGACGGGGATTCTTCGTCTGGAATCTGTAAAAGAAACATCAAAATTTCTGATTGAGATTATGCCTCTGATGTTTATTCCTGCGGCAGTCGGTCTTCTGGAGTCCTGGGAGGCGCTGAGCGGCATATTGATACAGGTGCTGACTGCCACCGTGGTGTCGACCGTTCTGGTCATGGGCGTGAGCGGCATGGTGACACAGGCATTGATCCGGAAGAAACAGGGAGGAAAAAGATGAGAGAATTTTTAAGTGATTCCGTATTCTTTGGAGTGCTGGTCAGTATTGTGACCTATGAGTGCGGCGTTCTGCTGAAACAGAAATGGAAGCTGGCAATCTTTAATCCGCTGCTTTTATCCGTGCTGGCTGTCATGGGACTGCTGACTGCTTTTAAGATTGATTATAAGATCTATTATGAAGGGGCAAAATATCTGAGCTATCTTCTGACTCCCGCTACGGTATGTCTGGCGGTTCCGCTGTATGAAAAGATTGAACTTTTGAAACAACATGCAGGCGCGATCATGGGAGGCATTCTGTCTGGTGTGCTGACAAGCCTGGTGAGTATTCTGGCATGTGCATTTCTTTTTGGTTTTACCCATGAGCAGTATGTGACACTGCTTCCAAAATCCATCACAACGGCCATTGGGATGGGAATATCGGAAGAACTGGGCGGCATGGTGACGATTACCGTAGCAGTCATCATCATCACCGGAGTGCTGGGAAATATGAGCGCGGAACTGGTCCTTCGGCTGTTTCGCATTGAAGACCCTGTTGCAAAAGGAATCGCTGTCGGTTCAGCGAGCCATGCCATTGGTACGGTGAAAGCTATGGAGATCGGAGAGGTGGAAGGTGCCATGAGCAGCCTGTCCATTGCAGTGGCAGGGCTGCTGACGGTGGTCGGGGCGTCCATATTTGCGGGATTTCTATGACGAAGGTACCGCGGCTGATTTGCCAGGTGTTCGGAAACGGTATACAAAGGACAGTCTTCGATCTGTTTGCCTGAACATTTTTTTGGTTTTCATGGCATAGAAAGGAAAAGCGTGCTATAATATGTGAGGTAAGGGAGTGAATAAGTATGCGAGAGGTTCATCAAGGACAGTTTTACAGACATTTTAAAAACCGCCTGTATCAGGTCGTGGCGGTGGCAGAACATTCAGAGACCGGAGAACGTATGGTGGTCTATCAGGCGCTGTATGGGGAGTATCGCGTGTATGCGAGGCCTTATGAGATGTTTGTAAGTGAGGTGGATCATGAGAAATACCCTCAGGCAAACCAGAAGTACCGTTTTGAGCTGGTGAAGCCGGCGGACGGACAGGAGGAAAGCCAAAATCAGGAAGTTCCGAAATCAGGATATGAGCAGAGTGACGTGCAGGAGCCGGCAGCTGAAAGGGCAGAAGAGCAGATGGACGTGCAGGAGCCGGCAGCTGAAAGGGCAGAAGAGCGGACGGATGTGCAGGAGCCGGCAGCTGAAAGGGCAGAAGAGCAGACGGACACACAGGTCTCAGCCCCCGAAAAGACAGAGGAAGGAGCGGTTAATCCGCTTCTGCTTGAATTTCTGGATGCGGATACTCTGGAGGATAAGATGCACATCATGATTTTTGGCAGGAATCAGATGGATGACAATCTTCTGAACAGCATTGCCATATCACTGGATCTGGTGGTGGAGGAGAAAAGTACGGAGGAAAAATATGACGAAATCCTGAACTGTCTGTCCATGATGGAAAGATTTGAGTGCAATCGTCTGAGATGATTGGCATCCTGTCAGACGTGCAGCCGGATGGACTGGTCCGATTGCTGCGCAGCTGTGGGAATAATAACAAAAAGAGAGGTTTATACAAATGGCAGAAAGAGAATGCAGCAGTACAGGCTGTACAAAGGAGAGCTGCGAGGGATGTCCTGGTAAACAGCAGTCACCGCAGAGCATGCTGGAGGCGCAGAACGCATATTCCAACATCAGACATGTAATAGGCGTGGTCAGCGGAAAAGGCGGGGTGGGAAAATCCCTTGTTACCGCATCTCTGGCAAATCTGATGGCGGAACAGGGATACCGGGTTGGTATTCTGGATGCGGATATCACGGGACCGTCGATCCCCAAAATGTACGGGCTCCATGGACCGGCGGAAATGGCAGGGGAATGTATCCAGCCGATCTTTACGAAGAACGGAATCGAAGCCATGTCCATCAACTTGCTTCTTCCGGAGGAAGAGGCGCCTGTGATCTGGAGAGGACCGATTCTGGCCAACATGGTCAAACAGTTCTGGACGGATGTGGCATGGGGAGAGCTTGATTACCTGTTCGTGGACATGCCTCCGGGAACCGGTGATGTCCCGCTGACCGTCTTTCAGTCCATTCCGGTAGAAGGGATCATCGTTGTGACATCTCCGCAGGATCTGGTGCGGCTGATTGTAAAAAAGGCGTTGAATATGGCAGAGGCCATGAAGATCCCGGTTCTTGGACTGGTGGAGAATTACAGCTATGTGGTCTGTCCGGACTGCGGCAAAGAATATAAGATTTTCGGAGAGAGTGGGATCGAAACGCTGTCTGAAGAACTGGATATTCCAGTGCTTGGCAGGATGCCCATTGACCCGAAACTGGCGGAGCTTGCCAACGGAACGTTCCATGAAGCGGAAAATGAATATCTGCTGCAGGCAGAGAACCGGCTGATGTTTTTGTAGAATTTAAAAGGGAAGGAGATCCGCATGTGCGCCCCTTCCCTTTTCTTTTGGCCAAAATCCTGCACCAGACCCTGTCAGGCTGTTTTTTCTTTTATCTTTGATACTTCATCTGCAAGTTTTTTTACTTCTTCGATGAGATAGTTCACCTTGACTTCGTACATCCGGTTGTTATCAGCAGCAGGAATCGCCTGATTGAGTTTATTCGTAAGATCAATAAAGTTCTCAGCGATCAGCTGGATATTATGGTCTGTGGAATTTTCCAGGTGCAGTTCGATACAGGTTACTTTTTTCTTCAGTAGCTGGACATCCTCTTTGAGAATCCGGACATCCTCTTTGAGAATCCGGATATCCTCTTTGACTTCCTTCATCTCGCCTTTCAATGTG
>VSND01000006.1:0-80239 GCA_009774145.1 Lachnospiraceae bacterium | reverse complement strand
CCTCTTTGAGAATCCGGACATCCTCTTTGAGAATCCGGATATCCTCTTTGACTTCCTTCATCTCGCCTTTCAATGTGTGGACATCCTCTTTGAGAATCCGGACATCCTCTTTGACTTCCTTCATCTCGCCTTTCAATGTGTGGACATCCTCTTTGAGAATCCGGATATCTTCTTTGACTTCCTTCATCTCGCCTTTCAATGTGCAGACATCGTCTTTGAGACTTCGGACATCCTCTTTGACTTCCTTCATATCATCCTTCAGGATCTGGATATCCTTCTTCATGCTCTGCACTTCATCTTTTGTGCCACGTATCTCTGCCAAGAGCAGATCCAGTTTCTCACTGTCTGTCATAAGTTCCTCCTTTTGTGCGGTATCATAATTTTATGTACAGGTGGCTGTAAATAATATATCACATATGCGGTGAAAAGTCCATATATTAATGCTGTAAGCAAATAAACATACAACACATATATGATATATATCACCGGATCAGCCAGAAATCCTTCACAACGGCAAAAAACTCCCGAAGCAGATTCGTGGGCTGCGTGGCAAGGTCGCTTCTGGCAGGGATACCGCTGGCATTTTCGTATCCCAGCGTTTCTGCCAGATGGAGGGCGCGGCAGATATGGAATCCATTGCTGATAATCCCGACGGAAGCGCCGTCCGGGATCAGTTTACGGGAAAAGATCAGATTCTCGCGGGTATTAGTGGAATGTTCCTCCTCCAGGATCTGATCTTCGGCAATTCCCTTTTCCATGAGATACTGTTTCATGGCAGAGCTTTCCGTACAGGGCTCGTTGCTGCCCTGCCCGCCGGAGACGATGATGATGGTGCCGGGATGCTCCAGGACATATTCATATGCCTTGTCAAGCCGCAGTGCAAGCGCCCGGCTGGGGCCGGTGGAACGCACATGGGCGCCCAGGACGATGACATAGTCCTGAGGCTCTGCGGGCATGGTAAGAGCGCCTTTCAGAATCATTGCCTCCACACTCAGGAAAAAGAGAAGACAGACAGAAAGAAACAGGATCATGCCCACACGGACGGGAACCGGAAGGTGCTGAAAAAAGCGGATCCGGAACAGCCGTCCAAGCAGCAGAAATCCCGCCGACATCAAGAGCCATATAAGGTAGAACAAAGAAGTAAAACCGCTGTAGACCAACAGCAGTATGAAATAAATGAGGCAGAGAAAACCGGCAATATTACAGACAACAGGCATAAAAACTCCTTTCCATGGGAAACCAGAATGGACTGTTTCTATAACAGTTTACCACAGACCGGATGATTCTGCACCCGATTTTATGGCTGAAGAATGAAACCTGCCAGGACCTGATATTTTTACAGAAAATGCGTAAATTGAAAACAGGAAGTGAAGTAGAAAGTGAATACAGGAAAAACTTCTATATCTGCCACTTTTGTGTTACAATAGAAGCGGCTGTGAGAACAGTCGGTCAGATGTAGTAGAGGACAGGGTTTGGGGAGACAGATATGCAAAAGATACTTGTAGTGGATGATGCCGAGTGGAATCGGGAATTGCTGCATGAGATACTGAAGGATGAGTACATGGTTGAGATGGCGGAGAACGGTATGCAGGCCATGGAAAAACTGCAGGATGCCAGGGAAGAAGTGGCTGCTCTTCTTCTGGATCTGCATATGCCCGGGATGGACGGGTATGCAGTGATCGAAGCCATGAAAAAACAGGGGATTTTTCAGAGGTTTCCGGTACTTGTCATAAGCAGTGAGAATACGGCGGCGGTGGAGAACCAGTGCCTGGAGCTGGGGATTTCGGATTTTATTCACAGACCCTTTGAAGGCTCCATCGTCAAGAACCGGATTCGGAACACGGTGGAGCTGTTTGCGTACAAGAATCAGCTGGAGCAGAAGGTGGAGGAACAGTACCGGATCATTCAGAAGCAGGCGGAGAAGCTTCAGGAGGCGAAACCCTTTAATATACTGATGATGGAATACAATTCTGCCATCATGGAGATTGAGACAAGGCTCAAGATCCTGAATGCGGAATTTTCGCAGGAATACAACCGGAATCCGTTTGAGTCCATCAAGAGCAGGCTGAAGTCGGCGGCGAGCATCTACGAGAAAATGGAGAGAAAAGGCTGTCCTGTCACAGTGGAGAGTATCCGGAAGCATCTGAATGATGTGGCGGGGGTTCGGGTGATCTGTTCTTTTCCGGATGATATCTACCGGCTGGCGCATCTTCTTACCAGACAGGACGGGATGGTGCTGCTGAGGGAGAAGGATTATATCCGGCATCCCAAATCCAACGGCTACCGGAGCCTTCATCTGATTCTGAATGTTCCGATTTTTCTGTCCAGTGAGAAAAAGTATGTGAAGGCTGAGGTGCAGTTCCGCACGATTGCCATGGATTTCTGGGCCAGTCTGGAACATAAGCTGAAGTATAAGAAGGATGTGGCTGATACGGACGAGATCGTGGGGCAGCTGAAGGCATGTGCCGATTCCATTGAGCTTCTGGACTATCAGATGCAGGAGATAAGAAACAAGATTGACCGGTCAAAAATGTAAGTCAGAAGAATCACCCGGTTCTCCTGACAACAAAGCATCCGGAAATATGGTACAGACCGTTTCTGCAGGAAAACAAAAGGAGGACGGCTGTGTGAAAGCGGCTGCTGTAAAATGAAGGAACCTGCTTCATTTTACAGCAGCCGCTTTTTGTGAGCGTAGAATATAATGCAATTTATTACGTGTTAAAAAGTAAAGTATAATTGACAATAAGTTAGATTTCTGATATTCTGTAAAAAAGAAAGGAGGAGAGATTTGAAAAATCTAAGATTAAAAGCGGCCCGTGCAGGCATGGACCTGTCTCAGGGCGAACTGGCGGAGCTGGTGGGCGTAACGAGACAGACGATCGGAATGATCGAAGCGGGGAAATTCAACCCGTCACTGAGACTCTGCCTGGATATCTGCAGGGCTCTGCACAAGACACTGGACGACATATTCTGGGAGGAGGATTCAAATGAAACTGTTTCATAATAAAAAGGTGGTAGATGAGAGAGAACAGATGGAGATGTTCCGGGTTGAGCATTATATGTACTGGCTTGCTTTCTGGGCGCTTCTGGCCGGTATCTTTTATCAGGTGATCTTCATGGATGCGTCTTTTGGGCAGGTGGCGGGCGAATGGACGGTGTTCATGCTCATGGCCGTCGGGCTTGTGATCGGAGACCTGGCAGGCGGACATTTTGATTACAACGGCCGTCCCGGCTGGAAATATTATCTTGTTTCGTCACTGGCTGCCGCTGCCGCCGTGGTCGGGATTACTCTGGTCAACGGGATCCGGCATGGATGGTATGAAAGCGTCTCGGATGTTGTAATACCGGTCGGCACCCTTGGAACTCTGACATTCCTGTTCACGTATACAGCCGTTGCCGCCGCGGGCGCCTTTGTCAAATACCGCCGCAGGAAACTGGAAAAAGAGTATGAGGATGACAGGTAAAAGTCCGTCTGTACAGTAAATACAGGAAGTTCCAAAAATCCCTTTACAAAAGAACACAGGTTCTGTATAATAGCGGTATAGAACATGTGTTCTTCTGGAGGAGATTATGGAATATCGGGTGGAACAGCGGATGGATCTGACGCAGAAGCTGGAGATTCTGGCGGATGCGGCGAAATATGATGTGGCGTGCACTTCCAGCGGAGTGGAGCGGAATCGCAGTGGGAAAGGGATCGGGAACTGCATCACGCCGGGGATCTGCCACAGCTTCAGCGCGGACGGCAGATGTATCTCCCTTTTGAAGATCCTGTTTACCAATGAATGTATCTTTGACTGCAGATACTGCATCAACCGCAGGAGCAATGATGTGCCCCGGGCATCCTTTACACCTCAGGAAGTCTGCGATCTGACCATTGGATTTTACCGGCGGAATTATATCGAGGGACTGTTCTTAAGCTCCGGCATCCTGGAGAGTCCGGACCATACAATGGACCTTTTGTACCAGACCCTGTACCAGCTGAGACATGCCTGTCATTTTCAGGGGTATATCCATGTAAAAGCGATTCCCGGGGCGGATCCGGAGCTGATTGCACGGACGGGCTATCTGGCGGATCGCATGAGCGTGAACCTGGAGCTTCCCACGGCGGAAGGGCTGAAGGCTCTGGCGCCCCAGAAGCAGCGTCCGAAGCTTCTGGCGCCCATTCATCAGGTGAAACAGATGCGGATTCAGAATAAAAATGAACTGGCGCTTTACCGGCATGCGCCGAAGTTTGTTCCGGCAGGTCAGTCCACACAGATGATCATCGGAGCCACCGGAGAGAATGACTGGCAGATCCTGAAGGTGGCGGAGCACATGTATAAGAAGTACGATCTGAAGAGGGTCTTTTACTCGGCGTTTCTGCGGGTCAATGAGGACAGTCTTCTCCCGGTGCTGCCGGGGGGACCGCCGCTGCTTCGGGAGCACCGGCTCTATCAGGCAGACTGGCTGCTCAGATATTACGGATTTGAGACCGACGAACTCCTGTCAGAGGAGAAGCCGGATTTTAATCTGCTTCTGGACCCCAAGTGTGACTGGGCCCTTCGCCATCTGGACCGGTTTCCGGTGGAGGTTATGCAGGCGGATTACCATACACTGCTCCGGGTGCCGGGAATCGGCTACCGGTCCGCAGGACGGATCGTGAAAGCAAGACGGCTGGGGACGCTGGATTATGGGAATCTGAAAAAGATGGGCGTCGTACTGAAAAGAGCCGTGTATTTCATCACCTGCGGAGGGAAACAGATGTATCCTGTGAAACTCACGGAGGACGATATCCTCCGGAATATTCTGGACGGAAAGGAGAAGCTGCCGCCGGGAGCCGGGAAAGAACCGGCATATGAGCAGCTGTCATTATTCGATGATCCGCGTTTTTCAGTGTGAGGATACGCTGACCGGCATCCTGACGGGAGTCTACGATGCCTGGGACAGCAGACTGGGGCATGAGAATGTAAGACTGCAGTCCGGGGACCAGGAGAACCTGGAGCTGTTCTGCGAATATGAAGAGGTGGAGCCGGATCTTGTGAAGGCAGAGAAGGTGCTTGGGACTGTACGGACCCGTCTGGGGGAAGAAGCCTGTGAGATGATTGCCTATGCGTCGGCATATCCCCATGCCGGGAAGGCAGACGCCATCTACCGGATGATCGTAGTGGGGCTTCATCTGCCGGACGGCCGGATGGTCAGCGGTATGCTGACGCATCCGGATGTGCGTCTGGTCTTCGAGCTTCGGAGGAAGACGTGGCATATGGCGCACCGGTATATGGGATTCGTACGGTTTCGGGAACTGAAAAACGGTGTGCTGTTTTCCGAGATCGAAGCAGAGGCCGATGTGCTGGCGCTGATTGCGCCGCATTTTGCGGACCGGCTTATGATGGAGGACTGGGCGATCTATGACAGGCGACGCAGAAAAGCGGCGGTTCATCCGGCCGGGAAAGGCTGGGTGATCTTGGAGGATGCAAAAGAGGCATTTTCCAGGCTTGAGGAGTCCGAGGAAGAACCATATTTTGACCGGCTGTGGAAGATCTTTCACCGGGCTTTGGGGATCGCATCCAGGGCGAATCCGGGGCTTCAGATGTCGTTCCTTCCGAGAAAATTCCGTCCGTTTATGAATGAATTTGCCGATTCAAAAACAACGTAGAAAATATGCCTGAAACCGTTAATTTTGTAAAAACTGTCAAAAAGAAAAAGGAAGGAAAAGGCTGAAAAATGAAAGGGATGTAAAGAAAAAATGCGGAACCTTTTTGGTGAATCGGCTTATTCTATAAAAATAAAAGGGGGGAATTTGCGGGAAATTATGCATATTATACAGAAGCGAAAGGGCGGATTTCAGGGGATAAGATTTGACAGATTTCAAAAGTTGAGTATAATAAATCCTACATTCACAAAATAAACAGACACAATTTGTAACCGGCACAGTTTTGATTTATGGAGGAGCATGACCACAATGCGGGAGACGAGAATTAAGCTCAATGTAAGTGATGTAAGTGACTTTGTAAAAGCGGCAACAGAATGTGACTTTGATATTGATTTGAACTATAACCGGATTCTGATTGACGCGAAATCCATTCTCGGTGTTATGAGTATGGACCTGAACAATGTACTGACTGTAAAATGTTACGGCGAGAGTCCGAAATTTGAAAGATTTTTACAGAAGTATGCGGTTGCTTAAATTAGCCAGTTTCTATGTTTTGTACCCTATAAATACCCCCTTTAAAGACAGTTCCTTCGGGCGCTGTCTTTTTCCGTGTACAAAAAAGACAGGCATATGCTATACTGTAAAAGATCCTGTCGCTGCCGCTGACAGGACAGAAACATTCAGACGGGGAAGGGAACAGTTATGGAACAGGCAGTGCTTCGTATATCGGTCCGCAATCTGGTGGAATTTTTGCTCAGGAGCGGGGATCTGGACAACCGGTATGGCGGGCGCCGGGAGGCAGAGGTCATGCAGGCAGGGAGCCGGCTGCATCGGAAGATACAGGGGCGCATGGGAGCCGGATATCAGGCGGAAGTAAGCCTGAAATATCAGGTGGAACTGGGGAAGCTGTGCGTCAGTGTGGAGGGACGGGCGGACGGCATATGGAAAGATGAGGAAACGGTGACCATTGATGAGATCAAGGGAACCTGCAGGGATATCTCCGGGATGGAGGAGGCTGTTCCGGTGCATCTGGCACAGGCCATGTGTTATGCATGGATCCATGCAGAACAGAATCATCTGGAGAAAGTACGCACCCGAATGGTCTATGCGAATCTGGATACGGAGGAGATGCGGTATTTTACGGCGGACCACAGTTATGAGGAGCTGTCAGAATGGTTTTCCGGTTTGATGAAAGAGTATGAGAAGTGGGTGAACTTTGCGTATCAATGGAAAGAAAAGCGCAGACAGTCCCTTCAGGAACTTTCCTTTCCGTATGAATACCGGACCGGACAGAGAGAACTGATTGTAAGTGTGTACCGAACCTTTCTGCGCAAAAAGAGGCTTTTTATTCAGGCGCCCACCGGAGTCGGCAAAACACTGGCGGTACTGTTTCCGGCCCTGAAAGCGGTGGGAGAGGGGATCAGCGACAAGATTTTCTACCTTACCGCCCGGACAATTACCAGAACGGTGGCAAAGGATGCGCTGGAGCTTCTGCGGGAACAGAGACTTCATATAAAATCCATTGTACTGACTGCAAAGGAAAAGCTGTGCATCTGTGAAGAGACGGAATGCAATCCCGATCACTGTCCTTATGCAAAAGGGCATTTTGACCGCATTAACGAAGCGGTCTATGACCTGTGGACCTGCGGACCGGATTCTCTGACCAGAGAGGTGCTTCTTCAGCAGGCTCACAAATACCGGGTCTGTCCCTTCGAACTGAATCTGGATCTGGCACTGTGGGTCGATGTGCTGATCTGCGACTATAATTATGTCTTTGATCCGAATGTCTGTCTGAAACGGTTTTTCGGAGAGAATGTAAAAGGAGAATATCTGTTTCTGGTGGATGAGGCGCATAATCTGGTGGAGCGGGGGCGGACCATGTACAGCGCAGCGCTTGTGAAGGAGGATTTTCTGAAGATCCGGCGTCTGGTCCGGGGAAAGAGTGATGCGCTCACGCAGGCGCTGGAGCGGTGCAACCGCCACCTGCTTACTTTGAAAAGGGAGTGTGAAGGCGGATTTCAGAGACTTTCGCAGGTGGGCGGTTTTACGCTGCATCTGCTGCATCTGGTCTCGGAGATGGAAAAATTTCTGGAAAGGCCTGTACAGGAGGAACTCCGGAAGACGATTACGGATTTTTATTTTGAGATACGGAACTTCATGAATATGAGTGAGCGGGTGGATGAAAACTATGAGATCTATACAGAGCTGGACGGGGAAGGGCGGTTTCTGATCCACCTGTACTGCATCCGCCCGGCGGTCAATCTCCGGCTGTGTCTGGACCGGGGAGTGAGTTCGGTCTTTTTTTCAGCAACTCTTTTGCCGGTGAATTATTATAAGGATCTGTTGACCGGGGATATGGAGGACTATGCAGTCTATGCCCGTTCCCCCTTTGACACGGGGAAACGCCTGCTTCTGGTGGGAACGGATGTGAGCAGCCGCTATACAAGGAGGGGCGAGGAAGAGTACAGAAGAATGGCGGAGTATATCTGCCGGACCGTACAAAGCCATAAAGGAAATTATCTGGTGTTTTTTCCCTCCTACCGGATGTTGGAGGAGGTGTATGGAAGATGCCTCGGACAGACGGAAATGCTCTGTATCCGCCAGGACTCCGGCATGGATGAGGAGGAACGGGAACGGTTTTTGGAGCGGTTCGAGGAAGAACGCAAGGAGAGCATGGCAGCCTTCTGTGTCATGGGAGGTATTTTTTCAGAAGGGATCGACCTGACAAACGACCGGCTGATCGGCGCGCTGGTGATCGGGACGGGACTTCCTCAGGTATGCCGGGAACGGGAGATCGTAAAGGATTATTTTGACAGAAAGGGAATGGACGGTTTTGCCTACGCCTATCAGTACCCCGGAATGAATAAAGTGCTGCAGGCGGCAGGGCGCGTGATCCGGACGGACGAAGACCAGGGGGTGATTCTGCTTCTGGATGAACGTTTCCGGAGTCCTGCCTGCCAGAGACTGTTCCCAAGAGAATGGGAACAGCATGTGAACTGCCGCATTGATTCCCTCACCGGTTACCTGCAGGATTTCTGGGACCGGCAGGAGAGAACAGGAAGCGGACATCAGAAGTAGCTCATAAACTGCCGGGCGGCGCGGCTGACAGGCATCTGTTCGCTGTGGACGACGGCAAGCTTTCTGGGGGGAAGTTCGGACTTCAGCCCGATGGGAAACAGTTCATGAAGCTTCTGCGTCACGCAGAAATCGGGAACAAAAGCGATTCCGAGCCCGATGCTGGCCAGATCCAGAAGAAGGTCATTGGAGCTGAGCTCGATCTCCGGCACCAGGTCCAGCTGGTGCTGCTGGAACATGGAATGGACGAACTCACTGGTGGTGCTGTTTCGTCCGAGCATCAGAATCGGATATTCCAGAAGTTCCTGAAAAGACAGGGTCTGGTGTTCCAGTTCTCCATAATATTTCCGGCTGGCAATAAAACAGTCGTGAAATTCTCGGATATAACGGATGTGGAAGCTGTGATCCAGCCGGGAGTTGGGATAGTTGGTAAAGATCAGATCCACAGAACCGTTTTCCAGCAGATCCACGCATCGAATGGAAGTCTGGTTGGTGACCTTGATATGAATATGCGGATATTCCTTATGAAAACGGTTCAGATAGGGCACAAGAAAATACCGGCAGATGGTATCGCTGGCCCCGATATGGAGCTGGCCGCCGTTCAGCGTGTCGGTTTCCATGATCTGTGCCTCCCCGCGCCGGATCAGATTCATGGCAGGCTCCACATGCCGGAGCAGGATCTCTCCTTCCGGTGTGAGCTGTACTTTCTTGGTACTGCGTATGAACAGCGTCCGGTTCAGCTTTTTTTCCAGTACCTTGATGGACTGGCTGACCGCGGACTGGGAGATGTAGAGCTTCTTGGATGCTTCTGAAAAACTCAGGGAAATGGCAACATGGTAAAATACTTTGTACAGCTCGTAATTGATATCCATGACAGTAAGCTCCTTTCTTGGGATTCTTCAGACGGTGTCCTTCTGGTCACTTACAGCCGGAAGAAAAAATATCCTGCGATACCTGCCTGCAGGATCAGAATCAGCGGCATGCCGACCACAAAATACCAGTGCCTGGTTTTGTGCCGGAACGTATACATGCCAACCAGGGTTCCCACAGAACCTCCGAGGATTGCGGCCAGAAACAGGTTTTGTTCCGAGATTCTCCACATGTGTTTTCGCGCTCTTCGCTTGTCGATTCCCATCATGGAAAAGCCGGTCAGGTTTATGAGGATCAGATAAAGCAGCAGGAAGTTTGATAGGATTGTCATAACAGGTTCCTTTTGTGAGGCTGGCATCTGCATGATTTTGCGGATGCTGTTTGCATTTACAGTAGATCTTCTTTATCATAACAGAAACCGGGAAAGATGGAAAGAAATTTTGAGAAACATCCGGGAATTCGGCGTTTAAAAATAATTGTTTTGGGAAAGGCTGAAAAAAGGTTGAAAAATATAAATAACCATGTTAAAGTGATGGTTGTGAAAAACAGATGTCTTTGAGAGAAAAACAGATGACGATGACAGGAGGAATTTATGTATTCATTGGACGAAGTAAAAGCAGTTGATCCGGAGGTTGCGGCTGCCATTACCGACGAGATGGCAAGGCAGAACAGCCATATTGAACTGATCGCATCAGAAAACTGGGTAAGCAAAGCAGTAATGGCTGCCATGGGCAGCCCGCTGACCAATAAGTATGCAGAAGGATATTCCGGAAAACGATATTACGGCGGCTGTGAGTGTGTCGACGTGGTAGAGGATCTGGCGATTGCAAGAGCCAGAGAGGTGTTTGGCTGTGAGTACGTGAACGTACAGCCCCATTCCGGCGCACAGGCAAATATGGCGGTCTTTTTTGCCATGCTGGAGCCGGGGGACAGGGTGCTGGGCATGAATCTGGCGCATGGCGGACATCTGTCCCATGGAAGCCCTGCGAACATGTCCGGAAAATATTTTGAAGTATATCCGTATGGTGTAAACGACGAGGGATTTATTGACTATGAGGAGGTGCGCCGGATTGCTCTGGAATGCCGTCCGAAGCTGATCGTGGCAGGCGCCAGCGCTTATGCAAGAACGATTGATTTTAAAAAATTCCGTGAGATTGCGGATGAAGCAGGCGCTTATCTGATGGTCGATATCGCGCATATTGCAGGTCTTGTGGCAGCAGGCGTACATCCGAGCCCCATTCCCTATGCGCATGTGACGACGACGACCACGCACAAGACGCTGCGCGGACCCAGAGGCGGTATGATCATGTCTGATGCAAAGACCGCAGAAAAGTTCAACTTTAACAAGGCAGTGTTCCCGGGGATCCAGGGAGGCCCGCTGATGCATGTGATCGCGGCAAAAGCGGTGTGCCTGAAGGAATGTCAGACAGAAGCCTATAAAGTGTATCAGCAGAATATTGTGAAAAATGCGAAAGCGCTCTGCAAAGGGCTTATGGACCGCGGGATCCGGATCGTATCCGGCGGAACGGACAATCATCTGATGCTTCTGGATCTGACGAATCTTGACATTTCCGGAAAGGATGCGGAGAATCTTCTGGAGCTGGCAAATATTACAGCGAATAAGAACACGATTCCGAACGATCCGCGTTCTGCTTTTGTGACCAGCGGCGTCCGCCTTGGAACGGCAGCTGTGACCAGCAGGGGATTAAACGAAGCAGATATGGATACGATTGCAGATGCGGTCGCCATGATGTTAAAAGAAGGAGAGTCTGCAGCACCGAAGGCAAAAGCGCTGATTCAGGGGCTGACAGAGAAATATCCGCTCTGCATGTAGACCGTTTCCAGCAGGACGGCATGGTTCGGATGCATGCGGAACCAGCCCCTGCGGACGGATGCACCTTCCGGGAATGCCGGTTCCCGGAAAGGTGGATACGAACGGATGTTCGGATTGACGCCGGAGGATGACGGCTGTTTATGCAGAGTGCAGAAAAAGAAAGGCATTCAGGATGGGAGAGATCGTAGAAGCATTCATCAGCGGATTTTGCCGGAGCAGCAATGAGACGCGGACCGTGGCGTGTGAATATGAGCGCCGGGAGGATGGAACTCTGAAGCTGACGGAATTTGACTGTAATTATGAAACATGCCCCAACCATGCGGCATGTCTGATCTATAAGGAAGCAGCAGAGCGGGAAAATCAGGGGACGGATGCATAAGGGGAGCCTGTGCAGGCCCCTGACTGCTTCCGGTACAGAAGTTACAGAAGCTTCCGGACCAGAACGGGGATCGGAGGATGGTTGGGCCTGTTGTAATAAGAAGACAGGACGACCAGATACTTCCTGGAGTCCAGCGCTTTTAAAAAGGAAAGCAGCGTATCCCGTTCTTCAAAGCCGGTGTCGCCCCCGCTGTAAATGCACAGGCTCATGAGCCCGTCTTTTTTCAAAAGGGAAAGCCCCTGCCGGATGGCCTGAAGGCTGGTCTCCGGTTGTGTGGCAGTCGAATGGTCCGCGCCGGGCAGATATCCAAAATTGAACAGGATGCAGCTTACACTGCCGGCATCCGCATATTGTATCATATGGCTGTGGGAATCCAGAATGAGCCGGTAATTGTCCGGAACACCTGCTTTCTGCAGTCTTTTTTTCGTATTTTGAAGCGCTTTTTCCTGAATGTCAAAAGCAAGTACCTTTCCATGTTCTCCGGCCAGCCGGCACAACAGTTCGGTATCATGTCCGTTTCCCATAGTTGCGTCAATACACAGGTCGCCGGGCGTCACCTGCATCTGTACAAAATGACGGCACCAGTCTGTAATCTGATACATGCTGCTTCCTCCCTGTCTGCAGTCTGCTGTTTCCCCCACCTGCGCCGGCAGGCGTCTGAACAGTAACTGTATTGTAACACAAAACAGCAGGGAGGGAAACCTCTGCTTGCATTGTGTCTGAAAATTTCCTATAATATAAGTATGAAAAATAGGGTACATGGGCTGCAGGCGTCCGGACAGGCACAGAGCCTGCCCCGGCCGGAAGGCGCGCCGGCTCCTGCAGCGAAACGATCAGGAAAGGAGAGATATTTATGGGACTGAATGATACGCCGGCTTCGAACCGGGTGCATATCGGCTTTTTCGGAAGGAGGAATGCAGGAAAATCCAGCGTGGTAAATGCGGTGACCGGGCAGGAGCTGGCAGTGGTTTCGGATACAAAGGGAACGACGACGGATCCGGTCTTAAAATCAATGGAGCTTCTTCCGCTGGGACCGGTGGTTATAATCGATACGCCGGGGTATGATGATGAGGGCAGTCTTGGCGCCCTTCGGGTGAAGAAGACCAGGCAGGTACTGAACAAGACCGATATTGCGGTACTTGTGACGGATGGGCAGAAGGGAATCGGAGCCTGCGAAGAAGAACTTTTGTCCCTGTTCCGGGAAAAGGAGATTCCTTATCTGATCGTCTGCAACAAGTCGGATCTTCTGAAAGCCTGTCCTCCGAATGATGCAGAAAAGCTTTATGTCAGCACGAAGAACAGAGCGGGAATCCAGGAACTGAAAGAGCGCCTGGGGGCGCTGGCGCCGAAGGAAGGAACCGTGCGGCTGGTTGCGGATCTGATCGCTCCCGGGGATTTTGTGGTGCTGGTAACGCCCATGGATTCGGCCGCGCCCAAAGGGCGCATGATTCTGCCGCAGCAGCAGGTGATCCGGGATGTGATCGATGCAGGCGCGGCGGCGGTGACGGTCAGGGAGACCGGACTGAAAGAGACACTGATGTCGCTTGGAAAAACGCCGTCGCTTGTGGTAACGGACAGTCAGGCGTTTGGGCGGGTGTCAAAGGAGACTCCAAAAGAGATACCGCTGACCTCCTTTTCGATCCTGATGGCACGTTATAAGGGAATACTGGAGGATACCGTGCGGGGAGCAGCGGCGATGGACCGCCTTCAGGAGCAGGATCGGATTCTGATTGCGGAAGGCTGTACGCACCACAGGCAGTGTGAGGATATCGGAACCGTGAAGCTGCCCCGGTGGCTGCAGGAGTATACGAAAAAAGAACTTTCCTTCACCTTCTGTTCCGGAACAGAATTTCCGGAGGATTTGTCCTCATATGCCATGGTGCTGCACTGCGGCGGCTGTATGCTGAATGAACGGGAAGTCCGTTACCGGATGAAATGTGCCTCTGACCAGGGAATCCCCATGACGAATTATGGAGTAGCGATTGCCCATGTTCACGGGATTCTGAAACGAAGTATATCCATGTTTCCGCATCTGTTGGCGGAATTTTCCGGAAGATAGAGGAGGTGCAGGATGAAGATTTCTACAAGAGGGCGTTATGCGCTTCGGATCATGCTGGATCTTGCACTGGCAGATTCGGGCAGTCCGGTGCGGGTGAAGGATATTGCCGGCCGTCAGGAGATCTCTGAAAAATATATGGAGCAGATCATATCGGTATTGAATAAAGCAGGATTTGTCCGCAGCGTCCGCGGACCGCAGGGCGGATATTTTCTGGCAAAAAGTCCGGAAGAATACACGGTTGGGATGATTCTTCGTCTGACCGAGGGGAGTCTGGCTCCGGTAAACTGTCTGGAATACGGCAAAGAAAGCTGCAGCAGAAGGGATGACTGCGTGACGGTTCTGCTCTGGAAAAAGCTGGACGAGGCCATTCGGGGAGTGGTGGATACCGTGACGCTTAAGGACCTGGTGAGCTGGAGCAGTGAACATGGACAGGATTATTCCATATAAAAGGTTGGAAGGTGAGAACGAAATATGGCAAAAAAGAATCAGAGAAGAACAAAGAGCAGGATTGTATCGGCGGCATGGAAGCTGTTTTATGAGCAGGGCTATGAGGATACGACGATCGAGGAGATCATAGAAGTATCCGGAACCTCAAAGGGGTCTTTCTATCATTATTTTGAAGGAAAGGACGCGCTTCTGGGTTCTCTTGCCTATATGATGGATGAAAAATATGAAGAGCTGGAGCCGGGGATCGCAGAAGATGCGGACAGTTATGAGGTACTTCTGTATCTGAACCATGAGCTGATGATCATGATCGAAGACTCCATCAATCTGGAACTTCTGACCGAGCTTTATTCCACGCAGCTTACGACCAGAGGAGAAAAACCTCTTCTGGACCACGACCGCACTTATTATAAACTGCTCCGCCGGATCATAACACGCGGGAGAGAGCGTGGAGAGCTGATACCGGATTTGGGGGTTGGTGAAATGGTACGTTATTATGCCATGTGTGAACGGGCATTGCTCTATGAATGGTGCCTGCGCAAAGGAGAATATTCTCTTTCGGAGGAAGCGGCCAGAAAGCTTCCGCTGATGCTGCAGAGCCTGAAAGTACGATAAACCAGAACATATTCTGTACTTTACTCTGTATTGCGTTCCATTCGGTATTGTGTTAAAATGCAGAAACAGTGCGCAAAATAAGCGCTTTTGAAGCAGAACAATATTAGAATGAGAGGGAGAATAAAGTTATGACATCTGCAAACCTGATTATGCTTTTTGCAATCCTTGCCTATCTGGCGGTAGTCGTGGGTATTGGCGCGGTTCTGGCAAAAAAAAATCATACGACGGAAGATTTTTATCTTGGAGGGAGGAAGCTGGGGCCGTTTGTCACCGCCATGAGCGCGGAAGCGTCGGATATGAGCAGCTGGCTGTTGATGGGGCTTCCGGGCGTTGCCTATGTGACCGGTCTTGCCGACGCGGCATGGACGGCCATCGGCCTTGCTGTAGGAACTTATGTAAACTGGCTGATTGTGGCAAAAAGGCTCCGCTTTTACACCCATGCATGCGGAAACGCCACAACGCTGCCGCTGTTTTTCTCAAACCGCTACCGGGATGAGAAGAAGATATTATCTGTCATTGCTGCCGTACTGATCATCATTTTCTTTGTGCCCTATACGGCTTCCGGCTTTGCAGCCTGCGGCAAGCTCTTTTCCAGCCTGTTCGGCTGGGACTATATACCGGCCATGGTGATCAGCGCCATTGTGATTGTGGCTTATACAACGCTGGGCGGATTTCTGGCAGCGAGTACGTCGGATTTTCTGCAGAGCATCATCATGACGATTGCGATCATCGTGGTCTTCGGCTTCGGCATCCACAATGTGGGAAGCTTCGGCGCGGTGGTTGACAATGCCAGAGCCATGGCAGGGTATTTCAGCCTGACCCAAATCCACGATCCGGTATCCGGTACGGCATCCGCCTACGGTGCGCTGAATATCGCTTCCATGCTGGCCTGGGGACTTGGATATTTTGGAATGCCCCATGTGCTGCTGCGCTTTATGGCGATTGAGGACGCGAAGAAGCTGGAGCTGTCCAGAAGGGTTGCCAGCATATGGGTCGTGATCTCCATGACAGTTGCCATTTTCATCGGCGTGGTTGGAAATGCCATGACGGCAGTCGGTTCCATTCCGGCGCTGGAAGATTCGGAGACGATCATCATCACGATTGCAGACCTGATCGCCACCCATGGAGTGTTCGCGGCGCTGATCGCAGGCGTGATCCTTGCGGGAATCCTTGCGGCGACCATGTCCACGGCGGATTCTCAGCTTCTGGCTGCCTCCTCCAGCGCTTCCCAGAACATCCTGAAAGAAGTGTTCATGAAGGATATGGACGAGAAGACCGGTATGCGGGTGGCGCGCGTGACCGTACTGCTCATCGCCGTGATCGGCATGTTCATTGCGAGAGATTCCAACAGTTCGGTGTTCCAGATCGTGTCCTTTGCATGGGCCGGCTTCGGCGCTTCCTTTGGGCCGCTGGTGCTGCTGGCGCTGTTCTGGAAGCGGTCGAATCTTCCGGGGGCGCTGGCGGGCATGGTCAGCGGAGGCGTCATGGTCTTTGTATGGAAATTCCTCGTACGCCCCATGGGAGGCGTCCTTGGGATTTACGAACTGCTCCCGGCATTTCTGGTGGCGCTCGCAGTGAATGTGGCGGTCAGCCTTCTGACTGCAGAGCCGTCCCGGGAGATTCAGGAGGAATTTGATCAGGTGGCATCCATGAAATAGATCTTCATGGGAAATAAAACAATTGACATTCTGTGTGTATACAATTATACTATAGTCCATATACATGATGAAAGTATCCGAGGAAGCCTCTGGAACGGCATTGTCCGGACCGGAGGTCGAGGAGACTCTGGAGAATCCCATCCGGTTGGGTGCCGAAGGTGCAAGGCGGCGACGCTGAATCTCTCAGGCAAAAAGGACAGAGCAGGCTTTTCAAAGGACGTAGAGTCCCTGTTTTCTTTGTTTTCCGGAGCTGTCGAGTGATCGGCAGCTTTTTGTGCGGAATTCTTTCTGCATGGCAGAGAGTCCGGAGCTTTTTTCATGAGAAGAGTATTCGTACAGGAGGAAATGCAGACATGGAAACAGTATTAAAAGTAGTACAGACCATCAACAGGTATCTCTCGGATTACATTCTGGTGATCCTGCTGGTGGGATGCGGCCTGTTTTTCAGTGTGAAGACCCGGTTTGTGCAGGTGAGATGCTTCGGCGAAGGAATAAAGCTGGTCTTTGGCAAAACAGGTTCGAAGGGCAGCAGCCAAAAAGGTGGGCTTACTTCTTTTCAGGCGCTGACAACCGCGATTGCGGCGCAGGTCGGTACCGGAAATATTATCGGGGCCTGCGGGGCAATCCTGACAGGCGGTCCGGGAGCAATCTTCTGGATGTGGATCATTGCCTTTTTCGGCATGGCGACGGTCTATGCGGAGGCAGTGCTTGCCCAGAAGACGAGAATTGTGGAGAAGGACGGCTCCATCCACGGAGGACCGGTTTATTATATCTGCAGAGCCTTTCCCAACGGGTTCGGCAGATTTCTGGCAGGATTTTTTGCAGTGGCGATCATCCTTGCGCTGGGCTTTATGGGCTGTATGGTACAGTCCAATTCCATAGGGGAGACCTGCAGCAATGCGTTCGGCATGCCGGCATGGATCGTCGGTATTCCGGTGGCGGTTCTGGCAGGATTCATCTTCATCGGCGGCGCACAGCGGATCGCATCCGTAACGGAGAAGCTGGTGCCGGTCATGGCTGTGATCTATCTGGCAGGAGGACTGGTCCTTCTGATCTGCCGGCTCCAGTATGTGCCGGAGACTTTTGCCATGATATTCCGGTATGCCTTTGCACCGCAGGCGATCATCGGCGGCGGCTTTGGCTATGCGCTGAAGACGGCGGTGACCCAGGGCGTGAAGCGGGGGCTTTTTTCCAATGAGGCCGGTATGGGGTCGACGCCTCATGCGCATGCCATGGCGGAGGTAAAGGACCCCCACGACCAGGGGGTGGTGGCCATGCTCGGCGTATTTATCGATACTTTTGTGGTGCTGACCATGACTGCCCTGATCGTGATCTCCACCCTGTATGCGGGAAATGGAGTGCTGGCAGGAGGCGCGGCAGAAGGCGTCAGCAAGACCAATATGGCGCAGCTTGGCTTTGCTTCCGTATTCGGCGACAGCATCGGCAATATTTTTATTGCGGTCTGTCTGCTCTTTTTCGCCTTTTCCACGATCATCAGCTGGAATCTGTTCGGACGGATCAATGTGAAATACCTGTTTGGAGATACCGGCGTGAAGGTCTATTCCGTACTGGCTGTCCTGTTCGTTTTTCTTGGTTCCTGCCTGTCCAACGATCTGGTTTGGGAACTGACAGATACTTTTAATCAGCTGATGGTCCTTCCCAATGTGCTGGCGCTTCTGGCGCTGTCTTCGCTGGTAAGGGGTACAGAAGAAAACAGACAGTAATGATGCGGGAGACAGGCTCCGCGCAGTAAGGGCGCAAAACGGTACAGCCTTACAGAGGCTGCCACAAAATCAGGCGGTGCTGCAATCCATGGCTGCAAGCTTCAGAAGAGCGGTATGATGGATTGTGCGAAGCGGTTGTTTTGCGGCAGTCTTTTTTTAATAGAATTTTCTCTACTCAAGACGTTCTAAAAGTGCTATACTGTCAAAAGAACATCATACAGGAATTGCTTAAAGGGGTGAACCGCATGGAAAAGGAACTGATCTTTCACATATTGGAGATGGACGGGCTGACAGACGAGCGGGCGGTAAAGGCCGCGTACAGGAAGAAGCTGAAGGTGACGAACCCGGAGGATGATCCGGAGGGTTTCCGGAAGCTTCGGGAGGCCTATGAGCAGGCGCTTATGCTTCTGCAGGAGGAAAGAGAGAAGGATTCCAAAGAAGAAAAAGAGAAGACGGAGCTGGAACTGTGGATCGGGCAGGTGGATGAGGTTTACAGGGATTTCAGAAGCCGGGGAGATGTGAAAGCCTGGAGAGAGCTTCTGGATGCAGAGGTATGCCAGGGACTGGACAGTTCTCTGGATGCCAGGGATGCGATGCTTGGCTATCTGCTGTCGCATTTTTATCTTCCCATGGAGGTATGGCAGTGTCTGGACCGGGAATTTCAGTTTGTGGAAGACTATGAATCCCTGAAGGAGCAGTATCCGGCAGATTTTCTGGATTATGTAAAGCACTATACCGAATATGAATATTTTATTGATTTTTCCAGAATGACTCTGAGAGACGGGGCGGACCGGAATCCGGATGTGAACGTGGATGCGTATATCAGAGGCTATATGGAGTTAAGAGGGCTGTGCGATCAGCAGGAATATAACAGTGCAGAGGAAAAGCTGTCGGAGCTGGAAGCATACGGCGTCTGGTATCCGTGGGAAGAGGCTGAGAAGGTGAAGCTGATACTGGCCCGGGGCGACCTGGAGAAAGCTTCCGAACTGGCGGACTGGATGTATGCCTACTGGCCGGAGAACGGCTACATGGTATCCATGGCGGCAGAAGCCAAATGGAATGCCGGGGAGAAAGAGACCGCATTTTCCTGGTGGAGTCAGGTCCCGGATGCCTACGGGGCAAAAGTCGGGATGATCCGGTATTATCTGGAAAAGGAAGAGACTGCAGAAAAAGCAAAGGAAATGGCGCTGGACCTCTGGGAGGAGGACGGTTCCGGACAGCGCGCAGACGAGTATATCGAGCGTGCAAACGAGATATTGCTTCAGAAATACAGAAGGCAGCTGGACGAGTCCGAAGATGAGGATGGAAAAGACGCGGTCCGTGTGGAGATGGCATGGTGTGAATATCAGAACAAGCATCCGGAAGAGGCGATCCGGATCCTCGATGAGATTACGCCGGGCGAAGATATTTATTACACTTATCATAATCTGAAGGGCAGAGTGCTGGCAGCCCTGGACCGGAATAAGGAGGCGATACCGGAACTTCGGCTCTGGCTGTCCCTGATTGAACAGACAGTGGATGACGGCAGCGAAGAATCCGTGAAGCGGTTTCGAAGAAAAGGGACGGCCTGCCTGATGCTGGGGATCTGCCTGTCCAGAGAGAAAAAATATGAGGAAGCGGCAGAATATC
Organism: Lachnospiraceae bacterium; assembly: GCA_009774145.1. Lineage (GTDB taxonomy): Bacteria > Bacillota > Clostridia > Lachnospirales > Lachnospiraceae > Hominiventricola. Next base: position 60,323 of record VSND01000006.1, on the reverse strand, counting down.
TGAACCGGGCGAAGGAAGAGACCGATGATATTTATGACAGGCTCGGGGCCATGAGCAGTCTGGCCCAGGTGTGGCTGTCCATGAAGGAGTACGAAAAAGCGGTAGACGAATGCGAAGCGGTCTTTGCTCTGGACGCCGGATATTATCCTGCATATCTGACCCGTCAGGAAGCGTATTTTGAGATGCGCAATGCCCAGGGCGTGGTGGACGACTACCACCGCGCGGTGGAAATCTATCCGGGACATTATAAGCCCTACCTGATGGCGATCCAGGTATTTCTGATCTATGATCAGTATGACGATGCGAAGCAGACGCTGGACCGTGCGCTGGAAAATCAGGTGGAATTCAGCGACAGGATGAAATATTTTCAGGCAAAGACGCTCCGGTATCTGTCGGAGAGTCAGGAGGACCGGAAAGAACCCATGGAGATCCTGCAGGGGCTGAAGCAGTCCATTGACCCGGCGGATACGGACATGGAGGACCTGTCCGAGATTGATTTTGAGATTGCACTTCTATACTGGGACGACGATCAGTATGATCGGGCGCTGAACAGTCTGGAGAAGGCCATCCGGCAAAATCCGTCCAAAAGCCAGCATTATATGGTGAAGGGGGAGGTTCTCCGGGGAAAGGGAGAGTATAAAAAGGCGCTGGACGCTTATGCGGCGGCCAGGGAGGAATATGACGAGACAGCAGGTTATCACTACGGCATCGGATGCTGCAAGGAGGAGCTGGGCGAGGAAGACGCGGCTCTTGAGAGTTTTCTGGAGGCCGTGAAGTGGAATGACAGCTACCGGGATGTGAACGAGAAGATTGCGGACATCTATCTGGAACGGTATAAAAGAACCTGTGCGGTGGAGGAGTATAAGCAGGCAGTTCACTATGCGGATCTGGAGGTGGAAAAGCAGGAGGGCTGCTACATCCTGGTTCACAGAGGACTGATGCACCGGACGGCCATGCGCCTTCAAAAGGCGATCCGGGATTTTGAGAAAGCGCTGACTTTTCAGCCGGAGGACTGGGCAGCCTACAATAACATCGGCTACAGCTATAAGCATATGGGCGAATACGAGAAGAGCATCGAGATGTATGAAAAGGCGCTGGAGATGCTGAAGCGGCATGGGGAGCGCAGGATTCTTCCCTACAGCAATATGGCGGACTGCTACGAGATCCTGGGAGATTACGAGCTGGCGATCGTATGTTATCAGATGGATCTGGAATGGTATCCGGACCGCACGGTTTTCTATGAGGAGATCGGGGACCTGTATTTCTATATGAAAGACTACGACAATGCCATCAGGTCCTATGAGACGGCGGGCAGCCGGTGGAACGACAAGGAGCATCTTCTGAAGATCGGGGATGTATGGTTTGCCAGAGGAAAGCAGAGAAGAGCGAAGGCCTTCTATAAGAAAGCGGTTCAGACGGCGGATATCAAAGAAGATGCCTATGTGCGCCATACGGATTATGCCGAGCGGCTGATGAACCATTTCTTTGACTATGGGGCGGCGTCTGCGGTACTGGAAAAGGCGAACAAAGGCTATGAAAACGGCGGCTGGAATGCATCCGTGATTTCCCGTGCCCACAACGAACGGTTTCTGGCAAGGGCATATTATCTGCTTGGAAATCGAAAAGAAGCAGCAGTACATGCAAAAAAAGCATACGATCTCTATCTGGCGGATGCGGCTTCCGAGGAAGCTTATCTTGCCTATCCGGCAAGGCGCCCGCTGCATCTGTCCAGGATCGGGGAATGCAGTCTGTATATGGGAGACGCCGGCAGGGCATATGAGATGTTCCGGCTGATGGATGCAGGTTACCGGTGTGAACACTGCCGATGCAGGGAATGCTATGAAAAATACCGGAATCTGGGGCTTTACTGTCTGTGTCTGGGAGAAGCGCATAAAAAGGAAGCTCTGGAATACTATGAAAAAGCATATGAACTGTGTCCGGTGGATCAGGAAATAGAGGAAATGGTAAAAAAACTTCGTAAGGAGACGAGATAGACAGATGATAGTAGGAATCGATCTTGGGACCACGAACAGTCTCGTGGCATATTATACGGAAGATGGCCCGAAGATTATACCGAACCGTCTGGGGAAACCCATGACGCCGTCGGTGGTGAGCATCGACGGGGAGGGCCAGATCTATGTGGGGGAATCGGCGATGGAGCGGATGCTTCTCTATCCGGGCAGCGGCGCAGCGCTGTTCAAACGGAGCATGGGGAGCCAGAAAAAATTTTCCCTTGGAGACAGGACATTTACGGCGGAGGAACTGTCTTCCTTCGTGCTGCGCGTGCTGAAGGAAGATGCGGAGGAGCATCTGGGCGAGCCGGTGACGGAAGCGGTCATCAGCGTGCCGGCGTATTTTAACGACGCCAGAAGGCGCGCCACGAAACGGGCCGGCGAGCTGGCGGGGCTGAAGGTGGAACGGATCATCAGCGAACCTACGGCGGCGGCTATCGCCTACGGCCTGTGGCAGCAGAAAGGACAGGCCAGGTTCCTGGTGTTCGACCTGGGCGGCGGAACCTTCGATGTGTCCATTCTGGAGCTGTACGACGCGATTCTGGAGGTCCATGCCGTGGCCGGGGACAATTTCCTCGGCGGCGAGGATTTTACAGCGGTGCTGGAGAAAATGTTCTATGAGAAATTTCCTGACATTAACCGTTTTACCCTGAGCGAGAAAGCAGGCAAACATATCCGCAAGCAGGCAGAGCTGTGTAAGATCGGCTTTGGAAATTCCCGTACTTCGGCGATGAACTGCAACATAGACGGGCAGGAATACAGATTTCAGGTAGAGCTGTCCGACTATGAGGAAGCGTGCGAGGAGCTTCTGGACCGGATCCGTCAGCCTGTAAAGCGAAGCCTGAAGGATGCCCATATCCGCCTGTCGGACATCGACAAGGTGGTGCTGGTGGGCGGAGCGACGAAATCTCCGGTCATCCGGAAATTTGCAGGAAAGCTATTCCATATGATTCCGGATACAAACCTGAATCCGGATGAGACCGTGGCGCTGGGGGCAGCGATTCAGGCAGCCATGAAGGAGCGCCGGGACGGGATCCGGGAAGTGATTCTGACGGATGTCTGTCCTTTTACACTGGGAACCGAGGTGGTGCGGGAATATGAAGAGCATCGCTTTGAGAACGGCGTATTTCTGCCGATCATCGAACGCAATACGGTGATCCCGGCCAGCCGGACCGAGCGGCTCTATACCGTCCGGGATAATCAGACAAAGATCCGGGTTCATATCCTTCAGGGAGAGAGCCGTTTTGCGGTGAACAATCTGTCCCTGGGCGAACTGATGATTGATATTCCGTCCAATAAAGCGGGGGAAGAGGCCGTGGATGTAACCTACACCTATGACATCAATTCCATCCTGGAAGTGGAGGTGAAGGTGCTGTCCACCGGAAAGAAGACCCGTCAGGTGTTCAAAGACCGGAACCTGGAGCTGAGCGAGGAGGAGATCGAGGAGCGTCTGGAGACGTTGTCCTATCTGAAGATTCACCCCAGAGAGAAAGAGGAGAACCGCGTTCTTCTGCTGCGGGGAGAGCGGATCTATGAGGAGAGCCTGGGGATCAAACGCACGCAGGTGGAGCAGGTTCTGCGCCGGTTCGAACATGCGCTGGATTCCTACGACCAGGAGCAGATCGCCAGGACCAAGCAGGAACTGATCGAATTTCTGGAAAAGCTGGACGAGTGGGAATAATGAAACATATGGAAGAAACAGAGCAGGAACTGCAGAAAATGGTGGGGGATCTGTGGAGGGCCGGACCCTATAAGATCATCCTGAGCAATGCCCAAAAAGCGGCTCCGGGGCATGCGGCTCCGGAGCAGAAATACCGCAGGATCGTCCTGAACCGGCTGGAAACATGCTGGCAGGCGGAAAAATATACAGAGAAGCAGGTGTTTCATGAGAATCTGCCAGAGGACCGGGTGGAAGCATATCTGCGGGCCGCTCTGTCCGCCGGCTTTCGCCAGTGCAACGCCTGGGACGGAGAGTGGGAGTATATCATCCGGATCTCCAAGAGCAAAAAGGTATCCGGCCAGAGAAAGAGAGCTGCTCAGGCGCCGAAGGAAAAGCAGGCGCATAACCGGAAAAAACACTATATTCTGGAAGAAGGAACGGTGATCCCGCCCCTTCAGGATATGGGGATCTTCACCGCGGAAGGAAAAGTCGTCCGTTCCATGTATGACAAATACCGGCAGATCAACCGGTTCGTGGAACTGATCGACGATGAGATCGGCAGTCTGCCGAAGGACCGTCCCATCAGGGTGATTGACTTTGGCTGCGGGAAGTCTTATCTGACTTTCGTCCTCTATTATTATCTGGTAAAACGAAAGGGACTGGATGTGCAGATCACAGGGCTGGATCTGAAAGCGGACGTGATCGAACGCTGTAACCGGGCGGCCGGAAAATACGGCTATGAAGGGCTGCATTTTGAACCGGGGGATATCAGCGGTTATGACTGTCCGTCTCCGGTGGACATGGTGATATCCCTGCATGCCTGCGACACGGCGACGGATTATGCGCTTTATAACGCCGTCCGGTGGAAGGCGAAGCTGATCTTTTCCGTTCCCTGCTGCCAGCATGAACTGAACCGGCAGATGAAACATGAGGAGCTGTCCATTTTGAGCCGCTACGGCATCGTGCAGGAACGGACGGCGGCGCTGATGACCGATGCCGTCCGGGGGAATCTTCTGACTGCCTGCGGCTACAGGACGCAGCTGCTGGAATTCGTGGATCTGTCCCATACGCCGAAGAATATTCTGATCCGCGCCGTTCGGACAGTAATCCCGAAGGCAGTGAAAGAGGAAGCGCGCCGGGAAGTGGAAGAGCTGAAGCAGACTTTTGGATTCCGGCCCACGCTGGACGAGCTGCTGTTTCCGGATGCGTAGTTTGTAGAAAATTCAGGAATCAGGAGGATGCAGATATCTTATGGAAGAAAAACAGATGACGTCCACCGGACGGGAGACAGAGAAACTATACGATAAAGACAGCCACCGGAAGGAATTTGAAGCCACGGTGCTGTCCTGTGAAGAAAAGCTGACAGCCAATGGAGAAAAAACAGGATGGAGGATCGTACTGGACCGGACGGCATTCTTTCCGGAGGGCGGCGGACAGTTCGGCGATGTGGGAGTGCTGGATGATGTGGAGGTCTTTGACACTCATGAAAAGGACGGCGTCATTTACCATGAGACAAAAGAGCCGCTGGAGCCGGGGCGCACCGTAAAGGGAAAGCTGGATTTTGCAGTGCGGTTTGACCGGATGCAGCAGCATAGCGGAGAGCATATTTTATCGGGTCTTGTCCATAATCTGTACGGATATGATAATGTGGGATTTCATCTGGGAACAGAGATCACGACGCTGGATTTCAACGGAGCGCTGACAGAAGAGCAGGTACAGGATCTGGAGCTTCGGGCCAACCGTGCGGTGTTTGAAAATGTGCCGGTCCAGGTGCTGTACCCTGCAAAGGAGCAGTTAAAGTCCGTGGAATACCGGAGCAAGATCGAGATCGAGGGACAGGTTCGGATCGTGTCGATTCCCGGTTATGACATCTGCGCCTGCTGTGCGCCTCATGTGGCCCGGTCCGGGGAGATCGGGCTGCTGAAGATCGTCAGCTGTGAGAAACACCGGGGCGGTTGCCGGATGACGATTCTGTGCGGGAGCCGTGCGCTGGCAGACTATCAGAAGAAGCAGCAGAGTGTGACAGAGGTATCCGTTGCACTTTCTGCCAAACCGGAGAAGATCGGGGAAGCGGTGCTTCATCTGAAGGAGCAGCAGAGCCGGCTGCGGGAACAGCTGAACCGCATGCAGAGCCTGTATCTGCAGCGGAAACTGGAGGAACTGCCGTTGGAGAGCCGGAATGTCTGTATCTTCGAGGCGGAACTGGACAATATTGCGGCAAGGAATTTTGTCAATGCTGCCATGGAAAGATGCGAAGGTATCTGCGGCGTTTTTGTTGGAACGGATGAGAACGGATATCATTATATTCTTGGAAGCCGGACCGTGGATCTGCGGCCGTTTTCCAGAACACTGAACGAAAAGTTTCAGGGAAAAGGCGGCGGAAAACCGGAGATGGTGCAGGGTTCCCTGACAGGAAATGCGGAAGAAATCCGGAAAATAATGATGGAGGCTTGAGACAGGCTGCTGCAAAATATCCGATTCATACGACATATGGCACAGACAATGGACGTGTATCAACCATATGCCGCTGTATGGTCTTATTTTGCAGCAGTCTCTTTTTATAGTCTAATAAGTATAGTCTTCCACATCCACCTTATCTGCCTCCTGATAAGGCGCAAGAGTTGAGACCATCTTGATGGGTTTGTCATAGCTGTTTTTGCAGTAGTGAATCTCGCCTGGTTCGATGTGAATCATCTGTCCGGGGTACAGATGGTTGACCACGCCGTCCACGACGATGTCGATCTCTCCTTCCAGAATGTAGAAATTTTCTTCCATCACATTGTGATAGTGTGCCTTGAAATCCTGTCCGGGCATGAACTGCACAAGTGCGAAATTCATGCGGGGGCCTTTCATCAGATATTTGGGTCCGCTGTCTGAAAAGCGGTATTCTCTGTCTTTTTCATCTACTATATACATCTGTAATTCTCTCCTTTCCATGGTGTCTGTTTACCGGAAACAAACATACGTTTGGATATATGCATCTGGACGCGGTATCTGACCGGCCCGCGAAGATGCGGCGGATGCGGTCCGTCCCGGCCTACAGTCCCGGGGCCGTCCACATGGACCTGGTCAGTCCTTCATTTACCAGATCAAGCTGTGCGGCGTAGACTTTTCGCCATACACGGTAGAGTTCCTCGTAAACCTTATGGTTTTCCATATCCGGTTCAAAGGTCCGATCCCATTTGACGGTCTTCTCTGCGCCTTCTTCGATGCTCTCATAGATGCCGACGCCGTATCCGGCCAGGATGGCGGCGCCCAGAGCGGTGGCTTCCTTGACCACGGGCACTTTGACGGGCATGCCAAGAACATCCGCCAGAATCTGGGACCAGAGCGGACTTTTGGAGGCTCCGCCGGCGAAGATGACCTCGGAAGGCCGATTGCCGGTTGCTTCATGAACCAGTTCCATATGGCCTTTTACCAGCAGGGCGGTATTTTCCAGAATGGCGCGGTAGAAGGTATAGCGGTTGAATTTCGCCGGATCCAGTTCGAAACTGGTAAATGTCGGTGCGGCATGTTTCCAGTGGATGAAATTCATCACATCGCTGAACGTACACATCATGCCGTAGCAGCCGGCAGGAATCTTCTCCGCTTCCCGGTTCATGATGTCATAGACATCTTCTCCGGTCTGCAGGCTCTGTGCCTGTTCCAACTGGCAGAAACCGTCGCGGAACCAGCGCATGACCAGCCCCGGTTTAAAAGCAAGGGCTTCATACTGCCAGACGCCAGGTACGGCATGGCAGTTTACCCGGACCCGGCAGCCGGGATCCGTCGTTCCATCTGCCGTGTTGAATTCGTACTGCCAGAAACTGCCGCCGAAGACAGCCGCCTGATTGGGCCTGACAGCTCCTACGCCGATGGTTCCCAGCTGGCAGTCTCCGCCGCCCACCACAACCGGAGTCCCTTCTTTCAGCCCGGTCTGCGCCGCGCCCTGTTCGCTGACAGTGGCGATCATGGTACCGCATTCCACCACCGGGGGAAAGATGTCATCCCGCAGGCCGCATTTTCGGGCAATGGAGGCATCCCAGCTGCGGCTCTTCAGGTCGAAGATGCCGGTGGTGGAGCCGTTGCTCGGCTCGATGGCTTCCTTTCCGGTAAGTTTTCTGATGAGCCAGTCATTGAACATGCCGACGGCGGCTGTTTTCTCATAGATCCCGGGCATCTTGTCTTTGACCCAGAGCAGGCGCGGCAGCGCGCCCAGAGCATAGGTCTGCCCGCTTCGCAGATAGATCTCCTTTTCCAGTTCTGGATTCATCCGGATCAGTTTACCTACTTCATCGTCGCTTCGGGCATCCACGTTGGCACAGGCCCAGATCTCTTTTCCTTCCCGGTCGTAGAGGACAATTCCCTCCCGCATGCAGGTGGTAGATACCGCCGCTACCTGCTCCGGGCGGATCCCGGTCTCTTTCAGGACGCCGCGGATACAGCCGCAGGCCAGTTCCCAGTTAGGTACCCAGTCAAAATCCATACTGCCCGGATAGCGGGGATCTTCCCTGTGCTCCCATTCCTGCTGGACGCATCCGATCTGTGTTCCGTCCGTATCAAACAGGACCGCACGCACACTTCCGGTCCCGGCATCCACCGCCATGAAAAACGGTTCTGACATATAATCCCTCCTTTAAAAACAGAATACGTTCTATAAGAAAAGTTTGCCATGAAAGGAGGCGTTTGTCAACTGCTGTCCGACCTGTCTTTGCAGATAAGCCGATGGCTGCAAAAGGAGAAAGGCTGTCTCTTCGTCAGGCGTCCGGATTGACAAAAACAAACCAAAAAGGTATAGTATTGACTATCAGAAGACTGGTCAGGAAAGGAAGGAATCAAGATGGCAGACAAAGAAGGAGTGAAAGTAGCAAAGGATTACCATGTGGACGTTCCCTTTGCCAATCAGGAAGGTTTTTATGTAAAAGGCGCCAACAGTCTGGATTGGGGGATGAAGAAGCACCTGTCCAATATTTTTAACCCAAAGAGCGGGAATTCCGTCATGTTCGCATTTGACCACGGGTATTTTATGGGTTCCACAGCGGGACTGGAGCGGCTGGATCTGCTGCTTCCGAAGCTGGCTCCCTATGTGGATGTATTCATGGGGACGAGAGGAGCCATCCGCACCTGCGTGCCGCCGCAGATCACGAAAGGCATTGCTCTTCGGGTGACATCCGGTTCCTCCATGCTGGATGAGGATCTCTCCCATGAAGTGGTGGCAGTGGACATTGAGGATGCGATCCGGATGAGTGCGGACTGCATGGCAGTGCAGACGTTCATCGGCGCGGATGGACAGCTCTCCAGCATCGACAATCTGTCCAGAGTGATCAATGCCGGCATGCGCTACAGTATTCCGACTTTGGGGGTAGTGGCAGTCGGGAAAGATATGGAGCGGACCGACCGGTTTTTCAAACTGGCGACAAGGATCGTGGCAGAGATGGGCGTCCAGCTGGTGAAGACCTATAACTGCGAGCATTTTGAAGAGATCGTGGCAGCGTGCCCGGTGCCCATCGTGGTGGCGGGAGGAAAGAAGCTTCCGGAAGCGGAGGCGCTGACCATGGCGTATACCGTCATTTCCAAAGGCGCCAGAGGCGTGGATATGGGCAGAAATATCTTCCAGAGCGCGCATCCCGTGGAGATGGCGCAGGCGATCGGGAAGATCGTTCATGAAGGATTTACGGACAAAGAGGCGTATGAGTTCTATCAGGACAGCATTCATTAAAAGAAACAAGAGGACTTCTGCTCACAGTCGCCCAAAAGTCCCGGACGGGTTTGGGGCATCCCAACAAGCATTTTCGCAAGTCGAAAATCGCAAGTGTTATACACTTGCCCTGCCAGCCGTTTAGTGTGTCCCCTGGAAATGGTGCAAAAGAGGCACTCCTGCATTTTCAGGTGAAGCAAAATATAATGAAAGGGAACATAAAATCAACCAGTGATCAGGAGGCCCTATGGCAAACATTTTAATTGTTGAAGACGAAAAAGCCATGCAGGACATCATCGCGGACTATATGCGGAAGGGCGGGCACACCTGCTTTACCGCAGACGATGGCATAGATGCTCTTGTCACGCTGAAAAATCATCCTATGGACTTGATAATCCTGGATGTGATGATGCCCCATCTGGACGGCTTTTCCGTCTGTAAGATGGCGCGGGAAATGAGCGATATGCCCATTATCATGCTCACCGCCAGGAGTGCGGAGGACGATAAACTGAGAGGCTACGATTACGGGGCAGACGACTATATGACAAAGCCATTCAGCCCCAGGGTGCTGCTGGCAAAGGTGAACGCCCTCCTGCGCCGTTCCTTCCCCGCTTCTGCCGGAGCGATCACCGCCGGAAAAATCATGCTCCACCCCAACGCACACAAGGTTTATCTTGGCGGTCAGGAGATCACCTTGACCCATAAGGAGTATGAACTACTCGCCTTTTTGATGGCAAACCCTGGGCAGATATTCAATCGGGAGCAGCTTCTAAATCGTGTATGGGGCTATGACTTCGAGGGAACGACCCGCACTGTGGACACCCACATCAAAACCCTGCGGCAAAAGCTGGGGAACGAAGGCAGGCATATCGTCACACTGATACGCTCTGGCTATAAATTCGAGGTGACGGCATGAAAGAAGCATTTTCACTCCGTACTGTCCGGAAAAAGATTTTGATGCTCTCCAAGCTGGCGGGAGCTGTGTTGATCTTTTCCTACATTTTCTCCACCGGCTTGCCGGTCAGTAAAGATGCTTCTTTTCTAATCTGGCTGGGGTTTGTGTTTTTGCTGATTATCGGCATCGACTTTCTTATGGGCCGCTTTATCACAAAACCGATTGACAAGCTCAACGCTTCTGCAAAACGCATGGCGGGACTGGACTTTTCTGCTCTCTGCGATCTTGTTTCAACGGATGAATTTGGGGAATTGTCTGCCAGCCTGAACACAATGGCTGAAAATCTGCAACAGGCCCTTGCCCGGTTGGAGGATGCAAACGCGCAGCTTGAAAAGGACGTGGAAAAGGAACGGCTTCTTCTGGCCGAGCGCAAAGAACTGGTGGACAGCCTTTCCCATGAAATGAAAACCCCGCTGGGCATTATCCGGGCCTACGCCGAGGGCTTGCAGGACGAAGCGGATGAGGCCAAAAAGCAGAAATACGCCCAGGTGATTGTCTCCGAAGTGGAACGCATGAATGACCTGATTGTGACCCTGCTGGACTTGTCGGCGCTGGAAAGCGGGGCCGCAAGCCTGAACATTTCCCGGTTTGACTTTGTAGAGCTGGCGGAAACGGTAGCCGGGCGGCTCCTGATCGACGCCCCGGACACCGATTTTGAGCTGCAATATGAGCTGCCGGAGCAAAAGATTTTTGTTCGGACAGACAGGAGACGCATGGAGCAGGTCTTGGGCAACCTGATCGTCAACGCCAGGAAAAATGTGTATCCCGGCGGCGTTCTGCGGTTGCAGCTGACAGTGGATGATGGGGCACTGCATTTCTCCATCTTCAATCAGGGCCGACCCATTCCAGAAAGTGACCTGCCTGAAATATGGACAAAATTCTACCGGGACAGCGGCGCAGAGTACAGCGGTTCCGGGCTGGGGCTGTCCATCGTGGCACAAATCCTGTCCATGCAAAATCTTCCTTACGGTGCAGAAAACCAGGACGATGGAGTACGGTTCTGTTTCTCCATCCCCGTCACAGAATAATTTCACACGGATTTCACAGCGGCATCACACCAGTTTCACACCGGCCCTCTAAACTCTCCCTATCTTAACATAGGGAGGTTTTTTATGTTCTCAGGATTGCAGTGGTACTGGTGGTTGGTAATCGTGGCGGTGCTGATTATCTCCATTCCTTTCAAGGTCAAGTTTATGAAGTGGTGGAGCAAACGTCAGCAGGAGCAGAAAAAGGGCCGGCGCGGAAAGTGGGGTGACGACGAGTGATCGAGGTCAAAAACCTGACGTTTTTCTACGGCAAAGACAAACAGGCCCTTCACGGCCTGGACTTCACCGTGGAGGACGGGGAGATTTTCGGCTTCCTGGGGCCGAACGGCTCCGGGAAGTCCACAACCCAAAAAATTCTGACTGGAATTTTGAAGGGTCACGGCGGCAAGGTTTCCCTGTTTGGGCAGGACATTTCCGCCGCCTACGGCCAGGAATTTTTTCAGAAGATTGGCGTTCTGTTTGAGTTTCCCTATCTGTACGCCAATTTGAGCGCCGTGGACAATCTGAACTATTTCGCCTCGTTCTATCCCAGGGAGCAGCGGCGGGATGTGGGGGAACTGCTGGATGCGCTGGAATTTAAGCCGGACTTTCTGAAAAAGCCGGTGTCCTCCTGCTCCAAGGGGATGCGACAGCGAGTGAGCCTGGCCCGGGCGCTGGTGAGCAATCCCCGGCTGCTGTTCCTGGACGAACCCACCAGCGGCCTTGACCCCTCCGGCGCGGTGCTGTTCCGAAGGATTATCGAGCAGGAGCGGAAAAAGGGAACCACGGTTTTTGTCACCACCCATAACATGGTGGACGCCGACCTCCTGTGCGACCGGGTGGCGTTCATCTCCAACGGCAACATTGTCGCTTTGGATACGCCCAAAAATCTGAAAGAGAAAAACAGCAACCACCGGGTTGTAATCGACTATCTGTATCAGGGACAGCGGGAAACGAAAACCATCAAGGCCCTGGAACTGGAGGCGGGCATTCCCTTTGCCCATAACGAAATCATCAGCATCCACTCCCAGGAGCCGACTTTGGAGGATATGTTTATCCAGTACACGGGAAGGGGGCTGTCCTGATGGGAAAAGGATTTTGCGCCCTGTTCAAAAAGGACTGCCGGATGCTGATGTCGGGGAAATTCTTTCTGATGGCGATAGGCTTTCTGATCCTTTATACGGCCTATGTGAACCTGGGTTATATCCGTTTTATGCAGATGCCGCCCTATAATGTGTATCTCTACGACCCAGCGGGGACGCAGGCGGAAAAATCGCCCCTGGTGCAGACTGTTTTCTCCATGGAGAACATGGACGCCGTCCTGCTCTCTGACGCCAACGGCGTGGGGCTGGACGCCAGCGCCGGGGAAGTGCAAGTGGTACTCTATAAAGGTGCGGAACACATTGACCGCCACCGGGCGGATTACGCCCTGTCCCTTCTGCGGCCCTCGGCCAGCCCCGCCCCGGAGGTACTTGGCACAAATACGCCGGAACAAAAAGCGAGGAAAGAGATTACCTGTGAGCTGCTGTTTTTCGAGCTGGCCGCTGTGGGATTTTTAGGCATTGCCGCCGTACTGTTCAAGGAAAAGGGCATGGGGGTCATTCGTGTCCACGCCATTCTCCCGGTGCAAAAAGACTTGTTCCTCCTGTCCAAGCTGGCGGTGTTCCTGCTCTCCGATCTGGCCTTTGCGGTGCTGCTTACCCTGCTGAACGTAGGGCTGACCGACGGAGCGGCGGTGCTGCCCGCCGTCCTGCTCCAGACGGCCATCCTGTCGCTGATGATGGCCCTGGTGGGTTTACTCTGCGCCCTGCTGCTGAAAGATTTTCGGCAATTTACGCTGGCCTATCTGGTGATCGCCATTTTCGCCGCGACCCCCGTATTTTTATCCGCCAATACATCAATCAAATTTGACTGGATTGGCTGTCATCCGTTCTATCACGTCTATATGGGCCTGAAAAACGCTTATTTTGGAGCGGACATTTCTCTTGCCTGTTATGTCGGCGCTGTCGGTATAATCGTGCTGCTGTTCCTGGCGGTACGGCGTGCATTTCACCGGGAAATCGGAAAGGAGGGGTGAGGCGTGAAAGGCTTAACATATCAACTGAAAAGTGTTTTGCGGGATAAATTCTGTCTGATGACGTTCCTGCTGCCCATCCTGGTCGCCGCGGCATTGAATTTTATGGGTTCCATTGATCTGTCCACCTTGGGGGAACTGCATTTCGGTGTACTGGAAAACGACCTCTCCCCGCAGACAGTCACATGGCTGGAGCGGTACGGCCCGGTAACGGTCTATGGGACACAGGAAGAACTGACCGCCGCCGTCAAAGAACCGTCTACCAATGTCATTGGCGTGAAAGCAGACGGGGACAGCATCAAAACTGCAATCAGCGGGGACGAGCTGGACATTTTTCAGCAGGCGGCGGCTACACTCCCGGCGCTCTATGAACAGCGGGCAGAAGCGGAGCTGGTGAAAGTTTTGACGCTGGAACGCCCTGACATTCTGGAACGTTTTCAAGACATTTTCATCCCCGCCGTGCTGATCGTGGCTATGTTTATGGGCTGTACGTTCAATGCCATGAACATCATTTCCGAAAAAGAGGACGGCGTAGCTTTCATCAACGAAATCCTGCCTATGACACCCGGTCAGTACATTTTTCAGAAAGTCGTAGTGGGCTTTCTCTTTGGCAGCCTGTCTTCTATTGTAACGGCGTGTATCTGTTTCCGATTGTCCTGGCAAAATTTCGGGCTGCTGCTGGCGCTGATTGTGCTGTCGTCCTTTGTGGCTGCACTGACTGGCCTGTTTATCGGTAAGCTCTCCGAGGGTCTGATGATCGGCGTGGTCTATATCAAGATCGTCATGCTGCTGTTTTTGGCAGTCCCCATTTTATGCGCTCTGATTGGGCCGAGCGGGCCGTTGGCGGTCATTTGCAATATTGTCCCATCCCAGCCCGCTTTTGATGGCATTATGGCACTGTCCGCCGGGAACACGGGAACGGCGGTAAAGGACGTTGGCATTCTGACGGTCCACTGTATTGTGTGGTTCTCGCTCTATGATTTGCGTGGATTTTTTTCCGGAAAAAGAAGCAAAGGATCTTTATGAAACACTTTTGGAGAATGAAATGATCTCTCAGCAGATTATGAAACTGTCACCGAAATACAAAGAAGTGATTTTGCTGTATTATTATCAGGAATTATCTGTAAAAGAAATTGCCGGTGTTCTGAATCAGAAGGAGTCAACCATTTTGCAGCGTCTAAAAAGAGCAAGGGCACATTTAAAACCATTATTAAAGGAGGTCAGGTCAGGCTGGAAAAAATGAAGGAAATCGTAGATTCCCTTCACTGCTGAAAACAAAAGGACTGGATAAGAACCGCTTCTGCCCTGGCAGAAGCGGTTCTTTGTCTGACGGATTTTTACTGTGTTTTCTCCTGATCCGGAGCCTGCATCTTCAGCGCCGCCTCCACAAATCCCTTGAACAGCGGATGCGGCCGGTTGGGCCGGGACTTCAGCTCCGGATGCGCCTGTGTCGCAAGGAAGAAAGGATGCTCCTTCAGTTCGATCATCTCCACGATCCGTCCGTCCGGCGACAGTCCGGACAGGATCAGTCCGTGTTCGGTCAGGACAGAGCGGTAATCATTATTGACCTCGTAACGATGACGATGACGCTCTTCGATCTGTTCACTTTTGTACAGTGCATATGCTTTCGTATGTTTATTCAGTACACAGGGACAGGAACCAAGCCGCAGAGTTCCGCCGATATCCTCCACTCCGTTCTGATCAGGCATCAGGGCGATGACCGGATAAGGCGTATTGGGATTCAGTTCCATACTGTGTGCATCTTCCAGATCTGCCACATGACGCGCATATTCCACAATGGCGAGCTGCATGCCAAGGCATAGTCCGAGGAACGGGATCTGACGCTCACGGGCATAGCGGATGGCAGTGATCTTCCCGTCGATGCCCCGGTCTCCGAAACCGCCGGGTACCAGAATGCCGGATACATCTCCAAAGAGTTCCTCTGCATTTTCCTCTGTGACAAGTTCAGAATCGATCCATTTGATATTTACCACTGCCCGGTTGTCGATGCCACCGTGTTTCAGGGCTTCTACCACCGAGATATAGGCGTCGTGCAGCTGGATGTATTTTCCCACAAGGGCGACCGTCACTTCCGTCACCGGATGCCGCAGTTTGTTGACCATCTCGGTCCAGTCGGTAAGGTCAGGTTCGGGGCAGGGAAGGTTTAAGCATTCACAGGCTACCTGAGCCAGATGCTCTTCCTCCATGGCAAGGGGCGCTTCGTACAGATATTCCACATCGAGATTCTGCAGTACGTGGTTTTTCGGTACGTTGCAGAACAGGGCGATCTTGTCTTTAATTCCTTTTTCCAGCGGAAGCTCCGTGCGGCAGACGATGATATCCGGCTGGATGCCCATGCCCTGCAGTTCCTTGACCGATGCCTGCGTGGGTTTGGTCTTCATCTCTCCGGAAGCTTTCAGATAAGGAATCAGAGTTACATGGATGATGATGGCGTTGTCATGTCCCACTTCGTGCTGAAACTGCCGGATGGCTTCCAGGAAAGGCTGACTCTCGATATCGCCCACCGTACCTCCGGTCTCAATGATGGCGATATGCATGTCTTCCGACGTGAAATTCCGATAAAACCGGCTCTTGATCTCGTTGGTAATGTGAGGGATGACCTGTACAGTACCGCCGCCGTAATCGCCCCGGCGCTCCTTCTGCAGGACGGACCAGTATACCTTGCCGGTGGTAACGTTGGAGTTCTTGTCCAGGCTTTCGTCGATAAAACGCTCATAATGTCCCAGATCCAGATCTGTCTCAGCGCCGTCATCCGTGACGAAGACTTCGCCGTGCTGCACCGGATTCATGGTTCCAGGGTCGATGTTGATATACGGGTCGAATTTCTGCATGGTGACTTTGTAGCCGCGCGCTTTTAAGAGCCGTCCCAGAGAAGCGGCAGTGATTCCTTTTCCAAGGCCTGATACAACTCCTCCTGTAACAAATACGTACTTGACTGGCATATAATACAATTCCTCCTGAAAGTATCTGTGATGAATAGTTACGAACTGAAAGTTCAGAAATAAAAAACTCTTTTCATTATAGCTTATCCGCAGGAAAAAATCCACCTGTTTTTCAGCGGCATCCCGGAAAAAAACCATGATTTTTATATTTATTTTAGAAAAGGAAGACAAAATTTCTCATAAGGTGTATTGATTTTAAAATGAAGGTTCACTATAATAGGAAGTGCTATGCGCAAGGAGGAGAAAGATGAATGATAAAAATACTCCATCAGGATCTGGAGATAACAATCAAAAAGGACCAAAGAACCGCCAGAGCATTATCATATTTGCAGTTTTTATGCTGGCGAGCTTTCTGGCCCTGAACTTCATACAGAATTTCATGAAGGATGCGGGCTCAAAAGAGATCAGCTACAACGAATTTATTGAGATGCTTGAGGAGGATAAGGTAGAAAAGGTAGAGGACACCGGTCTTACCTGGGAGATCACTCCGAGGACCCAGCCGGTAGAAAATGCAGAGATTACTTATTTTACGGGAAAGATGGAGGATGAAGCGCTGCTGCCGCTTCTGAAGGAAAAAAAGGTGGAGATCACTCCCTATATTCAGGATACCTTCTCCACTCTGGTCTGGCAGGTGGTCTGGAGTCTGCTTCCGCTGCTTTTGATCTGGGTGGCATTTGGCTATCTGATGCGCCGGATGGGCGGCGGCGGAATGATGGGAGTCGGCAAGAGCAAGGCAAAAGTCTATATTGAAAAAGAGACCGGAGTGACCTTCAAAGATGTGGCAGGACAGGAGGAAGCCAAGGAATCACTGGTGGAAGTGGTGGATTTTCTGCACAATCCGGAACGGTATGCGGAGATCGGGGCAAAACTTCCCAAGGGCGCGCTTCTCGTGGGGCCGCCCGGAACCGGTAAGACGCTGCTGGCAAAGGCAGTTGCAGGAGAGGCGCATGTGCCGTTTTTCTCTCTGTCCGGCTCGGATTTTGTAGAGATGTTTGTCGGTGTAGGCGCTTCCCGTGTCCGGGATCTGTTTGACGAGGCAAAAAAGAATGCGCCGTGCATTATTTTTATTGATGAGATTGATGCCATCGGCAAGAGCCGTGACTCGAAGCTGGGCGGAAATGACGAGCGGGAGCAGACGCTGAACCAGCTTCTGGCAGAGATGGATGGCTTTGAGAGCAATAAGGCATGTCTGGTTCTGGCAGCGACCAACCGCCCGGAGATTCTGGATCAGGCGCTGCTTCGTCCGGGACGTTTTGACCGCCGGATCGTTGTGGAACGCCCGGATCTGAAGGGCCGTACGGATGTGCTGAAAGTTCATGCCAAAAATGTGCGTCTGGATGAATCTGTGGATCTGGAAGCGATTGCGCTGGCTACCAGCGGGGCGGTAGGTTCTGATCTGGCGAATATGATCAATGAGGCCGCGATTCTGGCCGTGAAAAACGGCAGGCAGGCAGTGTCTCAGAAGGATCTGTTCGAATCGGTGGAAGTGGTTCTGATGGGCAAGGAGAAAAAGGACCGGATTCTCAGTGCGGAAGAGCGTAAGATTGTCTCTTATCATGAGGTGGGGCATGCGCTGGTCAGCGCGCTTCAGAAGGATTCGGAACCGGTTCAGAAGATTACCATTGTTCCGCGTACCATGGGAGCCCTGGGATATGTAATGCATGTGCCGGAAGAAGAGAAATATCTGAATACGAAAAAAGAGATTGAGGCCATGCTGGTCGGTTATCTGGGAGGCCGTGCGGCGGAAGAGCTGGTCTTTGAGACGGTGACGACCGGCGCGGCAAATGATATTCAGCAGGCAACCAAGATGGCGCGCGCCATGGTGACGCAGTACGGCATGTCCGAAAAATTCGGTCTGATGGGACTGGAGTCCAAAGAAAGCATGTACTTAAACAACGGAACGGTACTGAACTGCAGTGACGAGACAGCCGCAGATGTGGACAGCGAGGTTATGCGCATCTTAAAAGAGTCCTATGCGGAGGCAAAACGCCTTCTGTCAGAGAACCGGAAATGCCTCGATAAGATTGCGGAGTTTTTGATTGAAAAGGAGACCATTACCGGCAAGGAATTTATGGAGATTTTCCATAAAGTGAAGGAAGAGGAAGACGGATATCAGCAGGAGGAGCTGATATTTGCAGAATAGCATGGGAGATACAGGACTGCAGTCAGGCGACTCCCCTGATTCCGGCAATGCCTGTAAGGAATGCATCGGACAGCCTGCGGGTTCCGTATGCCCTGTTCGGACACGGGAGTGTCCGTCCGGGGCGCACAGAACCCGCAGGCTGTTTACTTTCATCCGCAGGGCGCTGCCTGTTGGAAGCGGGAGTTTATTTTGAAAAAGCAGACAGGAGGCTGCCATATGGGATTTGACATTGAAGAAGAACTGAAGAAGCTGCCGGCAAAGCCCGGGGTTTATCTGATGCATGATGAGAAAGATGCAATTATATATGTGGGCAAGGCGATCTCTTTGAAAAACCGGGTGCGTCAGTATTTTCAGTCCAGCAGGAACAAAGGGGTGAAGATCGAGCAGATGGTGACTCACATTGCAAGATTTGAGTATATCATCACGGATTCGGAACTGGAGGCACTGGTGCTGGAGTGCAACCTGATCAAGGAACACCGGCCGAAATACAATACCATGCTGATGGATGACAAGGCATATCCGTTTATCAAAGTGACGGTGCAGGAGGACTATCCGAGAGTCATGCTGGCAAGGCAGGTGTGCAGGGACCGGGCAAAGTATTTTGGCCCGTATACCAGCGCGGGAGCGGTGAAGGACACCATCGACCTGATACATAAGCTGTACGGGATACGGACCTGCAGCAGGGCGCTGCCGAAGATGCAGGGAAAGGAGCGGCCCTGCCTGAACTATCATATTCATCAGTGTCCGGCGCCGTGTCAGGGCTATATCTCGAAGGAAGCCTATGGAGAATCGGTGAAAAAGGCGCTTTCGTTTTTAAATGGTAATTATCCTCTGATTCTGAAGGAACTGGAGGAAAAGATGCAGAAGGCATCCGAAAATCTGGAGTTTGAAAAGGCCATTGAATACCGGGAACTGTTGAACAGCGTCAGCAAGATCGCCCAGAAGCAGAAGATCACCAGCAACCATATGGAGGATAAGGATGTGATCGCCATGGCCTCAGACGAGGAGGATGCAGTGGTGCAGATTTTCTTTATCCGGGAGGGAAGGCTGATCGGAAGAGACCATTTCTGCCTGCATATTGCAGGAGAGAACCGGCAGGAAGAGATTCTGACAACGTTTTTAAAGCAGTTTTATGCGGGAACGCCTTATATTCCGCGGGAGCTGATGATTCAGTATGAGATTGCGGAAAAAGAACTGATTGAAGAATGGCTGAGCGGGAGAAGGGAACAGAAGGTCCGTATCCGGGTGCCCAGAAAAGGGGAAAAGGAAAAGCTGGTGGAACTTGCCATGAAAAATGCGCAGATGGTGCTGACCCAGGACAAAGAGCGTATTCGGAGAGAGGAAGGAAGGACCATCGGCGCCATGAAAGAGATCGCAGGGCTTCTGGGACTTCCAAAAATCACGCGGGTGGAAGCATATGACATCTCCAATATCAGCGGGTTTCAGACCGTGGGTTCCATGGTCGTCTATGAAAAAGGACGTCCCAAACGCTCCGATTACCGGAAATTCCGGATCAGGGGAGTACAGGGAGCGGATGATTATGCCAGTATGGAAGAGGTGCTTACCAGAAGACTGTCCCATTATGAAAACTATCCGGATCTGATTATGATGGATGGAGGAAGAGGACAGGTCAATGTTGCGCTGAAAGTGATGGATGCGGTCGGCGTCCATGTGCCGGTGTGCGGTATGGTAAAGGACGACAGACACCATACCAGGGGAATCTACTTTAACAATGTGGAGCTGCCCATTGACAGGGACAGCGAGGGGTTTCGCCTGGTAACCAGGATTCAGGATGAGGCGCACCGGTTTGCCATTGAATATCACCGTTCTTTAAGGAGCAGGGATCAGGTTCATTCGATCCTGGACGATATCCCTGGGATCGGGCCGGCGCGGAGAAAAGCATTGATGAAAGGGTTTCGGACGCTGGACGATATCCGGCAGGCGGGCGAGGAGGAACTGGCGGCGGTTCCCGGTATGAATTCACGGGCGGCCAGACAGGTTTTTGAGTTCTTTCATGTTGATATGCAATAAAAAAAATGGTATGATTTAGACATGCAGGAGAAGGAGAACATATTTTATGAAAACAGTGACACTGAATAAAATGATTGACAAGCTGGGGCTTAAGAATCTGGTTCCGGAGGTTGAGACGGACGGGATTGAGATAAACAGTGCGGAGATCAACCGGCCGGCGCTTCAGCTTGCGGGGTACTTTGAACATTTTGCATGTGAGCGGGTGCAGATCATCGGGTATGTGGAATATACGTATTTAAACAGCCTGGATCCGGAAGTGAAGATGAAGAACTACGAGCGGTTCATGTCCAGCAGGATTCCGTGCGTGATCTATGCATCCAGAACAGAACCGGACGAAGCAATGATCGAGCTGGCTAAAAAATATAAGAAACCTCTGTTTCTGAGTGACCGTGCCACCTCGTCGCTGATGGCGGAGATCATCCGCTGGCTGAATGTGGAGCTGGCGCCCAGTATCTCGATTCATGGAGTGCTGGTGGATGTGTACGGGGAAGGCGTGCTGATCATGGGAGAAAGCGGCATCGGCAAGAGCGAGGCGGCGCTGGAGCTTTTGAAGAGGGGGCACCGGCTGATCACGGATGACGTGGTGGAGATCCATAAGGTCAGCGATGATACACTGGTGGGCACCTCGCCGGAGATCACAAGGCATTTTATAGAACTTCGGGGAATCGGCATCATTGATGTGAAGACGCTGTACGGCGTTGAGAGCGTCAAGGAAACCCAGAACATCGATATGGTGATCAAGCTGGAGGAGTGGGATAAGGATAAGGAGTACGACCGTCTGGGGCTCAATGAGGAATATACGGAGTTCCTTGGAAACAAGATCATCTGTCATTCGATTCCCATCCGCCCGGGC
The DNA here is from genome assembly GCA_009774145.1 of Lachnospiraceae bacterium. Lineage (GTDB taxonomy): Bacteria > Bacillota > Clostridia > Lachnospirales > Lachnospiraceae > Hominiventricola. Next base: position 38,930 of record VSND01000006.1, on the reverse strand, counting down.
AGGAATCTTGCCATTATTGTGGAGGCAGCGGCAGTCAACCACAGACAGAAGAAGATGGGCTATAATGCAGCGCAGGAACTGTATCGCAGAGTGCAGGAAAGCATCAACAGGAATAAACATTAAAACAGGAGGCATGGCAGCATGAAGAATTATTGTTTTGGAATCGATGTGGGCGGAACAACGGTGAAGATGGGGCTCTTTCAGACGGACGGGCAGCTGGTGGAGAAGTGGGAGATCCCTACCCGGACAGAAGAAGGCGGTAAAGCCATCCTGCCGGATATCGCCGCCTATGCAATGGCGAAACTGGTGGAGAAGGATATCTCCAGAGAGGATGTGGCCGGAATCGGGATCGGCGTTCCCGGCCCGATTGATGCAGACGGCGTCGTACCTCATACGGCAAATCTGGGCTGGGGCTATAAGGAAGTGACAAAAGAACTGTCGGAACTGACCGGCGTCACCTGTAAGGGCGGAAATGATGCCAATGTGGCGGCTCTGGGCGAGATGTGGAAGGGCGCGGCAGCCGGACACAGGAGCGGTGTCATGGTCACGCTGGGCACCGGTGTGGGCGGCGGTATCATCATCGACGGCCGGATCGTTGTGGGGACCAACGGCGCAGGCGGCGAGATCGGGCATATTCATGTGGACGACAGCATTCCGTGGCTCTGCGGCTGCGGCAATCAGGGATGTCTGGAGCAGGTGGCTTCTGCCAACGGCATCGTGCGGCTTGCAAAATGGATGCAGGAGACAGAGGCAAAAGAGACCGTTCTGGATCTGGAGACCATGACGGCAAAAGAGGTATGGGATGCAGTCAAGGACGGGGACGCGTTTGCCTGCGAAGTAGCAGAACGCTTTGGAAAATATCTGGGGCTTGCACTGGCCAACATTGCCAGCACGGTGGATCCGGAAGTGTTCGTGATTGGCGGCGGCGTATCCAAAGCAGGCCCTGTGATCCTGGATTATATTAAAAAATATTATTTAAAGTATACATTCAAGGGATGCAGGGATGCAGAATTTGTCCTTGCAACATTGGGCAATGATGCCGGAATCTATGGATCGGCAAAGCTGGTGATCGAAGAGTAGGCCGGCGGTCCGCCGGCAGGAGGAAGAGGATATGTGGCATAATATGGCAGACGACGTAGAAGAAAAACTGCTGGAGCAGCACAGCTTTCCGGCAGTCTGCCCTGCCTGCGGCCGCAGAGAAGCGCATGCTTATATTGTAAAATATACAGAGGTTCGGGGAGGGTGCTGGGTCTGGTGCAGCCATTGCCGGGCCTTTTCTCATCATTCCCTGAGACCGCCTTCTTACTGGGGAGAGCAAAAAGAGCCGGTTGACCGAAGCTGCCTGTCTGCGCTTCCTGCCGATCTGGAAAAGCAGAAAGATGCGGTCGATGCTTGGATGACGCTTCATTATCGCGGGTTGGATCATGATCTGTGCGAATACTGTATTCGGAATCTGGATCTGTCGAATACCGTCTGCCCGGACTGTCATGGAAAACATGCACAGGCGCATCTGGACGGTCCATGTCTGATCCTGCGCTGCCCGGACTGCGGTTTTGAGGTGATCGGGGGCAGCTTTTATGCACCCTGTGAACAGGACAACGGAAGATACAGGATTCGAATCATTTCCCAAAAGCTGTCAAAGGAACAGATCCTTGCAGTGGGGAGATGCCTGAAACTTCCGGTTCTCGAGGTGAAAAAATGTCTGGACGAAGGAAGGATTCTCCCAAAAGAACTGTATCTGGGACCGGCGATGAGTGCACAGGAATACCTGGAGCAGAAGGGAATTCTGTGCAGACTGTCTCCAAAGCCGCGGTATGGAAGGTACAGAGCATGCGGGCTTAAGATGGAGATACACAGGCTTTGAATATGGAGAAGACTGCTGAGGACTGAGTTCCCGGCAGTCTGAAAAGGATGCAGTCATGCGGGGGCACAGTGGAATGGTTGACGTGATAATGATATTGCAGTATATTGTGGGTATATAGATATCCGGCAGTTGAAAACTGCCGGAAAAGTATGATAAACGGCACGATTCTGATTAAAGAAAGGGCGCAGGTGAGCAGATGGCAAGAGTCACAGGCATCGGGCATCAGGATTTCGGCGGTGTGATTGAGGAGGATATATTTTATGTGGATAAGACCTTGTTTATCAAAGAATGGTGGGAGAATCGGGATACGGTTACTTTGATTGCCCGCTCCAGACGTTTTGGAAAGACTTTGAACATGAGTATTATTCAGCCGGCTGGATACCTCAGAGCATGCAGTCTGGAGCCTTCTGCTGGCAGGCGGATACCTGCGGGTGGAAAGCGTTTCTGTGGATGAGTGGGGAACAGGCATCTATGAACTTGCACTGACCAACCGGGAGGTACGTCTGATGTTCCGGGGAATGGTCGAGAGATGGTTTACGCAGTTTACACCGGCATACAATGATTTTCTGAAAGCACTGCTTCTGGGGGATCTGGAGGCGATGAATCTGTACATGAACCGGGTGTCACTGGCTACCTTCAGCTGCTTTGACACCGGTGTGCAGCCATCCGGATCGGAGCCGGAAAGATTCTATCACGGATTCGTTCTGGGGCTTCTGGTGGATCTGGATGGACGGTATACGGTTCTGTCCAACCGGGAAAGCGGATTTGGCAGGTATGACGTGGTGCTGGAGCCGAAGAAAGAAGAGGATGATGCCGTGATTCTGGAGTTTAAAGTCAGGAATCCGAAGAGAGAGGACAGTCTGGAAGAAACTGTGCAGAATGCCCTTGCACAGATCAGAGAGAAAAAATATGCAGCATCCCTGGAAGCAAAAGGGATACCGACGGAGCGGATCCGTTGTTACGGGTTTGCGTTTGAAGGGAAGAAGGTACAGATTGGTTAAATGAGTCAGCGCAGGATGCTGATATCATACAGAAAATGCAGTTCAACAGCGAACAGGAGGTATATGAGATGAATTCCGTTACAAAACAGATTGCAGAAAGCTTTCACTGTCCGTACCAGGTGTTTGAAGCAGGCACAGATCCGGAACCGGTGGAACAGGCTTATATGGAGGCATTGAAAGAGGGGGAGACCGGCGGTTTCTGGCCGGCGATTCTTCTGGTGGATGAGTATGTGGAGGAATGGCTGGGCATCGTCGCACAGGATGGTTATGACAGGGACCGGATCATTGCCGAATGCGGTGACAACGGCAGAGAAATCCTGACGGGACGTCTGGGGGAATATCTGGAAGATTGTGGAGAAGAGTTCTTTGACAGTCTGATGGGGGAAGAGACCGAAGGAGATGAGCTGCATCATTTTATTGGATACTGTTCCTTTCATGACGGCACACTGGAGGCAGATGTGCTGCTTCTGAAGCTGCCGGTAAAAAATCCCTGGGAGATTATCGGGTATCTGCCCATGGGCGGCTGGAACGACTGCCCCGGACCAGAGGAGATGATCGCAGTCTGTAAATACTGGTATGAAAAGTATGGCGCGGTTCCGGCGGCCTTTACTCATGATGTGCTGGAATTTTATGCGCCCCGCGGCCTGAACGGTGCGGACAGCCTGGAAGTGGCAAAGGAGCATTGTGCGTTCTGTTACGATCGGGTGGATCAGGGAACAGGGACTGGAAAAATATCAGAACTGGCGGCGGGTCTTGAGAATTCTGATGTATGGTATTTCTGGTGGGACTGAGCACAGCGTGCTCTCTGTGTGTTGCACAGTAACGGCTATACGGCGGCGTCTGAAAAAAGAGAAGGGACGCAGCGGTACTAAGGGCGCAAAATACGCGCCCTTAGTACCGGCGCTCCGGCAGTTGCATTTTATCCTGTCATATGCTATGATAATGACATATCATCGGCCATTGCTTCCGGCCGAAATCCCTCATAACAATTTTATACGGACTCTTTACGCATGGCCGCCCGCTTGCGCATGGTGGGATCCAGGATTTTCTTGCGGATCCGAAGGCTCTTCGGCGTGATTTCCAGAAGTTCATCTGTATCGATGAATTCCAGGCACTGTTCCAGGCTTAAGACTCTGGGCGGCGTCAGCTTCAGCGCTTCGTCCGCGCTGGAGGAACGGGTGTTGGTCAGCTTCTTGGTCTTGCAGACATTGAGCTCGATGTCGTCCGATTTTCCGTTCTGCCCCACGACCATACCGGAGTAGACCTTTTCCCCGGGGCCGATAAACAGCGTGCCGCGTTCCTGGGCATTAAACAGTCCGTAGGTGATGGATTCGCCGGATTCAAAAGCGATGAGAGAACCCTGCTTGCGGTACTGGATATCGCCCTTATAAGGCTCGTAGCCGTTGAAAACGGCGTTCAAAACGCCGGTGCCCTTGGTGTCGGTCATGAACTCTCCCCGGTAACCGATGAGCCCTCTGGAAGGAATGGAGAATTCCAGACGGGTGGAGCCGGTGCCCGTGGTGTGCATGTTCAGAAGCTCGCCTTTGCGCTCTCCCAGCTTCTGGATGACACTGCCGGCATACTCGTCGTCCACATCCACATAGGCAAGCTCCATGGGCTCCTGCTTTTTCCCTTTTTCGTCATAGCGGTAGAGAACTTCCGCTTTGCTGACGGAGAACTCGTAGCCTTCCCGGCGCATGTTTTCGATCAGGACGGACAGATGCAGCTCTCCCCGTCCGGACACCTTGAAGCTGTCCGTGTTCCCGGTTTCCTCCACACGCAGGCTCACGTCCGTATTCAGCTCCCGGAACAGGCGGTCCCGGAGGTGTCTGGAGGTGATGTACTTTCCTTCGGTGCCGGCCAGCGGGCTGTCGTTGACGTTGAACTGCATGGCGATGGTGGGCTCGGAGATCTTCTGGAACGGGATGGCATCCGGCGCTTCCGGCGCGCAGAGGGTGTCGCCGATGTGCAGATCTGCGATGCCGGAGATCGCCACGATGGAGCCGACGGTGGCGGTGGTCACCGGGATCTTGCTCAGTCCGTCAAATTCATAGAGCTTGCTGATCTTCACCTTCTTGACCTTGTCCGGTTCGTGATGGTTGACGATGACTACCTCTTGGTTGACGCTGACATTTCCGTTGTCCACCTTGCCGACACCGATGCGTCCTACGTATTCATTATAATCAATGGTGCTGATCAGGACCTGAGTCGGGGCCTCCGGATCGCCCGTGGGAGCCGGGATATAGTCAAGAATCGTATCAAACAGGGGCGTCATGTCCTTCGCCTCTTCTTTCAGATCAAGCGCCGCATAGCCGCTTTTGGCAGACGCAAATACAAAAGGACAGTCCAGCTGCTCGTCCGAAGCATCCAGATCCATCAGAAGCTCCAGGACCTCGTCGATGACTTCTGCGGGGCGCGCCTCCGGCCGGTCGATCTTATTGATACAGACGATGACCGGGAGCGCCAGTTCCAGCGCTTTTTTCAGTACGAATTTTGTCTGCGGCATGGAGCCTTCGAAAGCGTCCACCACCAGAATGACGCCGTCTACCATCTTCAGCACCCGCTCCACTTCGCCGCCGAAATCCGCATGTCCGGGGGTATCCACGATATTGATTTTTACATCTTTATAGAAGACTGCCGTATTCTTGGACAGGATTGTGATACCGCGTTCCCGTTCGATATCGTTGGAATCCATGACGCGTTCCGCTACCTCCTGATTGGCGCGGAAGACGCCGCTCTGCTTTAAGAGTTCATCTACCAGAGTTGTTTTTCCATGGTCTACATGGGCAATAATCGCTATATTTCTTACATCTTCACGTTTCATACATCAAATCCTCATCTTTATTTTCACGAAATTCTTTTTCACCGGTCTACAAGTTTAATAGTGTATCACATTTTCCCGGGAAAACAAGCATTTTCATAAAAAATACGCGATGAAAAGGTACAATCTGGAAAAAAACTGAATAAATTTTGAAAAAATAGGAATATTTGGAAAGGGTGCTGAATATATTTTATAGACAAAATACGAAAAGAGACACTTCGTCAAACAGAAGGGAGAACAAAATTATGTCAGATAAGATCATTGAAAACAACCAGGTATCGATTGTGGGAGAAGTGGTGTCCGATTTTTCATTCAGCCATGAAGTTTTTGGGGAAGGCTTCTATATGCTGAATGTGTCGGTAAAACGTCTAAGCGACTCCTGTGATGTGATACCGCTGATGATTTCCGAAAGGCTGATCGATGTGAACGAGGATTACCGGGGCGCATATATCCAGGCGACCGGACAGTTCCGTTCCTATAACCGCCATGAGGAAAAGAAGAACAGGCTGGTGCTGTCCGTCTTTGTCAGGGAACTGGAGTTCATTGAAGAAGAGGTGGAGAATGCCAAGACCAATCAGATCTTTCTGGACGGGTTTATCTGCAAGATGCCGGTCTACCGTAAGACGCCTCTGGGACGGGAGATTGCGGATATTCTTCTGGCAGTGAACCGGCCCTATGGGAAATCCGATTATATTCCGTGTATCTGCTGGGGGAGAAATGCCCGTTTTGCGTCCGGTTTTGAGGTAGGCGGCCATACTCAGATCTGGGGCCGGATTCAAAGCCGGGAATACATGAAAAAAATAGATGAGGAGGAAAGCGAACGCAGGGTTGCATATGAAGTGTCTGTCAGTAAACTGGAATACCTGGATTAGAGGAAACAGAGCAGGACAGAGCAGGGATTAAGGATAAAAGCTTGCATTTCTTCCGGTGCTGGTGTAATATGGACAATAAGAATATACGGAGGTTTCTGTTTCCGGTTTGGAAGATACGGGGAAGCTATGAACGGGAGTAGATTACAGATTTATTTTGGAAGCGGAAAAGGGAAGACCACAGCAGCCCTTGGGCAGGCGATCAGAGAAGCCGGCAGGGGAAAGTCGGTCATCATTATTCAGTTTTTAAAAGGAAAACAGCAGGAGGCGATCAGTTTTATCCAGAGACTGGAGCCCGAGATCAAGCTGTTTCGTTTTCAGCGTCAGGAGGAGGCATTCCAGGACCTGAGCGCCCAGGAACAGAAAGAAGAGACTCTGAATATGAAGAACGGACTCTGCTTTGCCAAAAAAGTCCTGGCGACCGGTGAGTGCGATGTACTGGTGCTGGATGAGATCCTGGGACTTCTGGAATATGGAATTGCAGATCTTTCCGACATCCGCGGACTTCTGGACGAAGCCACAGAGGGCACGGATCTGATCTTTACCGGTATCCGGCTCTGCTCCGAGATTGCGGAGTGGGCAGATGAGGTGTATCAGATCTCTGCGCTGAAGGAATAGATTCCCTGTGTTGACAAAGGAATCAGAAGATGCTATATTGAAGACAGTTGAATGAAGAGAGATAGAGGTTGCGTGAATCATGAGTATGCTGGCAGATGTGTGCAGGCACAGAGGAAGACAGAGGAAAGGGAGGAACGCCGAAAGGGCAGATATCCTGCAGAATCTGCTGCTTGGGCATGGGGTGAAGAACCACATGACTGTCATCTGATGCAGATGAAGCGCTATCCGGACAGAAATGATCTGTAAAAAGTATCATTTCATTATGTTGGAATTCTGGAGAGGCGTACCTGTGCACGCCTCTTTCTTATATGCACAGGAGTGTATGCAGAAACCGGCTGTTTGACAGTATGCGCTCCGTGCGGCGGGCAGGGAAACAGACTTTCTTGTCCGGCTGTTCAGACAAAAGACTATCAGGAGGGGAAAATCATGTCAATTTTTACAGGTGCTGGAGTTGCCATTGTTACACCAATGACCGGGACAGGCGCAGTGAACTATGCAAAGCTGGAGGAACTTCTGGAGTTCCAGATTGCCAACAAAACGGACAGTATCATTATATGCGGGACGACCGGAGAGGCTTCTACCCTGTCCCATGAGGAGCATCTTGAAGTGATCCGTTTTACCATTGAGAAAGTAAACAAAAGGATTCCGGTCATTGCGGGTACCGGCTCCAACTGTACGGATACGGCGGTTTATCTGTCGCAGGAAGCGGAGAAATACGGCGCGGATGGACTTCTGCTTGTGACACCCTATTATAACAAGGCAACGCAGAAGGGCCTGATTGCGCACTTTACGAAGATCGCACAGTCCGTGAAGATTCCCGTGGTTCTGTATAACATTCAGGGGCGCACCGGGATCAACATTGCTCCGGAGACGCTGGCATACCTTGCAAAAAATGTTGAGAACATTGTAGCCGTAAAAGAGGCCAGCGGCAATATCTCCCAGGTGGCGAAGATCGCCAGCCTGTGCGGCGACAGTCTGGATATCTATTCCGGCAATGACGACCAGATCGTCCCGCTGCTTTCCCTGGGCGGAAAAGGCGTGATCTCCGTGCTCTCCAATATCGCGCCCCGGGAGACTCATGATATTGTGGCAAAATTCATGGAAGGGGACGTGAAGGGAAGCCTGGAGCTTCAGCTGAAGGCAGTTCCGCTGATCGACCAGCTGTTCTGCGAGGTGAACCCGATTCCGGTAAAAGCAGCCCTGAACCTGATGGGATGGGAAGTCGGACCGCTTCGGATGCCGCTGACGGTTATGGAAGAGGAGCATCAGAAAAATCTGAAGGCTGCCATGGAAGCTTTTGGAATTAAGACAAAATAATACAGCATGTCTGAGGAATGCCGGGAAGGGTTTCCGGGTGCGGATGCAATCGGAAATCTTTCCGGATAAAAGGACGTTTCCCGGGCAGATGCGGAATTATAACAGGAGAATACAATGGTTAGAGCGATTATGCATGGCTGTAACGGCCATATGGGACAGGTGATTACCGGTCTGATCAAAGAGGATGCGGATATTGAGATCGTGGCGGGCATTGATCTGGCGGACTGCCGGGATAACGGATATCCGGTATATACCAATATTGAGGACTGTGATGTAAAAGCAGATGTAATCATTGATTTTGCATCTGCGAAAGCGACGGATGCGCTTCTTGCATATGGAAAAAAACGCGGCATTCCGATGGTTTTGTGTACCACGGGGCTGACGGATGCACAGCTTGCAGCGGTAGAAGAGGCGAGCAGAGAGGTGGCGGTCCTCAAATCGGCAAATATGTCTCTGGGAGTGAACATGCTTCTGAAGCTTCTGAAGGAAGCGGCGAATATTCTTGCTCCGGCAGGTTTCGACATTGAGATCGTGGAAAAGCATCACAACCGGAAGGTGGATGCGCCCAGCGGAACGGCGCTGGCGCTGGCGGATTCGATCAATGAATCTCTGGGAAATGTCTATGAATACAAGTTTGACAGGAGTCAGACGCGGGAGAAGAGAGAGAAAAAAGAGATCGGCATCTCGGCGGTACGCGGCGGTACGATTGTGGGAGATCATGATGTGATCTTTGCCGGGACGGATGAGGTTGTTACCTTCAGCCATACGGCATATTCCCGTGCCATTTTCGGCAAGGGCGCCGTTCAGGCGGCAAAGTTTCTTGCGGGAAAACCGGCAGGATACTATCAGATGAGCCATGTGATCGACGCACAGTCCTGAAAAACTGCGGCTCGCAGCGAACAGGCGGCAGGTAAAATTTTTTTAAATGTATAAAAATCAGAAAGCTGTCCATATTACTAACAGCAGGTCAAATACTGTTTTACATCTTTAATCAAAAGGAGAGACAATTATGAAACAGTTGAAGAAGTTTTGCGTTGGCGTGCTGTTGCTGGTAACACTTGCAGCGATGACTGCGTGCGGCAGGGCAGACAACGGGACTACCACAGATGACAACGGAGCTGCCGGAAATAACGGGACGGTTACGGATGACAACAACGGAACCGGAACCAATGTGGATGACATTCTGTTCGATACCGACGGAGACGGAGTCTATGACCATACGGATGTAGACGGAGACGGTCTTCTGGAGGAGATCGGAAGAGATACCAACGATGTGGTGGACGATCTGGTCAATGACATGACGGGAGATGACACCATGGTAGACGGAAATGTAAAGGATGACAATGCGGCAGACGGAACTGTGGGTAACGGGACCGAAACGGACCTGCCGTAACCGGAACAGGGGCTGCTGAAATGGCGGCTCCTGTTTTTCGGCTGTGCCGGACGAACGCGGTGTCCTGCCTGTGCGTTCTCTGCCGGGATGGTATGAAGAGGACGCCGCTCCTGAGGCATCGGCATGTTTCCATAACGCTCGTATGGAATGTATCGGACCGTCTGCGGTTTCTGCATGTCCCATTCGGACATGGGAATGTCCGCCTGTGCCATACAGAAACCGCAGACGATCCGCTCCAGTCCACACAGCGCTGTTATGGAAACATGCCGATGCTGCGAAGCACCACAAAGCATGCAGCCGGAGAGGATACAGGCAGGACATGCGGATACACAATGGATTACAGGTTTTTCAGTGAGGAGGATGTATGGAATTTCGGCCATGTATTGACATACATAATGGAAAAGTGAAGCAGATCGTCGGGGGAAGCCTGAAGGATGCGGGAAGCCGGGCGAAGGAAAATTTTGTGTCGGAGCAGGATGCGGCATTTTATGCACGGTTTTACCGGGAGAGCGGCATCCGGGGCGGGCATATCATTTTGCTGAATAAGGAAGGAACGGAAGATTACAAAGAGACGAAAAGACAGGCGCTTCAGGCGCTTCATGAGTATCCGGGAGGCCTGCAGGTCGGCGGCGGTATCCGGGCAGAGAACGCCGGGGAATATCTGGAGGCGGGAGCCAGTCATGTGATCGTGACGTCGTATGTGTTCCGGGACGGAAAGGTGGACCGGGACAACCTTGAGAAGATAAAGAAAGAGGTGGGAAAGGAGCGGCTGGTGCTGGACCTGAGCTGCCGGAGAAAAGAAGATACCTATTATATCGTGACGGATCGGTGGCAGAAGTATACAGAGGTGGCTCTGACGGAGCAGGTTCTGGACGGACTGGCCGGCTCCTGTGCGGAATTCCTGATCCATGCGGTGGACGTGGAGGGAAAGGCACGGGGGATTGAGGAACCTCTGGTGAAGATGCTCGGGAACTGGAACGGGATTCCTGTCACCTATGCGGGCGGCGTCGGAAGCTTTGCAGATCTGAAGAAACTGAAGGAACTGGGCAGGAACCGACTGAATGTGACCATTGGAAGCGCTCTTGATCTGTTCGGCGGAAAAATGAATTACGAAGAGGTTGTGAAATTCGTTGCGGAATTGCCGGAATAATGGTATGATAAAGACAGGCATCCGGCTGTGCGGGGGCAGTGTGAAGAAGCACCCGGAATGCAGAATAAAAAGCAAAGGAGTGGTTCTATGCGTTACATTATCAGCGGGAAAAACATCGACATTACAGACGGCCTTCGGTCGGCGGTAACGGACAAACTGAAAAAGCTGGAGCGCTACTTTACTCCTGATACGGAAGTGCATGTAACTCTGAGCGTGGAGAAGGAACGTCAGAAGATCGAAGTGACGATTCCGGTAAAGGGGAACATTATCCGGTCAGAGCAGTCAAGTACGGACATGTATGTGTCCATTGACCTGGTGGAGGAAGTGATCGAACGCCAGCTTCGGAAGTACAAGAACAAGCTGATTGCAAGACAGCAGGGCGGGGGAAATTTCCAGAAAGAATTTATGGAAAAGGATTCGGAGGATCTGGAGGTTAAGATCATCCGGAGCAAGAAGTTTGATATCAAACCCATGTATCCGGAGGATGCCTGTGTACAGATGGAACTGCTTGGACATTCTTTCTTCGCTTTTGTGAATGCAGAGACCGACGACATCAACGTGGTATACAGAAGAAAGGGAGGAACGTACGGAATTCTGGAGCCGGATTTGTAAAAAATCCATAAAAATAATGCTTTTGGAATCAGTATGGGATTTGGCATTTGCCAAATCCCATATTTGTGCTATAATAAGGGATATGTTGCCCGAAAAGGGAAGTCCATTGAATTTTCGATAGGAGAATAGCATGAAGATATTTGATAAACTGTTCGGGACTCACAGCGAGCGGGAACTGAAGCTGATCAATCCGGTCATTGACCGGATCGAGGAGCTGCGTCCTACCATGCAGGGGCTCAGTGATGAGGAACTGCGGGACAAGACAAAAGAGTACAGGCAGAGGCTGTCAGAAGGAACAACGCTGGATGATCTGCTTCCGGAGGCATTTGCAACGGTCCGGGAGGCCGCCAGGCGCGTGCTGGGGATGGAGCATTACCGGGTGCAGCTGATCGGCGGCATGATTCTGCATCAGGGACGTATTGCGGAGATGCGTACCGGTGAAGGAAAGACGCTGGTATCCACGCTGCCTGCTTATCTGAACGCACTGGAGGGCAAGGGCGTCCATGTGGTCACAGTCAACGATTATCTGGCGAACCGTGATGCGCAGTGGATGGGAAAGGTGCATGAATTCCTGGGACTGACGGTGGGCGTGGTGCTGAACAGCTCCACCAAGGAAGAGCGGCGCACGGCATATGGATGTGATATCACGTATATTACGAATAACGAGCTTGGATTTGATTATCTGCGCGACAATATGGTCATCTATAAGAACCAGCTGGTACAGCGGGATCTGCACTATGCCATCATCGATGAGATTGACTCGATCCTGATCGATGAGGCCCGTACGCCGCTGATTATCTCCGGCCAGAGCGGGAAATCCACAAAACTCTATGAACTTTGTGATTATGTGGCGCATACGCTGAAAAGAGGAGAGGCCAGCAAGGAATTTTCCAAGATGGATGCCATCATGGGCGAGGAGATCGAGGAGACCGGCGATTTCATTGTCAACGAGAAGGACAAGATCGTTCATCTGACGGCGGATGGTATCCGGAAGGTAGAACAGTATTTCAAGATCGAGAATCTGGCGGATCCGGAGAATCTGGAGATCCAGCATAATATGGAACTGGCGCTGCGCGCCAACAACCTGATGTTCCGCGATCAGGACTATGTGGTGAAGGATGACCAGATCTTTATCGTGGATGAGTTTACCGGACGGATCATGCCGGGCCGCCGTTATTCGGACGGGCTGCATCAGGCCATCGAGGCGAAAGAGCATGTGAAGGTCAAGAGGGAGAGCAAGACGCTTGCCAACATTACCTTCCAGAATTTCTTTAATAAATATGATAAAAAATGCGGTATGACCGGTACGGCTCTGACAGAGGAGAAGGAGTTCCGTGCCATCTATGGTATGGACGTGATCGAGATTCCGACCAATCGTCCGGTACAGCGTAAGGATCTGCAGGACGCCGTATACAAGACACGTAAGGAGAAGCTGCTTGCTGTCTGCAACGCCATTGAAGCGGCGCATGCCAAGGGACAGCCGGTGCTGGTCGGTACGATTACCATCGAGGCGTCCGAGGAACTGAGCCGGATGCTTGCAAAGCGGGGGATTCAGCATGAGGTGCTGAATGCCAAATTCCATGAACGTGAGGCGGAGATCGTGGCTCTGGCGGGACAGCACGGCGCTGTGACCATTGCCACCAATATGGCAGGACGCGGTACAGATATCCAGCTGGATGAGGAGGCAAGAGCGGCAGGCGGTCTGAAGATCATCGGTACGGAGCGCCATGAGGCAAGGCGTATCGACAACCAGCTCCGCGGACGTTCCGGCCGTCAGGGAGATCCGGGCGAATCCCGCTTTTATATTTCGCTGGAAGATGACCTGATGCGTCTTTTCGGGTCGGAACGGCTGATGAGCATGTTCAATGCTCTGGGTGTGCCGGAAAATGAAGAAATTGAGCACAAGATGCTGACCGATGCCATAGAGAAGGCGCAGATGAAGATCGAGCACAACAACTTCGGTATCCGTAAAAATCTGCTGGAATACGATCAGGTGATGAACGAGCAGCGTGAGGTCATCTATGCGGAACGGCGCCGGGTACTGGATGGGGAGAGCATGAGAGACTCCATCTACAAGATGCTGTCCGACATTGTAGAAAATGCGGTGGATACATTCATCGGGGACGATCAGGAGCCGGAGGAATGGGATCTGAACGGGCTCAATGAGACGCTAATACCGGTCATTCCGGTGGAAAATATTACGGTGGAACGGCTTGGCTGTAAGAATAAGGCAGAGCTGAAGCATGCATTGAAGCAGGAGGCGACCAGGCTCTACGAAGCGAAGGAAGCAGAATTCCCCAATACAGAGCTGATCCGTGAACTGGAGCGTGTGTTCCTTCTGAAGACCATCGACCGGAAATGGATGAACCATATCGACGATATGGAGCAGCTTCGTCAGGGGATCGGTCTGCAGGCTTATGGACAGCGAGACCCGCTGGTGGAATACAAGATGAGCGGATATGAGATGTTTGAAGCCATGACCAGCAGCATTCAGGAGGATACGGTCCGCATTCTGACGCACATCCGTGTGGAAGAGAAGGCGGAGCGTGAGGAAGTTGCGAAAGTGACCGGAACCAACAAGGATGATTCCCTTGGGAAGAAGCCGGTCCAGAGAGCGGCACAGAAGGTCTATCCCAATGACCCGTGCCCCTGCGGCAGCGGCAAGAAGTATAAACAGTGCTGCGGCCGAAAATAAAGACAGCAGGTGTCCGTCCGTGCAATGGAGGGGTATATGCGGAATTAAAACAGCATATGGCTGGGAAGGCCATATGCGGAACGAAAACAGCATATGGCTGGGAAGGCCATATGCGGAACTAAAATAAGAAAGAAGGTGTCGTTGTGGTAGAACTGGATCAGTTCAAGTATACACTGAACAACTATGCACAGCCCTTGACAGAATTAAGGGATTCACTTTAACCTGGCTGGAAAGACGCTCAGGATTGAAGAACTGGAAAGAGAGATGGAAGCTCCCGGCTACTGGGATGAAGTAGAGCGTTCCCAGGCGGGCATGAGAGAGCTGAACAGTCTCAAGGAAGAGAAAGAAAAGTTTGAAAGCCTGCAGGGGCAGTATGAAGATATTGAGACCCTGCTGGAGATGGGATATGAGGAGAACGACGCGTCTCTGATCCCGGAGATCCAGGAAGAACTGGATGATTTTGCAGAAAAGCTGGAAGCCATGCGGATTAAAACGCTGTTGTCCGGCGAATACGATCGGAACAATGCGATCCTGAAGCTTAACGCGGGAGCTGGGGGAACGGAGAGCTGCGACTGGGCAGGCATGCTGTACCGGATGTATACCCGCTGGGCGGAGCGGAAGGGATTTTCCGTGGAAGTCCTTGACAGTCTGGATGGTGACGAGGCGGGCATTAAATCCGTGACCTTTCAGGTCAACGGAGAGAACGCATACGGTTATCTGAAATCGGAAAAAGGCGTGCACCGCCTGGTGCGGATTTCGCCTTTCAATGCGCAGGGAAAGAGACAGACCTCCTTTGTTTCTCTGGATGTAATGCCGGATATTGAAGATGATATCGACATTGAGATCAATCCCGATGAGCTGCGTATAGACACGTATCGTTCCAGCGGCGCAGGCGGACAGCACATCAATAAGACGTCGTCTGCCATCCGTATTACGCATATCCCCACAGGAATCGTGGTGCAGTGCCAGAACGAGCGGTCCCAGCATCAGAACAAGGATAAGGCCATGCAGATGCTGAAGGCGAAGCTGTATCTTCTGGAGCAGCAGAAGCAGGCAGAGAAGCTGTCCGGCATCCGCGGAGAAGTGAGCGATATCGCATGGGGCAATCAGATCCGTTCCTATGTTATGCAGCCCTATACGATGGTGAAGGATCACCGGACCAGTGCAGAAGTCAGCAATGTGGATGGTGTTATGGATGGTAAGATCGATCCGTTTATCAATGCATATCTGAAGTGGATCAATCGGACGCCGGAGGAGTAGAGATGGCGGAGAAGAGCAAGTATTTTGTAATCAGGGAGAAGGCGGTACCTGAAGTGCTGCTGAAAGTTGTGGAAGCAAAAAGGCTTCTGGACTCGGAACGTGTCCTGTCCGTGCAGGAAGCGGTGGACCGGGTCGGCATCAGCAGAAGCTCTTATTACAAATACCAGAACGATATTTTTCCGTTTCATGATGAGGCGAAGGGGAAGACCGTCACCTTCGTCCTGCAGATGGAGGATGAGCCGGGGCTTTTGTCCGTGGTACTGAATATTGTGGCGGAATTCGGAGCCAACATTCTGACCATCCATCAGAGTATACCGATCAACGGCGTGGCTTCTCTGACGCTAAGCATCGAAGTGTTACCGACAACCGGAGACGTCTCTTTCATGATCCAGAAGATTGAAGAACAGAAAGGCGTACACTATCTCAAAATATTAGGCAGGGAGTAATACCGAATGATAAAAGTAGCGATTATGGGATACGGTACGGTTGGTTCCGGAGTCTATGAAGTGATCCGGACCAACGAAAAGAGTATCGATAAAAAAGTGGGGCAGGAACTTCGCATTAAATATGTGCTGGATCTGCGGGAATTTCCCGGGGACCCGGTCATGGAAGTGCTGACCCACGATTTTGAGGACATTATAAAGGATGAGGAAGTCCGCATAGTAGCAGAAGTTATGGGCGGACTGCATCCGGCGTATGAGTTTACCAGACGCTGCCTGGAAGCGGGCAAGAGTGTGTGCACTTCCAATAAAGAACTGGTGGCAGAACATGGTGCAGAACTGATTCAGATTGCCAAAGATCATCAGGTGAACTACCTGTTCGAGGCAAGCGTGGGCGGCGGAATCCCGATTATCCGTCCATTGAATTCGTCGCTGACAGCGGATGTGATTCTGGAAGTGTCCGGCATCCTGAACGGAACGACCAATTACATGCTGACGAAGATGGATCGGGAGGGACTGGATTATATGGATGTGCTGAAGGAAGCACAGGACAAAGGTTATGCGGAGCTGCATCCGGAGGCGGATGTGGAAGGCTGGGATGCCTGCCGTAAGATCGCGATCCTGACTTCTCTGGCCAGCGGCAATCAGGTGGATTTTCATGATATCTATACGGAAGGGATCACGAAGATCACATCGGAAGATTTTCTGTATGCGAAAAAGCTGAACCGTTCCATTAAGCTGCTTGCCATCAGCAGGAAAACAGGGGACACCTACTGCGCCATGGTGAGTCCGGCTCTGGTGCACAGAGAGCATCCGCTCTATGTGGTCAATGATGTGTTTAATGCTGTCTTTGTCAAAGGAAACATGCTGGGGAATTCCATGTTTTATGGAAGCGGGGCGGGCAAACTGCCCACTGCCAGCGCGGTAGCCGGCGACATGGTGGATGCAGCAAGGCATCTGGGCAAGATCATCACCCTGTTCTGGGATCCGGAGAAACTTACACTTGCACCCATGGAGCAGATGACCAGAAGATTCTTCATCCGTATGAAATCGGATGCGGAGCCGGAGAAGCTGTTCGGCGACGGAGAGAGGATTCATGCAGGAATCTCCGGTGAGATCGGATTTATCACGCCGGTGATGACGGAGGCGGAATTCGTCGAAAAGGCAAAGGGTGCACAGATCATCAGCATGATCCGGGTGGAAGGCTAGAGACGGAGGAGTTATTATTATGGATATCGTATGTTTGGATCTGGAAGGCGTGCTGGTGCCGGAGATCTGGATTGCTTTTTCAGAAGCCGCCGGAATTCCGGAGCTGAAGAAGACGACCAGAGATGAGCCGGATTATGACAAGCTGATGAACTACCGGCTGAATATTTTAAAGGAACATGGTCTTGGACTGAAGGAGATCCAGAAGACCATCGCCGGTATTGATCCCCTTCCCGGAGCGAAGGAATTTCTGGATGAGCTGCGGACGCTGACGCAGGTGCTGATCCTGAGCGATACTTTCACGGAGTTTGCAAAGCCTCTGATGGAGAAACTTGACTGGCCGACGCTGTTCTGCAACAGCCTGAAAGTGGCGCCGGACGGAGCGATCACCGGTTATCAGATGCGGGTGGCGAATTCCAAGCTGACTACGGTGAAGGCGCTGCAGTCCGCAGGCTTTCAGACCATTGCGGCAGGAGACAGCTACAACGATCTGGGGATGATGAAAGCGGGAAAAGCAGGATTCCTTTTCCGGAGTACGGAGCAGATCCGGAAGGATAATCCGGATATTCCGGCATTTGAAGAATATGATGAATTTCTGGCAGCCATTAAGGGCGTGCTGGATTAAAAAGCCGGAACGGAACAAAATGCGATTCTGTCTGCATGCGGAGCACCTGTATGGAGTGAAGCACACGGGCAGAATCGCATTTTTTGCAGTTTTAAATTTCCGGAACATCAAGTTTTATGAGGCATTTCTTTTCAAAAAAGGCGGCTCCGTAGCAGAGGATCGTCTGGTACCCTTTCAAAAGACCGCTTGCATATTGCCGTTGTCGGATCTGTTTCAATGCATTCAGGCAGTCATCCGGCATATGGGATTCCTTTCTGGAACGTTTGGTTTCAATGATGATGGCACGGCGGTTGTGTCGATCCTTGATCAGAATATCTGGCCGACCGGTTCCCTGTTCCGAGTTGGAAGCGACTTCGTAGCCGGCACCGGCAAAAAGTCCGGCAGTGAAAGCATGATAATAATCTTCCCGATAGTCGAAATAGCTGATGGTTGTGAACAGGATGTCCGTAAGTTCCTGCGTCAGCTTTTTCTCATCACCGTTCCACCATGCCTGAAAAAGTTCACTCCGGTCGCAGGATATGACTGTGTCTGTAAACCATTTTGCCACGGTTTCGGCAAAGATCGTCCGTACTTCTTCGTTGGGAATGCGAAGGGCGGTCTTTCCATTTTCCAGACAGAAACCTTCCGGAAAAAGTCTGGGAGAGGTCTGTGTCAGATATCCGGTCAGGTACAGGATGCTCCACAGATTTTTCTCTGAGGACTGGTCAAAATCATAAGTCAGGTCTTCGGATACCGGTTCCTGTATGGTGTTTCCGGACAAAAGTACCTCAAATCTGTCGTTTACAGAAATATCTTTCCGGTCAATAAAACGGCGGATGATCTGGTTGTGGCTGGTGTCTTTCCAGTAGCTGGAAGGAGGTGCATCCGGGTCTTTTTGCAGCATGTTGACATGGTTGATGACGTCCCAGGGACAGTATATTTCACGGCCCCCGAAGAGATAGCCGTCATACCAGCGTTTGATATCAGAGAGCGCCTGGGATTCATTGAGCGGCTTTTCCGGTTCTATGTGCTGCAGCAGGTATGCGACCTCCTGTTCAGAGAAACCAAAGTACCGATTATACCATATGTCCGATATGGATCTCGATATAAAATTGTTTGCTCCGGTGAAGATGCTTTCTTTTGCGATTCGCAGACAGCCTGTGATCACGGCGAATTGGAGAGAAGGATTTGTTTTCCATGCCATGCCCAGAAAGCTGCGTATGATGTTCAGCATTGGTTCATAATAACCATTGTCACTTGCCTTGGCGAGTGGCACATCATATTCGTCGATCAAAAGGATGACAGGCTTTCCGTGATGGGCTTCCATCATACGCGTAAGTATGACGAGGGAAGCCCTGATGTCTGAACGGGTGCCTTCCTGATTCAGAAGCCTGGCGAATATCTTTTTGTCCGCATTCTTTACTTTTTCACTGCTTTCCAGATAATCATGCTCCATACACAGAGAAGAGACGGTAAACTGCAGTAGATCAAAGGCTTCTTCAAAGGTACTGCCCTGAATATCCTTTAAAGTCAGAAACAATACCGGCCACTGGTTCATCCATTGCCTGCAGAGATCTGTGCAGGCAGTAATCTGCAGCCCCTCGAAAATAGAGCGGCTGTCTTTTCGAATGTCAAAAAACTCGGAAAGCATGCTCATGGTCAGAGTCTTACCAAAACGTCTGGGGCGTGTGATCAGATTTACGGAAAAGGTTTCTTCCAGAAGCTCCTCTAT
Source organism: Lachnospiraceae bacterium (assembly GCA_009774145.1). Taxonomy (GTDB): domain Bacteria; phylum Bacillota; class Clostridia; order Lachnospirales; family Lachnospiraceae; genus Hominiventricola. Next base: position 19,348 of record VSND01000006.1, on the reverse strand, counting down.
AAATCCGGTTTTATCGATATAGTAGCAGTTGCTGGTACGGAGTTTTCTGAAACCGTCAATGCCCAGTGGCAGTCTTATACTCATCCTGCATTTACTCCTTTCGAACGGTTTTATGGTGGTTTTATTTTATCATGCGGTGTTTCATTGTACAAATAAAATTTTTGCGGCAAAAGGAGCCGTGAAAAACAATGTTCATGACTCTTTTGACTGCGTGTTTGTCAGTGTATTATTTTTTCCGGCATTCCCTTTATATAGGCCTGTACCAATTCCCGCTGATGAAGAGACCGTAAGGTGTACGATTTTGGATTGATGTCTGATTTGTAAGGTATTTGTAATAAATATTCCTTGCCTGAAGAGGGAGAATTGGATAAAATAGTCAGTAGACATTTGAAGAAGGAGTGACAGGAATGCTGTGCAGGCTGGAGATAGACAATTTTAAAACATTAAATCAGTCCAGATGGAGTTCTCCCCACTGACTGTAGTTGTGGGAAATGATGCTTCAGGAAAAACTGGAATACAGGTATCCGGAGAGATCATATACAATACGGGCAACCAGAAGCTGATGGAATGGTGTCTGACCAGTCGGCAATGAATTACTGATCCGATTGCAGAAGTGGGAGATTTCGTATATAATATGAAGCGTATGATAAAAAATCTGTTTTGGAAACATAAAGGAGCAGCATGGATATTTTACAGAAACTGACCGAAGAACTGCAGGTGAAAAAATGGCAGGTGGAAGCTGCCGTAAACCTGATCGACGAGGGAAATACGATTCCCTTTATCTCCCGATACCGGAAGGAGGTGACCGGAGCTTTAAATGACGAGCAGCTTCGGAAACTGGACGAGCGTCTGACCGCTCTGCGCAATCTGGAGGATAAGAAAGCGCAGGTTTTGTCCAGCATCGAGGAGCAGGGAAAACTGACGGAAGAACTGCGTGCCCAGATTGAGGCGGCCCAGACGCAGGTGGCAGTGGACGACCTGTACCGCCCCTACCGCCCCAAACGCCGGACCCGCGCCACCATGGCAAAGGAAAAGGGACTGGAAGGCCTGGCAAACATCATTCTCCTGCAGATGACGAAGAATCCGCTTCAGGAAGAGGCGAAGAGCTATCTGTCGGAAGAGAAGGGCGTGACGACGGTTGAGGAAGCGCTGGCGGGAGCAAAGGATATCATTGCGGAAAATATCTCGGATGAAGCCGACTACCGGACCTGGATCCGCAATATGACATTAAAAGAGGGAATGATTACATCCGAGGCGAAGGACGAGAAGCAGGAGTCCGTCTATGAGACCTATTATCATTTCAGCCAGCCTCTGAACAAAATGGTGGGACACCGGACCCTGGCGCTGAACCGGGGAGAGGCAGAGAAACTTTTGACGGTGAAGATCGAAGCGCCGGAAGAGAAGATTCTGCGTTATCTGGAAAAGCAGGTGATTACAAGGGATAATCCGCATACTTCCGGGGCGCTGAAAGAGACGGTCGCAGACAGCTATGGACGCCTGATCGCTCCGGCCATTGAGCGGGAGATCCGGAATCTCCTGACGGAGCAGGCGGAGGAAGGCGCGATTCAGGTGTTCGGCAGGAATCTGGAGCAGCTTCTGATGCAGCCGCCCATTGCCGGGCAGACGGTTCTTGGCTGGGATCCGGCGTTCCGCACCGGCTGCAAGCTGGCGGTGGTGGATCCGACCGGGAAAGTGCTGGATACGGTAGTCATCTATCCTACTGCGCCTCAGAATAAGGTAAAAGAGGCAAAGACGACTTTGAAAAAGCTGATTGAGAAATACAATATTACGCTGATCTCCCTTGGAAACGGCACGGCGTCCAGAGAGTCCGAACAGATTATCGTGGAGCTTTTCAAGGAGATTCCGCAGAAGGTGCAGTACGTGATCGTCAGTGAGGCAGGCGCATCTGTGTATTCTGCAAGCAAACTGGCGACGGAGGAATTTCCGAATTTTGACGTGGGACAAAGGAGCGCTGCGTCGATTGCAAGGAGACTGCAGGATCCGCTGGCGGAGCTTGTGAAGATCGATCCCAAGGCCATCGGCGTGGGGCAGTACCAGCACGACATGAACCAGAAGCGCTTAAGTGAAGCGCTGGGCGGCGTTGTGGAGGATTCGGTAAATAAAGTGGGCGTGGACCTGAATACGGCGTCAGCGCCCCTTCTGGAATACATCTCCGGCATTACAAAGACGCTGGCGAAAAACATTGTGGCATACCGGGAAGCCAATGGACGATTTGCGGACCGCCGGCAGCTTTTGAAGGTGCCGAAACTGGGACCGAAGGCATATGAACAGTGTGCAGGCTTCCTGCGCATCACAGGCGGGACCAATCCGCTGGATACGACCAGCGTGCATCCGGAGAGTTATGAGGCGGCCATGAAGCTTCTCACTTCCCTTGGATATTCTGCAGAAGATATCACAGGCGGCGGTCTGAAGGGAATCTCCAGAAAGGTCGGTAAACCGAAGCAGACGGCAGAGGAACTGGGAGTCGGGGAACTGACGCTGAAGGACATCATCGCGGAGCTGGAGAAGCCGGCAAGGGATCCCAGAGACGAGATGCCCCGCCCGGTGCTCCGAAGCGACGTGCTGGATATGAAGGATCTGACGCCGGGCATGGTGCTGAAAGGAACCGTGCGCAACATTATCGATTTTGGCGCGTTTGTGGACATCGGCGTTCATCAGGACGGACTGGTTCATATCTCCCAGATGTGCGACCGCTATATCAAACATCCTCTGGAGGTCGTGAAGGTCGGCGATATCGTGGAAGTGAAGGTCATCAGCGTGGATCCGGCGAAAAAGCGGATTGCGCTGACGATGAAAGTATGATACGATTTTCTGTATCATACTTATATGGAAAATATCAGGAAGAAACAGGAGGAGAAAGCATATGGCTGGTTTTTTAAAAGGACTGTTTTCCGGAAAATCCGGCAAGGAGGCCGCCGGAGAAGACGCACTGCCGCAGGCAGCGCCTCACCGGGAAATGACAGAGCTGTCAAAGCTGTCGGAGAAATACTACCGGATGGGAAAGGAATATCAGCTGAAAGGCGATCTGGAGCGTGCCCGTCTGTATCTGGACAGGGCTTCTACCATATACAGCAATTTTGAACAGGTCTATGATGAGTGCGGGACATTTATGTATGACTGTGACGAGCAGGTCGGGCTGCTTGAGGAAGAAGATCTGCTCTATAATGAGGTTCTGGAGCAGGTGGAAGAGAAGGCGGAAGAACTTACCAACCAGCAGAGTTATCTCTGGGGAATTCTGAGTTTTGCAAGAATGCAGAAAATCTTTGAAAAACTTTCCGGATGTGAGGACTGTGAGCTTCTGAAGGAGATGGGCCGGGTGCTGGATGTTCTGTGCCACGGTGTGGAACAGACGCTGACTGCGGAAGAACTGGAATATCTTCAGAATTTTGTCAGCCGCCTTTATGACGTTGACAATTCGGAAGCATACGTCCGCGAGTCCAACCAGGCAGTTCTGGAAAATGGCCGGACCCTGCAGGTGTTTGACCTGAACGGGAATTCCACGCTTACCTGTCTGGATCTCTTTCTGGATAAGTGTGCCTGTATTCTGGAGTCGGGCTTTCATATGGCGGATTTTGGAGAACCGGCGGAGCTGGATTTTGTTCCCGGCACACTGATGATTGACTTTTATCTCCGCAATGAGGAAGGGGATCCGCATGAGATCCCGCAGCTTCAGGCAGAGACGGCGCGGATCTGGTCCGACTTTGAATTTGTAAAAAGCGGCCCCGATATCCAGAAGACCCTGGAGCGGATCAGGAGTTACCGGGAACTGGATATCCTGAAGGGCTGAAAACGCAGGAGAGAGAGATGGTAACGGAGACATTCTGCGCAGAGGAAACTTTTGCGCTTGGTAAAAGGATCGGGGCGGCTGCGCATCCGGGTATGGTTCTGTCGCTGACCGGCGATCTTGGCACAGGCAAGACGGTATTTACGCAGGGAGTAGCTGCGGGCCTCGGCATAGAGGAAGCGGTCAACAGCCCTACTTTTACGATTGTACAGATCTATGAGGGAGGGCGCCTTCCATTTTACCATTTTGATGTATATCGGATCGGTGATATCGAAGAGATGGATGAGATCGGCTATGAGGACTGCTTTTATGGAGAAGGTGTTTGTCTGGTGGAGTGGGCGGAACTGATCAAAGAGCTGCTTCCTGCGGACACACGCAGAATCACGATCGAAAAAGACCCCGGGAAAGGGTTTGATTACCGCAGGATCACCGTGGAAGGATGGGAGGATGTTGGATGAAGGTTCTTGCTTTGGACAGTTCCGGGCTGGTTGCGTCGGTCGCCCTGGTGGAAGAAGGAGGAGAAGAAGCCGTCCTGCTGGCGGAATATACCATAAATTATAAGAAAACGCATTCCCAGACGCTGCTTCCCATGCTGGATGAGATTGTAAAGATGACAGAGCTTGACCTGGATACCATAGACGCGGTTGCAACAGCGGCGGGACCGGGCTCCTTTACCGGGCTCAGGATCGGTTCTGCGACGGCCAAGGGGCTGGGATTTGCGCTGAATAAGCCGCTGGTGGCGGTGCCTACCCTGGATGCGCTTGCCTTCAATCTGTATGGCACGGAGAATCTGATCTGCCCTCTGATGGATGCCAGAAGAAACCAGGTCTATACCGGTATCTATGAATTTCATCAGGGACGGCTTCAGAGGCTGATGGAGCCGGCGGCAATGGATATTATGGAGGTTGCAGAGAAGCTCTGCGCGCTTCAGAGAGATGTGATATTTCTGGGAGACGGGGTTCCCGTATACCGCCACAGGCTGACGGAGATTCTGCTGGCAGAGCTTGTGCAGGAGGGAAAGAAGCACAGTTATGCGCCTGCCCATCTGAGCAGGCAGAGAGCCGGCGCGGTTGGCATGCTGGCGCTTTCGTACATGCGGGAGGGGAAGACGCAGACGGCGGCGGAGCACCGTCCGGATTATTTCCGGCTGTCTCAGGCAGAGCGGGAGCGGGCGGCAAAGGAGCAGGAGCAAAAGGAGAAGCCTTCATGATCCGCAGGATGCAACAGGCAGATCTGGCCGGTGCGGCAGAACTGGAGAGACGGTATTTTTCCATGCCCTGGTCCCAAAAGCAGCTTCAGGAGAGCCTTGAAAATCCGGACTATCTCTTCCTTGTGCTGGAGAGAGAGGGAAAGGTTGCAGGCTATGCAGGCCTTATACAGGCTGCGGAGGAAGGCGATATCACCAATGTGGTGCTGGCAGAAGAATGCCGGGGCGCGGGACTTGGAAAAGCTCTGGTGGCGGCTTTGCTGGAAGAAGGAGAAAAACGCGGAATACGGGAATTTACGCTGGAGGTAAGAGTCAGCAATACGCTGGCAGTCCATGTCTATGAAGCGCTGGGATTTGTAAAGGAAGGTATCCGGAAAAGATTTTATGAAAAGCCGTCTGAGGATGCATGGATCATGTGGAAGAGAGATGGCAGCGGTTCCCTATTTCTTTAAGACTGGAGGCAATATATAATCTCCATGTAAGCAAAAAAGCTGTGATACGGGGAGGATAAAGATATGCGCCAGTATATGGGAACGGAAGAAAAAATTTTGAAAAAAATCGTCTGCAATCAGTGCGGACGGGAATTGAAACTGGAAAACGGAATCGTGCAGGAGGGTGTATTCTCAGGGGAGACCCATTGGGGATATTTTTCCGGGAGAGACGGAGAGAAACATCAGTTCGATCTGTGTGAGACATGCTATGAGCGTCTGACCAGAGGCTTTCTGATTCCTGTCACGGTGGAAGAAGAGACGGAACTTTTGTAAGACTGCATCTGCAGATGCAAAACGGAAACAGGAGAAAATTATGCTTGATATCTGTCTGTTGGGGAGCGGAGGCATGATGCCGCTTCCCTATCGCTGGTTAACCTCCCTGATGGTGCGTTATAATGGAAGCAGTCTGCTGATTGACTGCGGGGAAGGAACGCAGATCGCCATTAAGGAAAAGGGATGGAGCTTTAAGCCCATTGATGTTATCTGTTTTACCCATTATCACGGGGACCATATCAGCGGCCTTCCGGGCCTTCTGCTGACGATGGGAAATGCGGACCGGACGGAGCCGCTGACACTGATCGGGCCGAAGGGGCTGGAACGGGTGGTGAATGCCCTGCGGGTCATTGCGCCGGAGCTGCCCTTTCCCATCCGGTTCCGGGAGATCAGCGGATCAGAAGAGGAGTTCTGCCTGAACGGCTATCGTCTGAAGGCATATAAGGTAAATCATAATGTACTCTGTTACGGATATACGCTGGAACTGGACCGGGCAGGACGGTTTCGGCCGGAGGAAGCGCTTCGCCTGGACATTCCGAAGAAATACTGGAGCCGGCTTCAGAAGGGCGAGACGATCGAAACAGAGGAAGGAACCTATACGCCGGACATGGTTCTGGGGAAACCAAGAAAAGGAATCAAGCTGACCTACTGTACCGATACCAGACCGGTTCCTTCGATTGTGGAAAATGCCCGTTACTCGGATCTGTTCATCTGCGAAGGGATGTATGGAGAGAAGGACAAAGAGGCAAAAGCCAGAGAACATAAGCATATGACCTTCTATGAGGCGGCAGACCTGGCAAAATCTGCCGGGGTAAAAGAGATGTGGCTGACGCACTACAGTCCTTCTCTGACACGCCCGGAGGAATATATGGACGAAGTGCGCAGGATCTTTCCGGCGGCGAAAGCGGGGAAGGATAAAATGTCGGTGGAACTGGATTTTGAAAAGGAAGAGTGAGCGGCGGACATGGAAGAAAAAAAAGACATACGGATTCTGGCAATTGAGAGTTCCTGTGATGAAACTGCAGCGGCGGTTGTGAAAAACGGCAGGGAAGCCCTGTCCAACGTCATCTCCTCCCAGATCGACCTGCATACGCTGTATGGAGGGGTGGTTCCTGAGATCGCATCCCGAAAGCATATCGAGAAAATCAATTATGTCATTCAGGAGGCGCTGGATCAGGCCAATGTGACGCTGAAGGATCTGGATGCCATTGGAGTGACCTATGGTCCCGGACTGGTAGGCGCTCTTCTGGTGGGAGTGGCGGAGGCAAAGGCAATCAGCTATGCGGCAAAGCTGCCTCTGATCGGAGTCCATCACATCGAGGGACATATTTCGGCCAACTATATTGAACATAAGGAGCTGGAGCCTCCATTTGCCTGTCTGGTCGTGTCGGGAGGGCATACGCATCTGGTGATTGTGCGCGATTATGGCGCGTATGAGATCATAGGGCGTACCCGGGACGACGCGGCAGGCGAGGCATTTGACAAAGTGGCGCGTGCCATCGGCCTTGGGTATCCCGGCGGACCGAAGATCGACAGGGTCTCCAGGGAGGGAAATCCGGACGCCGTACATTTTCCGCGGGCAAAGGTAGAAGGGGCGCCGTATGATTTCAGCTTCAGCGGCGTGAAATCGGCTGTGCTGAACCATATCAACGGATGCAGGATGAAGGGAGAAGAGATCTGTCAGGCAGATATCGCTGCTTCCTTTCAGAAGGCGGTCTGCGAGGTTCTGGTATCCCATGCAACAGAAGCAGTGAGAGATTATCATATGCCGAAGCTTGCCCTTGCAGGCGGCGTTGCATCAAACTCTGCTCTGCGCTGTATGATGGAAGAGGCATGCAGAAAGGAAAAGATCCCGCTGTATTATCCGTCGCCCATTTTATGCACGGACAATGCAGTGATGATCGGTGCAGCGGCGTATTATGAATATCAGAAGGGAGTCCGGCACGGGCTGGACCTGAATGCAGTCCCGAATCTGAGACTGGGAGAGCGATAGGAGCGACTATGGAAAAAGCACATTGTACAGCGATTGTACTGGCAGGGGGCCGCGGCAGACGTATGGGGACGGCGCAGTCCAAGATGTATCTGCTGATTCAGGATAAGCCGGTTCTGTATTATTCTCTGGATGTATTTGAAAAATCCAGCGTGATCGACGAAGTCATTCTGGTGACAGGAAAAGGACAGATTCCCTATTGCCGTCAGAAGTTTGTGGAAGAATACGGCTTTCAGAAGATAAAAACGGTGGTAGAGGGCGGCGCAGAACGTTATCATTCCGTATGGGAAGGACTTCGGGTTCTGGAAAAAGAGAAACGAAAAGGCGGCTATGTATTCATTCATGACGGTGCGCGCCCTTTTATCAGCGAAGAAATACTGGAACGTGCCTACAGAGAAGTCTGTAAAAGCCGCGCCTGTGTGGTCGGAATGCCGGTGAAAGACACGATCAAGATTGCAGATGAAAAGGGTTGCATCCATATGACGCCCAACCGGAGTCTTGTGTGGCAGATCCAGACGCCGCAGGTGTTTGCAGAGGAACTGATCCTTCCGGCATACCGGGAGGTGATCGAGAAGGAAAAGGAACTGCTGGAGCAGGGCATTCAGATCACGGATGATGCGATGGTGGTGGAAAATGTCTGCGGCTGTCCGGTCCGGCTGGTAGAAGGTTCCTATGGGAATCTGAAGATCACCACACCGGAAGATCTGGAGATTGCAAAAATCTTTGCAGGAGGAGCAAAGGATGATTGACTGGCTCGTTTCTGCATATTAGTCTGCAAGTTGTAGACTGTTTTGTATTTATGTCGTTTGGTATGAAGGAACTGTTTGGAATTAACAAGTTATTTCTGAACAGTTCCTTCATGTATAAGCGGGTTATCTATTGCCAGAGCATTTTTGGCAACACATTTCTGCCTTTCTGCAGCATTTTGCTTCTGGAAAAGAAGAAAGAGAACGATATGTGATATAATAAGAAAAGTAACAGAGATGCGGCTGCGGATACAGCGGAAAGCAGATGATAAAGAAACAGGATCGATGAAAGGGGAATGTCGGCATGATAAAGATCGCAGTCTGTGACGATGAGCCGGTCATGTGTGAACAACTGAAGCGGATGATTGCTTCCAGGCTGGAGCAGTTGGAAGAGACATTCCGGATCACCTGCTGTACGAATGCCGTACAGTTTTTCTGCGGGCCGCTGGACTATGATCTGGTTTTTCTGGACATTCAGATGCCGAACCTGAACGGGGTCGAGCTGGCGAGGCGGCTTCGGGAAAAGGAGTTTGAAGGCGTGCTGATCTTCGTGACCGTCCTGAAGGAATGCATGCTGGATGCTTTCGAGGTGGAGGCTATGGACTACCTGTGCAAGCCTGTGGACGAACAGCGGCTGGAGCGTGCGCTGAAGCGCAGTCTCAGACGGCTGCAGCGGAAGGAGGAGCGGTATCTGACAATCCGTACCATGAACTGGTGCAGAAATGTGAAGCTGAAAGATATCTGCTACTGCGAGGTGGTCAACCGGAAGATCTATCTGCATACGAAAAACGGCGTACTGGAATATTACGGAAAGATCAAAGAAGTAGAACAGCAGACCGCGCCGGATTTTATCAGATGTCACCGGAGCTTTCTGGTCAATCCGGAATATCTGTCCGAATACAGGGACGGACAGGCGGTTCTGGAAAATGGAGAGCGGGTGCCCGTCTCCAAAAACTGTCATGGGCTGTTCATGAAAAAAATGATGGAATATATGGGAAAGGAGTGAAATGCAATGGAATGGCTGAACTGGTATCTTCCGGAACTTTCCATACGCTTTCAATGGTATATGGTGGTTCCGTTCCTGCTGGGATACGTCCTGCTGCCTTTGACTGCCTTTTTCTTTTTCTGCAGGTACTGTATGATTTCCTTCCAGTGGCTGCCGGGGCTTCTCTATACGTTTCTGTATGCGGCTGTTTACGCATGGGAAGTCCGCTGGCAGCTGCAGGGAAGCCCTGGCCTTCTGGCGGAGATCCTGCTGCTTGCCGGCTGCGGCTCCTTCCTTCTGAAAAGAAGACGGACGGAAGCGCTGACCATGTCGGTGCTGATTCTGTCTGTCTTAAGCGTCAGCAGCGGGATCACGAGCTGGATCGGATACCGGGTGATCCTGCCGTTTGTTCTGAAGCATGAAGCATGGATCTACCCGTCTGACACAGTGCGGGAATGTCTCCGTCTGCTGCTGGTATGTACGTTGTCTGTCTTTATCCTGCATCATTTTCATCAGAGCATTACAAAGACCAGCCGGGAGACTCTGATACAGCTGACCATTCCTGTCTTTTTCCTGTCTCTGGTGGTGAGGATCATACAGACACTGTTTTACGGCAGTGAGTTTCAGGTGGATACAGGAACAGGAGAGCTTTTAAGCGCCGGGCAGATCAACCATGCAGAGCTTCTGCTTTTGCAGCTTTTTGCCTGTGTCTGCCTGCTGATGACCCTGTCAGCCTATGAGCGGATCGTGAATATCTTTCAGACGGAGCAGAAAGTCCGGCTTCTGGAGCAGCAGACGGCAGAACAGGAAGTCTATCTGCAGGAAGCCCTGCTGCGCGACCGGCAGACCCGCGCATTTCGCCATGATATCAGGAACCATCTGACGGTGCTGGCGGAGCTTCTGAGAGAAGGACAGTCGGACCGGGCCTGTGCCTATCTGTCTCATCTGGATCAGGCAGCGGCGGAACTGTCGTGTACGGTCAGGAGCGGCAACGGGGCGGTGGACGCCCTGCTCAGGAGCAAATGTTCTGCAGCAGAGCAGCATAAGATCCGGATCAGGCCGGAGCTGGCAATCCCCGATCAGAGCCGGGTGGCGGATATGGACTGGTGCATCCTTCTGTCCAACGCGTTTGACAATGCCGTCAAAGCCTGTGAAGAAGTGCCGGAAGAAGAACGGTTCATTCATGTGTTCAGCCGGAAAAAAGGAAATTTCTATCTGCTGACGATTGAAAACAGCTGCAGAAAGGAGCTTAAGGAAGTGCCCGGGGACGGGATCGGACTGTCCAATATCCGGACGGTTGCCGAAAAATATCACGGGACCGTTGAAAACGCAGTCTTTGACGGAACTTACCGGCTGCAGCTGTTTTTCGGAAATATTTTATAAATGAAAGGATCTGTTTTTGCCGCCTTTCGGTATGATGTCATGGGATACCGTATCCGGGAGCGTGAATATGCAGGAACTGTATTTAAGTGAGACCTGCAACAAAAAAAGGGCATTTTGCGTCAATCCTGTGTTTTGCAGAATAAACTTGACGATAAAATAAAAGGAACGACAGGTTCCGAATAAAATCAGACAGGAGGAAACAGAGTATGGGAGTAAATGGAATTGGTTTTGGTGCTCCGGCTGTGGATATGGCCGGTCCTTCCGGAGGCGGGGGGAATCCCCGGCTGAAAGCACTGGAGCAGAAGCTTCAGCAGCTGAATCAGGAGAAAAAGAAAGCCGTCCAGAATAAGGATGAAGAAAAGGTCAAAAAGCTCGAACAGCAGATCGAAAATGTGAAACGGCAGATCGAGCAGCTGAAGAAAAAGGAGGAGAAGGAGGACAGGGATAAAAAGGCAGAAAAGCCGGGTGATCCGGCGCAGAGCCCGCCGGATTCGCTGCTTGGAGAATATGTGGACGTGACCGCATGAGACACGTAACTGCCATGCCGCCCGCTGGGGCGTCATGGCAGTTGTTATGAAAAACGGTATTTTCAGATCAGTTCGTTTTTCTTTTCCAGGATCGCTGCGGAAGCGGCGCAGGCCGGACAGTCACAGTATTTCGCACCTGCGGCCTTCAGTTCCCGTCCATGCGCCGCAATATTCCCGGCCATCTCGGCGCCGAATATCTGTACTCCGGCTTCGGAGCCGGCAAAGGCAATGAGACCGTCGACGGGCATAATGTCCATCTCCAGTTCGGCGATCAGACTGCGGGATGCTTCTGCTTCTCTGTCCGTGCCGGCTGCATCCAGCCAGTTCTGTGCCGCAGTCTTTGCTTCCGCACAGCAGGAAGGAGCCTTTAACAGCTCATTCACTTTTTCGGTTACATAGTCTCTTACGTTCTGGTTCATCATTATCCTCCTGATTCCGATTTTGCTTCCACCCTTTTGGCGTACCGGCCGGGAATCCATATCCGGTTATCTGCAGCCCTCATTCATCCGCGCACGTCTTTTTCAGGTTTCTGCTGTTTTTTCGTGTTCTGGAACATCTGATCATGCTGTTTCAGATTGTCATGGATCCTGACAAGCATGGTTTCGCACAGCCGGATCTCTTCCTCGGAAAATCCCTTATAAAAGATACTGTTCATCTGCGCGGACACCGCCATATAATCCGGCTGAAGCTCCCGGGCTTTCTCCGTCAACGCAAGAAGCGTCTTCCGGCGGTCGTCCGGAGCCGCAGTTCGCCGGACCAGTCCGGCAGCCTCCATGCGGTCGATCATACTGGTAAGGGTGGTGGCGGCAAGTCCGGTCCGGTCGGCCACCTCCCGGAGAGAAATCTGCTCTTCCTGCCACAGTACATAGAGGATCCGTCCCTGGGCTCCGTTAAATGCGTCGATCTTCCGTTCGGAAAGGATCCGTTCAAAGATCCGGTTGCTGACCTGACGGATCTGTGAGATCGTATGGCCTGCTTTCATGTTCATGATCATTTCCTCCTGCATCAGATTATACGATATAGTAGTATTTTTGTAAAGAAGAAGATGGGGAAGGAAAAGCCCTGGACGCCCGTCGTGGGTAAGTACTGTAAATATCAGATAAAACCAGTATTGACAGTATAACATTGATATAATATAATTCACTTGAAACAACATCCTTTATTCGGAAGAAATGAGACGATATCCTGCGGGGAAGTATGGCGGAAAAAAGATGTATTTTTTCAGAGCGATCATATCAGGCGTCTTTCGTATCAGATGATAAAAGGTACATCCGGTGTTTGACAGCTGCCGGAAAAGCGGGATAAACAGCACATGGTTCCTGGCTCTGTGCGTGCAGGAACTCTGTGCCGTTTATATAGAAGAACATACAGGAGGTGAGGGACATGTAGAAGATCAGCACAACATATGCAGAAACATGGTACAACAGAGAAAATGGAAAGAAAGGAGACATGAAATGCCTGGAAATGTAAGTTTAAGACTGTCAGGTGAAAACGGTTCTGCCGGATATGTTTCAAAAAATGCGCGTGCTGCCGGGAGAAAGCACATGGTTATGCGCTTTGAAACATCCGATGGAAAGAAAGGAGAACTGCAATGGGGGAAAGATATGCTGGCCTGTGTTGGAGGAAGGGGCGGTACCATAAATGCAGCGTACCATGAAAGTTCAACCGCAGAAGACCCGGTTGCTGTCCTATGGGGTACAGACCGCAGCGGAAAAGAGTACCGGAACATTGTTCATCTGAACGATATTGACCCGGGTTGCGCTGCTCCGGCGGAAATGATAACGCTGAATGCCCATTTGTCAAAGCTGGATGGCAGGAGTCAAGGAAACCCGATTGCATTATGGGTATCAAAGAATGCCGGTGTGAATTCTGAAATGGATTATGAGCAGTATTACAGGGACTATATTGCCATGCAGCAGCAGAGCGGCAACCGGCTGGGGGCAGACCTCTGTCAGCTTCAGCTGGAACGGCTTTTGTTTTTCCATCAGCAGAACCGGCATACAGGAAAGACATCAGCAGAAACAGGATACATGTAAACATATGCTTGGACTTAAGATTAAGGGAGCATGGATGATTCCGAACGACAGAGGAATCTTTCTGAATATTCCGGATCAGATCGGTGCATAAGGATCAGATCAGCTGTAAAGCCGCAGGAGAGAATTCTGCGGCTTTACATTTTTTTCAGATGCAGGCATCTTGCAGGACATGCAGACACACATCTTCCGCAGCGGATGCATTCCGGCGAGCGGGAGATCTCATGAGCGGAAAGATCGACAGGACATGCTTTTTGGCAGGCGCCGCAGGAGATGCATGCTTCTTCCTCCCAGTGAATCTGCACGAGGCTGAAGCGGTTGAACCAGCCGTAGATCGCCCCCAGAGGGCAGAGGTACTGGCAGAACGGGCGGAATATTTTTACGGAGAGCACCAGGATCACGATCAGGATCCCAAGCTTCCAGAAAAAGAGTCCTCCGATCTGGCTTCGCAGCAGTCCGTTGGCAGAGAGCAGAGGCAGCGCCCCCAGAAGCGTGCCGGAGGGGCACAGATATTTACAGAATGCCGGAATTCTGGCAAAGCCGCCGAACAGGAACATGGAGCCGATGCATACGAGAAACAGAAGAACCGCATATTTTCCATATATTAAGATTCGGTGAAAAGGCAGTCTCTTTCTTTTCTGAAAAACAGGGATCCGGTGGAGAAGATCCTGCACCAGCCCGAAAGGACAGAGCCATCCGCATACGGTCCGTCCCAGAAGGCTTCCGAAGAGGAAGAAAAAGCCCAGTACCCCGAAAGGGATCTGAAATCCGTTCTGGTTTAACAGAGCCTGCAGCGCGCCTATGGGGCAGGATGCGACGGCCCCGGGGCAGGAATAACAGTTCAGTCCCGGCACACAGGCATATTTGGACCTGCCCTGGCAGATCTTTCCGGACAGAAAGCCGTAGAGATAACCGTTGGTCAGGATGGTAAAGAGAAGTTGTATGGTAAGACGTATATTTTTCATGGATAACTCCGGGGTTCATGTAATTGCAGGCGGTATTTCTGGTTTATCCGATTCCGATGCATTCCAGGCAGATCATTACGGCTTTCTGCCAGATGACGGTGAAATCCCCCTGCATCAGACCGATGCCGATACACAGGATTCCTGCCAGGACGCCGTACCGCCACAGATGGGAAGGATCATGGTTCCAGAAGCGCATCGATCTGTTCCTCCCAGGCTGATTTTTCCATGGCACCGATTACCGTATCCAGAATCTGCCCGTCCTGATTCACGAAAAAGGTGGTAGGAACAGCGGATACTTCTTTCAGAAGCGCGGTATACAGCGATTCATTCAGGAGCAGATGCGGATAGTCGGCGCCGGTCTGCGCGACCAGATCCGCAGCTTTCTGAAGCGTCTTCTCGTCTGCACCTTCCATGACGTCGCTGATGATCCCGATCAGCTGAAAATCCTCAGAATCGTATGTGAGAGCCAGCTCTCCAAGCCCCGGCATCTCATTCAGGCAGGGATTGCAGTAGGTGGCCCATACATTGACCATGGTGATGCGGGAGTCAGCGAACAGATCGGAAGAGAGGGAAGCACCGTCCAGAGTCTGCGCATCGAACGTGACGGGGTCTGAGGCTGAAGCCTCATCAGAACCGGCTGCAGCGTCTGACGCGGGGCTCCCGGAATCGGATGCCGGCTCTTTTTCTGCACAGCCCGCAAGCAGAGTAAGGAGCAGGATACATAACAGGCAATATACAAAACAGCGTGTTTTCATGGGATGATCTCCTTGTGTTTACTTTATGTTCTCAGCGTCCGGACAGGTTGTTTACCAGCCAGATGATGATACAGGAACCGATGACTGACACGATGATGCTTCCGATCAGTCCGCTTCCGTGGATGCCGATGAATCCGAGCACTACATTTCCCACGATGCCGCCCACGATTCCCAGAAGGATGTTGCGCATCATGCTGCCTTCGTTGTTCATGATCTTTCCTGCCAGCCATCCGGCGATTCCTCCAGTGATCAATCCGGTAATAAGTCCAAACATATTCTGATTCCTCCTGAGTAATGATGATAATATATAGTATAGCACAGGTGTCTGTTTTTTAACAGACCGGGATTTAACCATACGGGTTATTTTTCTTCCGGCTCTTTACATAGACAGCCTCTTCTGTCTCTACGCAGTATGCAGCCAGACAGCCGCCGAACACACAGCCGCAGTCAACGGCGATGTGCCCGTTTCCCTGATAGATCCGCGGCTGTCCGTCCGGATGGATCAGGAGCGTCGGCGTATGCCCGGTCACCAGAAACTTATGAGGATCCGGATAATACCTTCGGCTGTAATCGGTGCGTTCATAGATAAAATCAAAAAAATCATAGTCGTCCAGTTCCTTTTTCTCTTCAAAGCCGCGGATTCCGGCATGGACCAGGATCAGCTCTTTTCCGCGCTCATACAGCACTTCATACACCAGTGCGTCGCTGACATAGGCAAGGATATCCTGCTGTTCCTCCAAAGATAAGGTCCGGAACTGGTCGGATGTGGTCCTGCCGCCGTCCTGAATCCAGTAAAAATAATTCAGCAGATCCTCGGAAGCCAGATGGTTTTCACAGTTTTCCTCCGTGATCTCCACGGCCAGTTTTTTCAGGGTCCGCAGCATCATGTAATCGTGATTTCCGACGAGGTAGACCACGTTTTCCCGCATCATCAGATCTTTTATCACTTTGATGGGCTCCGGTCCCCGGTCCATGGCGTCTCCAAGGACGTAGAGCGTATCCTTCTGTGAAAAATGAATCTTCTGAAGCAGTTCCTGATATTCGTCATAGCAGCCGTGGATATCTGAGACGATATAGCGCATGATATTCCTCCTTTTCGCCTGCCGGGATATGAAAACAGGACAGATTCACGGGGCGGGATGATTGTTAAAGTCTTAACGAAACGATCCATGCCTCGATCGCCTGTGCCAGTGCATACTGCTGCTGCAGGACCGCCAGGCCGGTTGCAGGGATGTCAGGAGATGTTTCCTTTTGCACAAGATTTTCTTCCAGTCTGGTTTTCAGGATGCCGATCTGGCGGGTCATGCGGTTCAGGCATTCCTGCTGTTTTTCATGGGGCATGCTCTCCAGATTCACGATTACAGCGTTGAGATCCAGGAAGATATTGACCGGTCTGGAGGAAATCTCAAGCATCAGTTCTTCAAATGCCGCTTCCCCGGTCCGGGTCAGGGAGTACACCGCCTTTTCCGGCATCTTCCCCTCCCGTTCCGGCCGGCTTTTAATCAGCCCCTTGCCTTCCAGCTGAATTACTTTCTTGTAGATGGAAGGAGTGCTGATCTTCACCCATTTTGAAATATTCCGGTATTCTACCAGCTTCTGGATGTCATATGCACTCAGCGGCTGTTTTTTCAGCATTCCCAATACAATCAGATCAATAGCTGCCATAATTTTATCGTTCTCCTTGTTTAATACTGTAAATGATAGTACAATTCGTCCGGTGATGCAATTGTTATAATTTACAGTACTATATATAATACCTCCATGCAGAAAGGAGAAGGAAACGTGAAAAATCAGAAAGACAGGAGGGAACTGCCGGTATCAAAAGCCGGATTGTTTCCCGTCCTTTTCCATGTTATAATTTCCAATAAGTAAAAACAGAAATTCAGACAGGGAAAGAGGCGGAATTATGAGAACATTACTGAAGCATGCCATGATCGTAACGATGGATGATAAGGGGCAGGTCTATACGGACGGGAATCTGCTGTTTGAGGATGACCGGATCCTGCAGGCGGGAACGGCTCCGGTGGATGAGAACACCTGCGATGAGGTGCTGGATCTGACCGGAAAGCTCATCCTTCCGGGGCTGGTCAATACGCATGTCCATACGTCCCAGCAGCTGGCAAGAGGGCTGGCGGACGATGTGGACCTGCTGATCTGGCTGCATGACCGGATCTGGCCCTATGAGAGCAGTATGACGGAAGAGGATTCCTATATTTCCACCCTGTTCTGTGCGGCGGAGCAGATCAAGGCGGGCGTGACGGCGATTGCGGAGCCGGGCGGACAGTTTGTGTCCGGCATGGCAAAAGCCATTGAAGAAGCCGGGATCCGGGCGAAGCTGGCGAATTCTGTCATGGACTGCGGGGAAGGACTGCCGAAGGCCTGGCAGCACAGTACAGAAGAAGAACTGAACCGGCAGGAGGAGGACATCCAAAGATTTCACGGGACGGCGGACGGACGCATAGAGGTCTGGTTCGGGATCCGGACGATCTTCAATGCCACTGACGAACTGCTGCTTCGGACAAAAGAGCTGGCAGACCGGTACAGTGTCGGGATTCATATGCATGTGGCAGAGGCGAAGTCGGAAGTGGAGTATGTGAAAGAACGTCTGGGTGTGCAGACGGTGACACACCTTAAGGACCTGGGATTTCTGGGCCCGAATCTGCTGGCGGCGCATACCGTATGGCTGACAGATGGAGAGGTGGAGATGTTCCGGGAACACGGCGTCAAAGTCTCGCATAATCCGGCTTCCGCCATGCGGGTGCTGGGTTTTGCCAGGGTGCCGCGGATGCTGCAGGAAGGGATCTGCGTGGCGATCGGGACGGACGGCGCGCCCACCAATAACCGGATGGACATGGTAGATGAGATGTGGGTGACCTCTCTGATCCACAAGGGCTGGCGGCTGGATCCTACGGTGGTAAAGGCGCAGGAAATCCTCCGGATGGCTACGGCAAATGGAGCGAAGGCCCTGCAGGACGGGCTGCTGTATGGCAGTCTGGAGCCGGGAAAGAAGGCGGATCTCATCATCATCAATCCGGATTCCGTGGGGATGCAGCCCATGCATGATCCCATTGCCAATCTGGTGACCTCCATGCATTCCACTAATGTGGAAAGCACCATCTGCAACGGGAAATGGCTCATGAGAGACCGGAAGATCCTGACCTTTGACGAAAAGGCGCTGATCCAGGAGGCAAAGCTTCGGGCGGAAAGCATCCGAAGCCGGGCCGGGATCCGGATGCCGGAGCGCTTTCTCATGAAATGACGGACAGAAAGCGGAAGCATTTATTCCGGCTTTTCCATCACGCGCTCCGCGTCTCCGCCGTATATGTGATAATGGATCATCGGATGCTTCTTCTTCCAGGTCTTTCATCTGTCTGGAAAGCGGGGGCCGGGTCATGCGTAAATCCTCCTTTGCCGTAACTGCGGCGGTCTTGTGAATGACAGGAATCAAACATATGGTAACAAAGATACAGATACCTTTTAAGTATGGAAAATGGTTCTGCATATGCGCCGGATATTCAGTGTCCGCAGTTTTAAGTCTGCACTCCGGATGGAATACCGGCCGCACCGGGAGAAATCCACAGGCGTCTTTCCGGCTGTTCCTGCGGGCAGTTTCCTCTATATTTAAGGGGGAGAAGCGCAGGAAGAAAAACGGCTTTTACTTTATTTTTGAAAAAAATAAAAAAAATGGGAAAAAGTAGTTGACAGAATCAAAACAAAGTGGTAATATGTCGTATGTCGCTTATGGAGAGATATCGAAGTGGTCATAACGAGGCGGTCTTGAAAACCGTTTGTCCGTAAGGGCGCGTGGGTTCGAATCCCACTCTCTCCGTTCCACTCGAGAGAGTGTGGTTGAATAGAATACAGTCTGTGATATAACAGGCACTCTGGAGAAATACCCAAGTGGCTGAAGGGGCTCCCCTGGAAAGGGAGTAGGTCGTTAGTAGCGGCGCGAGGGTTCAAATCCCTCTTTCTCCGTTCTTTTTTGCAAAGGCGTTACTACCGGAAGCAAAAAGCTTCGCAAATCCGTATGAAAATACAGATTGAAAAAAATAAAAAAAGGGTATTGACAAAGCAGAAAAGATTTGATAAGATGTTCAAGTCGCCGCAAAAACGGCGGGAACAAAACATGAACCTTGATAATTAAACAGTACTTTGAAAGTCTTCGAAAATTCTTTTGAAAACGATGAC
>VSND01000059.1 GCA_009774145.1 Lachnospiraceae bacterium | reverse complement strand
CCACGTACTTGCTTCCGGCCAGGATATCAACGTGATGGTATTTGATACCGAGGTTTATTCCAACACCGGCGGACAGGCTTCCAAGGCAACCCCGACCGGTGCAATCGCTCAGTTTGCTGCAGGCGGTAAGGATGTGAAGAAGAAAGACCTGGCTTCCATCGCCATGAGTTATGGCTATGTATATGTGGCGCAGATTTCCATGGGCGCTGACTTCAATCAGTGTGTGAAGGCCATCGCAGAGGCAGAGGCATATCCGGGACCGTCCCTGATTATCGCTTATGCTCCATGTATCAACCATGGTATCAAGAAGGGCATGAGCAAGGCTCAGACCGAGGAGCAGCTGGCGGTTGAGGCTGGTTACTGGCACTGCTTCCGTTATAATCCGGCTCTTGCTGCAGAAGGCAAGGATGCGTTCGCTCTGGATTCCAAGGAGCCGACCGGAGATTATCAGGCATTCCTCGATGGAGAGGTACGTTACAATGCTCTGAAACGTGCGAATCCGGAGAGAGCTGCGAAGCTGTTCGACAAGAACGAAAGCGAAGCAAAGGCAAGATACAGCTACCTCAACAAGCTGAAAACGCTTTATGGGGCAGAGTAATTTTTGCTGATGCGGTTTCAATGATGAGAAGCTCTTCTGCACAGACAGTTTTCTGTCTGTGCAGGGAGCTTTTGTTTTAAATGGAAACTCCTGTTGTTTTCGGGAAAAAATGGTGATAAGGATGATTTATTTATGGACAGAGGATCGGGAAGAAAAATCAGGGTACAGGTTCTGGAAAATGATAGCAGGTATGTTATTTGGGGACAGAATTACTGTGGAGTCAAAACGAAATAATTCAGAGCTGGTAAAGGCTGTCGAGAAAATACGACCAGATGGGAATCAATACTTAATTGCATTCGATCATGCATATGACAACACAAATATTGGGCAGTTGGCAGATCGCTTAAAGGAGAAAATAAAGAGTTCCTCCAATATTTGTTTGCTGGAAATGTATTCGTTTGAATATATACTGCTGTCATTTCAGTATTTAACAGACTGGGTTTTTGAAAAAAACAGCATATTGGAAAAGAAGAGAAAGCGGGAGATTGATGTAAGAAATGCTCTGCTGAATGCTATGCAGGAGGACCGATATGCAGAATATAAGGAAATCATTCAGATTCGATCCTATTTCGCTTCAAGTGTTAATAATGTGGGAAGTATAGATAAATATTCCATAGAGACTTTTTCAGCAAAGTTGTTACATAATATAACAAGGAATACTGGATTTTTTGTTGACAAAAATAATTTGGGGGATTGCTGGTATAAAAGGTGCTGTACGAGCAGTGCAGAAGTGAATGAAAATGGGTGCGGTCTGTTTGGCAGAGAGCGGGTATTGGATAAACGGGATAAATGTGTATCTATTTATAAATATTCTGATTTGAAGAGGATTTTTTCAGGAGCTGATCTGGAAAAATATATGGAAGGGATACAATATGATTAGAATATATCTGAAGAAAGAGGATATTCCGGATCATTGGGAAATGATCGAATACAATGACGCATATTTCGATATAGAGACATGTAATCACGAAAAAATCAGTGAATTTGGGAAGAAATTTATTCCATTGATCGATGGCTCGGAATGGATTGATAAAACCTCCATTCGTTCAAAATTTAATAACAGAGAAATTGGGATTGAGAATATATCAACAGGCTGCAAAACATTGTTAAATATTATCTGTAATCCGGATAAAATATTTAATATTATGGAATGTGGATGGAATGCAGTAGACGAAATATTGAAACTTGAGGAAGGTTCTGTGTACATGCCTTATGATTTGATTACAGTGCTGGAAAATCCCATACAGGTGGTAAAAGACAAAAAATCGTATATAGTAAAAGATTATCAGGAATATATGAAATTGAGGAGTCAGTAAAGGATGAATATAAAACCATTAAAAAAAGATCAGATCAGCTTTCGCTATGTGCAATGCTGCTTTGAACTGGAGTTGAAATCGAACCTGACATTTATTTCATCCAAATCTGCAACCGGAAAGACATTTCTGTTCCATGCACTGGAAGCATGGTCTTTATCACATCCGGAAGAAAACATGTTGTGCCTGTGCCATAATGACAGGATGAAAATCAATATAGCGGAAAAAATTAAAACATGTCAGAATATGATGATCGTTATTGATAATGCGGATGTTATTTTGACAGATGAGATCAGAGCCTATATGGCATTGGATGTAAGGAATCAATATATTATTATTGGCAGAATAGTGGAAGGCCTGCTTTTGACAAACAAAAACAGATGCGGATTGGAATATGATCCCGAAAAAAAACGGTTTTATCTGGAATACTGAAAGTTTCAGCCCCGCTGTGTGGAAACTTTAGCGTCTGCACAGCGGGGTTTTGATGTTTTTTATTTACAGAGACATTCGTCCAGCAGACGGAGCATACCGCTTACAAACCGGGCAGGAAGCGCATCCGGCGGACATGGTTCTTCTGCCGCATTCAGAAATACGGCTTCTTTCAGACAGACCGGACCATGGTAATTCCATGGAATTTCCTCTGCGCAAATCAGGAGTCCTCCGATTCCTTCTTCCATCAGGAGATATCCGTTATCCTTCGGTATTGCGCCATATCTGGTCTGCAGGGCCTGAAGACGGCCGGTAGAGCTCTGCTTTCCAGTCCACAGAAGAAGCTGTTTTCCGTCTGGAGCGATCTGCTCCGGGCTGAGCGTCAGAGGCGCTTCCAGTTGTCCAGGCAGCGGCAGGATCTCATAATCCTCCATCCACTGTCTCCATGCTTCGCGGTGTTCATAAGAAAGTTCCACCGGACATACAAGAGAGATACAGGCATTTTCCGGCAGCAGGAAGGCATTATCTTTTGCAGTGCAGAGGCTTCCGTCTTCCAGGCAACAAAAGGCGTCGGTCAGCTGTTCGTTTTTGTACAGTCCCCAGATCAGCCGGTGAGCCATGGGCTGAAGGATGGGATTTTTCAGGAATAACCGTTCCCACTCTTCCTTCTGCCAGCATCGTCCGGTGCGCATGACCCGTTCCAGCCGTTTGAACTGTGCTTCATAGATGGTCTTTACCTGATTCTTCCAGTCCATAAACTGAAGTCTTGCCGTTTCAAACGGTTCCAGGTCTTCTCCCTTTCCGGGTTTTGGAAAACTTTTCCTCCATGCGCCTTTGCCGTCTTTTACCTGTAAAGAGAGGTCCGGCATCAGACGAACCGTCAGAGTGCGTTTGCCCACGTTCAGCTCCTGCTCCCCCTTTTGATTAAATCCCGCATTGGAAACGATCCGGTCAGCCAGAGCATCCCAGGAGATTCCAAGCCGGTCGGCTTCCTTCTGGAAACATTCCCGTGCCGCCTGCTCCGTTCTGGCGAAGGACATTCTCGGCTTTCTGTGTCCTTTCTGGCAGGCCTGCCGTTCCAGGATCATCAAAGAGATCGGACTGCCGTTTTTTCCTATGGCGCGGATGATGGATTCTGCCATTTCTCCGCGTTTTTTACGTGCCAGCATCTCGGCGCCCTTTTCCATCTGAAGTATCAGAGAGTCGGAACCATAGATTCCGCACAGGAGGATGAGCAGCCGGTGCTTTGGCTCGCAGTCCTCCAGAAGCCAGAATTCCCAGCTTTTTAAAAGCACTGCCTGCAGGTCCTGCCGGTTCAGAAATGCAGCGATCCGGTCAGCGGTTCTCAGGCGTTCCGGTTCCGTCAGAGACAGATAGCGGACAAACAGATATTCCAGGACCGTTTCTGGCGCCTTTTGAGAGGAACCTGCATACCGCACCTGTCCAAACCATTCCCGGGGCGCCCATCCGGTTTTTTTTCTGGCTGCGGGCAACAGGTTTTTTTCACAGTAGAACTCCAGTTCTTCCCGGCTTTGAAACAGTTCCTGCGATGCACCGCCAGAATGGGTTTCTTTCCATTGAACCAGAAGCTGTTCGGCAAGCTGCAGGGCTTCTCCCTGAAGCTTTGGCAGCGTATCCTGAAGAACCGGATAAGCCATGTCCAGATGCCGGTACAGAATCTTCTCCGCCAGCGTCCGTACGGATTTTGCCCGGTGTCCCAGCAGTGCGGGAAGCGGCGAGAAGTCTGTAAACGCTGCACGTTCGTAGAGGATTTTCAGCCACGCAGTCAGTTCTCTGGCGTCGGTAAAACGGCGGATTTCCTCCAGAGCCTCTTTCTGACGGATCTGGAGGATGTCATCGACCAGATCATCATAGTCTTTCTTCCGGGGCAGTCCGGAGTATTTCCCCATCTGCTCCAGCTCCGGAAGCGGTCTGGTCAGAAGGAAATCTTTTGCCGCCGGATCCATCAAAGCCAGTCTCAAAGGCAGGTCTTCCATATCCAGAACAGGAAAGGGTTTCAGACAGGAGAGAAAAGCAGCCATATAATTTGCAGCACCGGGATCATGGGCGGACAGAAAGACGCACAGCAGTTCGCCGTCCATCCACAGACGCCAGCGGTTTTCCTCCCCGGAGCCTGTAAAACCGGTTTTGCCGAAACGATGATCCAGATATGCGGTCAGCTGCTCATATGGATACTGAATATAGAGCGCTTTTGCCACCGCGCCAAATACAAAGGAGCATGTGCGCCTGTTCTGCTCCGGACCGGTCCATGCGGTGTCTTCCATCACTTCTTCCACGGAATATCCAATCTTCCGGCACAGAGAGACCTTTTCAGATTCATTCAGCGCCCTGCGCCAGATACTGCTCCATCCGCTTCCCAGCAAAAAGCCTTCTCCCATCCGCCAGGCGGCATACAGCATTCGGTTTAACAGAAGATCAAGACCGCTGTTACCGTCCAGAATCATGGTTTCCAGCCAGTCAACAGGTCCCAGATCTTCAAAATGCATGTCCGGTGATACCGGCAGATCCGCTCTTTTCTGTCTGATGTACGCGTCAGCCATCTCTTTTGCCTCTTTTGGAAGGGTACTGGTCATTTCTTCCCATTGCTTCCATATGTCGGTAAGCGTGATTCTGGATGTTTCTGCCATATGCTGTGTCCTCCTTCGTTTCTCTGTATGGTATGGAACTGTTTTTATTATAGAGCATTTTGCTTTTTCTGAACAGTATATCCTTCTGCTTTTATATTGACATTCCGAAGTACCCCCTGTTATAGTTCAGCTGTAGAAAAAACACATAAGGTCCGGCAGGTAAGATTTGGTGCGGTTCCGGAACCGATTCTCCCGATTCTGTTCCGCCTTCTGCCTCAGAGTCTGGCGGCAGAGACTTTTTCGGAGATGGATCTGGAGCAGCAGCAGACGCCGATTGAAGCGTTTTCCGACCGGGAGCTGCGCGCATGTTTGACCGGTACGACCTGATGGTGCTTCCGGTGGTGGACGCAGAACGGGTTCCCTTTGCCCCAGTTGTTCAAAAGCTCCGTGATCAGTCCGGTCTTATCTGCATAATAAAATCCTTCAGTGCGGATTTCTTCAAAATCCTCGATCCCGATGGGAAGTTTTACAACCGTTCTCATACTATGGGCCTTCTTTTTTCCATTAATAAAATTTTATGTTTATTCATGGTTTGTCTTCTGTTCCTTTCTTTTTGCGCCGGCAGGTTCTGCTCTCTCCAAATCTCTGAAAGTATCATTATATACGCCTGGACAAATCATTTCAAGAATTCGCAGAGACACTGGTCACATATGGTGAAAAGATCACTTTCCTGTTACATGCAGAGGCCGAAGACCTGCGAAAACCTTGCAATTGGAAAATGGATATGATAACCTTGAGACAGGCTGCAGATGGAAGCGGTTGTATAGAGAAAAAATCACAGGAAAGGGATCTTGTATAACAAAGGCTTATGAAAATATTGATCATAGAAGACGACAGTGGACTGAACCGCGGGATTTCTTTTGCGCTGGAACAGGAGGGGTATGAAACAATCAGCGCCCGGACGCTTCGGGAAGGGTACCGGCTCTTCGGGCAGGAAACCCCTGAAGCCGTGATTCTGGATCTGAATCTGCCGGACGGAGACGGCATGGAGTTCTGCCGGAGGATACGCAGGAACAGGGGCGCAGAAGCAGAGACGGTTATACTGATGCTCACGGCGCGGGATCTGGAGACGGATGAGATCATGGGACTTACAAGCGGGGCCGACGATTACATGACAAAGCCTTTTTCAGTCTCGGTCTTAAAGCTTCGGCTTCAGAATATTCTGAAGCGGAAAACGGCCGGACGGGATACAGAAGACCAGACGCTTCGGTCCGGGGACGTGGCGCTGGACTGCAGGACGTTCCGTGCGTTTCTGAACGGGCAGGAACTGGAGCTTGGCAGGACGGAGTTCCGGCTTTTGCGGTATCTGATGGAGCATAAAAACCAGGTGCTTTTGAAAGAACAGATCTTACGGTGCATCTGGGATGCAGACGGGAATTATGTAGAGGAAAATACACTTTCGGTCAACATCAGCCGCCTGCGGAAAAAGCTGGGCAGGGATCATATACGCACCATACAGGGGATCGGTTACCTGTGGAAGGAGGACGTATGACGGCGCAGATGACGGTATGGATACTTGCGGTATGTCTTGCGGCATGCATGGCTGTGCTCATTCTGAGCACAGCTTATTTTCTGCGGCAGTGGAGAAGACTGGATGAGATTCTGGATGGCTTCTGGCAGGAAGAACCGGAAGTATCCGGTGATTATCCGGATGTACTGGAGACACGGGAATCGCGGGTGGTCAGTCAGCTTCGTCAGATTCTGGCTGCGGCGCGTTTCAAAGAACAGCAGGCGGTGGGGGAGAAAGACCAGGTCATGGAGCTGATCTCGGATCTTTCTCATCAGCTGAAAACACCCCTGGCAAATATCATCATGAATACGGAGCTTTTGCAGGACTTAAAGCCCGGGGAAGAGCAGAAGCCGGAATTTCTGGAGCATATCAGAAGCCAGGCGGACAAGATGCAGTGGCTGATGGCGAATCTTCTCAAAGCGTCCAGGCTGGAAAACGGCATGATTCATTTTGACGCCGGGTACACCGGGATCAAGGAAACGATCGCACAGGCTGTCAGCTCGGTCTTTGCGCAGGCATCTGCGAAAAAGATCGAACTGATCGTAGAGGAATTTCAGGATTTCAGGCTCTGTCATAATCCGAAATGGACGGCAGAAGCCATGGCAAACCTTTTGGAAAACGCGGTCAAATACTCTCCGGAAAACAGTAGTATACGGATCTCGCTGATCAGACTGGATCTTTATACGAAGATCCGGATCGAGGATGAGGGGATCGGCATTCCGGAAGAGGAATTCAACCGAATCTTCCGGCGCTTTTACCGCGGAAAGGAAGTGGAGCGGCAGGAAGGAAGCGGACTGGGCCTGTATCTGGCACAGCTGATTCTGCAGCACGAAAAAGGATATATCACGGTATCTTCCAAAGTGGGGCAGGGAAGCTGCTTTTCTCTGTTCTTACTCAATGAAACGAAAGCGGCGGGTGATTTCTGACAAAACTGTCATATCTTTTCTGTCTTTTTGTCAGGATGGTGTCAGATCCGGCTGATACAATAAAAGCGGATACAAAAAATCTGTTCAAAGCAGTGAGGAGGAAGGATATGAAAACAATCCTGGAGACAAAGAACCTGAAGAAATATTACGGAGACGGCGATCTTCAGGTCAAAGCACTGGACGGCGTGGACCTGCGTATCGAAGAAGGAGAGTTTGTCGCGGTGGTAGGTACGTCCGGTTCTGGAAAATCTACGCTTTTGCACATGCTGGGCGGACTGGATTACGCCACTTCCGGTACGGTGACCGTTGCGGGCAGAAAAATCTTTGAACTGAATGAAAAGGAGCTGACCATTTTCCGAAGACGTCAGATCGGATTTATTTTTCAAAATTATAATCTGGTGCCGATTTTAAGCATCTATGAGAATATTGTGCTTCCGCTGGAACTGGACGGAAGGCGTGTGGACAAAGGGTTTATGAAAAAGATCGTCCGGACGCTGGGACTGGAGAACAGGCTTTCCGATCTGCCGGGCCAGCTTTCCGGCGGCCAGCAGCAGCGGGTTGCCATCGCACGTGCGCTGGTGACCAAACCGGCCATCATCCTGGCCGACGAACCTACCGGAAATCTGGACAGCCGGACGACCCAGGAAGTTCTTGGGCTTTTAAAACTGACCGGCGAACAGTTTCACCAGACCATTGTGATGATTACGCATAACGAGGCGCTGGCGCAGCTCTGTGACCGGATCATTCATATCGAGGACGGCAGGATCGTCGGCGGCCGTGACCATACGGGGGATGAGGAGGTGCACGCATGAAAAATAATAACGGCGCAGTGATCCGCAGATTATCCAGGCGGTGCATGCGTAAGAACCGTATGCGAAATGTATTTGCCCTGATCGCCATTGCTCTGAGCGGCATTCTGTTTACGGCGGCCTTTTCTCTGGTGGGAGGCGCCATGCAGATGGCGCAGGAGAATACCATGCGAGAGGTCGGGGGAACCTTTCATGCCGGGATCAAGGCTGCAACCATGGAACAGTATGAGAAGACGGCCGCCGATCCGCTGGTGAAGAAAAGCAGTTTTACCATTTTCATCGGTATCGCGGATAATATTCTCGACCGTCAGGCAGAGATTCGTTATACGCCGGAGGAAAGTACCCTGCCGGATCTGTTTATTACACTGGAAGAAGGACATCTGCCCAGAGAAGAGCGGGAGATTCTGGTGGATACGTTCACTCTGGAAGAACTGGGGCTGCCCTGCGCGTTGGGGGAGAAAGTTCCTCTGACGTTTTCCTTTATGGGAGAGACCGTGGAGGAAGAATTTACGTTAAGCGGCTGGTATGAGGGAGATCATGTGGCCCATGCCAGCGAGCTGTTTGTATCGGAAAGCTACTGGCTGAAATTAAAAGGTTCCCTGACCGACGAGGATTTTGTAAAATGGGGCGAAACTCATCCGGAGGACGAAGGCACAGGGCTGACGGCCGGCAATTTTTTCTTTGACAATGCGTCCGGTCTGGAAGAAAAGATACGGACCGTCATTCAGAATGCCGGGTATGAACCGGGGACGGAACTGTCTTATGGGGTAAACTGGGCTTATATGAGCAGCCGCATGGAATCTGTGGATCCTTTTACTTTTCTGATTCTGGCAAGTGCGGTTCTTGTCATTCTGCTCACCGGTTATCTGATCATCTACAATATTTTTCAGATTTCCGTAATCAGCGATATCCGGTTTTACGGACTGCTGAAAACCATTGGAACAACAAAGGGGCAGATTCGCTGTCTGGTCAGGCGCCAGGCGGTCCGGCTTTCCCTGATCGGGATTCCCGTTGGCCTGCTGATCGGATACGGTGTCGGAAAGCTGGCTCTGCCCTTTGCGCTCAGCATTTCAGATTATCAGGGCATGGAGATCGCACTGCGGTTTGATCCCTGGATTCTGGTATGGGGCGGCGGATTTACTGCGTTTACGGTGTTCTTAAGCAGCCGGAAACCTGGAAAGATCGCAGGGAATGTCTCTCCCATAGAAGCGCTTAGGTACACGGAAGCCGATGGAAAAAGGAAGAAGGGCCGCGGAAGAAAAAAGAAAAAGCATGCGGCCCGTTTCAGCGCCGTATCTATGGCGTGGGCCAGTCTTGGAAGAAACCGGCGTACCACTGCCGTTGTAATCGCGGCGATTTCATTCAGCATCATCCTTCTGGCAGTGATTATGACCGCTGTGGGCAGTTTTCAGATTGACCAGTTCATGGAACAGAGGATTGCAGGAGATTTTCTGATTGGCAACAGAAATGTGACATCCACGAGTCACAGGAGCGGCGACATTGACATGGAACCGGAATATCTGGCGCTGGCGGACAGACAGGCGGGAATTCAGGGCAGGACAGAGATGTGGGTCCGCTTCCAGTCGTTTCTTCAGATCAATGACCAGGCCGCAGAGCAGCTGCGGAAACTGGACGAAGAGGGAAAGCTGAACCGCAGTCCCTATGCCGTGGATGTGCTGGAGGAGAGACTCGCAGGAGAACGGTCTTTTAACGGTTTTTTTTACGGGTACAGCGATGCGCTCCTGTCAAATCTGAAGGTTCTGGAAGGAACGCTGGATGTGGAACGGTTTCAGACGGGAAATTATGTCCTGCTGGGGCAGTTTCTGGGAGACGGTCATCTGCCTTCCGGGGATCATGTCTATCATCCGGGCGACCGGGTGACGGTAGAGTATTATACGGAAGATTCCACCTTTCGCGAGGTCAGGGACGAATCCGGGGCGACGGTTGACATGATCTATGAAAACCTCGGGGAAAAAGAATATGAAGTGATGGCGGTCGTGGAGATTCCCGACAGTATGAATCTTCGCAGATATTCCGCCAACAGCTGCGATGTGGTGCTGCCTCTGGCGGAGCTGGAACCGGAGGATGCCAATGTGCATCGTTTTGCCGTATCCTATCAGGTGGAAGAGGAAGCGCAGGAGGCCTTTGAAGCGGCGGTAAAAGCCTATACGGATGAACATACAACGATGGGCTATACGACCAAAGAATCGCTTCGGAGAGAATTTGCAAACATGGTGACGGTCATTGCAACCATCGGCATATCGCTTGCGGCAGTGATCGCCCTGATCGGAATCCTGAATTTTGTCAATGCCATGATTACCGGGATCCTTTCGAGACGGCGGGAATTCGCCATGCTGCAGAGCATCGGCATGACCAGTACGCAGCTCGTGAAAACGCTGATCTGCGAAGGGATCAGTTATATTGCCCTGTCCGGCGTGATCGGCTTTCTGGCAGGAAGCCTTCTGTCTTTTCTCGTTCTGAGAGCGTTAAACAATGTGCTTTTGTTCTTCGAGTATCATTTTCAGATTCTGCCATTTGTCATCATGATGCCGGTATTTCTGGTGACGGCGGTGCTGGCGCCGGTGGCTGCCTACCGGAATATAAGAAAGAAGAGCATTGTGGAGCGGCTTCGGGAGAGCGAGCAGGCGTAAGCAGAAGCAGCGGCTGCCAGCAGGAAAATTTTACGGTTTCTGGTAGTGAATCGGCCGGTTTTGTGTTAAACTGTCAGTAACAGAACGAAAGGGCTGGAAAACGATGAAACAGATATTTTTAGTGGAAGATGACCGGGAGATTGCGAAAAATCTGACGCTTCTGCTTCAGGCAGAGGGTTACGGGGTGGTTCATGCGTCCGGACAGGCGGAAGCGGCGGCCATGGTGGAAAAAGCCCGGTATGACCTGGCGCTTGTGGATATCTCCCTGCCGGACGGCAGCGGTTTTGTGGTGTGCACGCAGATTCGGCAGATGCAGAAGATTCCGGTGATTTTTCTGACGGCTTCCGGGGACGAGGCCAGCGTCGTCACCGGTCTGAATATGGGAGCAGATGATTATGTCATCAAGCCTTTCCGCCCCCGGGAGCTGATTGCGCGGATTCAGGCGGCTCTGCGGAAATCCGGCACATCCTCCGGTGTCACAGAGGTCTGCGGGCTTTCGGTGGACACCGGGAGCGGTCTGGTGAAAAAGAATGGAAAAGAGATCTTCCTGTCTGCGCTGGAATACCGTCTGTTTTTAATCTTCGTATCAAATCCGGAGCGTGTGATTACCAGAGACCGTCTGCTGAATGAACTGTGGGATGCGGCGGGGGAATATGTCAATGACAATACATTAACGGTATACATCAAGCGTCTGCGGGAGAAGATTGAGGAGGATCCGGCCAATCCTGTGATCATCCGGACGGTCCGGGGGATCGGATACCGGCTGGGAGGAAACGATGTTTCGAAATAGAGAGATCCGGCAGTTTGCAGGACTGTTTTTCCTCATAACCATCATGACCGGGGCGGCGGGCATGCTCCTGATCTGCCCGGAGGCGGGAATTCTGATTTTTATTCTGGCTGTCTGTTACGGGGCAGCCTTTTTCTGGTTTATCAGGGAAAGATACAAAAGAATTGCCCGGATGTCGGAACAGATCGACCAGATACTCCATGATAAGGACAGTATGTATATTGCAGAAGAAGAGGAAGGAGAACTGTCGATTCTGCAAAGTGAGATCGGAAAGATGACGCTTAAGATCCGGCAGCAGAACCGGGCGCTCCAGAAGGAGAAGGAGCGTCTGGCGGATTCTCTGGCGGATATCGCCCATCAGCTTCGCACGCCCCTTACCTCTGTCAATCTGATCCTGTCTCTTCTGGAGAAGCAGCCGGAAGAGGGCCGGCGCAGGGCGCTTTTTCTGGAAATGGAAGATCTTCTGGTCCGGGTGGACAGCCTGATCACGTCTCTTCTGAAGCTGTCACGTCTGGATGCAGGGATCATTGTTTTTCAAAAGGAACCGGTAGAGGTAAGAGCGCTTGTGGATACAGCCCTTCGCCCTCTTCGGATTTCCATGGATCTGCATGACGTGACAGTTCGGATGGATCTTCCGGATGGCGTCAGCCTTTCCGGGGATCCGGACTGGCTTGCCCAGGCGGTTCAGAATATCCTGAAAAACTGCATGGAAAGTGCGGGAGATCACGGATGGATCGAGATTGTCTGTGAAGATACGCTGTTGTTTACGGAAATCCGGATTCACGACAGCGGGTCCGGCTTCGACGAAAGCGAGCTGCACAGCCTGTTTGAACGGTTTTATCGGGGGAAGGATACGAAGACTTCCGGGTACGGGATCGGGCTGGCGCTGTGCAAATCCATTCTTACCAGGCATGGAGGGACGGTCCGTGCGCGGAACCATCCAGAGGGAGGCGCTGTGTTTCTCATCCGTTTTCCGAAAGATCTGCCGTGAATGGAATATTGTGATATATTGCTTTGAAAAAACAGTCGTAAGATATTCGGCTGTTTTTTCATGGAAACAGATACCGGAATCGAAAAGTGACAATACTCTCACACAAAAGTCACGCAGATGTAAGCAAAAAGTTTTATGATATCATTATCAGGCAGGTGTCAGACGATAACAGGAGGTTGTAACATATGGAATTTCTGGAAATAAAGAATCTGTGTAAGATTTACGGAAAAGGTGAGAATCAGGTCACGGCGCTGGATCATGTGTCCCTGACGGTGGAGAAAGGGGAATTTGTTGCGATCATTGGTTCCTCCGGTTCGGGGAAATCCACGCTGCTCCATGCGATTGCGGGGGTGGATGTACCCACAAAGGGAAAGATCTGCCTGGACGGGCAGGATATCTATGACGGAAACAGCGAACAGCTTGCCATCTTCCGGAGGCGTCAGGTGGGGCTGATCTATCAGTTTCACAATCTGATCCCTACCCTGAATGTGGTGGAAAATATTACGCTGCCTGTTCTGATGGACCGGCGGAAGGTCAATCAGAAACGGCTTCGGGAGCTTCTGGAGCTTCTGGGACTTGAGAAAAGGCAAAATCATCTGCCGAACCAGCTTTCCGGAGGCCAGCAGCAGAGGGTTGCCATCGGGCGTGCACTGATGAATGCGCCGGCAGTCATGCTGGCGGATGAACCAACCGGCGCGCTGGACAGTAAAAACGGTCAGGAGATCGTCCGGCTTTTAAAGGAGAGCAACCAGAAATACGGGCAGACACTGCTTTTGGTGACCCATGATGAAAATATCGCCCTGCAGGCGGAACGGATCGTTACCATTGCCGACGGCAAAGTGGTGAGAGACAGCAAAGAAAAGAGAAAGACGGCGCGCATGGAGGGGCAGAGTGCAGTGAAACGGGAAAGGAAGGTGGAGCGGCCATGAGAATGAACATCTTTCATAAAGTTGCCCTTCAGGGGCTGATGCGGAACCGGACGCGTACTCTGGTGACGGTTCTGGGAGTGGTTCTGTCAGCCGCCTTGTTCACGGGGATCGTCACCTTTGGAACTTCTCTGATGCAGTACATGATCAATGTGGAAATCGCAAAGGGCGGAGACTGGCATGTGGTGTTTTCAGAGACGGACGCTTCCTTTGTGCAGGGGCGGAAGGAAGATCCGGAAGCGGCGGGAGCGTTCAGTTATGAAAATCTGGGCTATGCACTTCTGGATAATGTCAAAGAAGAGAGTGCAGAAAAACCGTATCTCTTCGTCGCAGGTTTCGGGGAGGAAGCCTTTGAGGAACTGCCCATCCACCTGACTTCCGGCAGGATGCCAGAGAATTCCGGGGAGATCCTGATTCCGTCCCATGTGGCGATCAAAGCCGGTGTCCGGATTCCGGTGGGGGAGTCTGTTACCCTGTCCATGGGGCAGCGGGAGTATGAGGGCAGTATCCTGACCCAGTGCGATCCGTACCGGGAAGGAGAGAAACTGACGGATGGTCAGAAACGGACTTATCTGGTCACCGGCACCTATGAAAGACCCGGATTTGAGCTGCATGAAGCACCGGGTTATACGGCGGTTACCTGGGCGGATGCGAAGGTACAGCCGGACAGTTACAGTGTCTTTGTACGGCTTTCAGATCCCTGGAAAGTAAAGGCGTATGCGGCGGGGCATGAGAACGGGGGTTCCTGTGCGGTCAACGAGAATCTGCTGCGGTTTATGGGGATTACGGATAACCGGCTGTTCCAGACATTTTTCTATGTGATCGGCGGTGTCCTGGCAGTCATCATCATGGTCGCTTCGATCTTTTTGATCTATAATTCCTTTCATATATCCTTAAGCGAGCGGGTCCATCAGTTTGGCATTCTCATGTCTGTGGGTGCAACTTCCAGGCAGCTTCGGGAGTCGGTGCTTTTTGAAGGACTCTGCATCGGGGCCATGGGAATTCCTTTTGGCATTCTGGCAGGAATCGGCAGTATCCGTCTTCTTCTTCCGGTGGTGTCGGAGCATTTCGGCTCCATATCCACAAGCGGCGTGCCCATGGAGCTGGCGGTATCTGTCTCTGCCCTGACAGGTGCAGCGGCCGTCAGTCTGGTCACGATTCTGATTTCGGCCTGGATTCCGGCCAGAAAAGCGGCATGCATTCCGGTGCTGGAATGCATCCGCCAGACAAATGAGATTCGGACAGAAGGGAAGGCGGTCCGGGTTCCGAAACGGATCTGGAAGCTTTACGGTCTGGAGGGAGCGCTGGCACTGAAGAATTTTAAAAGAAACAAAAAACGTTATCGGGGCGTCATTCTCTCTCTGACGTTCAGCATGGTTCTGACGATGTGCGGCAGCGCCTTTAACACGACGCTGAAAACGCTGATGAAGGAACTTACTGCGGAAGGGGCGGACGGAGATCTCTCTTTTGTCACTGCAAATATGTCCGATGAGGAATTTGCCGGACTTTATGAGAGACTTAGCCGGACGGAGGGAGTCAGGAGAAGCACCTGGCAGGCCAATCCGGTCTATTCTGCCGTTACGGAAGAGCTTCCGGAGGATTTTTTAAAGCCGTACCGGGAGGCGATGGGCGACGACAGTACAGGAAGGACGCAGCAGGTGCCCCTGTATACACAGTTCATTGAGGATGATCTCTATTATGAATTTCTGAAAACGCTCGGGTTCTCCCGGGAGGAATACGAAGGGCCGGATGCAAAGGTGCTCATGTGTGCGGTGGATAGCAGGGAGCATGTGACCTGGTGTACCGGAAGTACGATGACATTTACCCTTCGTTCGACTTCGGGGGCGCAGGATAAGACCGTGCGTGCATCGTTTGTCGACAACTATCCGCTGGATACGACGTTTGAAAATGTTCCGGACTGGTTCTTCGTCATGACGGTACCCATGGAGATGAGAGACCGGTTTACAGAGGTGGAGCCCCTGGGCGGGGATGTGCAGAAAGGTATGCTGTTCTGGACAGACACGCCGTCTCAGACGTTGGCGAGACTTCAGGATACCGTCATGGAACAGGGAATCATGGCAGATTATTTCTTCTATAATCTGGCGTCTGCTTTTGATCTGTTCCGAAACGCGGGCTTTGTGATCAATGTGTTCATGTATGTGTTTGTATTTATGATCTCTTTGATCGCCGTCGCCAACGTGTTCAATACGGTCTCCACGAATATCCGGCTCAGGCGGCGGGAGCTTGCCATGCTCCGGTCGGTGGGAATGTCTGACCTCAGTTTTAACCGGATGATGCGTTTTGAGTGTGTCTTCTATGGGATGCGCACACTGATGTACGGGGTGCCGCTTTCGGGAATCCTGTCCTTTCTCATCTATCGGGCACTGATGTCCGTGGAAAGGATGGAGGGGATGTATTTCAAGTTTCCCTGGGGCGCTCTTGCCGTCAGTGTGCTGGGCGTGTTCGGCATCGTCTTTGTCACCATGGTGTATGCCACGAACAGGATCCGGAGGGAAAATATTATTGATGCGCTGCAAGATGAGATGGCGTAGCGGGCATTTCGGATTTTCCGTGGTCCGGGAAACAGGTCCTTATGTTGACAAACAAATGACGAACCTCTTATAATAATAGCAGTTAGTCAGAGCGGATGTTTTTCGAAGGTCCAAAGGGGCAGTCCGGCACAGAGATGGACGGCAGGGGATACCGGATCGGGCGATAACGCGAGAAAGTCGGGGGCAGAATCATATGTATATCACACATAGAGTAAAAAACAGCAGCAATAAAACATGCGGTTTCCTTGCAGATCAAAAATATTATACCTGCTGTAATGTGATAAGTAATATCGATCTGTTTGAGAATGTAAAAATAACAGACAAAAATGTGATTGAATCTGCGGACGGGAGCCTGCCGGTTGTGCAAAAATCAGAGGTTCATGCACAGCTGTATCGGGGATTGGCGGATAAAAACCGTCTGCCAAGGGACGTACAGAAGGAGTTTCTGTTCTGGAAAAAGCACAGACGTGATACGGTCCTGTATGTAACCGGAGCAAGACAGGTTGGAAAAACCACGGAATTACTGAAATTTGCATATAAAAACTATGAACAGATCATCTATGTAAATCTGGCTCAGCCAGGTGTGAGCGATTTATTTGAAAGATGCGTCTTCCGTAACGACATATCCCTTGGAGTGCGCAGGTATTGCAGGGAGATGAAACTGGAGGAATTTGACAATTCCCCAAATACCATGCTGATCGTGGATGAGATTCAGGAAAGCAGCAGTATTTACAACAGTATCAGAGCATTACAGAGCAGTCTGGACTGCGACGTGGCAGTAACGGGCAGTTACTTGGGAAAAACGTTGAATTCCCGATATTTTAGGCCGGCAGGAAATGTCTGGACCGTAGAACTGCTTCCATTATCGTTTTCAGAATTTTGCGGTGCGTTCGGCTGCAGAGAAACTCTGGAAACGGTAGATATCCATGGAAGGGACACATCGGAAAAATATCAGGAGCTTTATGGACTGTACCGGATCTATGTGCAGATCGGAGGGTATCCGTCGGTGGTCTCTGAATATGTAAAGAGCCGGGATGTGGAGATGTGCATCAACATCATTGAAAAACTGATCGAAACCTTTACAGAAGAATCAGAAGCCTATTTTGCAGATTCCACAGGAAAGAGCAGGATCATCTTTGAAAATGTATATAAAGAGGCATTCCGGACGATTGCATATGAGAAAAAGGGGACATCTGCAAAAGATATAGAGAGTATTACGGGGTTTGTCAGGGAGTCAACAAAGGAACATGTAAGCAGGAGTGAGGTAAGTACAGCGATATCCTGGTTAAAGTATTCCAATATCATAGGAAGCTGCGACTTGTACAATCAGGGGGAAGTTTCGCAGGTGCTGCATGAGAGACGTTTTTATTTTATGGACTGCGGACTGGCAAACTGTATTTCCAGAATGACACCGGTGGATAATCAGACCATCAAAGGCATATTGACGGAAAATTTTGCATACACGGAATTATACAGACTATACAAAAAGGACATCGTGAAAGGAAATAAACCCTGCTGCTCTGTCTATAACGAACATGAACTGGATTTTATGATCGTGGACAGGGATGATGTAAAATACGGTCTGGAAATTAAGGCATCTGATGGTGAG
Organism: Lachnospiraceae bacterium; assembly: GCA_009774145.1. Taxonomy (GTDB): domain Bacteria; phylum Bacillota; class Clostridia; order Lachnospirales; family Lachnospiraceae; genus Hominiventricola. Next base: position 11,089 of record VSND01000059.1, on the reverse strand, counting down.
CATCCGGTATCTCTGTCTGTATATTTAAAGGATCACAAGATCGACAAAGGATATCTGGCGGGAAAAACAAGGGGAGGAGTCAGAAAAAACATGTATTCGATCCCCATATACACGGTCGGATGCAGATTTCCGTATGAATAAAAGCCGCGGTTCAGCCGCCGGGAGCTACAGGGAACTTATCCGGTGATTGCCCTTGGTTTTGCTGATGTAAAAGAAGTATCATTTTCTGCAGCAAGAGAAAAAATCTGCCAGATCATAAAAATGGCCTTTGAGAAATACCGGTTTTTACTGGACAGCGATTTTCTGGCAGAAGATGAAAAGGAAGACGTTCGAAAACTCTCTGCCGATCCGGATAACGGCACGATTACTCTGTCTTTAAAGATGCTGTCACTATTTCTTTCCCGTTACTATGGAAAAAAGGCAATCATTCTGCTGGATGAATATGATACGCCCATGCAGGAAGCTTATGTGAACGGGTACTGGGATGAAATGACCGCTTTTATCAGAAGCCTTTTTAACTCAACTTTTAAAACCAATCCTTATCTCTTCCGGGCGGTTATGACTGGAATTACAAGAATCAGCAAAGAATCGGTTTTTTCAGATCTGAATAATCTGACGGTGATCACAACTACATCAGACGCTTACAGAGATTTTCCAGTTATTGGGCGAATACCAGCAGCAACAGTCTGGTGGAAAAGCTGGTCCGTGAAGGGAGTCCGAAGATAAAAGAGACCATGGAGGAATTTTTGAAAGGCAGGAAATTCTGCACAACGATTGACAGGAAAGAGAGTGCTGATTGGATAATCTGACCGGTTCCGATGCAGAAAAGAAGAGACAGCAGCGCTGCCTCTTTTTTTTGTATGCAGTTGTTTTTCTGCTTTATGTTTTTCAGTCCGAAGCCCTGTTCATGCAGGCGTCAGTCGGTTACCGCCTGGATGATTCCGCATCCGATCTTTTCACCGGAGTTGCCGGAAGGCTGACTGGTAAAATCATCTGCCATACTGTGAATGACCACAGATCTTCCGAGGATGGCATCGACGAAGAACCGTTTGTCATAAAACACCTGATATGCATAGCCCTGATTGCCCAGAAGAGGGGGAAGGTCTCCGGCATGCTGAGGATGGGGCATGTGGTCGGGATTGTAATGATTTCCGGTCTGGTCAAAAGGTATGCTGCAGTTCCCGTATTCATGAATATGCATACCGTAGAAATTGCCGGAACCCTGTATATGGATATTGGGAAGCCCGAAGATTTCGGCTGCTATCAGGACTCCGCCGTAAGAGGTCTGATAAAATTTTACAGATCCTGCAAGCTGGGGCTGGGAAGCATTCCCCTGGATCCATGCGACAGCGGCAGGCGCCGCATGGGCCAGGAGATACTGAAAATGAGAAGCAGGTGTAGACTGATACATGGATACCTCACGAATTCTTTTTTATCCAGTATATGCAGAAAAGTTCCTGTAAGTTATAGTGTGACCGGGGACGATGGTCTCATAATGGCTGCCGCCGTATCAGTACCGAAGTTCCCGTTTATCCATGGTTTCAAATCCAATACCGTCTTCACGGACAGAAAGGGTGATCAGGTCGGTGCTGTACTCCCGGGCAAGATCGCCAAGAAGCGACACGACTTCTTCTTTTGTCAGATCCGGCACTTCGTTAAGGTCAGTCTCTTCACAGAAGTTCCAGACAGCCGCAAGAAGGCCTCCCGCTGCCTGGTCCCTCTGGCGGACGGTCAGCTGATCCCTGTCGGCGATATGCCAGAAAAACTGACAGTAGAGGTCGCAGCATGCCGTTCCGTCTGCGGTCTGTTTGGGCAGGAGGCGTTCGTCAATCATGGGATCTTCCTCGGGCTGCCCGGTATAATGACTTTGCACAAGTTTTGCATTCTCCATGCAGGAGAGACGGATGGAGGTTTGTACGAAAGCCTGTTCTTCGGGGGCCAGAGGAACCTGACAGTCATTCCAGGCAAGATCACAGAAAATGCGGTTCCGAGCGTTCGATGGCGCCTTTTTTGATACAGCGTTTGATAAGGGTGTAGGTGGTGTTCATGTTCCAGCCCACCTCTTCCTTCAGGACATCGGAGATGTATTTGGCGGTGCAGTCGCCCTCCTTCCAGAGGACGTTCATGATCTTCCGTTCCGAATCAAAAAGTTTTACAGACATCGGTGCATATTCTTCTCTATAAGACTGGAGTAGTTTGTATAACTGGAGGATAGCTCAGATTTTTTCGTATGTCAATACTACTGCGGTAGTTTGTGGGTGAAATTCAGGGTTGATACTGGACAAAGTGAAACGGGTGTGGTAAGCTTTGAACACTTGAAGCAGGTCGCACAGGATGCGTGAGTAGAAATTATTTTGTTAAATGGTTTAGTAAAGGAGCAGGATTCTCTGTCTAAATGCAGTTTAGACAAAGAATTCTGCTCTTTTATTTTTAAAAACCATTTAACAAAATAAAGAAATATATTGCATAAAAGTAAAATGTATGGTATTCTTTAACAAAGAGTCATAATATAAAGGAGGGTAGATGAACAAAATGTACAAAGCACATATTAATGAAGAGACAAATACAGTTCAGACAGTAAAAGAACACAGTGAGAATACAGCGCGTCTGTGTGCGGAATCTGCAGTTTCTCCGCTGAAAGATGTAATGTATACCATGGGACTGCTTCATGATATTGGAAAATATCAGAACTCTTTTCAGCAGAGAATAGATGGAAAAAAGATCCGGGTGGAACATTCTATCTGCGGTGCAATAGAAGCAAAAAAGTATTATCCGGATGCAGTCGGGCTGATGATGGAATACTGTATTGCCGGACATCATTCCGGAATTCCGGATGGAGGAGTGCATAATGATACGCCGGATATGCATACACTGTGCGGGAGACTGAATCGTACAACAGAAGATTACAGTGCTTATCAGGAAGAACTTTCCCTGCCGCCGATTGACAGACAGGCTCTGATATCGTTTTTCATGCAGGATTGCGGGCGCGATCCGTCACTGTTGATTGATAAATTCGCCTTTCTGACCCGTTACTGTTTTTCGTGTCTGACGGATGCGGATTCTCTCGACACGGCAGCATTCTGCGGTGAACATATGTCCGGAAAACTGAAGGTGGATTTTCAGCGCTGTCTGGAGAAAACAAACCGTTTCCTGGATTCATTTGAATGCAGGACAAATCTTCAGAAATCCAGGTCATATCTTCAGAAACAGGTTTTTGAGAAAACAGAACAGGACGCGGAAATCTATCTGATGAATATGCCCACCGGAAGCGGAAAGACTCTTTGCAGTGTGAAGTTTGCTCTGGAACGGGTGGTCCGAAAAAAGAAAAAGCGTATCATCTATGTGATTCCCTATAACAGCATCATAGACCAGACGGCAGAAGTGCTGGAAAAAGTGTTTGGTGAGAGTGCAGAGATTCTGCGTCATCAGTCCACATTTTCGTATGAAAATGCGGATTGTGATGAGGACTGCAGACAGGCTGCGAAACACGCGTCGGAAAACTGGGATGCTCCGTTTATTATTACAACGGCAGTGCAGTTTTTTGAGTCTGTTTATGCTGACAAAAGGGGAAGACTTCGTAAGCTGCACAATATGGCAGACAGTATTCTTGTTTTTGATGAGGCGCATCTGATGCCGGTGGAATATCTGCAGCCCTGTCTGAGAGCAATCGCATACATTACGAAATATCTGAACAGTGAAGCGGTATTTTTAACAGCGACCATGCCGGATTTTGCTGATTTAATGAAGCATTATGCACTGCCGGAAAGTTCGATGCTTCATCTGATTACAGATACCACATTGTTTGCTGAATTTAGAAAGTGCCGATATCTGTATCTGGGAGAGGTACAGGAAGAAACACTCCTGCATCATGCCGGAGAGTATCCGTCCAGTCTTCTGATCGTAAACCGGCGGGCAACCGCCAGGAAACTGTACCGGATGTGCAGCGGCAGAAAATATCATCTTTCTACTTATATGACATCTCTGGATCGAAAAAGGGTACTGCAGGAAATCCGGGAGGAGCTGCAGTATCTGGAAGAAGAGTTTCCGGATGGCAGAGATGTTCCGAAAGACCGGAGGATTACCATCATATCGACTTCGCTGATTGAAGCAGGAGTGGACATGGATGTACATACAGTATTTCGGGAACTGACAGGCCTGGACAGTATTCTGCAGGCAGGCGGAAGATGCAATCGGGAAGGGAAGAGAAGGGATGCTGCAGTATATATATTTGAACTTGCAGACGGTGGGAAGAAAACGTCAACGGATGAGCGGGGCAACATGGTAAAGGGGATGCTGGATCGATATGAGGATCTTTCCTGTCAGGAAAGTATTGCGGAATATTATGACAGGCTGTTTCGGATGAAAAGTGAGGAAATTCAAAAGAACACAATCACACAGGAATGTTCGCATATCCAGTCAGTTCCTTTTCAGAGTTATGCAGAAAAGTTTGAAATAATTGATTCTAAAATCCTGTCACTGGTGGTTTCTCAGGATGAGAAGAGCACAGAACTGGTTGAGAAGCTTCGGTATGCCGGGACAGGCGTGGAGAGAGAACTGCAGCCTTACAGTTGTTCTCTATACCGGTGGGAACTGGATGAGCTGATACGTCAGCATGCAGCGTCGGATTTTGGGACAGGAATCTATTGCCTTACAAATCCGGATTATTACGATAAGGATACAGGAATCCTGTTTGAGGCGACAGATTATCTGGTTGAATAAAACAGGCTTTTGTGGAAGGAAACCGTACTGGTTTCAGAGTTGCGAGTGTGGAATACGGCATCAGAATAAAAGGAGTGAGGAAAGCGTGAGTTATGGTTTCAGGATCATTGTGGAGGGAGATTATGCATGCTTTACAAGACCGGAGTTAAAGGTGGAACGGGTGAGCTATGATGTGCCGCCGCCGGGGGCACTGGAAGGAATGCTGAAAAGTGTCTACTGGAAACCGGCAATCCGTTATGTGATTGATCGGATCATAGTATTCCATCCCATTGATTTTGCCAATATCCGGAGAAATGAGGTGAAGGATAAGATTCTGTACAGTGCGGTGAAGAGCCGGATGAACGGAAAGGGTGGAGATCCATGCATTTACACATCAGAAAGCCGGAGTCAGCGCGCCTCCATGGTACTGAAAAATGTAAAATATGGGATTGAATTTCATTTTGAATTGACGGGTCTGAAGGATGAAGAGGAAGAAAATTCAGAGGATAAGCATTTTAATATTTTAAAAAGGCGTCTGAAGAAAGGACAGTATTTTCGTACCCCCTGTCTGGGCTGCAGTGAATTTCCGGTAAAACGTCTGGAACTGGTGGATACATTTGATAAAAACGGTATCAGCAGTGAGATTCAAAAGATGGGGGATGTGGATCTGGGCTATATGAGTTACCGGGTCGAATTTGAAGATGAAGGGAAACCGATTAATCAGGACTGGGACAACCCAAGATTCTCTGACAGGGCATCTACCATCTACTATCGTCCTCATATGGTGAACGGGGTTATTGATGTAAAGAAATACAGGGAGGAACGAAGATGCTGATCCATGCACTGGCCGGTTATTATGATATTCTTGCAAAAGCTGGAAAAGTCCTTCCGGAAGGATATTCCAGCGTAAAAGTACATTATAAAGTCTGTCTGACAGAGAATGGACGGATGGACGCGATCCTGCCGTGCAAAGACCGGGTGGAACAAAAAACGGCAAAAGGAAAAGTGAAAGAAGTCCAGATTCCCAGAACGATGGTAATGCCGCAGAGAACAGAGAAATCGGGTATTGAAGCCAATATAATAGAACACAGACCATTGTATCTGTTTGGACTGAACTGTGAGAAGGAGACGCTGACACCGGATGACCGGACAAAGAAAGCGAAGAAATCCCATGACGCTTTTGTAAAGGCGAATCTGGAATTTCTGGAAGAGCTGGACTCTCCGTTGATACAGGCGTACCGGAAATTTCTGCAGAACTGGAATCCGGAGGAAGAGACGCAGAATTCATATCTTCTTGGCCTTGGGAAGGAATATGACAAATCCGGTTATGCGTTCTGTCTGTCCGGTTTTCCGGATCAGCTGCTGCATGAAGATGTACAGGTTAAGACAAAGTGGGAAAAACAGTATCAGCAGCAATCGGAAGAAGGAAGTGAGTCGCACATCTCCCAGTGTGCAGTCAGCGGAATTCGGGCGCCGATTGCAAGAATTCACAGCAAAGTCAAAGGAGTCTATGGAGGGCTTGCTACAGGTAATGTTTTGATCAGTTTTAAAAATTCCTCTGAAAGTTCTTATGGAAATGAGCAATCATACAACAGCAATATTTCCGGACAGATTATGAAGAAATATACAGAGGCGTTGAATTACCTGCTTGGAACACAAAAGCATAAACTGGTTCTGGATGATATGACCATTGTGTTCTGGGCAATGAATCCGGAGGAAACCTGTGAAGATCTCTTGCTGGCAATGTTTTGCGGGCAGTCGGAGCAAATGGATGCCGAACAGACAAATCAGATGCTGAAAAGCCTGCTGGAAGATGCCCGCAGAGGGAGGATTGTTACTGACAGACTTCGGTCTGCGGATCGGATACAGCCAGATGTCGATTTCTATATGGCGGGACTGAGGCCCAATTCTTCCAGACTTGCAGTCAAGTTCATCTACCAAAGAAAATATGCAGATATTCTCTGGAATATTGCCCGATGCCAGGAGGAACTGCGGGTATCGGAAAATATTCGTCCGGTGTCGCTGGCAAGGATTAAAGCGGAATTGCTTTCACCCAAAAGCAGACATGATGCAGTAAATCCGGCGCTTCTTGCAAAAATATTTGAAGCGTTTGTCTATGGAAGCAGATACCCGGAGGCATTGCTGGAAACAGTTATCCGCCGTATTAAGACGGATACGGATATGAGAATAAACGAAGTGCGGGCAGGGATTATCAAGGCCTGCATAAACAGAAACCATAAAAAGGAGGAATTGAAAGTGGCACTGGATCAGGAAAACCATACACCTGCGTATTTGTGCGGGAGACTGTTTGCGGTTCTGGAGAAACTGCAGCAGGAGGTGTCCGGTAATTCGCTGAACAGGACAATTAAAGACGCGTATTTTGCGTCGGCATCGTCCAGACCGGCGATTGTATTTCCAAAGCTTCTGAAGCTGGCACAGAATCATCTGAATAAATCAAACTATCCGGGATTTTATAATAAACTGATCGGAGAGATCACCTGGCATCTGGAAGGTGAATTCCCGGAGACGCTTCTTTTAACGGATCAGGGAAGATTTATCATCGGATATTATCAGCAGTATCAGAGCTTTTTTGATCATAAGAGGAAAGAACAGGAAGAACAGACGGAGGAAATGGAAGATGGCAATTAAGAACCGGTATGAATTTGTAATGTTTTTTGATGTGGAAAATGGAAATCCCAACGGAGATCCGGATGCAGGGAATGCGCCCAGAATTGATGCAGAGACTGGATATGGTTATATTACGGATGTATGTCTGAAAAGGAAGATAAGAAATTATGTAGAACTGTGCAAGGAAGGGGAGGCAGGATATCAGATTCTGGTCAAACCGGATAAAGCGCTCAATACAAAATTTACAGAAGCATATGAAGCGGAAGGTCTTAAGACGAAAAATAAGGGAAAGGATCCAGATGAAGTAAAAAAAGCGAGAGCGTATATGTGCAGAAATTATTATGATGTTCGGATGTTTGGAGCAGTGATGTCAACCGGAGACGATCCTTGCGGAATTGTCAGGGGACCGGTGCAGATCAATTTTGCCAGAAGCCTGTCTCCGATCAATATTCAGGATGTGACGATCACACGTCAGGCCAGAACAACAGAGGGACGCCAGGAAACGGGAGAGACCGAGATGGGAAGAAAAAGTGTGATCCCGTATGCCTTATATCGGGCGGAGGGCTATGTGTCGGCAGCACTTGCCAATAAGGTATCTGATCTGTCAGAAGCGGATATGGATCTTCTCTGGACAGCCATCATCAATATGTTTGAACATGATCACAGTGCGGCAAGAGGAAAGATGTGCATGCGGAAGCTTTATGTATTCAAACATGACAGTGTACTTGGGAACTGTCCGTCCCATATTCTGTTTGAAAAGATTCAGGCAGAACAGAGAGAAAAAAATATGCCCCCTCGTACATTTTCCGATTATGAAGTAAAGCTGGATGAACAGATGCCGGATGGCGTGGAAGTCCTTGTGAAATTATGACTGGTACAGAGATCGCAATTCGGTCTGTTCAACATTACATGTACTGTCCGCATCGGTGGGGACTTCTGGAGATCGGCAGGGCATGGGCGGAAAATATCTTTGTTACAAAGGCAAATCTCATGCATGAACGCGTACATGATCCGGACCGGCACTATACTGTACGGGGAAGAAAAGTATTCACTTCTGTTCCGGTATACAATGATCTGGATGTATATGACCTGTATGGAGTGACGGACTGTCTGGAACTGACAGAAGACAGTCAGGGGGTATCTGTGGACGGGAGCAGAACCGCTTACAACATCTGCATTGTGGAGTATAAACCAACCATGCCCAAAAAGAAGGATTATCATGAAGAGGATCTGATGCAGGTATTTGCACAGAAAATATGTGTGGATTATGTGTTTGGAAGTGATTGTGACGCTGTATTGTATTATGCAGATGTGAAAAAGAGAGTAACTCTTCCGGTAAAGGAGAATTTTGCCGAATATGATCAGAAGCTTAAGCAGATGCTTGCAGAAATGAGAGACTGCCTGAAAAAAGGAAAGATTCCGGAAATTCCCAAGGGACAGAAATGCGGGGGATGTTCCATGCGGGACTTGTGCATGCCTTCTGTAAAAAAGAGGAAGGCGTTTCGAGCAGAGCTTGAAGAGATCGGAAAAATGGAAGTGTAGAACATGAGAAAACTGTTAAATACCATTTATGTTACAAATGAACAGGCATACTTGACGCTTGACGGGGAAAATCTTGTATGTAAAGTGGATGGAATAGAGAAACTGCGTATTCCATTTGAAAATATTGAAAATGTCGTCTGTTTTAATTATGTGGGATGTTCTCCTGCACTGATGGGAAAATGTGTGGGAAAGACGATACCAATCAACTTTATTTCTCCACAGGGGAAATTTCTGGCGAAGGTATGTGGTGAGACGAAGGGAAATGTCTTTTTGCGGGTGGCGCAGATTGATCGTTTCCGGGAACAGGGACTTCTTCTGACACAAAACACCATGGCGGCAAAATTCAGCAATACAAGACAGCTGATTCGGAGGAGTCTTCATGATAATGCCGGATTGAGAGAAGATGCTGAAATAAAAAATGCTGTAGAAATATTAAAAGACGGGATTGACAAAGTATTTCAGGCTCAAAGTATTGAGGAGGCTGTGGGAATTGAAGGAAATTGTGCAAGGGCATATTTCTCCGTATTTCAAAAACTGATTACGAATCAGAAAGTTCCTTTTACTTTTGTGCTTCGAACAAAGCGTCCGCCGCTGGATCCGGTAAATGCAGTTCTGTCTTTTGTGTATACGCTTGCAACCAGTGAATATGCAGCGGCTCTTGAGACCGCAGGTCTGGACAGTTATATCGGATTCTGTCATGCACTCAGAAGCGGGAGAAGTTCTCTTGCATGTGATCTCGTGGAAGAAGCACGCTGTATTGCGGAACGGTTTGTTCTTACACTTTTAAATCTGCAGATCATTGGAGAAGATGATTTTGAAAAGCAGATATCCGGTGCAGTGTGGCTGAATGCGGAGGGCAGAAAAAAAGTTCTGGGACGCTGGCAGGAAAAAAAACGTACAGATATGGTTCATCCTTATTTAAAACAGAAGATTCCGTTGGGGCTGCTTCCGTATGTACAAAGCAATCTTCTGGCTAAATATGTAAGGGGAGAGCTGGAAAGCTACCCTCCGTTTTTGCAAAAATAGGTGACAGATATGATGGTGCTGATCAGTTATGATGTGAGTACAGTGGACAGTGCAGGGAAGACGAGACTGCGGAAAGTCGCAAAGGAATGCCAGAATCATGCGCAGAGAGTTCAGAATTCCGTGTTTGAGGCAGATCTGGACTATTCAGCTTTTTTAAAATTAAAGGATCGTCTTGTTAAGCTGATTGATCCAAAGAAGGACAGTCTGCGGTTTTACTATCTGGGAAACAACTGGAAAAAGAAGATTGAACATATTGGCGCAAAGCAGACATATGATCCGGAAGGGGTTATTATTATCTGAACATACAGGTCAGATGCGGAAGGAGAGAAATCAGTGCATCGTGTAATACCGCCGATTGGCATCGAGAGTTTTCGGGAACTCAGGGAAAAGAGCTGCTATTATATTGATAAGACACATTTTATAGAAGAAATATTAGAGGACAGTTTTAAAGTCCTGCTTTTTACCCGTCCCAGGAGATTTGGGAAAACACTTACCATGAGCACTCTTGCAGATTTTTTGGATATTCGTATGGACAGCAGAAAACTTTTTGCGGGTCTGCAGGTGTCAAAAAACGATTCTCTGTGCATGCAGTGGATGAATCAGCGCCCGGTTCTTTTTATGACTCTGAAGAATATTAATGGGCTGGATTTCGCCAATGCATATGGAGTGTTTCGGACCATGATATCCGACCTGTGTATTGCCCATGCCTATCTGGTAGAAAGCAGTATGGCGGACAGGAATGACAGGGAAGTTTTCAAAAGGCTGAAAAGATGTGACGGTACTGAAATTGAGACGAGAGAATCACTTTATACAATACTGCGAATGATGAAAATGCATTATGGGAAACCGGTAGTTCTGATAATGGATGAATATGATGTTCCACTGGCCAATGCAAATGAGAATGGTTATTATCTGCATATGCTGGATCTGATACGGAGTTTTACAGGAAAAGCTCTGAAGACCAAATGTTTACGGTTAGAGGGAAGTAATTTCAGATTAGGCGGTATAGCCCCGATTACAAGGGCTGTACCGTCTTTTAGAGTTCCTATGCGCCTTGCCGTTTCGGTTGCGTGGCAGAAAGAAATTTGATTTCTCCTACAAAGTTGAAAACAATATCTACTTTCTGTACCCGTTTCCCGTCCACCTTTTCCGGCGCATGGACTATGATTTTCTTGATAAATTCATTGACGATTGC
>VSND01000058.1 GCA_009774145.1 Lachnospiraceae bacterium | reverse complement strand
AGTGGGTGACCTCCATGACCTCCGCATCGGAAAGGTGGAGGGCGCTCTGCACGCGCATGGCCTCGTCATCCTCCAGGCTCAGGATGATCTTGGTCTTGGAGTTGTTGATGATGCCTTTCCCAAACCGTCCTTCGTCCAGGTTAAAGAAGTCATTCAGGTCCTGGCTGGCACAGACGGCGGAACCTCCGTACCCGCGGATGGTCTTGAAGATGGAATAGGACTTCCCAAAGCAGAGAAGCCGCAGCAGAAATCAGGATTTAGAACCAGGAATATTGATACACAGAAAACGCTGACTATGGAGCAGATTCAGGTTTTGCTGGAAAAGAGCAAAGATACCCCGATCCATATGCAGGTAATGTTTAATGTTCTGATGGGGCTTCGGGGATCCGAGATAAATGGTGTGAAATATTCGGACGTGGATTATATCAACCACACCTTAAAAGTAGAACGCCAGTTAGGGAGGGTACATAACACAGCAAAAGAAGACTTTGCCCCAAAGACTTTCACGAAACAGGAGGTAGGATTAAAGACAAAATCCAGTTACAGAGAGATTCCGATTCCTGATTATGTTTTTGAGGCAATCTTAAAGGAACGACAGGTTTATGAGAGAAACCGAAACCGCAGAAAGGGAGAGTTTCAGGATATGGATTATATCTGTTGTTCCAACTATGGCAGAGCAAGGAGCAAAGGGTTCCATTGCAGGTATTATAAACAGCTTCTTGCTGAAAATGGCTTGCCGGACATCCGCTGGCATGATTTGCGCAGTACATACTGCACACTCCTGCTAAAAGAGGCATTCAACCCCAAAGCGGTATCGAAGCTTATGGGACATGCCAAGGAACTCATAACTATGGACGTTTACGCAGATAATAAAGGTATCATAGCGGACGGCGTGCCGGAAATTGAAGCATATATGAAAGAAGTTTTGCCAAACATGGAAGAGAAGGAAAGCTTTAAAAAAGAACTGCTGGAGATTGTGATGGACGTAACGGAATTTCTTCCGGGGGCAGGATGAAAAAGAACAAAAGTTCGATTTTCCATCTATACAAATTTCGTGATCTGTGGTAAGATAAAAAAGTTCTTTCAGTGCTGTTTTGTCCGTATGGAATTACTGAGGTACGCCAGGTTGCAAAAACAGCAAATTGTGAACGGAATTCGTCGTGGGCCTGTTTTGCCCCGATTCAAGTAAACGCCATGACGAAAATGAAATATTCCTTGACGAATTTGTGGCATATACGCATCTTTTTTTACTATGAATTTTGGAGGTGGTATTTGTGCAAACTGCACAAAAATTATTCGAACTTCACAGCGAATACAAGCCCACCGGCGACCAGCCCCAGGCCATAGAAGCCTTGGTCAATGGGTTCCGGGAAGGCAATCAATTCCAGACTTTACTGGGTGTTACGGGCTCCGGAAAGACCTTTACCATGGCCAACGTGATCGCACAGCTTAACAAGCCGACTTTGGTAATAGCGCACAATAAGACATTAGCGGCACAGCTCTATGGTGAGTTCAAAGAGTATTTTCCGAGTAACGCAGTGGAATATTTTGTGTCCTACTACGATTACTACCAGCCCGAAGCCTACGTGCCCTCCTCTGACACCTATATTGCCAAGGATTCCTCCATCAACGACGAGATTGACAAGCTGCGGCTTTCGGCTACTTCCGCTCTGGCAGAGCGCCGGGATGTGGTCATCATTGCCAGTGTTTCCTGCATCTACGGACTGGGTTCGCCGGTGGATTACAAGAACATGGTGCTTTCTCTTCGGCCGGGCATGGAGCGGGACAGGGATGAGATGATCCGAAAACTCATCGATATTCAATACGACCGGAACGAGATGGATTTTAAAAGAGGAACTTTCCGGGTTCGGGGGGATGTGGTGGAGATTTTCCCTGCCGAGTCTTCGGATACGGCCATTCGGGTGGAATTTTTCGGAGATGAGATCGAGCGGCTCCTGGAGATTGACGTGCTCACCGGGGAGATCAGGAGTGAGTTGAATCATGTTGCAATTTTTCCGGCATCTCATTATGTGGTGCCCATGGAGAAGATCAGAGAGGCAGTCCGGGATATTGAAGAAGAACTGGAAGAACGGGTGCGCTATTTCAAAAGCGAGGACAAGCTTCTGGAAGCACAGCGGATTTCGGAGCGTACGAATTTTGATATTGAAATGCTGAAGGAAACGGGGTTTTGTTCCGGTATTGAAAACTATTCCAGACATCTGGCAGGGCTTGCCCCGGGAACCTCGCCCCATACACTGATCGACTATTTTCCGGATGATTTTCTGATCATCATTGATGAATCTCATAAAACGATTCCTCAGATCCGGGGCATGTATTTCGGGGATCAAAGCCGGAAGGGAACGCTGGTAGACTATGGATTTCGGCTGCCTTCTGCCAGGGACAACCGCCCGCTGAGTTTTGATGAGTTTGAGAGCAAGATCAATCAGTTGATGTTTGTATCTGCCACCCCCGGAGAATACGAGGCGGATCATGAATTGCTCCGCACTGAACAGATCATCCGCCCCACGGGGCTTCTGGATCCGGAAGTGTGTGTGCGGCCGGTGGAAGGACAGATCGATGATCTGATCGGAGAAATCAATAAGGAAGTAGAAAAGCACAATAAAATCCTGATCACCACACTGACCAAGCGGATGGCAGAGGATCTGACAGACTATATGAAGGAACTGGGGATTCGGGTCCGGTATCTGCACTCGGATGTGGATACCCTGGAACGGACGGAGATTATCCGGGATATGCGCCTGGATGTGTTCGATGTGCTGGTGGGGATCAACCTTCTGAGAGAAGGTCTGGATATTCCGGAGATCACACTGGTGGCAATTCTGGATGCGGACAAGGAAGGATTTCTCCGTTCAGAGACGTCTCTGATTCAGACCATTGGCCGGGCAGCCCGCAACAGTGAAGGGCATGTAATCATGTACGCGGACAATATGACGGATTCCATGCGGCTTGCCATCGAAGAGACAAACCGGAGGCGGGAACTTCAGAAAGCTTATAACGAAGAACATGGGATCACACCCCGTACGATTCAAAAAGCAGTCCGCGATCTGATTCGCATTTCCAGAGAGGTGGCACAGGAAGAACTGCAGTTCGAGAAGGATCCGGAATCCATGAGCGAAAAAGAGCTGGAGAAGCTGATCGGAGATGTGCAGAAGAAGATGAAAAAAGCGGCAGCGGATCTGAATTTCGAGGCGGCAGCCATGCTGCGGGATCAGATGGTGGAGTTGAAAAAACAACTTCAGGAACTGAAGGAGTAAGCAGTCCGGCACCATGGCTCATGCAGATTAAGTAACCGGAGTTTGTACCTTAGGCGCTTTATGGAAAAAGAGTCCGGATTACCTCGGGCACAGTTGAGATTTTGGTCAGATACTGGACATTGTCTCCACAGAAGATCAGGCCGTTCTCCACATCGCCTTCGACTGCCCGGATCAGTGCCTGCGTGATACAGTAAGGAGCAGTGTTCGGACTGCACTTTTCAAGGCAGCGATAGCATCGGGTAATCTTCTCTCTGCCTTTTTTCATTCGGTCGAGAAAAGAATTGTGAATGGCCCGGGCGGGCATTCCCACCGGGCTTGTAACGATTTCAATCTCTTCCGCGCATGCATTTACATAAGCCTGCTTGAAGGGCAGTGCAGCGTCGCATTCTTCTGTAGTTACGAAAGGAGTGGCCACCTGAACTCCGTCTGCACCCAGAGACAGTGCATGACGGACCTGGGATGCATTCAGGATCCCTCCTGCTGTGATGACAGGGATGGAGACCCCGTATTTTTCTCCATAGCCTTTTGTGCATGCGATGATCTTCCGGATCTCCTGGTCATAATCAGAGTCAAAGCCGTTCTCATACAGATGGGTCAGCATCTCATTGGAAAAGCCCAGATGTCCGCCGGCATGAGCGCTTTCGATTACAAGGAAATCAGCTGTGCGGTGATAATGGCGGTCCCACATCTTCAGAATAATGCGGGCAGCCTTTTCCGAGGATACGATGGGGGCGATTTTGGTATCGGTTCCCTCTACATATGCGGGCAGATCTACCGGGAGACCGGCGCCGGAAATGATAACATCTGCGCCGGCTTTGGCTGCTGTGCGTGCATAGTCGCCATAATCTCTCGTGGCGACCATGATATTGTAACCGAGAAGTCCGTCACAGGTGCTGTCCATCCGTCGGGATATTTTTTTTGCTTTCTCAAGTTCAAAGACCATGGCACGCAGGTTTGCTTTTTTTGAATCCTGAGCGAAATCCGCTTCCCGAAAACCGATCTGGGCGGTGGAGATGATTCCAATGCCGCCTTCCCGTGCGACAGCTCCGGCCAGTCCGGAGAGGCTGACGCCGACACCCATGCCCCCCTGGATCAGCGGAAGTTTCGCAGTTTTGTTTCCTATGTGTAGTTCTTGTTTGTTCATCCATATGCCTTTCCGGGAATAAGCCCTATAATTATTTTGATATTCAAAATAATTATAGGGCTTATTCATGTGGATGTCAAGAGAAATAGTATTGAAAACTACATATTCACTCTTCGGTATATCGGGTAAATATTCCGATATTCTGATATACAATGTCGATAACAGTATCTCCGTTTTCGTCAACAGCGCCGCACATACCGTCCTTCTGGACCAGTGCCAGCGGAACGGAATCAAATACGGCAGCATAGTCATAGACAGGTTCTATGGCAATCTGTCCATTTTCATCCAGAAAGCCCCATTTATCATTGTCTGCACGAAAAACAGCTTTTCCGTTATCCCCATAAGAAGAGATATAGGAGTAGGAAGGGGGCAGGATCTCTGCTCCGTTTTCGTCGATAATGCCGGCCAGCCCGTCTTTTTTTACGATTGTGCGGCCATTGGAAAAGGAATAGACAAGGTCATACTGCGGTTCGATGATCATCTGTCCGGATTCATCAATAAATCCCCATTTTCCGTCCAGTGCGGCAGCGGCCAGTCCGTTGTCGGCAAAAGAAAAAGCGCCGTCAAAGAGACAGTCGATGACAGTCTGTTCCTGCCGGTCAATAAAACCATATTTTCCGTTAACTTTTACCATGGCAAGACCGTTGTCGGCAAATATTTCCAGATATTCATATTCCATGGGAATTACGAAGGATCCTGTTGTGTCGATGATGCCGTAAACGCCGTTTTTAGACACAAGGGCATATCCGTCATCCGTGAAAGGATCTGCAGAGTCATACTGGATCTCTGTAATCAGATGACCGAAACGGTCTATATATCCGTATAAAGTATCCTGCATGACAACTGCCAGCCCGCAGGAAGCAAAATCCTGGATACCGGTGTAAGCCGGTTCTGCAATATAAGTTCCGTCCTCGTCGATAACTCCATAAAGTCCGTCCTGACAGACTGCTGCATAACCGTTGGAAAATATAGAGGCAAAATCAAACTGAGGTTCGATGACAAACGCCCCGGAAGTATCGATATAGCCATATTTTCCGTCCCTGCAGGCGCTGGCAAGTCCATTGGTGCAAAAACTGCTGCAGTTTTCGAACTGCGGTTTTATGACAATGGTGCCGGTTTCATCAATATAGCCGCATTTTCCGTCCAGCATGACCGGAGCGATCCGGTCGGTTGCGATGGAAGGGGCCTGCCCGGAACATCCGGTCAGAAAGATCGTGCAGAAAAATGCGGATGTAAAAAAACGTAACAGGGATTTCATGTTCTGCCTCCGTATATAAAATGTATTTGACAGGGGAGGGAAGTGCATCACAGAATGCACTCCCATTCCTGCCGGCATATATTCTTTTTCTCTTCCAGCTGTGCGGCGCTCATGCTTGAAATGGATTCGTAGCGGTAGGGCATTCCCAGTGCACGGTATTTGGAGGTGCCCAAATTGTGGAATCCCAGCAGCTGCAGCGGTACTTTCAGCTCCCGGGCAAACTGCGCAGTTCGGCGCAGGTTGTCCTCCCCGTCATTGAATCCCGGGATGACAGGCAGACGGATGATCAGGTCCCGGTCGGACAAAGCAGTCAGATTTTGAATAACGGTCTGATTGGAGACCCCGAGTACTTCTTTGTGACGGGAGTCATCCATATGCTTCAGATCGATCAGAAACTGATCAATGACCTGTACCAGTTGAAGACGCAGCTGACCGGAAAATAGTCCATTGGACTCCAGTGCGGTATGGATGCCCTTCTGATGCAGAACAGTTGCCGCGGGAAGGAGATATTCCGCCTGAAGCGTGGCTTCTCCGCCGGAAAACGTTACACCGCCGCCGGACTGTTCATAGAAGCTGCGGTCGCGAAGGACCTCTTCCACGAGCTGCTCCAGAGAAAGCTCTTTTCCATATACCTGCAGTGCGTCCTGCGGGCAATAGTAAGCGCATTTTCCGCAATGGTCGCAGAGGCGTTCGTCAATCCGGTGATTTTTTATGGCATGTTTTGGGCAGATTTGCTCACATTTGCCGCAGTCCGTACATTTATGAGACAGGTATCCGATCTGCATATGCGGACGCCAGGATTCCGGATTGGCGCACCAGGGACAGCGAAGCTGACAGCCTTTGAAAAATACCGTTGTGCGTATCCCGTTTCCGTCATGAATACAATATCTTTGAATGCTGTAGATCATAGAGCAAAATCCATTTCCGTGCGGTCGATGATATCGTTCTGTATATCTTTGTTCAGATCGGTAAAGAACGCCGTATAGCCGGCAACTCTTACGACCAGGTCGCGGTACTGTTCCGGATGCTTCTGGGCATCCCGCAGAGTATCCGAAGACACCACATTGAACTGGATATGGTATCCGCCGGAGAGGAAGAAGGTTCGGATCAGCTGTGACAGAGAACGGATTCCCTTTTCTCCCTGAAGCGCTGCCGGGTGATATTTCTGATTGTACTGGGAACCGTTGGTCAGCAGTACGTGATCCAGAGATGCAACGGAGAGCGCTGCCTGCGTAGGCCCTTCGTGTTCCGAACCGTGGCTGGGCGAGCAGGCTTCCGCAATCGGAGCATATGCGTGCCGTCCGTTGGGCAGTGCACCTACAACGGCGCCCAGCGGCACATTGGCCGAATTGGAATACATGCCCGGAACGAACTGTCCTCCGCGCAGATTTTTGTAGCCGGAAACCGAGATGCAGAAGCGACGGACCAGTTCTCTGGCCAGTTCGTTGGCTTCCCGGGAATTGTTGCCGTACCGGATAATTTCCCTGCGTATCTGTATCCAGAGATCGTCATATCCTTTATAATCCGCATCCAGGGCGGCTACAAGTTCGGGGAGCGTGCAGATATGCTGTTCGAAGACCAGTTTTTTAACCGTCAGGAAAGAATCTGCCACATCAGCCACTCCCACGCCCTGTATTCCGTCGTAATTGAACAGTGCGCCGCCGGACTGGACCTCCCTGCCGCTGTCCACGCAGCCGTCTGTGATGGCGGACATAAAGGGAAGCGGTACGAGGCGTGCATGCATGGTATCCACCACGTTGGTTACGCGGACCTGATGCCGCAGCAGATGTTCCATGTAGGCGTAATAAAGCTCTGTGAAGCTCTGAAAGTCAGAGACATCCTTAAGCTTTCCAAGGCCGGAGACAAGCGTTTTGCCTGTGGACGGATCAATCCCGTCATGAAGCATGATTTCCAGCGTTTTGGCCAGATTGAAATATCCGGAATTGGCAAAGGCGCAGAGCTTGCCTTGGACGCCCATTTCCACACAGCCGATGACTGCATAGTATTTTCGCGCCAGATCCATGGGAATGCCTTGGCTGACCAGGGACGGGATCGCGATCTCATCGTTGTACATGGCCGGCATGCCGAGACCTTCCCGGATCACCTCCGAACAAAGAGAGAGGAAATCATCCGGAGTGTTGCGGTTGATGCGGCAGCAGACAGAAGGCTGAGCCATATGGACTCTGGCGGTGGTTTCCAGCATCAGATAGGACAGCTCGTTGGTATTGTCGTTCCCCAGCTCGTCCATTCCTCCCAGCGTAATTGCCTGAGAGATGGGGTGTCCGCCGAAAGATTTACTGTCTTCCTCATTCCAGACCTGGATGATGGATGCAATCTTCAGCCAGAGCTGGTCTGTAAGTTCTTCCGCCTGTGCTTTCGTGATCCTGCCTGAATCAAGGTCCCGCCGGTAAAACGGATACAGGAACATGTCCAGGCGTCCTGCCGATATGCCGGTTCCGTCAGACTCAATCTGCGGAAGAAGCTGCAGGAAGAAGACCGTCTGGACCGCCTCGTGGTAGGTAGTGGGAGCCTCGTAAGGAACCTTTCTGCATATTTCTGCAATTTCCAGCAGTTCCTTTCTGCGCTCCTCATCCGCGATTTTCGCTTTTTCCAGA
This sequence comes from Lachnospiraceae bacterium, assembly GCA_009774145.1. GTDB lineage: Bacteria > Bacillota > Clostridia > Lachnospirales > Lachnospiraceae > Hominiventricola. The sequence goes on along the minus strand of VSND01000058.1, from coordinate 21,583 downwards.
GCCAGTCTGTGATAACGAAGCGCAAAATCACGGACTGCCTGGCATGTCATGATGACAGCATCATAGAAGGGGATCTTGTCTACGCCGTCCGGGTCGCTTAAGTCACAGGCGCTGCGAAGCTGTCTGGCCTGGGCCTCAATGCCGGAAAAGCCTTCCTTCAGGACCCGTTCCATATTGACCAGCCAGTGTCCGCAGCCTTTGGACAATGTATAGCCGCAGGTGAAGACAAGGCTTTCCATGCTATCTTTCGTATCCTCCGGAAGCAGAGCCATGGTCTGGTCATATACATTCTTGTTCTGCCAGTAGGGAATGATCCGCCGGATACATTCCTTTGTCTTTTCAGAGATAAGAAAGCGGGAGCCGTCACGAAGTTCAAAACGGTCCAGCTCATCCACAATCCAGGTGTTGACAGCGGGATTGATCGTGGATGTACGCAGGCCGTCGGCCTGGTTTCCGACGATCAGATCCCAGTCCTGAATCTCAATGGTCATTTGTTCGAGAACGGTCTTCAGTCCGAGAGCGGCTTTGGCAATGGGGGTCAGATGTTCATGCTCCTGGTAGACTTTTGTTACAATCCGGGCGCGCTCTGCGCTGATTGTGGGAGTGGTGTCGATTAAAGCGTTACGAAAAGTTCGGTTTCTTTTGGAAAGTTGAAGATTCAAGATCGTACCTCCTTTCATGTGGATGTCAGCAGGTTCGTAATAGTAAGAATCAAAAATTTTGTAATCAGAGAAGTACGACTCCGTTGCCGGCTCCGATCCGGTCAGCGCCTGCTTTCAGGAGTGCGTCCACATCCTGCGGAGTGCGGATGCCGCCGCTTGCCTTGACTTTGGCACGGTCGCCGACGGTTTTTCTCATAAGAGCAACGTCTTCAACAGTGGCTCCGCCGGTGGAAAAACCTGTGGAGGTCTTCACGAAAGCAGCGCCTGCTTCCACGGAGAGCTCACATGCCTTTACCTTCTCTTCGTCGGTCAGCAGGCAGGTCTCGATGATGACCTTGACAATGGCAGGCCTGGAGGCTTCAACGACTGCCTTGATATCCTCTCTTACCAGGTCATAGTTCTGATCCTTGATGGCTCCGATGTTGATTACCATATCCACTTCTCCGGCTCCGGCCTTCACTGCCTCGGATGCTTCAAATGCTTTGGCAGAAGTGATCATGGCGCCCAGAGGGAAGCCTACGACGCAGCAGGTCGTTACATCGGATCCCTTCAGCTCCTCTGCAACCAGAGGTACCTGGCAGGTGTTGACGCAGACGGAAGCGAAACCGTGCTCCCTGGCTTCCTTACAATATCTCCTGATGGTCTCTGTGGTGGCGTCTGCCTTGAGCATCGTGTGGTCAATGGTTTTTGCTACATTCATTTGTTCTTCCTCCTTAAAATAATTAATAGAATGGTTATGCAACCGCTTGCATTATTTACAAGCACATCATACCATCTAACTTCCTGTTTGTAAAGATACAGTTCAGAAAAAATGTGCGATATGTATAAAAGTTTTTTGGATTTAAAATAATTTATTGACATATCGACATGATAGTGGTATTGTAACACTAAGATAACGGAATGAAAGCGTTTGCATAACCAAAAAGGACAGCAAAATGACAATAAACGATATTGCAAAACTTGCAAAGGTGTCTCCTTCGACGGTGTCCAGAGTGCTTAACAATAACGGACTGGTGAAAGAAGAGACAAAGCAGAGAATTTTAAAGATAGTAGAAGAGAGCAAATTTGTCCCCAATGCGTTCGCCAGAAGTCTGAGCAATGAGAGCCTGATTAACAATGTGGGACTCATTGTTCCCAATATAGACAACCCGTTTTTTGCAGCGCTGGCAGAGGGCGTCAGTGCCGCGGCAGATGAGTGCGGATACAATTCCTTCCTGTTCAATACCAATGAGGATGTGAAAAAGGAACTGCGGTTCTTACAGACCTCTCAGGAACAGAGGCTTCGGGGCCTGCTCATGGTACCGGTGGTGGAAAACGATACCGTGAACCGGTCCTATCTCCTGCGGCTTCCGATTCCGGTGGTGATGATTGACCGGGAGGCGTACAACACGAATTTTGACGGGGTGTTTTCGGATGACATAGAAGGTGCTTACGGCGCGGTGGAGGCGCTGATCAAAAACGGGCATACGAAGATTGCCCAGATCATGGGTCCCCAGACCACGAAGCCCGGACGGGCGCGTCTGGAAGGATATCGTCAGGCGCTGGAAGCACACGGGATCCCGTATCGGGAGGAATATGTGGTGGAAGGAATGTTCCAGAAAGAAGAATCCTATGAGGGAATGCAGAAGCTGATGAAGCTGAAGGATCCGCCCACCGCCATCTTCTCGGCCAACAATCTGACGAGCATCGGAGTGCTGAAGTATCTCAAGGAACACAACCTCCGGCTGGGCAGGGACATCTCCATGGTGGGATATGACGATATTGAAGTGCTGGAATATACCGATATGAATCTGTCCACTGTGAGCAGGCCGGTGCAGAGGATGGGATACGATGCCATGATGCTTCTTCACGAAAGGATCACGCACACCGATCACCGCAACGGGGCCCGCAAGCGGATTTATCTGGGGGCACAGCTGATCCTGAGAGGGTCGGAACGCATGTCGGCGAGGATGGCAGGGAGAAAGGAAGCGGAGAAGCCAAAGGCGCCGCCTGTGGAAGGCCCGGAGGAAGAGAAAGGAGAGATGGGAGAAGATGTATAAGGAGTTATACGAGCTGGTTCTCAAGGAACACCGCAGGGTATTTGAAGAGCAGCCGGAAGAGGATCTGGAGGCTCTGATGGACGCCGTCATGAGTGCAGAACGGATCTTTGTGCTCGGAGCAGGCAGGGAAGGGATCGCGGCGCGCAGCTTTGCCATGCGGATCATGCACCTTGGAAAAGAGACCTTCTGGCTTCTGGACGATACGACGCCGGGAATGAAGGAAGGGGATCTGTTCCTGGCAGTGAACGGCTCCGGCAGGATCGGATTTATCGATTATTTCCTGGATCAGGCGAAGAAGACCGGCGCCAGGATCGCCGTGATCACGGGCGCGCCGGCGGAGCGCACGCCCTCGGAAGCAGATGTGAATGTATTTGTACCGGCGGCGGTGTACAAAGGGACGGACAAAAGGGTCGTGCCGTCAGAGCAGCCCATGGGCAATCTGTATGAGCAGCATCTGTTCCTGCTCTTTGACATACTGGTCATGATGCTGGAGAAGAAGATGGGGCTTAGCCATGCGCAGATGGAATCCCGCCACAGGAATGTGGAGTAGGGAACTGACAGGGAAAAGTAGGGCAGAAACTGCTTTATTTTAATATTAATCAATCACATGTAAAGGGGAATCATATGAGTAACAAAGTTACGGTTTTCGGAAGTTTCGTTGTGGATCTCATGGCGCGGACACCGCATCTTCCGGTCCCGGCAGAGACCGTCAAAGGCTCTCTGTTCAAAATGGGAGCAGGAGGAAAAGGCTTTAATCAGTGCGTGGCTGCTCACAAGGCAGGGGCGGACGTGACCATGGTCACCAAGATGGGAAGGGATTCTTTTGCAAATGTGGCGCTGGACGTCATGAAGGAGCTGGGAATGCCCAAAGATCACATCTTTTTCAATGAGACGGATGCAACGGGGATCGCCCTGATCCTGGTAGATGAGGGGAGCAGTCAGAACGAGATCGTAATCGTGCCGGGAGCATGCGCGACGATCACGAAAGAGGACACGGACTCCATCGAAGAGCTGATCAAAGAGTCGGAGTATGTCCTGCTCCAGCTGGAGGTCAATCAGGACGCCAACGAGCGGGTGATCGACTGTGCGTATAGGAACGGAACAAAAGTCATCCTGAACACGGCTCCCTATTTGCCGGTGTCTGACGAGTGTCTCTCCAAAGTGTATATGGTGACCCCCAATGAGGTGGAAGCAGAGGAGATGACCGGCGTGAAGGTGGACAGCCTGGAAGCTGCAAAAGAAGCTGCAGCGGTATTCCGCAGGAAGGGCGTACAGAAGGTTGTGATCACGCTGGGATCCAGAGGAGTGTTCATCTCCGCAGACGGCAGAGAAGAGATTGTTCCGTGCTTCCGTGTGGATGCGGTGGATACCACAGGAGCAGGAGATGCCTTCAACGGCGGATTCCTGACAGCGCTGGCAGAAGGAAAAGACGAGTGGGAAGCAGCGAGATTTGCAAGCGCTCTGGCAGCGATCTCTGTCACCCGCATGGGTACGACGCCTGCCATGCCCACCCGTGCAGAGGTGGATGCATTTTTAAAAGAACATGAATAAGGAGGAAAGATATTATGTTAAGAGGAATACCTGAAAACATCAGCCCGGAGCTCTTAAAAGCGCTGGCGGATATGGGACACGGAGATCTGATCGTGATCGCGGATAATTTCTATCCGGCTGTGTCCAAGGCCAAAGACGGGATCACCATCAACTGCAAAGGAAACACAGCCGCAGAGATGGTGGAGTCGATTCTGAAGCTTATGCCTCTGGATGTGGATTACTGTGAGTATCCGGTGGAGATCATGAAGCCGGACCCGGGATTTGAGCATACCCTTCCGGAGCGGCCGAAAGTCTGGGACGACGTCATCGAGGCCGTGAAGAAGAATGAGCCGAAGGACTGTGTGGGCTATATCGGCAGGTCGGACTTTTATGAAAAAGCGTCTCGTGCATTTGTAACCGTGTCCACCAGCGAGACGGGGACCTACGGCTGCATCATCATGCAGAAGGGCGTGAAATAATACGGAATGTTTACAGCGGTGCTGTAGATATATGAATCATTTTATTTTTAAATCAAGGAGGATAAAAAATGAAAAGAAAAGTAATCAGCATGCTTTTGTGTGCAACGATGGCGGCATCCATGGTTGGCTGTGGCGGAGGTTCTAATGATGCGCCTGCCAGTACCCCGGCAGAATCTGACGCGCCGGCATCTGACGGAGCAGAGGCGCCGGCAGACGGCGGAGCTGCTTCCGGCGGCGGAGCTCTGGAGTCATTTACCCCAGCAGACGGCTCTCCGGTAGCCGTAAATTCCATCTATAAACCCGCAGCAGATCCGTCTGACTGGACCATCGCTGTTGTTGTCAAGGATTCTTCCAACGGATGGTTCGTCCGTATGGAGGAAGGAGTCAAACAGTTTGCAAGCGATTACGGCATCAATGCATATCAGAAGGGCCCGGTGGCGACAGACGCGGCTCAGCAGGTGGAGGTTATCGAGAATCAGATCAACCAGGATATTGACGCGATCTGTGTGGTACCGGTAGACCCGGCTACCTGTGATACGGTATTGCAGGATGCAAAAGACAAAGGAATCAAGGTTATCTGCCATGAGGGTTCCAGCGCCAACTGCGACATCGACCTGGAGGCATTCTCCAACGCAGGCTACGGCGCTTACATCATGGATAACCTGGCAGAGGCAATGGGCGAGGAAGGTACTTATGTGACCATGGTGGCACATCTGACCAACGCTTCTCAGAATGAGTGGGCAGACGGTGCAGTGGCACGGGCAGAGGAAGCTTATCCGAACCTGGTGAACCTGGAGGCATCTCCGAGAGTAGAGTCTGAGAACAACTCCGAGAGAGCATACGAAGTGGCTAAGGAAGTGCTGAAGACTTATCCGGAAGTAAAAGGATTTGTGGGAACTTCTTCCATGGACACTCCTGGTATCGCACGTGCCATCGACGAGCTCGGCCTGAACGGAAAAGTGTTCGTATGCGGAACCGGTATGCCGAATGAGTGCCGCGAGCTGATTAAATCCGGCTCCATCCATTCTGCACAGCTCTGGGATCCGGCAGAGGCAGGCTACGCGATGTGCGTCATGGCGACCATGATGCTGGACGGCCAGACCATCGGTGCAGGTACGGACCTGGGTCTTGCTTCCTACTCTGATATGATCGTCAATGCAGACAACAGCAATGTTGTAGAAGGTGCAGGTTGGATCTCTCTGAAAGCAGACAACGTAGATAATTATAATTTCTAAACAGTCACATTGCGGAGGGTTTAAAGGGATCTTTCAGATATCACCGTACAGTTACGGTACGGTGATATCTTTTTAAGAAGGAAGGAATGGTTGGGAGGCAAAGGTATGTCCGATTACATTATTAGAGCAAAAGGGATCAAGAAATACTTTGGCGGTGTAAAGGCATTGGATGGTGTGGATCTGGAGATCAAAAAAGGGGAAGTGCACTGTCTTGCAGGAGAGAACGGCTGTGGAAAATCCACGATTATCAACGTAATCTCCGGTTTTTATACTCCGGACGGCGGCGAGCTGGAGATCGACGGTGTTTCTTATCCGAAAATGACCCCGCAGCAGTCCATTGCAGCCGGGATTCAGGTTATCTATCAGGATCTGTCCGTTTTTCCGAATCTGACGGTTATGGAGAATCTGGCTTTGAACATGGAGCTGGCAAGCGGCAGGAAATTTGTCAGTAAAAAGCGGTTCCGGGAGATCGCAAAAGAGGCGGTTGCCAAAATTAACTTTGAAATCGATCTGGATGAAAAGGTAGAGAATTTATCCGTTGCAGATAAACAGCTGATTGCAATCAGCCGTGCCCTTCTGAACAACGCGAAGCTGATTATCATGGATGAGCCCACCACGGCAATTACGAAGAAGGAAGTCCGCGCGCTGTTCAACGTGATCCGTGATCTGCAAAAGCAGAATATTGCGATTCTGTTCGTATCTCACAAGCTGGATGAGGTGTTTGAGATTGCGGAGCGGTTTACAATCTTCAGAAACGGAAAGAACACGGGGGCAGGAGATGCATCCGAGCTGACGCAGGAGAAATTTACATATTATATGACCGGGCGTGAAATCAAGGAGACGCCTTTTGTCTATGAAGAGAAGCCGGGCGCTCAGAAAGTCCTGGAGATCAAAAATCTGAATCTGAAAAACGGTTTTAAGAACGTGAATCTTTCCCTGGGAGAAGGAGAGATCCTGGGAATCACCGGACTTCTGGGTTCCGGGCGTACAGAGCTGGTACAGGCGCTGTTCGGGTATCACAAGGCAGATTCCGGGGAGATCTATATCCGCGGAAATAAAGTTGAGATTAATACCGTGAAAGACGGTATTAAAAACGGCATCGGATATGTGCCGCCTGAGCGGATCGTGGAGGGCGTGTTCCTGCCCCAGTCCATTAAGGAAAATATCTCCATCGAGAAATGGGATGAGTGGGCAGGTCCTCTGGGTATCATGAACGAGAAAAAGATCGAAGAAGTGGTAAATGAGTGGGTGGAAAAGCTCCGTATCAAGCTTCATGATATCAATGATCCCATGAACACGCTGTCTGGAGGAAACCAGCAGAAATGTGTCCTTGCCAAGTGGCTGATTCTGGATCTGAACGTGCTGATTCTCAACGGTCCCACCGTGGGCGTGGATATCGGTGCAAAGTTCGATATTTATGAACTGGTCAAGAAACTTGCCGCCAACGGCCTGTCCGTCATCATCATCTCGGATGACATACCGGAGATCTTGTCCAACTGCAACCGTGTTATTGTCATGCGTCGGGGCGAGATCGTCAAGGAAGGTCTGACCAAAGATATGGATGAAGCAAGTCTCGCAGAATTTGCAGTTGCGGATTAAGGAGGGGGAGAAGATGAATAACAAAACGAAAAAAATATTGCACAGTTCTGAATTTTATGTTGGGGTTATCATTGTCCTGTTCTGTCTGCTGATCCAGTTGAGAAGCGGCCAGTTCTTTACCGGGAACAATCTGGTGGATATCATCCGTTCCTTCTCGATTCCGGTCATGTTCTGTGTGGGCGAGCTGATGGTCCTGATCTCGGGAGGCGTGGACTGTTCGTTTCCGGCCATTGCGTCTTTGTCCATGTTCGTTGTATGTAAATATATGGAAAACGTGACGACCAGCCCGCTGCCGTTCTTTCTCGTGGCGGCGCTGATCGGACTGGTGTTCGGTATCTTAAACGGTGTGATTATCGGAAAATACCGTTTCCCGGCGCTGATCGTAACTCTGGGTACTTCCAGTATCTGCTGGGGCGTCATGCAGGGTGTCTTCCAGTCCCGTGAGTATCCCCTCTGCCCGACGCTTCTGGCAGTGGGCAAGGCAAAGCTTCTGACTGCGACCAATGCAGAGACCGGTCTTTCTTCGGATCTGCCCATGATCACGGTGTTTATGGTTCTTCTTCTGCTCCTTGGCTGGTTCATTTTGAACAAGACCATGCTGGGCCGCGGCATTTATGCCATCGGCGGGGATATTATCGCTGCAAAGCGTGCCGGCTTCAACGTGTTCGGAACGACGGTATTTATCTATGCGTTTTCCGGCATGATGGCGGGTATCATCGGAGTGTTCCGTGCATGCATGCTTCAGGCAGTGCATCCGAACAATCTGGAAGGTCTGGAGATGACGGCCATTGCAGCCTGTGTGCTGGGCGGCGTCAGTATCACAGGCGGCAAGGGAACTGTACTTCAGGCATGTCTTGGTATGCTGCTTTTGACCATCGTTTCCAACAGCCTGATTCTTCTGGGGATCAGTACGCACTGGCAGAATGTGGTGACCGGCCTGATTATTATCGCCGGTACGGCAGCGACTGCAATCCAGAATCAGCGCAATGCGAAAAAACTGGCTGTCAAGCTGACGGAATCTTAAGACGGGGGTGTATAATATGAATAAGGTATTGAATAAAGATAAAAATCTGACCCGTATTCTGGCAGTATTTCTTGTGTGTTTTGTACTGTTCAGTATCACGCAGGGAAAATCCTTCCTGTCAGTATCCAGTTTCCAGTCCATGGGAAAGCTGTTTCCTGAGTTCGGTCTGCTTTCCATCGGCATGGCGCTGGCTCTTCTCACCGGCGGGATTGATCTGAGTGTCGTATATGTGGCAAATCTCTGTTCCATCATGGCGGCGCTGACCATCAAGGCCATCACGCCGGAAGGGGATGCAGGGATCGGCGCGATCCTTGCGGGGATCTTGGTGGCTCTGATCGTGGGCATGATCTGCGGTTCCATAAACGGTCTTCTGATCTCGGCAGTGGGCATTCCTGCCATGTTGGCAACGCTGGGTACCCAGTCGCTGTATAACGGCCTTGGAGTCGTGGCTTCCAAAGGAAGCAGTGTGACCGGAAGCAAACCATTATCTTCCTTTGTCAGCATGAAGGTGGCCGGGATCCCCATGGCGGCGATTATCTTCGTCCTCTGCGCGGCAGTCATGATCTTTGTCATCAGCAAGACAACGCTGGGCTACAAGATCAAGATGATGGGTACCAATATGAAGGCATCTGCATTCTCCGGCTTCAACAACGTGAAGCTTACGGTGCTCAACTATATGATGATCGGTCTTCTGTCCGCAGTGGCCGGAATTATCATGCTTGGGCGCTACAGCTCTGCCAAGGCGGACAATGGTTCCTCCTATACCATGCAGGCGATCATGATCGCGGTCATGGGCGGGATCGATCCGGCCGGCGGCAAAGGCAACATCCAGGGAGTATGTGTGGCAGTCGTGATCATCCAGATGGTCAGTACCTGGCTCAGCATGTACCAGAGCATCTCGGATTTCTACAAACAGATTATCTGGGGCGCACTGCTTCTGATCGTTCTGCTGCTGAACTTCTATATTAATAAACGTGAGGTTGCAAAAGCGGCGAAGAAATAAACGAATCAGGGGACCGGCTGTAAAACGCCCCTGTCTGTATGGGCATCACTTATATGGAAGGAATTGGATAAAAGAACCGGTTTTCTCTGTCTCATTCGGACTTCTGAAGTCCGTCTGAGCCGGACAAATCCGGTTCTTTTGTCCGCACCAGTCCACAAAGCATTGCCAGGTACACAGACAGGAACGGGTTTTGCAGCCGGCCCTTTTCCGGTTGCAGGCTACTTACTCAGTGGCCTTTTCGGCAAATTCTGTATTGACCAGGTCCTCATACGGTGTCCATGCGGGAAGCTCTCCCGCTTCCTGAAGGATATTCTGGAGCAGGTCAAAACTTTCTTTTTCAAAAATCAGGTTTTCTTTCCAGGTATCCTGTTCATAATAACGGGTTACAATTTTCGTAATCGTTTCCAGATCGGTTTCCTCAAACTGAGGCTGAATAACTTTGGCAATTTCCTCGGGAGTGTGCGACCGGACATATTCCATTCCCTTTTGAAGCGCGTTGGTGAAGGCCTGCAGGATCTCCGGATGCTCGGCCAGATAGCTCTGTTTTACGCTGTAGGCCGTGTAGGGGACATAGCCGGAGGCTTCGCCCAGGGATGCCACCACGTGGCCGACACCTTCGGTCTCCAAGGCGGTGGCGGAGGGTTCAAATTCTACCGTAAAGTCTGCATCATTTCCAGTAAATGCGGCGGCGGTGGATCCGAAGTCGATACTCTGGTCAATGGAAAGATCTGCCGCAGGGTCAATATTGTTTTTCTTCAGGATAAATTCAAAGACCATCTCAGGCATACCGCCTTTTCGGCCGCCGAGCACATAGGATCCTTTGATATCTTCCCATTTGAAATTGTCTACAGGTTCCCTTGAAACGAGGAAATTACCGGCTCTCTGCGTAAGCTGTGCAAAGTTGACAATATAGTCTTCCGGATTCTGATGATAGATGTAAATGGATGATTCACTTCCCATGAAACCGATATCTGCTTCTCCGGATACCAAAGCAGTGGCAACCTTGTCTGCGCCGAAACCGGTCACCAGTGTCAGGTCAATGCCTTCCTCTGCAAAATATCCGTTTTCGATTGCTACATACTGAGGTGCATAGAAGATGGAATGTGCTACTTCGTTGAGTGTGACGGGCGTAAGATTTGCTGCCGCTTCCTGACTGCCGCATCCGGTCATCAGACCGAGAACTCCGGCCAGGAGCAGACTGATCCATTTTTTCATAGTTGTTTCCTCCGCAAAATTTTATAATGTAATATATGCGGCAGGAAAAAGATTTGCCAGTCTTTATTGATCTTCTCCGCTTTTTTTCTGAAACAGGCGAAACAGCCACAGATAGATATAGAGCAGTACCGGGATTACGACGGTGGCGACAAGAGAGATCATAAGCAGTTCTTCTGTTTTTTCGTTATGAAACAGAGAGAGTATAAAAGCAGCGAGATAGAGCAGCAGTATGATAATAACAGCGAGCAGAGCCAGCAGACGTTTGATTTTCTGATACATGTCGGGTACCTCTTTAAAAAAATATTTTTTATTATAAAGAGTATTCTTCCGGAATGCAAGTGGTTATGTTGGAGCAGGATCCGCAAGACCGTTTATGAAACCTTCATGACGCGACCTTGACCTGACAACTTGGCAAGCAGACAGGGAGAGGGTAAAATAAAAACGTCCGTTTGAGAAGTGATTTATAAAATACCGGCGCAGGGAGATTTTGCTGGACCTCTGCTTATGAAGCGTTCTATGGTGGCAGTCCATCAGGAGCAAAGTGGCTGACGAACCGCATAGCGGCTCCTGAGGTTCCTGTCACGAGGTATGTACGAAAAGGTTCGTCGATCCTGCTGTTGAATGGATGTACTTGTCAAACATCTGTTCCTGTGTTATGCTGAATATGAGGAAACAGCATGCGCCGGCAGCAGATATCTATGGCGGCGCATTTTACATGGCCAGACATATGGTCTGCAAAGGAAAAGGAGGACCAAGATGACAGATCTGGAACTTTTAAACAGCGAGCAGAAAAGTGCGGTGCTTCATACAGAGGGACCGCTTCTGATTCTGGCAGGTGCGGGATCAGGAAAGACAAGAGTGCTGACTTACCGGATGGCATATCTGATTGATGAATGCGATGTGAATCCATGGAATATTCTGGCTATCACCTTTACGAACAAAGCGGCAGGTGAGATGAGGGAACGGGTGGACCGGATCGTCGGGTATGGTTCAGAGAGCATCTGGGTCAGTACCTTCCATTCCATGTGCGTGCGGATACTGCGACGCTATATTGACCGGTTGGGATTTGATCAGAAATTTACGATCTATGATACGGAAGATCAGAAGACGGTTATGAAGGATGTGTGTCGGCGCCTGCAGGTGGATACAAAAATGTATAAGGAGCGGGTGCTCTTGAATGCGGTCTCCCATGCGAAGGATGAGTACATATCGCCGGAGGAGTTCCGGCTGAATGCCCAGGGGGAATTTCGTCAGGAGAAGATTGCGCAGGTCTATCTGGAGTATCAGAAGGAACTGAAGAAAAACAATGCGCTGGATTTTGACGACCTGATCGTGAAGACGGTGGAGCTGTTTCAGAGCTGTCCGGATGTGCTGGAATATTATCAGGATCGATTCCGTTATATTATGGTCGACGAGTATCAGGATACGAATACGGTGCAGTTTAAGCTGGTGAGCATACTGGCGAAAAAATATCAGAACCTCTGTGTGGTCGGGGATGATGACCAGTCCATTTATAAATTCCGGGGGGCCAATATTGGAAATATTCTGAATTTTGAGAAAAATTTCCCCAATACCCGTGTCATCAAACTGGAACAGAATTACCGTTCCACACAGAACATTCTGGATGCGGCAAACGGAGTGATTCATAATAACTGCAGACGAAAGGAAAAGGCGCTCTGGACGGAAAACGAGAAGGGAGAGCCGATCATATTCCGGCATTTTCAGAATGCATACGAGGAGGCGGAATATGTTGCGGGAGAGATCCGGAAAAAGGTGCAGAGTCAGGACGCAGAATACCGGGATTTTGCAGTGCTATACCGGACCAATGCACAGTCCCGGATGTTTGAAGAAAAGTTTCTGCTGGCAAATATACCTTATAAGATCATAGGAGGCGTGAACTTTTATTCCAGAAAAGAGATCAAGGACGTACTGGCTTATCTGAAAACGATTGACAACGGCAAAGACGATCTGGCTGTGCATCGGATCATCAATGTGCCGAAACGGGGGATCGGGGCAGTCACGATCAATAAAGTACAGGCATATGCAGATTCCGTAAATATCAGTTTTTTTGAGGCGCTGGAATCAGCAGACAGGGTGCCGGGGATTGGGAAAGCAATTCTGAAAATTCAGCCGTTTGTCCATTTGATCCATGAACTCCGGCTGAAACTGGCAGACATGACGCTGGAGAAGCTGATCAGGGAGATTCTCGATCGGACCGGTTATGACAGAGATCTGAAAGAAGAGGGGACGGAGGAAGCAGATGCACGGCTGGACAATATCGGAGAACTGGTCAGCAAGGCAGTTGTCTATGAAGAAGGAGCAGAGCATCCGAGGCTGAGCGAATTTCTGGAGGAAGTCGCGCTGGTGGCGGATATCGACAGCCTGGAAGATCAGGACAACCGGGTATTGCTGATGACGCTGCACAGCGCCAAGGGGCTGGAATTTCCATACGTCTGTCTGGCAGGCATGGAGGACGGAATCTTCCCGGGCTACATGTCCATTGTGGCAGAAGACCCGGTAGAAGAGATGGAAGAGGAGCGCAGGCTCTGCTATGTGGGAATCACAAGGGCCATGAAGGAACTGATGCTTACAGCTGTGCGGGTCCGCATGATCCGCGGGGAAAATCAGTATAATCAGGTGTCCCGTTTTGTGCGTGAGATCCCGCAGGAGCTGCTGGAACGGGCATCTGCGGTGCCGCCGGTGCCGAAAGTGCAGCAGCCTGCAGGAAACACTGCATTTACAAAAGCCAGAGAGATCTTTAGGACCAAGACCTTTGATCCGCAGCAGTTCAAAGTGGTCAAGGCGGACCGTCTGGATTATGGGGTAGGCGACCGGGTGGCCCATGTGAAATTTGGGGAAGGAACCGTGCTGGATATTACGGAAGGCGGCCGGGACTATGAAGTGAAGGTGAATTTTGACCGTGCCGGAATCAAGAAAATGTTCGCTTCCTTTGCCAAATTGAAAAAAGTAGAAAGTCTATAGTATTTTCATGGAAAGTATGGTATACTAAGAAAATAAAATATAAGAAAAGAGGTATCCGCCATGAGCCGTGTAGAAGATTTTATCAATTCAGCAAAAACCAATGAGATGCTTGGTGAACTGCTTCACATCAAAAAGGAAGAAGAAAAAAAGCAGAATGCAGTGATGTGGATCTTTATCATCGTTGGAGCAGTGATCGCGGTAGCGGGTATTGCATATGCCGTTTACCGTTTCTTCACTCCGGATTATCTGGAGGACTTCGATGAAGATTTTGATGACGATTTCGAAGATGATTTCTTTGATGACGAGGATGAGGAAGAAGCAGAAGAAGTCAGGACTGAGAAGGTCGAGAAAGACGAAGAGTAACATTCAGGTGGCTGATGCAGGATACAGCCCCCTGTTCCATACGGATTCATCCGCCTGGAACAGGGGGCTGTGTTATGCTGTGCCTGCCGGGGCAAATGAAACGTTTAAGGAACAGGAGGCGTTTATGAAAAAAGGGCAGATATATGAAGGGACTGTAGAGAAGGTTTTGTTCCCGAATAAGGGCCAGATCCGGACAGAGGACAGGACGATCACCGTAAAAAACGGAGTGCCGGGGCAGCAGGTCCGGTTTCAGGTGACAAAGGTCAGAAAAGGAAAGGCAGAAGGAAGAATTCTGGAGGTGCTGAAGCGTGCCTCAGTGGAAGGGGAACCGGCATGCAGGCATTTTTCCGAGTGCGGCGGCTGTACATGGCAGAGCCTTCCTTATGAGGAACAGCTGCGGTTGAAGGAGCAGCAGATAAAGGAACTGCTGGAACAGGCGGCAGGCGGCTGTGCATGGGAATTTGAAGGGATCAAAGAGAGTCCGGACCGATACGGATATCGGAATAAGATGGAGTTTTCTTTCGGAGACGGGAGAAAGGACGGCCCGCTGGAGCTGGGGATGCACAGGCGGGGGAGCTTCTATGATATTGTGACAGTAGAGGACTGCCGGATTGTAGATGAAGATTTCAGGAAAATCTTAAAAGCAACACTTGTGTATTTTCGGGAGCAGGGCATATCATTTTACCATAAAATGCAGCATACAGGCTATCTCAGGCATCTTCTGGTAAGAAAAGCGGCAAAGACCAGGGAGATTCTGGTGGATCTGGTGACGACCACGCAGGCAGTGCCAAAGGAAGCAGAGCTTCTGGAAAGCTGGAAAGCCGAACTGCTGGGGCTTTCTCTGGAGGGGACACTGACCGGGATTCTTCATACCAGAAATGACAGTCTGGCGGATGTGGTGCAGAATGATGAGACTGCGGTACTTTATGGACGGGATTATTTTTATGAGGAACTTTTGGGACTTCGGTTCCGGATCACGCCGTTTTCCTTTTTCCAGACCAATTCCTGCGGAGCAGAGGTACTCTATGAGACAGCGCGTGCTTATATCGGAGATACAAAGGCGCGGGTGATCTTTGACCTGTACAGCGGGACAGGGACGATCGCACAGATGCTCTCACCGGTGGCGGATAAGGTGATAGGAGTGGAAATTGTGGAGGAGGCCGTGGAAGCAGCGAAGGAAAATGCAGCGCAAAACGGTCTTACAAACTGTGATTTCATAGCTGGAGACGTACTGAAAGTGCTGGACGAGATCAGGGAGAAGCCGGATCTGATCGTTCTCGATCCGCCGCGGGATGGAATTCATCCAAAGGCACTGAAGAAGATTATTGACTATGGAGTGGAGCGGATGATCTACATCTCCTGCAAGCCGACCAGTCTCGCAAGAGATCTGGAAGTACTGCAGGCATGCGGATACCGGATGGACAAAGCGTGCTGCGTGGATATGTTCCCCTGGAGCGCGCATGTGGAGACTGTGGTGTTGATACAAAGGAAAGATACCTAGAAATCCTTGAATTTACGCACTTTGTGACATTTTTCAGTTTTAACAAAATCGGTGAAAATCATAAGGGAAAGATACTTGTGAAGAAAGTAACCGTAGTTGTGGCATTAGACCTCGGTACGGGGAACACAAAAAATCCTGACAATGAAAGTGAATAGAGAACTATCAGATATAGCGGTAGATTATAGGGATACTTGGATGAGAGTGTCCCTATTTTTTATATAGGGCATTCCATAGTGGGATGCTCTTTTCAATTCAATTTTAAAAGCAATTTGGTGAAATGTCAAGAGGAAAATAAAAAAGATTTTCTGGAAAAAGGGTAACTTTAATAGACTTACCGTCCAAGAAAAGAACGTAAGTTCGATAAGCGTTATAGATCACCTGCTCTTTTCCACAGAGTAGAGTCTGCCATTGGCCAGCAGTCCAAAAAGCATACGTATCAGTTTACGGGAAGTCAACGCGAGTGCACGTTTGTGCTGATGGGTTCTCACCTCAGCAAATTTCTTGTCATAAAAGGCTTTGTACTCCGGGCAGTGCTGCATCACGCTCCCGGCAGCTTCGATCATGTAATACCGCAGGTAGCGGTTGCCGGCTTTGTTCATGGGCGTATCTTCCGCCTCGAACTCCCCGGACTGGTTCTCCCTCCAGACAATGCCGCAGTATTTGGCAAGGGCATCGTTGCTCTTAAAGCACTTGATGGTGCCAAGCTCAGCAAGTATGCCGCTGGCGTAGACCGGGCCGATGCCGGGCACGGAGGTCAGTATCTGGTACTCCGTGGGGTTAAGGCCCTTTACGGCCCTCTGGATTGCGGCGTTTATGGCCTTAAGTTCTTTTTCGAAGGCGCTGATGCAGTTGAAGGAACAGCCAATCGAAACGGTCAGTGGCTCGTAAAGGCACTGGTCCAGCCGGTAGGAGTCCTGTGCGGCCTTCTGGAGCAGATAAGTGGTCTGTTCCGGGTCGGCGATCCGCCCACGGCTTTTGGAGCTGATGAAAGCAACCAGCTCATCTACGGACGCGTCCACAATGTCTTCTGTGGAAAGGTAGTCCGTCAGGACGGCTTCGGCCGTGGCGCCATACTTGTCAGAGAAAGGATGCTCGTCTTTCCTGAGCATGGCAAATTCGCTGAACTTAAGGAAAATGTTGTTCAGCATGTAGGTCTTCTCCCTGGCGATGCATTCCGTGATATGGAGCCTGTGCCTGGTAAGCCGTTGGAGGGCGAGGTACTGTGCGCCCCTCCAGGGTTCCGTATGGATGCGCCCTACCCTTGCAAAATCAGCAATGACAAAGGAGTCAATGCCGTCGTTCTTGTCAAGGGAGTTAAAGGATTTCTTATACTGCTTTACCTCATTGGGGTTGAGGCAGTAGACCTTTGTGGAAAAAGGGGCCAGCTTTTCGGAGGTGGAGAGGTAGTTGGCGATATGGACGCCATAAAAACCAGTGGACTCCAGCCCGATGATGACAGCCCGGAACTCATGGTGCTGTGAAAGCACCTGGGCGACCATCTCCTCCATCTGCTCTGCGCCGCCCTGTGCATTGGCCACGGGGACCATCCTGATCAGGAAGTCCTGGTCGAAGTTGAGGGCAGAAACAACGTTGGTGCGGGAACCGATGTCGATTCCCACAAAAAGCGTTGACAGGTAATCAATCTTTATCTTCTTCATGTGTAATCACCACCTTTCCGATAAGGATGGGGAACAGGGGCCAAAGCTTATCCCGGCCCGGGGTACCAGCTGCAACCTCGCGTTATCAGCACTGGTCCAGGAGAAATACCCTGCTGGAGGCTAGACCTGGCGGTGCAGCATTTGTGTAAGCAGTCAAGGTACGGCGGTGCGGGCTGCATGCTTTCTAAGCAATAGCGGATGCTTTGCAGGAGGAACGAAGCAGTACCTTAGCCCAGGTTCCACTGGGAACCATTATAGCACCGGGAGGCTCTGGTAAAAAGTAGTAAACAACAAAAACATTAGATGGACAGGATGAACCAGCATTATGGGAGAAAGGGAGAACCCCTCCAGACCTCCATCAGAATATCCTCACATCTATGTAGAAAGAATTGAGACAGGTAACTATTAACTGTATAGATGGGAAGGGATGGAGAGGGAGCCCTCTTAGAAATCATCCTGCATCTATATCAAAAAAGAATAAGTCTATAGCCTGTTCTGACTGGCTATAAACTTATTATACGAGGAGGAACAGAAAAATGTCAAACACAGCGTTAAGAGCAGGGAAAGAGAAAGCGATTATTTTTATCAGCGATGCACATGAAAAATTCTACTACGAGAAATTGAAAGAGGTTAGGTATCAGGACGTATACCACAAAGCACTTGTATATTGTCTTGGTATCAGCGATGACACAAGAAGGAATATCAAAAGCATTTATAACTTTAAGACAGGCTGTGTAAAAACGGAGTGTCTGCATGAAGGATGGCAGACCAGCGGGAGCTTAAAAGTAGTCAGGATGGCGTTTAACCTTTACTGCAATGGTACGCCAAGTGTCTTTGACTATAATGATGCGGAGGGACAGATGGACGAGTGCAGACGGTACACAGTGGAAGAACTGTTCTGCTGTGCCTATGCGCCTTATTTTTGGCAGGCGGTACAAATTCGTTATCCGGAATATGTAACATATAACCACAAGTTGTACGCCATGCTTGGAGGACGGGATTGATGTTAAAAGTCAGGCTTATGGGAACAAAGAACGATATTAAGTGGTTCGGGAAGATTTTACAGCGTAACCCGAAAATCGAAGTGACGGAGTTTTCCGATATGTTCCCAAATAAAGGGACAAAGAAATATTGCAATGGTGCGCCTGATACTGACGGAGGAAAAGCCGAAGGAACGGAAAGTGACGCTGAAAGCGGACAAGATCAGCGAATATTTTGCGGAGGATTGCAGCAGTGAGGAAATAGAGGGCATCATCATTCAGCTTCTGGATGAATGGAAGAAAAGACAGTAGAGGGGAGGTGCATCGGCGTGGATGGCGCAATAAAATTCGACTATTATTATGGCATCGAAGCGGAACAGTTCTCTTTTTCACTTGATACAGTCCTTTGCGCCGGGGGAAGTGGACTATGAGAAAGCCCATGAGATCGGGCGGCAGCTTGCCGACGCGGTAACAAAGGGGCAGCATGAATATGTACTCACGACACACATTGACAAGGGGCATATCCACAATCACATTATTTTCTGCGCGGTCAACTTCGTAGATCATCACAAGTATGTTTCCAACAAGCGGACGTATTACGGCATACGGAACATGAGCGACAAGCTGTACCGGGACAACGGGCTTTCTGTGGTCGTCCCCGGCAAGGGAAGCAAGGGAAAGAGCTATGCAGAGTACCAAGCGGAGAAAACCGGGACAAGCTGGAAAGGCAAGCTGAAAATCGCCGTGGACGCGCTCATTCCCCAAGTTTCCAGCTTTGAGGAATTATTGCAGCGGTTACAGGCGGCGGGCTATGAGATCAAGCCGGGAAAATATGTGTCATGCCGCGCACCGGGACAGGAACGCTTTACCCGCCTTAAAACTCTCGGCGCAGACTATACAGAGGAAGCCATAAGGGAACGGATAGCGGGCAAGCGCACCCGTGCCGCCAAAGCTCCAAAGGCAGAGCGCAAGGGCGTTAATCTTCTCATTGACATTGAGAACAGTATCAAGGCGCAGCAGAGCCGGGGCTATGAACAGTGGGCGAAAATCCACAATCTGAAACAGGCGGCAAAGACTATGAACTTCCTTACCGAAAACAAGATTGAACAGTACACCGATCTGCTCACCCGGATAGAGGAAATCACCACGGCAAGCGAACAGGCGGGGGAGAGCTTAAAGGAAGTGGAAAAGCGTCTTTCGGATATGGCGTTGCTCATTAAGAACGTCACTACCTGCCAAAAGACAAACCCCCTCTATGAAGCCTACCGAAAAGCCCGGAACAAGGAGAAATACCGGGCAGAGCATGAGCGCGATATTATCCTCCATGAAGCCGCTGCAAGGTCGCTGAAAGCGTCGGGCATTACAAAGCTCCCCAACCTCGCAGCCATGCAAAAGGAATACGAAGCCCTCCAAGCGCAGAAAGAAGCCCTTTACGCCGACTATGGCAAGCTAAAGAAGAAAGTCCGGGAATACGACATTATCAAGCAGAACATAGACAGCATTTTACAGGCAGAGAAGCCGCCGGAACGAAAAAGGGAAAACGAACGGGGGATAATTCCATAAAGATATTGCATTTTGAATTGTTGTATCATATAATGGGAACTAAAAAATCATGCTATCTAAGAAAGTCAAGGACAGTATATAAAATGAATAAGAAAGAACTTGTAAAATATTTTTATGAAATTATTGTTTCGGAAAATATGCTTGATGAACTCTCAAAATACATATCAGAAGATTGTATGCAGAAAGTTGGTGGAAAACCAATTTTTATAGGGGTGGACGGAATGAAACAACACCTTTTAGCTTTGAAAGAAACATATCCCGACTACACATTGAAAATTATTCGTCAATATATAGATGGGGATTATGTTATTTCAGAAGTTATTATGAAAGGAACGCACAAGGGAGAGTTTATTGGCATAAAGCCTACAAATAAAGTTTTAGAAATTACAGGAGTTAATATTGATAAAGTAATAGACGGAAGAATTGTTGAGCATGGGGGTGCTGCAAATACCTTTGAAACTTTCTTTGAACACCATTTAATTAGACCAGTATAATTAAACCAAATTGGGGCGCGGCGGCTATCAAATAGCCACCGCGCCTTGTCTTTTTTGTGAGTGCTGATTTTGATATGTTACGCAATAGAACGGCATTTTGCGGGGGAAAGGTATAAATCCCTTGCCGCCTTATTTTCCCGCTCTGGAAGTCCTGTCAATCAAGGCTTTTTTTGCCCCTATTGCGTAACAAGGGCGCGCCGTTTCCTCATGCGCTCCGCTGCCTGTCTGTTTGTGATACGCTTCCGGCAGTCCGGGCAGTAGATCGCCCGGTTAGAGCTGGACGCAAAAGGTGAGCCACACACGCTACACCGCCGCATATCCTGCGCATGGTAAAGCTCTGCGTATGTGTTCATGCTCATACCTCCAATCCGTGATTTTTTGTTTTCGCCGCCGCTTTCTTTGGGGCGGTTCTCTTTTTGTCCTGTGCAAGCTGCGCCCGGACAGAGGGGCGGGGCTTCCTTATCTGCCTGTCCCGGTTCTCGTCCTTGCCGATCAGCGCGTATGTGCCGTAGCTGTTCTTGATTTGTGAGAAAGCAAGGGTCTTATAGGGCAGCATGGAGAAAAGGCGTTCCGTGTCCTTTGTGGAAGCAAGCCGCATGGATTTTTGTGACTGCCATACCTGTTTCATCAACTCCTTTACTTCGTCCATATCTTCCTGATAGACGTGGTTTGTGCTGTTAATTCTTTTCGCAATCTGGTTCAGACTTGAACTGATCCGCCCCAGTTCCGTATTGTATTCCCGTAAAAAACTGTAATCCACGTCATAGACATATCCGTATAGAATCAGCTTCCGGATAAAAGCCGATTTGCTTTTCATGCCGGACAGCTTAAACTTCTCGTCAAGGATATATTGCTCCTTGTCATTCAAGTGAAATTCATTCCGGTTGGTGCGTGTCCTGTTTGCCATTTTTACATCGTCCTTTCTAAATTTGGGCATAAAAAAACTGCTGTAACTTGTTCGGTTTACAACAGTCTGGTTTCGTGTCTGTTCAGTTGTTTTGGATAGAATTATCCATGTGTTATTGTAGCAAATCTGCGTGGGAAGGTCAAGGACTTGCGGAGAAAAATGCAGAGAAAACCAAAGAGGGTTAGGGATACTTCCCTATGGAAATTTCATCATACGGACGGTAGGGAAGTATGGGGAATTTCGCCCATGTGTCCGGACATGGGCAGTGCTTGCTATTCTACCCACGACACTCCCGGAGGGTGTGTCGCAAATTATTAAATTTTTAGAAAAAATGAGTTTCTACTTGATA